>JAMIIV010000217.1:0-79364 GCA_035913415.1 Fibrobacteria bacterium | reverse complement strand
GACCCGGCGCTCGTCGTTTCGCTGGAATCCGTCGATCGCCTACGGAACCCTGGAGGATTCCCGGGACGGCCAATCCTACCGCACCGTCCGCATCGGGAACCAGAACTGGATGGCCGAGAACCTGAACTTCCGCGCGCGCCACTCCTTCTGGGGGCGTAATTCTCCGGAGGTCGGGGCGACGTACGGTCGGCTGTACACCTGGACCAGTGCGCTTGCCCTGCCCGATTCCTGCGGACAAAATGCGTGTACGAGGCTTTCGCGTGGTCGGGTGGAGGGTGTGTGTCCTTCCGGATGGCATGTCCCGAAGGCATCCGAATGGAAGGAACTCTTCGCGTTCGCCGGAGGGGATACGGTAGCGGCATGGAGGCTCATGGCCGTTTCGGGACCTGGTGTGGTGGACGACCGATTCGGCTTCCATGCGATGTTGGCAGGATTCGCAGGTGCCGGTGCGGGTTCAGTAATGGGCGCCGACTACATCGGTCAATGGTGGGGTTCCGAGGAAATGGCACCCGATAGATCGAGCGGGGTGGTCATGCAGTATGGGTCTCGGAACGTGTGGGGGGGAAGCAATCCGAAGACCTTCGGAGCAAGCTTGCGGTGCCTGGAGAATGGCTCCGAGAAGGAGGCCGGTTTGTACGCGGGGTACGTCGCTCCCGCGGACGTCGTCAGGGGACAATTTCTGGATTCGGAATCCGGCAAGGAGATTCCCATCGTGCAGATCGGAGACATCACCTGGATGGCGCAGAACCTCGATGTCGAGGTGGAGGGATCGTGGGCTAACCGGGATTCGACGGCCTCCAGCGACCGGTGGGGGAGGCTCTACCGCTGGAGTGCCGCGATGGGCTTGCCTTCCTCCTGCGACAGTTCCTCGTGTGCCGGTCTGATTTCGTCTCCGCATCGCGGGATTTGCCCGGTGGACTGGCACGTGCCGGATTCCGCCGAATGGGCGACCCTGATCGCCAACGTGGGAAATCGCGCGGAGGGGATCCTGGAGCCCACGGCCTGGTCCGCTCCGCAGACGCTGGAGCCTCCGACGGACGCGTACGGGTTCCATGCCCTTCCCGCCGGCAGCACCGACGAGGGCCGGAACTGGGAACGCGGTGTCACGACGTGGTGGATCAGCTCCTCGGAACGCACCTCGGAAGCGGCGTTCCAGGCGGGGTTCTCCCCCTGCTCGGGTGGGTGCCAATTCAGCGGCATCTCCCTGACCCACCACACCTGGAAGACGGGGGGCGTTTCGTTGCGCTGCGCCAGGAATCGCTGACCAATGGGCATCAGAATGGGAGCACGCATGAAACTCGCAACCGCCCTGCTGGCCATGGCGTCTTCCGCGACGTTGGCGCTGCCTCTCCATCCCGGCGCCTCCTGGGTGTACGCGGTGGTTTTGCCGCGCGCCTCGACCATCGCCTTGAAATCGCTGCGGGTTCTGGACTCGACTCCCGTCTCCGGAGGGACGAACTGGCGCCTGGTGCTGCGGGACTCCGCGAGCGGGGCCATGGATTCCCTCGCGATCATGGCCCGGGGCGACGGCAGCCAGACCTGGGCCCGTTCGTCGCCGAATCTGCCATGGGGGCCCACACGTTGGGATCGTTCGCCGCGGATCTGGTGGAACGGTTGGTGGGACGTGAGCCTGGCGCGCGGGACCTGGGAACACCCGGTGATGGTGCAGGGGGATCGGGTGTTTTCGCGCCCGCCTCTGGCATGGGACGAGGCAGCGGGATTGGTGTGGACCCAGGATCCGATGACCGGAGCGGAGTGGAGGCTGCTGGCCCACGATGGGGTGGAACTCACCCGCCCGTGGAGATTGGAACTGCCTGAAGTCGGTGCCCGGTGGACCTGGAAACAATCGACATGGAGCGCCTCCCTGCCCCAAGCGATGGCGGATTTCGAGGCGGCTTCGGCTCTGGATTCCGCCGCCGCGCTGGCGCGGTTCGGAGGCCTGGTTTCGGCCACCTCCACGATCTCGTGGGAGATCGTGGAGCGGCCGACGGATTCGGCGGGATGGAAGCGCCTGACGATTCGTCAGATCATCTCCGGAGCCGATTCGCTGTTTTCCCTGCGCCTCCATCGCGAGACCCGTTGGCGGAAGGCCGACGCGGGGCTACGGGGCTTTGACGAATTCTGGTGGGAGCTCCCAGACGATGTGGTGGGTGGCGGATACAGCGTGAAGCACGACTACAGGGTGTCTTCGGGTCTGGCGGGACCGACCATGGGGTTGGGGGCCTGGTGCCAGCGAGGTTCGAACTGGGTGACCGCCACCTACGTCCTGGACAGCTCGATGTCCACCACGACCAGCAGCAGCTCCACGACGCATGGCAACTCCTCCACGTGGTCCAGGACGGAAATTGTCTTGCTCCAGGCCGGGGAATTCCTGGTCCGCTCCTCTCCGCTCGCGGTCGGCGATTTCACGACGGGGCCCAGGGGCCTGCGCGCGCTGGAGGCCCTGGCGGATCGCTACCCCGCCACCCAGGTCCGCTGGCGCGACCTGCGCGGGCGCGGGGGTTCTTTCTCGGCGTCTTTGCTGGAGGCGGTCCTCGATCGCCGTGATGTGGGCCTGCTCTTCGTGGAGGCGCAGTTCCCCGACGGCACCCGCTGGAGCGGTCGGGTGCGCTGAGAGCGCCGAGGCGAGGAAGCCTTCGACGGACGCCTCCCCGGTGTGGCCGCCCCGAGGACAGGGCCATGGACAAACCCTGCCCGACGGCAGGCCCGTCAGCCTCCTTGCGGAGCGGCGGGACGGTGCAGGCCGATGTGTCGTCGCTGACGGGGCAGCCGCCTCGACCTCTGGCCGAATACCTGCGCGCCTTGGTCGGACCCTGCTGACGAAGGATTCCGACACGCGCCGTATGGACCGACGGCGCGTGTCGGAGCATCCGTACCCACGGGGGAATCCCGCGCGACCCGCGATGTGGACGAGTGCGTCCCGATGGACGGTGGGGCGCGCCGTTCATGGAGGTACATGGTATCCTCCAGGCATGACCTTTCTTTCCGCCTTCGTCCTGCTCGTCCTGGTCATGGATGGTTTGGGCGACATTCCGTTGTTCCTTTCGGCGTTGCGCTCGGTGCCGCGTGCGCGCTGGACACGGGTGATCCTGCGCGAGATGGGCTTTGCGTTCGTGGTGTTGTGCGTATTCCTCTTCACGGGCCACTGGCTTCTGGCGGCCCTGCAAGTGTCGCAACGCTCCCTGTCCATCGCCGGGGGCATCATCCTGTTCCTGATCGCCTTGCGCATGATTTTTCCGGCTCCGGTCTCCAGGGATGCACCCGCCCCGGAAATCGAACCGTTCCTGGTGCCACTGGCCATTCCCTACGTGGCGGGACCATCGGCGATCTCGACGGTCATGCTGATCATGAGCCGCGACCCTTCCCGCTGGCCCGAATGGCTCGGCGCGTTGGCCGCCGCCTCCGTCGTCACCTGCGTCTTCCTGCTTTTGTCCCCATGGGTCCATCGCGCCGTGGGCGATCGGGGTGTGCAGGCGATCGAACGCCTGATGGGACTGGTGCTCACCACCATCGCCACCGAAATGTTTCTGGGCGGGGTGGGGCAATTCGTTTCGGGTCTGTGATCCTGTTGCGCGCCGCGATCCACACGACCGAGGGGCCGGCCTCTTCCGCTTGGCAAGCTGGCGATGTACTATCCATCTCGATGCCAAGTCGCCGTCCGGAGGGAATTCATCTCGCTGGAGGTCTGCGGAAAAGCGGTTCCAGCCCGGTCTTCCGACTCCTCTGGTTGTGCTTCGTGTGCGCCCTCCTCGGCGGAGGTCCTATCCGCGCCTCGATCCTCGATCTCGCCACGCTCCCGGGCGGCGGAGAGGTGCCCTCCGAAGCCGTCCTCCTCCACCTGGAACCATCCCGCGACCCTTCGTCCTGGAGCGGCACGAATCCCGACGGATTCCGTCCTCTTGGCCGTTGGGCCGGATTCCGTCCGGGAGCAGTCCTGCTGCGGGTGCATGTGGTGGCGCCACGGGCTGGTGTGTGGTGGATTCGCGAGAGCTACGCCAACGTCGACAGCATGCGGGTCGAGACCGGCGGTCGGGCTTCGTGCTGGATCGGGGAGGACGTGCCCAAGCAGAGCTGGTGCACACCCTGGCACGGGCTTTGGTTGCCCGTCGAACTGCGGGAAGGCCCCAACACGATCCACCTGATGCTGGTCGAACGGACCGGTCGGGTCGGGGTGTCGCTGCGCCTGGAACCCGATGGCGTCCGCCAGTCCGAAGCCGAAGACGGCGCACTGCGCGACGGCATCCTGGTGGGGCTTCTGCTGGCCAACCTCCTGCTGGCCGCATTCCTGTTCGCCATCGTGCGCCACCGCGGCCACCTGTGGTACCTGGTCTACCAGGGTTTCGTGATCGTCTTCGTGCTGGGAAGCCACCAACACGCCTTCGCCTGGCTGTGGCCCTCCCTCACCTCGCCCAACCAGGTGGTGCCCTCCTTCGGTTCGCTGGGTGCGTTCGGCGCGTTGGCGCTGTTTCTCACGCATCTACTGGGCTTTTCGTCCCGCTTCCCTCGTTCGGGACCCGTGCTGCGCATCCTGGGGAGCCTCCTCGTGGCCCTCGCCTTGCTGCAGCTTGCGATCCCCGTCTGGCCCTGGGTGGTCGATCTCCTGTATTCTGGACCGCAGGCGGAGATCCTCGAGGCCTCCTCGTGGCTTCTGGGCATCGTCCTGCTCTTGCGCTCGTCCTGGCGGGGGCATCGCGATTCCCTCCTGGCCCTGGTCGCCACCGCTCCCATGGTGGTGGCGTTGGCCGTGGGGCTCGGCGGTGAGCTGCTCCACGAATCCTGGATGTATTCGCACCGTGGTGTGATCGTGGAGTCCGCGTTGTGTTTGGAAAACCTTTTGTTGAGCTTGTTCCTGGCCCAGAAGGTGTACACGGAACGGCGTGACCACCAGCGGCTCCTCGAGAGGCATCTGGCCCTCGAGAAGGGGTTCAACGAGCGCCTGGTGAACGAGACCGACCAGCACCTGCGCGGCACGGCCCTGGATCTCCACGACGGGATCGGACAGGATCTGGTCGCGCTGCGGCTGCAGGCCGACATGCTCCGGCACACCGTGTTGTCCGGGTCGCTGTGCGATCGCCTGGACGCCGAGCTCGCGCGGGTGGCCGAATCGATCCGCGCCACCGCGCACGGACTGTACCCGCCCGAACTGCAGGGGGGCGCCCTGTGCACCGCCTTGCAACTTCTGGGGGACCGATTGCGTGTGCACGAGACCCTGGAACTCCAGGTCGAGGGCCGGATGGACGACCTCACGGAAGCCCAGGCGCTCCAGTGGTATCGGATCGCCCAGGAAGCCGTCCAGAACGCGTTGAAACACGGGCGGGCGAAGGTGGTGCGCCTGCATCTGCAGCGCGACCGCATGCGCATCGAAGACGATGGGCCGGGATTCCCCGACACGGCGGAAGATGGCGTGGGTCTGCGGACCATCCGGGCACGTGCCGCGCAGCTGGGCTGCCAGGTGCGCATCGGTCGCGGTGCGAACGGAGGCGGGTGCGTCGAGGTGGCGCCCTTCTTCCTTTGAGGGCATCCACACCGGTGTAGGTAGCTTTGGGGGGCATCGTCCCCAAAACTCCCTCATCGAGGTTTCCGTGTCCGCATCCGCAACTCTGCTCGTTCTGGCGAGCATCCTACCCGGCTCCATGTCCTCGTCGAAAGGACTCGATCTGACCTCGCCGCGGGGGGCGTCGGACGGCCGAGAGGTCGTGTTGACGGATTTCGCCGGCCAGGGGGCCATGCTCTCGCGGCACCTGAAGATCTCGCTGCAGGTCTCCGACCTCCACCAGGGTCTGGCCGCGGCCGAGAGATGGGTCGCCCGCATGGGCCTGGAGGTCCTGGAAGCCGAGAACAACCGCGAGGAATCCTGGCACCGCAAGGCCACCATGACCTTCTCCGTTCCCGATACCCTGTTCGGCTCGCTGAAGGACAGCCTGGGCAGGCTCGGCAAGCCCGTCGACTTCAGCCTGGAGCTGGTGAACAAACGCGACGACATCGAGAAGCTCGAACACGAGCTGCGCTTCCGCACTTCGGAGCGCGACGTCTACGCCCGCGAGCTGCAAGGGGTGGACCGCGTGCGCGAGCCCGAAACCTACGGCACCCTCTGGGAGAAATCCCGCGAGATCGACGGGCAGATCTTCCGTTTGGAAGAGGGACTCCTCGAAGCGCGCCAGCAGGTCCGAGGGAACATCGTGACCCTCACCATCGAAGAGCCCAGCGAGCCTCCCACCACCACGAGCAAGCGCTGGGTGGAATTCACGAACATGCCGGGTGCCGAGTTCACCTACCTCTCCATCGAAAATCCCAAGGCCGGTCTTTCCGGTGAAGTCTACGCGGGTGCCTCGGTGCGGTATCTGTTCACCAAGGGCAAGAGCTACCTCATCCTGGGCGTTCTCAAGAACCTCGACCAGCCCGAGGGCGACTCCACGGTCTACAACGACGTCTTCCAGTACGCCTACGGCACGGACTTCTACCCCCGCCACTTCGGCCGCGGGCAGCGCTCGTACCTGAACCTCTACAGCGGTTTCACCCTGGGTGGACTGTTCCTGTCCTCGATGGCCAAGAACGAACACATCCTCCAGGTCACCCCGCACGTGGGCATCGAACTCTACAAGGGCAAGCAGACCCTGCTGGACATCCGCGGCGGGTACCTGCTGCCGCTGGACTCCGATCTGAACTTGAATCTGCGCGGCTGGACCGTCAGCCCCTCGTTCAACTTCGTGTTCTGAGGGCCTCGCGGCTCCCCGGGTTTCCGTTCCGATTCGATGTTCCGGACCGGTGAGTCCGGTGTTTACCTTTCGGACCTCTTCTGGCTGGTGTGCCTGGCGCGCCGGCGGATCGATTTCCCTCCCACCATATCTCCTGTTCGAGGAAAACCCATGGCCAAGCTCTTCATCGAGGATCTGAACGTCGCCGGCAAGCGCGTCTTCGTGCGCGTCGATTTCAACGTGCCCGTCAAGGACGGCGTGGTCGAAGACGACAAGCGCATCTCGGCGGCTCTGCCCACGCTGCAGTACCTCCTCGAGAAGGGTGCTTCGCTGGTGATCGCTTCGCACCTGGGCCGTCCCGACGGCAAGGTCAAGCCCGAGTTCACCCTGGCTCCGGTCGCCGCCAAGCTCTCCGAGCACCTCGGCAAGCCGGTGAAGTTCCTCTCCGACTGCGTCGGCGCCGAAGTCGAAGCCGCCTGCGCCGCTCTCCAGCCCGGTGAAGTCGTGTTGCTCGAAAACCTGCGCTTCCACATCGAGGAAGAGGGCAAGGTCAAGGCCGAGGACGGCTCCAAGATCGCCGCCTCCGCCGAAGAGATCAAGGCCTTCCGCGCCTCCCTCACCAAGCTTGCGGACCTCTACGTCAACGACGCCTTCGGTACCGCCCACCGCGACCACTCCTCCATCACCGGTCTGGACCTGCCCCGCGCGTCCGGCTACCTGATGAAGAAGGAACTGGACTTCCTGGGCGACGCCGTCGAGAACCCCCAGCGTCCCTTCGTCGCCATCATCGGCGGCTCCAAGATCTCGGGCAAGATCGACGTCATCAAGGCGATGCTGCCCAAGGTCGACAAGCTGATCATCGGCGGCGGCATGGGCTTCACCTTCGCCAAGGCCCAGGGCAAGGAAATCGGCAAGTCCCTCTGCGAGATGGACAAGGTGCCCCTGGCCGCCGAACTCATCGCGCAGGCCGGCGACAAGCTCGTCCTTCCTTCGGACGTCCTCGTGACCACCAAGCTCGACTTCGGCGCCCGCACCCTCGGCGAGACCAAGTACGTGTCGGTCAACGAAATCCCCTCCGACTGGGAGGGTGTGGACATCGGACCTGACACCATCAAGACCTTCGCCGACATCATCAAGTCGGCCAAGACCGTCCTGTGGAACGGCCCCGCCGGTGTCTTCGAAATCGCCGAATCCGCCAAGGGCACCTTCGCCATCGCCGAGGCCTTGGCCGAAGCGACCGCGGGCGGCGCTTGCACGATCGTCGGTGGTGGTGACTCCGCCTCCGCGATCAAGAAGGCCGGACTCTCCAAGAAGGTCACGCACGTGTCCACCGGCGGCGGCGCCTCGCTGGAATACCTCGAAGGCAAGGCGCTGCCGGGCGTCGTGGCTCTCACCGAGAAGTAATCCATCGTTCCCGTCCCGGGAAGCCGCTTATGGCGGCCTCTTTCGACTCCGCGACTCTTGCCAGCGCGGAGTCTTCTGTTTCTTGGCATGTAGGTGACTCTTCCCCTGCTCGACGCGGGCTTGGGGGGCCTTGTCCGGATCGGGGGCGGAGGCATCCCGGGGTGGGCAGGGGCGGGGGCAAAAGGTTACCATGGGGAGCACCCCAGGAGATTCCCATGCGTCTTGTGTCCGCCGTCCTGTCCTTGCTGGCCGCGATCACCATCCCTGCGCGTGCGGAATCTGTCATCGTGCTCGATGGCCCGCCCGCTCCCGAGCATGTGGGCTATTATGCGGCCGAGGTGGGGAACCTCTACCGCGACCGCAACATCGAGGCGAGTCTGGTGCCGGGGAGTTCGGCGCGCTCGGCGCTCCAACTGGTGGCTTCGGGCAAGGCCGACGCCGCGGTGGTTTCGGCGGATGAAGTCGTCCTGGCGCAATCCAATGGTCTGAATGTGGTGGCGGTCTTCGCGCCGTTGCAATCGTCCACGCGAGTGGTCATGGTGCATCGTTCGTCGGGGATGCGTCGCTTGGGCGAATTGGAAGGGGTAGGGCTTTCCTGGGATGAAGACGATGCCGTTTCCCAGTTCCTGCGCCGTCGACTGCCTTTGAAGAACGTGAGGTTCCTGGCGGCCGACACCACCATTTCCGGGTTTTTGTCCGACACGACCTTCGCCCAGTTGGGGTCGTGCCTGGTCGAAGAGCTCCTGGCTCACGAGGCGGGAGCGCACCCTCTGCCTCTGTATGTATCAGAGACTGGTTTCAATCCTTATGGCGGGGTACTCGTCGTGGCCGGCAAGTCGTTGAAGGAGCGGCCGGACTGGGTCCGGGATCTGGTCTGGGCCAGCCAGGCGGGTTGGGCCCGTTACCTCATGCATCCGCAGGCTGCCGAGGCGCGCCTGCATGCGGCCAACCCGAAACTCACGTCCACCCTCCTGATCCAGGCCCATCAGGAGTTGATGCGGCATACCCAGACGGAAGATCTCGTGGAGATTTCCCTGGGAGGGATGACCTCGCGCCGCTGGGGACTTCTGGTTCGCCAGATGGAAGACATGTCCGTCATTCGCCGTGGACGTGTCGATCCCACCAAGGTCTGGACGGGTCGTTTCCTGCCGCGCTGAGTCTGACCCCGTTTCGTCACAAGGGGGGGCGGGTTGGATGCGATGCCTCCAGGCACCTTGCTCTCCCTCCGTTCGGGGAATGCCTGTTTCCCTGATCGCGGCGTGGCCGTGGTCCCTGCGGGTTTCCCGCGCGGCGCAATGTTTGCTGGCTTCCTCCCACGTGGTGGGTGTCGGGGTGCGGTGGTGTTTCCCGCCATGGTTCCTTGCCGGGTGCCTTTGGGGCTCGTGGGGTGGTATCATGGCACGCCATGTCGTCCTTCCTCCAAAGAGAATGGTTCCGTTGGGGAATGGTCCTGGCCGTGGTCTGTTGGCTGCTGGCGCTGGGGTGGACCGTGGAGCACCTGCGACAGTCACCGTGGGTCGGCATCCACGCCTCCGTGAAGGACTCCTTGGTTGTGGTCGACGCGTGCGATCCGGGAAGCCCTGCCGCCCGAGCGGGAGTGGTCCCCGGAGACACCCTATTCACTCTGGAAGGGCGGACGATCCCCTGGCAGGCGTTCCTGGTCGACCACGACCAGAGCCCCTCCTGGGCGGACGTCGATCGTTTCTGGGAGGGGCAACGCCTCCTTCGGGAACACATCCACCACCAACGACCGGTGCAACTGGGGGTGCGGGGGGCGACGGGCCCTCGGCTCGTCGCGATCGTGCCGATGCCGTTGCCGTGGAGCATTCTTTCCGCGAGGCTTGTGGTTCCCAACCTGCTGGCGCTGGTGTGGATGCTTGTGGCCATCCTCGTGGCCCGGAAGGTCCGCAGCGCCCAGTCGGAAATCCTGTTGCTGGCGGGGACGGCAGTCGCGATCTTGCTCTCGACGATGGCGGTCATCGTCGAGCGGGAATTGTCCGCCTCGGTCGCCTCCCAGATCTGGATGCAGCGGCTCAACCATCTGGCGGCCACCACGACCTCCGTGTCCGCCTTCTGGTTCGGGACCATCTTTCCCCAGCGGTTGGACTGGTTGCATCGCTCGCGCGGATGGTTCCTCGGGGGCATGTTCGCTTTGTGGTCGTTGCTTCTGGTCGGCCAGTTCGGGCGGTGGGCGCCAGGCCCGATCCACCTCTCCTACGGCGCCTCGTCGATCCTCAACTTCTCCCTGCTGGTCTTCCTCGCCCTGGCGTTCATCCGGTCCCGCCATGCCGCCCATCGCCGCCAGATCCAATGGATCTTCCTGGGATTCCTGGTCGGGGTGCTCCCGTACCTTCTCTTCACCGGTCTGCCCCTCGTTCTGGGCTGGCGGGCCTGGCCGCAGGAGATCACTTCGCTCGGCTCGATCGCCCTGCCGATCACCTTCGGGCTTGCCATCCGAAGATGGGGGTTGTTCACCGTCTCCAGCCTCTTCGACGGGGGGCTGGTGCGTCTGGCGTGGGGGGCGATCCTTCTGGCGCTGCAAGCCGCGACGTTGTACGCCGTGAGCTTGTGGGGAGAGGAGCCGAGCCGGATCGACCTGGGGCAGATCGGAATTCTGCTGGCGGTGATTTTCCTGTGGAACCGTTTGCGACGGCGGCTGCACCGCTCGACAGGCTCGGGGGGCAGGGAGCTGGACGATCTGCGTCAGGAATTGCCGCGCCTGGTGGAGCGCCTCGGTCGTGGGGAGTCGCTGGCCCAGGCCCTGGGTGCGACCCTCGGGGAAGTCTTCGGGACCGGAGTCCTGGTCAGGATCGAGCCTGGCCAGGCGATCGCGACCTCCACGGGGTCTGCGTCCCGATGGCTGGAAGAGGTCCGGTTGGACGTGGGCGACCGCCTCGAGGACGCCGGGGGATTGCTCGCCGGATTCGAACTGCCCGGGGCCGGTGAAGGACTTGTTCCCGCCGAGATCGAGTCCTGTCTCCTGGTCGGTGTGCCGTGTGCGGGAGCCGCACCGGGAATCCTGGCCTTGGGGCCGCGCTGGAATCCCGATTCGTGGTCGGCCCGCGATGTCGAGACCGTACGCGCTCTCCTTGCCGTCGCGATTCCTCTGGGCGGTGCGGCGGGGCGTTGGCACGTCGAGGAGAGTCGTCGTCGTTCGCTCCTGGAAGCGGCGCGGGAGGAATTGGAAGCCCGAGTCGCCGACCGCACCCTGGAGCTGGAGAGAGCCAACGAAAACCTGAAGGACGCTCTGGCGACCCGGGAAAGTTTCCTGGCTCAGATGAGCCACGAATTGCGCACCCCTCTGGCCGCCGTGCTTGGGGGTGTCGAGGCGGTTCGCGATGGGGTCGACGGACCGGTCCCCACCGCGATGGGACGACGACTGGGAATGGTCGAACGCAATGGACGACATCTCCTGGCGCTCATCCAGGACATCCTCGATTTCACACGCGGGCGCGCCGGCAAGTTGCCCATCTCCCTGGTGCCCTGCAGGCCGCGGCAGGTGCTGGACCAGGCCCTCGAGCTGGTGGGGCCGCAGTTGGCGGATGTCGGCAGGCAGGTCGTGTGCCAAAGCGAGATCGGGGACACCGGAGGGGTGTTGGCCGATCCCCTCCGGCTTCGACAGATTCTGACAAATCTGGTCACCAACGCCCTGCGCCACGGGAGCGGCCTCGTGGAGGTCCGCATCGTGGCGGTCGGTGACGAGATCGCGATCCGGGTGTGCGACCGGGGATCGGGCGTGCCTGCCGCCATGATCGATCGCCTGTTCAAGCCCTTCGAACGGTTCGGGTCCGAGCTGGATCCCCGTGCCAGCACGGGTCTCGGACTGGCGTTGTCCCGACAACTGGCCCAGGCGATGGGGGGAGAGCTGCAATACCGACCCCGCGAGGGCGGAGGCGCCGAATTCGAATTGCGGTTGCCGCGCTCGGCCGATCTGCCACGGGACGAGGAAGCCGTCGAGCCGACGAGGCCGCGCCGGCTGTCGGACCGTTTCCTGCTGGTGGTGGACGATCAGAAGGATCTTCGCGAACTTTGCATCGAGTATTTCGAAGCCATCGGTTGGAGCGTCGCGGGAGCTTCGTGCGTCGACGAGGCGCTGGAGCTGGTGGCCGCGCGGCGCTTCGATGCTCTCCTGACGGATCTTGGGTTGCCCGGCCGCGACGGCGACCACCTGGTGCGCCAGGTGCGCGACCTGCCGGATGGCGCCAGGATGGCGATCGTGGTCCTGACGGGTGCCGCTCTGCCCGAAGCGCGGGACCGCTGTCTGGAGGCCGGAGCCGACCTGGTCCTGGTGAAACCCGTGTTGCTTTCCGAGCTGGCCTCCCGTATGGATGTCCTGGTCCAGGACCGTCGCGGCGCCCAAGACGACTGACCTGCTCGTCTTCGGCGTGGAGCGGGATCGACAGGCGACGAAGCTCGGGAGTTGCGGGCGGAGCCGGGTCGTCACCGAAGGGATATCTGCGTAGATTGCGATATGGATGGAGACTCGATCGCAAAACGTCATCGCTTCGCTCGAGGATCTGGGCCATGTGTTCCCGGATGGCACTCGTACGTTGGAAGGCGTCTCGCTGGCGTTGCGGTCGCGTGAATTCGTCTCCCTGGTCGGTCCCTCCGGATGCGGCAAATCGACGCTGTTGCGGCTGGTGGCAGGGCTGCTGCCCTGCTCACAAGGGCGCATCGTGGTGGATCCGGAAGAGGGGATCGGGTTCGTCTTCCAGAGTCCCGTGCTCCTGCCTTGGCGCACGGTCCTCGACAATGTCGCCTTGCCCGCCGAATTGCTGGGGACCGCACGCGGAGTCCGGCGTCGCCGCGCCGCCGAGCTTCTGGAAACCGTGGGGCTGGAACGTGTCGGCGAGCGGTTTCCCGCCCAACTGTCCGGGGGGATGCGCATGCGGGTCTCGATCGCCCGCGCCCTGTCCACCCGTCCCAAGATCTTGCTCATGGACGAACCTTTCGCCGCCCTGGACGATCTCACCCGCTCGCGCCTGCAGGAGGAACTGCTGGCGCTCCGGGCTCGAGAGGGATTTTCCACCCTCTTCGTCACGCACAACATTTCGGAGGCCGTATTCCTCTCGGACCGTGTGCTCTGCCTTTCGGGGCGTCCGGCCCGGGTGCGCGCCGACATCGCGATCCCTTTCGGGGAGGTGCGCGATCCCTTGCTGCGGACCGATGCACGCGCGGCTTCGCTGGTCCGGGAGATCGGACGGAATCTGTCCGAGGTGGCTCCGTGACCAGGCTCGCCTCGGCGCTCCTTCCTCCGTTGGCGTCGCTGGTCGTCCTCGTGGGCTTGTGGCAGGTGGGGGTGGTGGTCTTCGACGTGCCGGCCTTCCTGGTCCCCTCGCCGCTTGCGGTGGCGCGTACCGCCTGGGAGAGCCGCGCGGAACTGCTCGCCGCCATGGGCACCACCCTTGCCGGCGCCTTGGCGGGATTCGCCGCCTCCTTGGTGGTGGGCACGTTGGGGGCGATCGTGTTCGCCCAAGCCCGTTGGATCCGCGCGAGTCTCTATCCCTGGGCGATTTTCCTGCAGACCGTGCCCATCGTCGCGATCGCGCCCCTGATCGTCCTGTGGAGCGGCCCGGGGTTTCCCAGCATCGTGCTGGTTTCGTTCCTGCTCAGCGTGTTCCCGATCCTCTCCAACGGCGTCGAAGGCCTCACCCGCATCGATCCCTCCCTGCTGGAACTTTTCCGCATGTGCCGGGCCGCGCGCTGGCAGGAGCTCCTGTTTCTGCGGTTGCCTCACAGTGTGCCCTACCTAGTCGCGGGCGCACGCGTCTCCGCGGGATTGACGGTCATCGGGGCCATCGTCGGCGAGTTCTTCGCCGGCTACGGGGTCGAGCACCCAGGTCTGGGCTACCTCGTGCAGATGACCGCGGCCCAGATGAAGACGGAATTGCTCTTCGCCTCCGTCGGGGCCTCCACCCTTCTTGGGCTGGGGGTTTTTCTCCTGGTCGGGGCTGTCTCCACACTGCTGCTGGCACGCCTGCAGGAACCGCCTTCCCCCCACTGATGCACTCCAGGAGTTTCCGAATGAACCTCTCGATCCTCGTTTTGCCCATCGTGATGGCCACCAGCTTGGCGCGCGCCGCCACGACCCTCGCCCTGAACTGGTTTCCCGAAGCGGAGCACGCGGGGTTCTACGCCGCCGATGTGGGAGGGCTGTACAAGGCAGCCGGCATCCAGGTGAAATTGCTGCCGGGTGGGCCTGGGGCTCCCGTGCTGCAGCAGGTGGCCACGGGACGGGTCGATTTCGGGGTCTCCAACGCCGACGAGGTCCTCATCGCGCGCGCTCAAGGGGTTCCCGTCGTCGCGGTGTTGGCACCCATCCAGACATCACCGCGCGTGGTCATGGTGCATCGCGCCTCCGGCATCACTTCGCTGACGGAGTTGAAGAACCTGACCTTGGCCATCGAGCCGCAGGCGCCCTGGGCCAGCTACCTCAAGCGGAAGGCGGCCCTGACTGGTGTGAGGTTCGTGCCTTACGGAGGTTCCGTGGCGCCTTTTGTGGCCGACAAGTCATTCGCCCAGCAGGCCTACGGGATCTCCGAGCCGTTCGTGGCCCGCCAGAAAGGCGCGGATCCTGTCAGTCTCTACGTGTCCGAACTTGGGTACAATCCCTACACCAGTGTCCTGGTCGTCTCGGAGAAGACCCTGCGCGAGAGGCCCGACCTGGTCCGCAAGGTTGTCCAGGCCAGTCAGGCAGGGTGGGAATTGTACCTGAAACAGCCCCAGGCCACCGAGCAGGTGATCCACGCGGCGAATCCGCAAATGGATCTGCCGGTGCTTCGGTTCGGACACCAGGAACTGCAGTCCCTGTGCCGCAACGAAGACACCAACCGCCTGGGGATCGGGGCGATGACCGCGGCGCGATGGCAGGGACTGGCGGTGCAGTTGGAGGAAATGGGCGTGGTGGCCAAAGGCAAGGCGAATGCCGCCAAGGCTTGGAACGGCAGTTTCCTGAAAAATCCCTGAATCGGTCGGGAGCGGGACGGAGGGGGGACTCGTGTGGGAGCGAGGCTATCTTTGAGCCTCTGATCCACCATCCATTCACCCAAGTCGAGAGGGCGCTTGCCGCCCCGGGAGTTCCAATGACTCGTCGCATCGTGATCGCTGGCAACTGGAAGATGAACAAGACCGTGTCCGAGGCCGTCGATCTGGCCAAGGCCGTCGTCGCCAAGGCATCCGAGGCGCCCGCTTCGGTCGACCTCGTGGTGTGCCCCACCTTCGTGTGCCTGACGGAAGTCGCCAAGGTCGTGGCCGGAACCCGCGTCGCTCTGGGCGCGCAGGATCTCCACTGGGAAGAGTCGGGCGCCTTCACCGGCAAGATCTCCGCCGCCATGCTGGTCTCGGCCGGCGTCAAGTACGTGATCATCGGACACTCCGAACAGCGCCAGTTCTTCGGCGAAACCGACGAAACCGTGAACAAGAAGACCAAGCAGGCCCTCAAACACGGCCTCCTCCCCATCGTCTGCATCGGCGAACTGCTCGCCGAGCGCGAAGCGGGCCAGACCGACGCCGTCAACGAGCGTCAGCTCAAGGGCGCCTACGCCGGCATTTCTGCGGAAGATGCCGCCAAGACCGTCATCGCCTACGAGCCGGTTTGGGCCATCGGAACCGGAAAGGTCGCCACCGTCGAGCAAGCCCAGGAAGCCCAGGCGTTCATCCGCAAGGTTCTGGTCGATCTCTACGGCACCACCACTGCCGAGATCATCCCCATCCAGTACGGCGGCTCCATGAAGCCGGACAACGCCAAGGGCCTTCTCGCGCAGAAGGACATCGACGGTGGACTCATCGGCGGCGCGGCCCTCAAGGCGGAAGACTTCCTCGGAATCGCCGCCGGCGCGGCCTGATCGGTTCTCTCCGACAGGCTCGGAGCAGGACGGTCGCGCGTATTCCTCACCGGCATCGGCCATTTGGCCGGTGCCCCACCGACCTGCCCATCGGGCAGGGTTCCGCCCCCGTCGACGTACGCCATGCACGTCCTCGGGGTGCGGGGGCGGGGTGCCTGCAACCCCTCCAGCAACGACCTCTCCCTCCGGTGGCGATGAGATCGTAGGGTGTCGGGCCCGGACACTCGAACCGTGCCATCACCTCGTGGCTGGATCGGGCTCCCGCCAGGTCGCGACGAACAGGGCCCAGCCCGCCAGGGCCGCCACGACACCGACAAGAACCGGCAAGCGTGCGTCGCGGGCGGCGACGTAGCCCGACAATGCCGCAGGGATCAGTTGCGCGAGGGCGTAGGCGCTGGAGTGGATGCCCATGACCTCGCCGCGTATCGCCGAGGGCGTGGAACGCACCAGCAGCGCCGTTCCGTTGGAGCGCGCCAGGGCCATGCCCACGGCGAGGAACGGAGGCACCCACCAGATCAGATCGGGGCGGTTCCCGGGAATGAGGACGTAGGGGACGAGGCTCACTCCCACGAGGAGCATCGCGGCCGGAAGCACCGAGGAATCGCGCAGTCGCTGGGGCATGCGGCGTACCACGCCACCCTGGGCGAGCACGATCATCAGGCCGATGTAGCCGAAGAAACCACCGACTTGCGCCGGATCGAAGCGGAATTCCTGGACGAGCACCACGCCCCAGAAGGTCGAGAAGAAGGTGAAACCCGCGTTGAAGAGGAACAGGGCCGGAATCACGCGGCGCAACGCGGGGACGGAAAACGTCTTGGCGATGTTGGCGAAGGAACGCGTCCAGCGCAACGCGGGAAGGTCGGCGCGCGCTTCGGCGTCGCGGGTCTCGGGAAGCATCGCCAAGACCAGCAGGGCGTTGGTGAGAGCCAGGATGGAAACGGCCCAGAACGGCGTCGCGACACCCGCCCACGCGCCATGCGATGGGTCGCAGAGGATGCCGCCCAGGAACGGCCCCAGGATGAAGCCGAGCCCCAGGGCGGCGCCCACCAGCCCGTAGTTCTTCGCCCGGTCCTCGGGTCTGCTGACGTCGCCGATGGCGGCGTTGGCCACGGAGATGTTTCCCCCTGTGGCCCCGTCCAGGGCACGGGCGGCGAAGGCCAGGGGCAGGGAACCCAGGGACACGGCCACCGCGAACAGGGCCATCGAGACGGCGCTCCCCAGGATGGAGAACGCGAGCACCGGGCGCCGTCCCAGGCGATCGGACAATTGCCCCAGCACGGGGGCGCACAGGAACTGGAACAGCGGAAAGGTGGCCAGCAGCCAGCCGCCGGCTACGTAGGCGTCCGAAGCGCTCCAGGAGGCCGGGAACAGGCGGTTGACGGATTCCGGCGCGACCAGTTGCGGAAACACGGGAATCAGGATCCCGAGTCCGAGCATGTCGAGGAAGATGGTGAGGAAGAGCAGTCCGACGACCGGACGACGGTTCAACCCAGGCTCCCGTCGATCCCCAGGGAGACGCTCAGCACCAGCACCACCAGCAGCGAGGCGAAGAACACCCGGCGCGCCCAGGCGACTTGGTCGCGCTGGGACCCGAAGGCCACCAGGGCGAACCAGGCCATCGATGCCGCCGAGGCCGCGACATCGAATACGATTCCCGTCACGGGAAGGAGCGCCAGGGCGGTCACGCTCGCGGCGAAGGCGCCCGCGTAGGCCGTCATCGAGGCGTGTACGCGGGAGGCGCCGCGCACGACGGAAAGCAGCGGGATGCCGGCGGCGCGGTAGTCGCGATCGCGGAAGATCCCGATGGCCCAGGAATGCGGCATCTGCCAGAAGGCGAAGGCGAGGGCCAGCAGCAGGGCGGCGCGATCGAACGAGCCGGTGGCGGCGAGGTACCCCACCAGCGGAGGCATGGCCCCCGAGACGCTGCCCACGAGGGTCCCGTGCACCGAGCGCCGCTTGAACCACAGTGTGTACAGGAAGACGTAGACGCCGTAGCCCACCAGCGCGGCCAGTACCGCAGGCCAGTTGGTGGTCCAGGCCAGGAGCGCGAATCCAAGCGTCCCGAGCAGGAATGCCGCGGCGAGGGCTTCGGTCGTCGAGAGGTCGCCTACGGCCATGGGACGCGCCTGGGTGCGCTCCATGAGCTGGTCGATGTCGCGATCGAAGACGTTGTTGACGGCCCCGGCCGAGGCCACCACCAACGCGATGCCCGTCAGCGCTCCCGAGAATTCCGCGAACCGGAACTCGTCCTGCGCGCCGAGGAAGTATCCGCCGGCGAGGGCGAGGCTGTTGCCCATGATGATCCCGGGCTTGGCGAGCTCCAGATGGGCGGCGAGCCTCGCCCTAGTGGGCGTGGCCACCGGGAGCGGCAGGTCCATCGACATGTTCCCCCTCCTTGGTGACGGAATCCGCCTTGTGGCATTCGGGGGCCGACGGGGAGGACGCTTCGGCGGGCGGCATGGAGTGGCCTCCGTGGTGCCCGCCGCCTCCGCCGGTCTTCCCGTCGTACTCCTGCATGACCGGATCCATCATGAAGTAGTTGAGGTTGGCCATGATCCAGAGCGATCCGAATACGATGGTCAGGATGATGATCGCCGTGGAGACCAGGCTGAGCAGGCCGTCGCGTTCGGTGGGTTTGAAACTGAGGTGGAGGAAGAATCCCAGTTGGACGAACAACTGGAGGATCGCGGCCGCCACCACCGCTGGAATCAGGATGGAGCGGGGTGCCATCTCGTGGACCACGAGCAGGTACGGAACCAGGGTGAGCAGGAGCGAAAGGGCGAAGCCGGCGATGTAGGACTTGAGGCTCAGGTGGTTCATCGCAGCGCCCCCAGCAGGTAGACGAAGGTGAAGACGAAGATCCAGATGACGTCCAGGAAGTGCCAGAACAACGAGAGCGTCCGCAGCTTGGTGGTGTTGTCCGGCGTGTTCCCGCGCAGCGCGAACAGGCACATCACGAAGACCATCCACACCAGTCCCGCCAGCACGTGCAGCCCGTGCAGGCCCACGAGTCCGAAGAACGAACTCAGGAAGGCGTTGGCCCCGGGGCCGTGGCCCTGGTGCACCAAGTGGGTGAACTCCTGCAGCTCCATGGCGAGGAATGCCGCCCCGAGGAGGGCCGTGGCGCCCATCGCGACGAGCATTGGACGGATCTTGCCCGCCTGGTGGGCCAGCATGGCCAGGCCCAGGGTGAAGCTGCTGGTGAGCAGCAGCAAGGTCTCCTGGAGGACGAACGGAAGCTCGAAGAGCTCCGAGGGACCGGGACCACCGAAAGTGGCCGTACCCAGCACCGCGTAGACCGCGAACATGGTCGCGAACAGGATGCAGTCGGTGAGGATGTAGATCCACATCCCGAAGGGGGCGTTGTCGTGGTGCCCTTCGGCGTGTCCGGAGTGGACGTGGGCTGTGCTGCTCATGCCTTCGCTCCTTCCCGGAGGGCGCGTTCGACGCGTTCGACTTCGGCGGCGGGGATGACGGTTTCGGTGTCGGTGTCGGCGCTGCGGGCCAGGACAAGCGCCACGATCGCAAGGAGCGAGCCGATGGCCAGCCAGCCGATGTGCCACACCAGGGCGAACCCGAGCACGAAGGAGACCGAGGCGATGGCGAAGCCGTACCCGGAGTTGCGCGGCATGTGGATGTCGGCGTAGGGCCTGATCACGTTCGCCGGATGCGAGGGATCGTTCTTCGAGGCCCAGAAGTCGTCACGGTCGCGAACCTCGGGGATGTGCGCGAAGTTGTATGACGGCGGTGGCGAGGGGATGGACCACTCTAGGGTGCGACCGTCCCACGGGTCGCCCGTGGCGTCGCGCAGTTCCGAGCGTTTCCACCAGCTCCAAGCGATCTGGGCGAGCTGGAAGGCCACGCCCGCGCCGATGAGGAGCGAGCCGACGAACGAAACGATCAAGAACGGTTGCCAGCCTGTGGCGGTCTCGTAGTGGCTCGTGCGGCGCGTCATGCCCATCAGGCCCAGCACGTACATGGGCATGAAGGTGACGAAGAAGCCGGTGATCCAGTGCCCGAAGGCGAGTTTGCCCAGCCCTTCGTGCAGACGGAACCCAATCACCTTGGGGAACCAGTAGACGAACCCCGCGAAGTAGCCGAAGACCACGCCTCCGATGATGGTGTTGTGGAAGTGGGCCACCAGGAAGGCGCTGTTGTGGAATTGGAAGTCGGCGGCGGGCACCGAGAGCATCACACCCGTCATGCCGCCCACGGTGAAGGTGATCAGGAAACCGACCAGCCACAACAATGGCGTGGCGTACCGGATGCGTCCGCGGAACAGGGTGAAGAGCCAGTTGAAGACCTTCACGCCCGTGGGGATGGAGATGATCATGGTGGCGATGCCGAAGACCGCGTTGACCT
This sequence comes from Fibrobacteria bacterium, assembly GCA_035913415.1. GTDB lineage: Bacteria > Fibrobacterota > Fibrobacteria > UBA5070 > UBA5070 > UBA5070. The sequence continues at coordinate 59,059 of JAMIIV010000217.1, read as the reverse complement.
TCCCGCCCGCGCCCATGGTGAAGAAGTGGTGGGCCCACACCAGCATGGAGAGGAAGGTGATCGAGGCGGTGGCCCAGACCATGGAGGTGTAGCCGAAGAGCCGCTTGCGGGCGAAGGCCGAGGCGATCTCGCTGAAGATCCCGAAGGCGGGGAGGATCAGGATGTAGACCTCGGGATGCCCCCAGACCCAGATCAGGTTGATGTACATCATCGCGCTGCCACCCAGGTCGGAAGTGAAGAAGTGGAACCCGAAGTAGCGGTCCAGGAAGAGCATCCCCATGGTCGCGGTGAGCACGGGGAACACGAACATGACGAGAATGCTGGAACACAGGGTGGTCCAGATGAAGACGGGCATCTTCATGAGGGTCATGCCCGGGGCGCGCATCTTCAGGATGGTGACGAAGAAGTTCACGCCGGATAGAAGTGTTCCCAGTCCTGATATCTGGATGGACCAGATGTAGTAGTCCATGCCCGGACCCGGGCTGTAGTCGGCCCCCGAAAGCGGGGGATAGGCGAGCCAGCCCGCGGAGGCGAAGCCGCCCCCCACCACCAGAGCGATGTTGGCGAGCATGGCCCCCATCGCGAACAGCCAGAACGACAGGTTGTTGAGGAACGGGAAGGCGACGTCGCGTGCCCCGATCTGCAGCGGGACCACGAGGTTGAAGAGTCCAAACATCAGCGGCATGGCCACGAAGAAGATCATGATCACGCCGTGGGCGGTGAAGATCTCGTTGTAGTGCTGCGGCGTGAGGAATCCGTGGTTCTCGCCCACGGAGATGGCCACGTGCAGGCGCATCATGGCGGCGTCGGCGAAGCCGCGCACCAGCATCAGCAGCGAGGCGATGACGTACATCACCCCGATCTTCTTGTGGTCGACGGTGGTGATCCATTCGTCCCACAACCAGCGCCAGCGCTTGAAGTAGGTGAGGGCGGCGAACAGCGCGATGGTCCCCAGGACCATCGAGACCGAGGCGCCGGCCACGAGCGGATCATGAGGGATGATGGCGTCTGGAGTGAGTCTGCCGAACATTCTGGTTCCTCTGGACTAGTGGCCGCTGTGGCCGTCGAGGTTCTGGGGGCGGGGGGATCCCGGCTTCGGCGCGGGAGTCGTCCCGTGGCTGTGGCCATCGTGGCCGTCGGGTTTCGAGGAATCGGCCGCCTGGATCGGGTGGCACTGGGCCTTTGCCGAGTCGCCACCGTGGCGGGGGCACCTGGCGGAGACGCTGTCGGGAGTCGGCGATCCGCTGCCCGGGCGCGCGCAGCAGGGGAGGGCGGCAGGTTTGGTCGCACCAGGGGCGCAGTCGTGCGCATCGCCGAACTTGGCTCCGGGCGGGAGCATGTAGCCCATCATGATCTCGAGGAAGAGATCGGGCTGGAAGTTGGCCCACGTGCGCACCGGCTCGGAAATGCTGGGCTTGGCGAAGTCCGCGTAGGCCGAGCGGGTGAGCTCTCCCTTGGCCTTCTTGACGGAATCGACCCAAGCCGAGAATTCCTCGCGGGAGGCGGCCCGGGCGACGAACTTCATGCCGTTATGGCCTTCTCCGCTGAAGTTGGAGGAGTATCCGGGGAAATTCCCCAGGGTGTCGGCCTTGATCGAGAGTTTCGTCTGCATGCCTTCCATGGCGTAGATCTGGCCCGCGAGGTGCGGGATCCAGAAGCTGTTCATCGGCCCCACCGCGGTGATCTTGAAGTTCACGGGAGCATCGACGGGGAAACGCACGTGGTTCACCGTCGCGATCCCCTGTTCGGGATAGATGAAGAGCCATTTCCAGGGGACCGCCACCACCTGGATCTCGATGGGCTTCTGCTTGAGTTGAAGCTCGCGATAGGGGTCCAAGCTATGGGATGTCCGCCAGGTGATGCTTGCCAGGATCACGATGATGACGATGGGGACGCCCCACCAGATCAGTTCGAGTTTCGTGCTGTGGTCCCAGTCGGGCTCGTATTTCGCCTTATGGTTGGTTTCCCGGTAGCGGAAGGTGAAGACCAGGGTGAGGATGATCACCGGGACCACCACGATGAGCATGAGCAGGAGCGAGGTGATCATCAGATCGCGTTGCTCGCTGGCGATCAATCCCTTGGGGTGGATCACGGGAATGTCACAGCCCGCCAGCACGAGGGCGGCGAGGGCGAACGACCACGGCTGCCAGAACCTGGAGGGCCGCGCGGAGCCGGATGCGGGAGTAGAACTCATGGGTGTGGAGCCTTCTTCAAGGATGTTCGGTTCCAAATATGCACTGCGATCCGTTCTCAGTCTCGCAATCTAGGATTCCCCACGGAGCGGGAGTAGTCGACACGATCACAAGCAAAAAGGACCTGGCAATCGCTCAATCCGGTTTCGACCGTCCTGCGGATGGGGGTCTTGCCACCACTCGAATCATGGCGGATCCTGCCCATGCCCCTCCACGACCCGCGGGGACTGGGACATGCCGTTCACCGAAGGAGTTGTCCTCGCGCGACCTGTCGGGGGGAGGGCGGAGACTAGGCCGTCGGGGATGGTGTGTGGGGCTGTTGCGCTGGGGCGCCGTGGGAGAGCAGAGAGCGGTCCAGGCCCATGGCGAGCGCTTCCAGGATCATGATGGAGCCGCTGGCGATCAGGAGCCATTCGATTCGCACCAGGTCGGCCAAGGGTCCGAAGAGCAGCATGCCCAGGGGCATCATGGAGCTTCCGAGCATGCCCATGACGCCGAAGACGCGGCCCAGGAATTCGGGCTCCACTTGTTCTTGAAGCATCACGGTGGACGGGGTGTTGAACAGGGGCATGCCGACGCCGCAAAGGCCCATCACGACCAGGTAGGCCCAAAACCACGGGACCACACCCATCCCCACCGTGGTGACGCCGAACAAGGCGGTTGCCAGCACCATGGTCCAGACGCGATTGCGGAATCCTCCCCACGCGGCGATACCGAGCCCGCCGAGGGTCATGCCTGAGAAGAAGGCGACTTCGATCGCGCTCAGCCGCCAGATTTCGTCACCGAAGCTCCGGGCCACCTGCAATGGCGTCAGGAATGCCGCCGGGGCGGCCATGAACATGAACAGGGTGCAGTAGGCGAAAAAGCGCAGCACGTAGCTGTGGCTGCGCACGTAGCGCAGGCCTTCCTTGAGGTCGTGGAAGTAGCTGGTCCCTGTAGGGGCGAGGGCTCGATGGTGCGCGGGTACTTGAACTCCCAGGCCCAGGACCATGATCGCCACGGCGGCGGTCGCCACGTCGACGTAGAAGATCGTCTGCAACGGGAACACCGTCAGCAGGAAGGCCGCGGCCATCGGGGAAACGAGCATGGTCGCCGTTTGGAGCGACTGGTGGATCCCGTTGATCCGCGTCAGGTGCTCGGTAGGGACAAATTGCGGTAGCAGCGAGGCTACGGCGGGGGTCTGGACGGCCGTTCCCAACGAGCGCAGTGCCGAGGCCGCGAAAAGCAGCCAGAGATCCCGGTGTCCGGCCTGGAACGCAAATGCCAGCGCGAGCGTGACCAGCGCGATGCCACCGTCGGCAAGCATCATCAAGTGGCGACGATCGTAGCGATCGGCCCAGACGCCGGCGAAGGGAGAAAGCAGGAAGTTGGGAATGAATCCGGCCAGGATCGCAATTGTCTGGACCACCCCCGAACGCGCGGTCAGCGTGATGTGCCACAGGATGGCGTATTGCACCAGCGCGGTCCCGACCAGGCTCAGGGTCTGGCTGGAGAGGAAGAAGACCAGCGTTCTTTTCCAGTGCTGGGTGCCGGGGAGTCCAGGGGTATGATTCATGTGCCGGGCGAAACTACAAAGGAGGAATGCCGGAATACAGACGGTTCGAGGCGAGTCCATCCGGAACCCGCGATCGATGGCGAGGTGATTCCACCCGATGCCATACCCCTGGAGCGACTCGGCCCAGCAAGGGGACTGAAAAACGGATGCCCCTCAGCGAGCTTGCGGGAGAAGGATCCGGTCTTTCTGGCGTTCCTCGCGTTGAACGGCTTCGTCGGTCGGTCGGCCGGTCCGGAGTCGCTCGTCTTCCGCTGCTTGTTTGATGTCGTCGCGCGTGCGGCGCGCGGCTTCTTCGCTTTCGATCAACGAGCCCATTCTGCGGATCGAGGTGGAGTCTTCCGGAACGGTATCGAGATGGGCACGCACGACGCGGATTTCGTCGCGCAACTCACGGATGCGGCGCTCCTGCAGGGCGATGTCATCGAGCCTTCCTCCACGCAGCTCCACCGAAGGCTTCGTCATTGCGGGGCGTGCCGTCGCAGGGGCGGACTTGCTCGCGCATCCGGCAGCAAGGAGGGCGAGGACGGTGAAGGAAGGAAGGATCCAAGGGTTGGGATTCATCGACGGGCTTCTTTGTTGGGCAATGGGGGGCAATGCTGGCAATATGGATTTTTTCGACCCTTGAGACTGCTTTTGTTCTCCCTCGCCCTTGCCAGAAACTGGGAGCTCCCCTACCTTTCTCCTTCCCATGAATTTCGTCTTCTGGTTCCTCATTCTATTGCACGTGGTGGGCTGTTTCGGCCTGATCCTTCTGGTACTCGTGCAAAACGACAAAGCGGGTGGTCTCTCTTCCGCTTTTGGTGGAATGGGCTCGTCCCAGGCCTTCTCCTCCGCTGGTGCCGCGACCTTCGTGTCGAAGCTGACCAAGTGGTGGGCTGTGGCGCTGTTCGTGGTGATCTTCTCCATCAACCTTCTCGTCTCCAGGGCCCACGTGGGTCGTGAGAATGGTTCTGCCGTTCAGAAGGCGTTGCAGGAAGATGGAGCGGCAAAGGTTCTTCGCGAGATGGGTGCGCCGGAAGGCCCCCAGGCACCTGTCGGGCTTCCCGGCATGCCGGTCTCGCCTGTTCCCGGTGTCCCTCAGACACCGGCGGCTCCGTAAGGGAGTCACAAGTCCACGCGGTCGTGGCGGAATTGGTAGACGCACTACTTTGAGGTGGTAGCGAGGTTTCCTCGTGGGAGTTCAAATCTCCCCGACCGCATGAAAGCCCCGAGGCGCAAGCCTCGGGGCTTTCTCGTTGTGGAGTGCGGGCGATGTGGTGTCCCTGTCTCCAGCCGGCGGGGCATCTTCGCACTCCGCGATCTGGAATGCCTCCTCGAGGAATCATGGTTTGGAGCGTCCGAGCGGAGCTGTCCTCGTCGGCCGGAGGCGAGCGCCCGGGAATGTCATCAGGGCAATGGAAACCCGCGCACCCCGTCAGAAACTGACAGACTTCGGCATGCATCCGAGGGGGGCGTTGCAGGAGGAATTCCTGGAACCGGGCATGCTGACGCCTTGGAGCGGGGCATCCGCGCACCCTGCTCGAGGCCTGCCATGGTCCGGCGCGGACTTGCCGTCGGTGCGAGAGAGGGGGGGAGGCATGAATGCGATGCCGGGCAAAGGCCCTGGATGGGTGCCAGACAAATCGCACGTGGCACATCCTGCCTCGGAAAGTCAAGGTGCTCAGGCTCGGGGCGGTTCGCGTCCCGGAGAGGGGGGACGAAATCACACTTCAGCCTCCGCTCGACCAGAGGTCGGCCCGTTGGGCCATCTCGAAGGGCGGTGGAGCTCGTTTTGTGCCAATTCGTGGCGACAGTCGTCCTGCGCTTGCTTGATCATGGCGGTCCTTTCGCCCTTCGAGACTCTCCTGAGACTGTCGAAGGGCGCTTCGCTCCTGTGGACGAGCGGTGGATTTCGGACGCTCCGAGGTTTTTCTCACCTCGCATCGGGCTGGTTTGTGCCATGTCCGCAGCTCAACTCGGTCGTGCTATTGCCGTTCTCTCCGGTTTTTGGTATGTTCCAGACGCTTACCGTGCAGTGCCACACTGGCTGCAAGGTGCTTCCTCACCAATCCTGGAGCTCACATGAAGTTCACCCGTACTCTGACTCTGGCCCTGGCCGCCGCCGCCGCTCTCTCCATGACCGCTTGCGACGACGATTCCTCGACCTCGCCCACCGCGGCCTCTCTTTCTGTCGTCAGCCTTTCGAACATCGGCACGCAGAAGCACGTCGACCCCTCCTTCGTGTCCATCCGCAAGGGTCAGGTCTACAAGAGTGGCTCCGCCGCTGACCAGGTCCAGGCCAACAAGGACTTCGTCGACATCATCGTGTTCGCCGACTCCACCTCGCCGGCCAAGCCTTCCTTCTTCTCGCCCAAGCGCATGACCGAGACCTTCGCCAGCGCTCCTGCCGCGACCACCTTCAAGGGCACCACGGTCGACACCAAGTTCATCAATCTCGGCAAGGATGGCGAAGCCATCACGTTCGACGACGTCAAGACCGTTGACGACCTCAACGCTGAGATTTCCGGCCTGTCCTACGGCTCCCAGAACGACGCCATCGGCCTGAATCTCAACGACGTCGTGGCTGTGAAGCTCGTCGACAACACCTACGCCCTGGTCAAGGTGACTGTTGTCGCTGCCTCCGGCGACTACAACGTCGGCGTCCAGCTCAAGTACGCCAAGTAAGCTCGATTCCTCATCCCATGAGGCCGAGGCTCACCCTTTCCCGGGTGGGCCTTTTTTTGTGCCTGCATCATCGCCCGAAGCGTCGCGCAGTGGCGCGCGCGAGAGACCCGTAATCGGCGGCTCCGGAGAATTCGGCCTCCCTTTCCCCCATTTGCCCCGTCCGGGTATTGTCGACCACAGCCGCCGGGAACGCTAGATTTGACGTGTTCCGGCAATGATCGCCTTGGAGAGTCCAGCCATGAAAAAACCAGTGAAGATCGCAGTCATCGTGGCCGCCGTGTTCGGCCTGCTTTTCGCCGCCGTACTGGGAGCCCTCGCCTTTCTGTTCCCCCCGGCGCGGGTGAAGGCCATCGTCCTGGAGAAGGCCGGCCTGGCATTGCATCGCGAGGTCAAGCTCGAGAGCGCCTCGTTGCGGATCTTCCCCTTCCTTGGCGTGTCCCTGAACGGCTTCGAAGTCGCGAACCATCCCGACAGCGGATTCGCGAAGGAACCGCTGCTGCACCTGACCAGCCTCGACGTCAAGCTCTCCACGATGTCCCTTCTGCGGATGTCCCCCGTCGTCAACGGGATCGTGCTCCAGGAGCCTCGCATCCGGATCGAGGTCCTGGCCGACGGCCGCACCTCCCTCAATGGGATCGGCGGCCCGGACGATACCGCCGCACCGACTCCCAAGTCAGATTCTGTCAAAGCGATCGAGCTGCCTTTCCCGCTTTCCGTCGAGCGCATCGCCATCGAGAACGGCTCGGTCACCTGGATCGACCGCAAGGAGGGGCGCGAGGTCGTCCTGGGCGACATCGATCAGGAAATTTCCCTCGAGTCGGATGCCAAGCTCGAGAACGTCCACACCAAGGGGCGGCTTGATCTTCGCGATGTCTCCGTCTCGGGGGCGGGAATGCCGGTGCGCAAAGGCGGGATCCGCCTCTTCGCCGAACACGACGTGCGCTTGAATCTCCCGGGAGCCGTCGTCGAGATCGCTGCCTTGCGCTTCGGGGTCCAGGATCTCGACTTGGAGCTCACCGGCAAGGCGACCAACATCCTTGTCGCGCCCCAGCTCGATCTGCGGCTGCGCTCCGGGGCTCCCATCGACCTCGGCAAGTTGCTGGCGGAAGTCCCCAAGGAGGTCTCGCCCGAACTGGCCAAACTGGCCCTGTCCGGCACCACGGAATTGGACCTCTCGGTCAAGGGAGCCGTCCTTGCGGGTGCGATTCCCGCCGTCGACGGCTCCATCCACCTGGACAACGTGTCTGCCTCCGTGCAGGGAGTCCCGGCCAAGCTCGAGAAACTCGGGCTGGCTCTGCACATACGCAACACCTCGACCATCGAGATCGATTCGACATCCTGGACCCTCAACGGGGATCCGGGCCATCTTGCGTTGGCCATCGACAGCCTGCCGGTGGATGGCGACACCCTCCGCAAACCGGTGCTGCGCCACCTGGACGCCAGCGGTTCGGTCGATCTCGCCGCCCTGGCGCAGGTTGCCGGGCCTTTGTTCCCGATCCTCGACTCGCTGAAGCCAACGGGTCGGGTGACGTGGAAGATCGGCGCCAAAGGTGTGCTGGATCCGGCCGTGCCCACCGGTTTGACCGCCACCGGAGATATCGGTCTCAAGGCCGTCGAGGCCTCCCTCGCGGGCGTGAAGGATCGCGTCAAGGTGGATGGCAGCGTCGGGGTTTCCAATGCCGCCGTGAAACTGGCGATCACCGTCCTGACCGGTCCCACCGACCTCTCCGTGCAAGGCAACGTCGCGGACTGGATGGCACTCGTGTTGCCCGATCTCGCGGCCGGAAGGGTCGCCAAGGCCGATCTCGCCATCCGTTCCAAGCTCATCGACGCCGATCGTTTCCTGCCCCCGCCGGCCCCCGCGAACACGCCCGCGAAGCCCGCCGAGCCGCTGGTGCTTCCCAAATTGCCGCCGGTGACACTTTCCGCCACCTTCGATGCCGCCGAGATCCGGGCCATGGGGCTTTCCCTGACCTCCACGCGCGTCAAGGCGACGCTCGCGAGTGGACAGCTCGTGGAGACCATGTCCGCCTCCGTGGCCAAGGGAGCCATCAAGCAGAATCTGACGGCCAAGCTCTCCGATCCCTCCCGGCTGGTCGCGAAGTTCGGCGCCGACCTCACGGGTGTCCAGATCCACGATGTGCTCGTGGGCCTGAAGGGACGGCTCCCGGCGGGTCTGGCCACGGAAATGCACGACAAGATCTTCGGTACCGGGAACATCGCCGTGACGGGTTCCGTCGACGGTCCTCCCGCGAAGCTCGCCGATCTGATGGCCGCCGATCTCAAGATGGACCTGCACGACGGTCGACTCACCGGGGTTCCCGCGACCAAGAAACTCGGCGGCGGGGTCAAGAAGGTCTGGGCAGGTGCGCCCAGCTTCGATCCGCTCGAATTCGCGAGCTTCGCCCTGGTGGCGGCGCTCCGCGACGGCCGTGTCGAAGTCAAGGACATGCGCATGGACGGCGCCGAGGTAGGGCTGATCCAGGCGAAGGGATTCGTGAACAAGGACCAGACCCTGGATCTGAAGGTGGACACCCACATGCCGGAAGCGGCCACAGGCCTGTTGCAGGGCGGCGCCGGTCTGGTGGCCTCCGCCACCGGTCCGGTCGCTTCCGCTTTGGGCGTCAGCGCCGGACAGGCGTTGCCCCAAGACGAGAAGAATCGCGTCGTCCTGGCATGGTTGGTCACCGGTCCCTTCTCCGACCCCACCGTACGCCCCAACACGACCGCCATCACCGAACGTGCCAAAGGCGTTGCCAGCGCCGCCATCGCCGGTGCCAAGGCCAAGGCCGAGGCCGAGGCCGCCCGCATCAAGGCCGAAGCCGAGGCCAAGGCCAAAGCCGAGATCCAGAAGCAGACCGATGCCGTCCGTTCCAAGGCCACCGACGCCGTGAAGAATCGCTTGAAGGGGTTCGGCCTCTGAGTTCCTCGCAGACCCGGACGCGTCGCCGCATCTTCGTCGGCGACGTCCATGGTTGCTTGCCGGAATTGGAAGATCTCGCCCGGTTGGTGGGGTTTCATGCCGACGACGAATGGATCCTGATCGGCGACCTCCTGAACAAGGGGCCCGATTCCCGGGGGGTGCTGGACTGGGCGCGGGAATCCGGTGCCTTGGCCATCCAGGGCAACCACGAGTGGAAGTTCCTGCACGCCCTGGACTCCGAGCCGGAGCGCCGCACGCCTAAGGAGATTGCCTCGCTGGCGGCTTTCGGGGAAGATGCGCAAGGGTATGGGGACTGGATCCGGACCTGGCCGCTTTGGAGGGCATGGCCCGATGTGCTCACGGTGCATGCGGGGCTGGAGCCTGGTGTGTCGCGGCTGGAGGACATGCGCCGGAAAGTCCTGCTGACCATCCGCACTTGGGATGGAGTGGGGGAGGAGCTCGATTGCCCGTCGGACCCGCCTTGGTACACGGTGGCTCGATGGCCGGTTCCCGTGGTCTTCGGTCATTGGGCCGCCGGTGGCCTGGTCGATCTGCCCCAGTGCAAGGGACTGGACACGGGTTGTGTCTACGGGGGCAGGCTCACGGCCTGGAGTCCTGACGAGTGGCGTTTCTGGCAGGTGCCTGCGCACCGGGAGTGGGTGCCCTTCAAGGACTGACTACCATTTCGGGCATGGATACCATGCGTCTGGCCTTGTTGCAGTACGACCCCTCTTTCGAGAACCGCGCCTTCGCACGGGACCGGGTGGAGACGCTCACCAACGGCCTTTCGTGCGATCTTCTCGTGTTTCCGGAGATGACGCTTTCCGGTTTCTCGATGGATCCGTCCGTGGCCACTCTCGATACCGCCGATCTGTCCTGGTACCGCGAGCTGGCCTGCCGTCTTGGCTGCGGGATCGTGTTCGGGGCCGTGGAGGACGGACGCAACGTGGTGGTGCTCCTGGGGCGCGACGGCACTCGGCTGGGTTCCTACGCCAAACGGCATCTCTTCGGACTGGGTGGAGAGGCCCGGACGTACCGGGCCGGAACCGAGGCGGGCACTTGGAATTTCGACGGCTGGAAGATCCTGCCTGCGATCTGCTACGATCTGCGTTTTTCCTACCACTTCTGGGAGCGCGCCGCACAGACCGATCTGGTGCTGGTGCCCGCGAACTGGCCTGGCTCGCGCCGGGAGCACTGGCGTGCGCTTCTGCAGGCGCGGGCGATCGAGAACCAGGTGCCCGTCGCCGGGTGCAACCGCCTGGGCACCGACGCCACCCTGCGCTACACCGGGGACTCCCTCGTCTTCGACGCGCAAGGACAGATTCTGTCTGACGCGGGCGCCGCCGAAGGCGTTTTCTCGTGCGTGGTGGACCGGGGACACACCGCCGAAACGCGGCGGCGGTTCCCATTCCTGGAGGACCGCCTGGCCTGATCGGGCAGCGGGGCGGTCCAGCCAAGTCACTCCAGGTTCAATGCCTGCTCGCGGATGGCCTCGAGATCCTCCTTCATGGAGATCACGATGGAGGTGATGGCCGCCTCCTGGCACTTGGATCCGGTGGTGTTCGTCTCGCGCAGGAGCTCCTGCAGGAGGAAGCCGATGCGCTTGCCGACGGCGCCGCCTTCGTCGAGGGTCTTGCGGAACGCGTCGATGTGGGTGGCCAGGCGGGTCATCTCCTCCTGGACATCCAGCCTCTCCGACATGTGCCCGATCTCCTGGGCGATGCGGGCCGGGTCGATTTCGCGACCTGCGAGGTATTCGGCGATGCGGGTCTCCAGGCCCTCGCGGACCTTCTCCAGGTGCGTGCGGGCGAGGGCCGGAATGGCTCGCGCACCCGACTCGACGCGGTCGAGTCGGGTGCGAAGGTCCGCCTCGAGGCTCGCGCCTTCGCGGAGTCGGAAGGTTTCGAATTCCGCCAGGGCGGAGGCCACGCAGCCCAGGAGTGCCTCCCGGAATTCTTCGGCGCGGGGCTCGGGTTCGGACTCCACCTTGCGATTGCCTGCCCACAGCAGCACATCCGACAAGGTCACGGTTTCGGGCGCAAAGCCTGCGGCGACGGCTTCACGACGCAGTTCGTCGGCCAACGGGGCCAGACGGGAGTTCGAAGCGCCGGGGGTGCCCGACGAGAGGTCTTCGAGGTTGGTCGCCAGGGTGAGCGATCCACGGCCGACCTTGCCACCGAGCGCTTCGCGCACGGCCGATTCCAAGGGTTGAAGAAGGCGAGGAAGGCGGATCTGCGCTTCCAGGAAGCGGCCGTTGACGGAGCGGAGATCGACGGTGAGACGGTGGGATCCCGTTTCGACGGAGGCGGTGCCAAAGCCTGTCATGCTGCGGATGGGCATAGGTTGTTCGTGTCCTTTGTGTGGTCCCGTCGCGGACGGACGGGACCCAAGATGTAGCTCCCCGGGAAGGTTCCTTGATGATGCGCGCTGGTAGACAAAAACGCCCCTATAATGCCGGATCAGGCAATCTGTCAATATCTTGAACCTCGGTGCGGTAAAATGCCGCATACTCGCAGCGCGCACCGGCGATGATCATTTCAACCCGAACGACGCCCACGAAGAAAGGCGACCCATGCCGCATCTGCTGATCTCGATCGGAAGCGCAATCAGCGCGACAGGGGCGATGCCCCTTCCCGATCCCCTACCGTTGCCTGCTCCGGTCTGGCTTCTCAAGTCCCTGCACGACTTGACCCTGGGGCTCCATTTCGGAGCTCTGCACATGTTGCTGGGCGGGCTCGTGCTGGCCTTGGTCTGGAACATTCTCGGACATGTCCGAGGCAATCGCCAGGCCCAAGGCGCCTCCCGTCTGGTGGTCCGGAAGCTCCCCATCATCACCACCTACGTGATCAACCTCGGCGTGCCTCCTTTGCTGTTTGCCCAGGTGATGTACGGTCAGGCCCTGTACACCAGCTCGGTGTTGATGGCCTCCTGGTGGTTTTCTGCGGTGTTCCTCATCATGGGAGCCTATGCGATCCTCTACCGGATGGCCTACCTGGCCGAAAAAGGCAAACCCTTCTGGCACTGGAACCTGGTGGCGGTGCCGGTATTCATCTTCGTTGGCAGGTTGTTCTCCGGAAACATGACGCTCATGTTGCGCCCCGAGTCCTGGAACGCGATCTACACGGCCAACCCGCACGGCACCAGCCTTCCCTCCGATCCCACCACCTGGCCCCGTGTCGCGCTGGTCCTGTTGTCCAGTCTCGCGCTGGGAGCCCTGTGCACGTCGCTGTGGTCGCTCCTCGACGCCGCGAAACCCTTCGCCGGATTCCTGCGCCGCCAGGCGGGCCTCGTCGCCGCCGCGGTCCTTCCCGCCGTGATGCTGGCCGGCTTGTGGGCCATGGGATCGCAGCCCGTCGCCGTGCAGTCGGCGGTCCTCGGCTCCGGACTTGGTCAGATTCTGTCGTACACCTGGTGCGCCGCCGTGGCTCTGGCATTCGTCCTGGCGCTGGCTTTGGTCTGGAAGCCGGTCACCCCGTTGGTGTACCTCACCGCGCTGCCGGCCCTGGTCGCCGTGGGTGCCTTCACCGTCGTGCGCGATCTGGTCCGCGACGCCACGCTGGTCACCAAGGGCTTCGACGTCTGGAAGAGTGCCGAACACACCAACTGGCCCCTGGTCTGGATCTTCCTCGCCAGTCTGGTGCTCGGTCTTGCCTTCACCGCCTGGCTCGGTACCGTCGTCGCCGGCTCCCGTTCCGAATCCCTCGACACCGCCCCGGAGGGTGCCCATGTCTGATCACAATCACCCCGTGCCCGCATCCTCCCCCGAGGGGGCCTGCTGCCCCAACGAGGGGCGGCGCTCTTTCCTGAAGGTTGCGGGTGTGGGGGTCGGCGCGGCTTGGGCCGGTATGATGGGGTACCCGGTGTACCGCTATCTGGCCTCTCCGGTCGAAGATGCCGCCAACGCCACGGCGGTCACCGAGGTCGTCCTGGACAAGGCTCTCGAGCTTCCCAAGAACGCGGCCCTGATGTTCAAGTTCGGCACCAAACCCGCGATGCTCATCCACCACGAAAACGATACGTGGTCGGCCTTCGTGGCGGTATGCACCCATCTGGGATGCACCCCCGCCTACGAACCCGACGCCAAGCGCATCTTCTGCGCCTGCCACTCCGGTGTCTACGACGCGGTTTCCGGTGCCAATGTCGCGGGACCTCCTCCCAAACCGCTCGAGCAATTCAAGGTCGCGATCGCCGACGGAAAGGTCGTGGTGTCCCTTGGCTGAGTCACCATTCACAGGAAATCCCCTCTACGACTGGCTCGACCAGCGACTGGGGTTGTCTCCGATCCTCGCCGTGGCCCTCAAGAAGCGCGTGCCCGACCACAAACACTCCTTCTGGTACTACTGGGGTGGCATCACGCTGTTCTTCTTCATCGTGATGTGCCTGACGGGCGTGTTGCTGCTGGTGTATTACCGCCCCGGCGACGAAGCCTACGCTTCGGTGCGTCGCATCACGCACGAGATCCGCTTCGGGTGGCTGATCCGGTCGGTCCATTCCTGGTCGGCCAACCTGATGGTGGCCGCCGCGTTTGTGCACATGTTCAGCGCGTTCTTCATGCGGGCCTACCGCGCGCCCCGCGAATTCCTGTGGTGGTCGGGTTTCGGCCTGCTGAGTCTTGCCATGTTGTTCGGGTTCAGCGGCTATCTGCTTCCCATGGACGACCTCGCCTACTTCGCCACCAAGGTGGGGTTGGGGATTCCCGCCGTCGTTCCTGTGGTGGGCCCCTGGATCGCCGATCTCGTCCGCGGTGGACCCGAGATCAACGCCGATACCATCTCCCGGTTCTTCGCGTTGCACGTGGTCATCCTCCCTGCCTTGTTCATCCCGATGCTCATGTTGCACCTGGGACTGGTCCAATCGCATGGAATGTCCATCCCCGAATCCGAGCAGCAAAAGCCCGAGGCCCAGCGCAAGACCGTTCCCTTCTTCCCGAACTTCGTGATGAAGGATCTGGCGGTCTGGCTGATCGCCCTGAATGTGTTGGCTCTGCTGGCCTTCGTGTTCCCCTGGCCGCTGGGGCCGGCCGCTGATCCCCTGGCGCCGGCACCTGCCGACATCCATCCCGAGTGGTATTTCATGAGCTCGTTCCAGATTCTCAAGATTTTTGGATCGTGGTTCCCCGGGGCGCCCGGCGAGTTCCTGGGAATCGCCTTCTTCAACCTCGGCGTGATCCTGTGGGCTCTTGTCCCGTTGTTCGATCCCGACGGCAAGTCCGCCGTCTGGGGCCGCCGCGTGAAGTGGTTGGGATTCATCGTGTTGGCCGTCCTGGCCGTCACCACCATCTGGGGCTACGCGGTCCTTCCCGCTGTCAGCCACTGAGGAGCATCGACACATGAACTATCCAGTCTGGGACGTTCCGGTCCTCGGTTCGGGATGGATGATCGGCATCGTCGCCATCATCCACATCCTGATCTCGCACTTCGCCGTGGGCGGCGGACTCTTCCTTCCCCTGACCGAAGCCAAGGCGCTTCGGGAGGGGCGAGAGGATCTGTTCCCTCGCATGAAGGCCTACTCCAAGTTCTTCCTGGTCCTCACCGGCGTGTTCGGAGCCATGACCGGCGTCGGAATCTGGTTCGCCATCGGGCTGGCCAGTCCCAACGGCACCAGCGCCCTCATCCACAACTTCGTGTTCGGATGGGCCATCGAGTGGGTGTTCTTCCTGGTCGAGCTGACGCTGGCCATGGTGTACTACTACACGTGGGGACGAATTTCCGCCAAGGCGCACCTGGTCATCGGGTGGTTCTACGCGGCCGCTTCCTGGGGTACGCTGGTCATCATCAACGGCATCCTGACCTTCAAACTCACACCGGGCAAGGGGTGGTTGGCCGCGGCCGGAACCGGTACCGAACCGGACTGGTTCTTCGACGCCTTCCTCAACGCCGGGTACCTGCCCAGCCTGGGCTTGCGCACCCTGGTCTGCATCTCCCTGGCCGGCGTCTGGTCCCTGATCTTCTTCAGCAGGCTCGATGGCGAGAAGGACGGCGCTCTCAAGGAGCAGATGGTTCGCTGGTCGGCCAAGTTCCTGATTCCCTCCTTCCTGCTGATGCCCTTCTTCTTCGCCTGGTACCTCTCCACGGTTCCTCCCGAGCACCTGGAATTGCTGCAGCAGGGCATTTCCACGATCGGCGCGGGGACCTTCACGCACGTCACCCGCATGGCGCTTCTGTTGGTGGTTTCGTCGGCCACCATCGCCGTCGCGACATTCTTCTTCGCTTGGGTCCTGCCGCGGGAGTTCAGCCTGGGGCACGCGTTGTCGATCCTGTTCCTGGCCGCGTTGGCCACGGCTTCGGGCGAGTCGGTGCGCGAGTTCCTGCGCAAACCCTTCGTGGTGAACGGCTACATGTACTCCAACGGAGTGCGTGTGGCGCAGATCGCGGAATTCAACGAGAAGGGCTATCTCGCCAACTCTCCGTGGGCTCCGCAGGATACGGCCTGGAAGGTGAAACACTACCGCACCGGGGAGCGGATGTTCCAGGGGCAGTGCCTGGCCTGCCACACCCTGGATGGGTATCGCCCCATTCGCAGGTTGCTGGCGGGGCGCGACAGCACGGGCATCGGGAACCTGCTCAAGATCCTGCACGACAACGCCCCGGACAGCCCCTACCGGAAGTTCATGCCTCCCCTCGTCGGCACCGACGAGGAGATCCGTGCGTTGCGCGATTGGCTGGATTTGCAGGTCAATGGAGGCCGCAAGAAGTGAGACTCTCCACCGGGTGCCAGCCCGGGGGGGGGCGGATTTCTCGAAGCGGTTCCAGGTGCCTCGGCACGGGAGCCGCTTTGTGCGTTTCAGCGCAGCGGCGGGAAACGCGCCAGTTTGCGCTGCAAGGAACGGCGGTCGATGCCCAGGATCCGGGAGGCTTGGGAAATGTTGCCTCCGCAATCGGCCAGGACCCGCTGCAAATGTTCCCAT
Source organism: Fibrobacteria bacterium (assembly GCA_035913415.1). GTDB lineage: Bacteria > Fibrobacterota > Fibrobacteria > UBA5070 > UBA5070 > UBA5070. Next base: position 42,818 of record JAMIIV010000217.1, on the reverse strand, counting down.
TCGACGCGATCCAGGGAAGGGGCTTGTAGAGGTGCCTCCTCTGCCTCGCCTCGCAGAGCGGCCTCGATGCGATCGACGTCGGTGGGTTTGGTCCGGTAGTCCGATGCGCCCGATCGCACCGCCTCCAACGCGGTGGCGATGCTTCCGTATCCGGTGAGCACGACGATGCGCGCCTCGGGCAGCGCCGAGCGCAGCGCGGGAAGCAGATGCAGGCCGCTTTCGCCTCCCAGCCGCAGGTCGAGCAGGATGTGGTCCGGTCGGAATTCGGCCGCGACCGACAATGCGGTGGTCGAGTCCTGGGCGCAGCGGGTGGTGTACTCGCGGAGTTCCAGGGCGCGCGCCAACCGGTCGCGGAAGACGGGTTCGTCGTCGATCAACAGCACCTTGCGCTTCACGACGATGCCTCGCGGCAGGTCAGGGTCAGGGTCGCGCAGGTGCCTTCGCCGGGAGCGCTCTCGAATTCGAGGCTGCCATCCATGCGCTCGGCGAAGGTCCTGACCAGGAACAGCCCCAGGCCCATCCCCTTTCCTGGCCCCTTGGTCGAGAGGAACGGTTCTCCCGCCCGTCGTGCCAGATCGGCATCCATGCCGATCCCCCGATCCCGCACCTGGATGCGCAGGAAGTGGTCTTCCAATCGCAGCGAGACCCGCACTCTCCCTTCCGGGCCGGAGGCCTCGCAGGCGTTCTTGGCAAGGGCGGCGATGGACTGCAGCAGCGGTGGAAGAGGGATCGCGAAGGAGTGCGGATCCTGTCCCAGATCGTATTCGACACGGTCCCGCATCGATTCGGGCAGGTAGGGGAGCATGAGATCGGGCAGCTCCAGGGGGGCCACCAACTGGGGCGCGTCGCCTACCCCGGCGGTCGCGCGCTCGCCCAGGTCGGACAGAATCCGACGGCAGCGTTCGACTTCCGAGCGCAGCAGGCGCGCATCCTCGATCCATTCCTCGTCCGGGCGGGAGGTGCCCGCCAAGCGCTCCAGATCGGATCCGATGATCGCGATGGTGGACAGCGGGGTCGCGAGTTCGTGGGCCACGCCTGCGGCGAGGGTCGCCAACGAGGCGAACCGTTCCCTCCGGACGCCGCGTTCCCGCTCCTGGCGCAGCTCGTTTTCCCGAGTGCGCAGGGAGGTGCGAAGCCCGGCGACGAAGAACACCAGGGAAGAGCCTACCAGGAGAAACGCGGCCGCAGCTCCCCAAGGGACGAGGTGCGAGGGGATGATCACCGGCGGGGCAGCCACCAGCGACGCGTAACCCAGCGCGACCAGGATCAGGAACGACCATGCCCAGGAGGCGGGCAGAAGGATGGACGACATCGCCAAGGGCAGGAAGTAGAAGACCGTGAAGGGGTTGGTTGTGCCGCCCGCGAACCACAGCATGCCCGACAGGATGATGACGTCCGCTCCCAGCAGGAGCGCGCAGGCGGCCTCTTGGGCTTTGGGAAGGAAGAGATGCGGGCGCGCCTGCGCCAGGGCGTTGGTGGTGGCTGTGAGGGCCAGGAAGGCGAGCAAAAGCTCCCAAGGAATCGTTGCGCCGGCCCATGCGGCAGCCAGGCAGGTCAAGAACTGGCCCAAGACCGCGACCCAGCGCAGACGCACCAGCCACAGCAGACCAGGCTCCAAGGGCAGGAGCCTGGTGGTGCCAGGAGGTGCGAAGCGAATCGCGTTCAGGCGCAGAGGCCTCTGCGGCCCGGGGAGAGCGTCACCGGATCCTTGGCGCGCCCGGCCGCATCGGGCACCCGGAAGGGCTGTAGGGTCACGCCGGAGGAGGAGGGGTCATCGCGTGGATCCCTTCCTCGATGCTGCTGTAGATCGGGAGGATGGCTCCCAGGCTCGCGACCTGGAAGACCTCGAGGATGTCCGACCGGTTTTCGACCAGGAAAAGTGGCAACGACCGTTTTCGGAATCCCAGGGCGTAGTCGATGATTCCGGCAAGACAACAGCTTCCGACCAGTTCCAACCCGGTGGTGTCCATGGCCAGCGGGCGTTCGCTGTCCGTGGCGACGATCTGGGAGAAGACGGCGCGGAACTGCGCGAGGTGCGGCATCGCGAAATCGGAGCCTTCCAGGCGCAGGACCCTCACGGGTCCGCTGGTCTCGACGGTGAAATGGCAACCCATGGTAAAGGGGAAAATAGGTCGCCCCCCCTGGATGTCAATGGATGACTGCCCACTTCACCGGTGGGGGTCAGTCTTCGAGGAGTCCGATCTTGCGGATGGACTCGATGGGAACGTCGCGACGCTCTCCGGATGAGACGAGGATGGCTTCCAGCGTGGCCGGCTCGCGACGGCGGTCGACCCGCAGCGGGCGCAGGCGGATGCTGCGCGCCGGTTGCGCCTTCAGGACGACCTCGATCTCGTGTTCCGTCAAGGCCGCGTATTCGGCCAGCCTCAGACAGGACGAGAAGTCGAGTTCCTTCAGACCGGCACCGGCGTAGCGTGACGTCGATCCCGGGATGGTGCGTCGGGCGGGGCCGGCGCCACCGGGCCAAAGCCAGGAGGTGGAGTCTTCCGCCCTGGTGGTGGCGGGTTCGCCCGTCGACCAGGGCACCGCGAGGGTCGGCGACGGGTCGCCGGGGGGATCGTACCCCAGCGAGGCGAGCAGGCGCCGGATCTGGGGTTCCTGCTGCGCGTCGATCACGAATCCCCAGCCGGGGATCGTCTCGCGCACCAGAAGGCAGAAGTTGTCAAGAGCGGCCAGTTCCTGGTGGCGCCGGGCATCGGCGACCCTCAGGATGCGGACCGACTCGAACAGGCACGCGCGACGGGAGGCGAGCCATTCTTCCAGTTGGAAGGCCACCGCGCGGGCGGGAGCCAGGTCTTCCAGGAGTCCAGGAAGACGGCTGGCCCAGGTGTCCGCCGACGCTCCGGCCAGGAACGTGTCCCGTTCGATCCGCAACCGGGTCACGAGATCGGACGATTCGCGGCGAGCGATGAAGGCCGCGTCGCGATGGCGAGCCAGGGGGCTGCCCGGGGAAAGGAAAAGCTGGAAGTCGGGAGTGCACCACCAGATGCGCTCGGCTCGGGGCGGCGGGGCGTCGTGCCAGGGCCAGACGTGCACGATCTGCCCGTCGGCGACTTCCGCATCCAGCAGACCGACGGCCAACGCCTGGCGCAGCGCGACAGGCAAGGTTCCCCACAGACCGGGAGTCCGATCCGCCGAGGCGATGCCGGACCGATGCTGGAACACGATGCGGGCTTCTTCTCCGGAAAGCCCCTGGGGTGCGTGGCCGGAAACCCAGCGGTGAAGCTCCTCCGTACGCGGGTCCAGCGCTTCCCACCAGCGGATGGCGATGGCGGGGTCGTTGTCGGCCGACTCCAGCCAGGTGTCCAGTTCCGCGGAGGTTTCGAGTCTGCCGTCGCGGTGACGGAGCAGGCCCAGGCTGGAGAGGAGCCTCAGGGCGAGGTCGAGAGCGAGATCCTCGGCGGCCTCGCCGAAGGTCGACATGTGCGAGAAACAGGCGCGCAACGCGGGGCGGTCGCGCCGGTTGAGCGAGCCGTCGCGGTTGAGGCGCGCGGTCCCCAGATCGATGCCCGCGGTCAGCGAAGCCAACCCCTCCAGGAACGCGCGGGCCGTGGTGCGCTGCCCGTGCGGGCGTTCCCGGCCCGGCACGGAGGTGTCGGCAAGGACGGTCGCGGTGAGATCCGTCAGCGGATGCCACGACGGACTGTCGCTGCGATCGGCGACGATGACGAATTCTGTCGAAAGCAGAGCCAGGTCGTCCTGGTCGGCATCGGAAAATTCCGCGCAGGGGATCCCTTCGTCGCCGGCGAGGTGGATCGCCCGGGCGATTTCCCTCGCCCGGGGGCGGTCGGTCAAAAGCTCGTTGAGTCGGTCCGGGGAGGTGATCCAGGATTCCACCTCCGTCCGGATCCGGCTGCGCTGCAGGAGTCCTTCTCGCCCCAACCTCTCGGAGTGAAGGGAAGCAATCTCCTCGGGGGGAGCCTGGTCCAGAAGCTGTCTCGCAGATGGCATAGCCTTTGGAGATAAATACCTTGGGCGTTGGTCGCCATCCCTCCTGTCGCGAAAGGATCCCTGCCATGAACGAGACCACCGGAGTCGGGCATGCCGATTTGACCTCGGAAGGCTACCTCGAGCGGGGGGAAGCGGCCGGGGAAAAAGGCAGTTGGAACGAGGCGCGAGCCTACTTCGAGAAAGCCCGGGAGCTCGATCCTCTGGGATGGAAGCCGCTGCAAGGACTGGGTGTCGCGGAATTCTGGTGCGGGCGCAGGGACGAGGCCTGGGATCTGCTTATGGAAGCGTTGCGTCGCGCGCCGGAAGATCCCGACAACGCCACGAATCTTCTCGATGTCGCCCGTTCCCTGGGGCGCGAAGACGAAGCCGAGCGGATTCTCGCCGGTCTTTCGTCGTCAACCACCCCGGGGCATCACGGTGCTTCGCCAGCCGAATCCGTCTGTGTCCGCGGCGAGGAACTGGTTGCCGCGGAGCTCTGGAAGGAGGCCCAGCAGGCATTCCTGGAGGCCATCGATCGGGATCCATCCCGGTCTCGGGCCTGGAGCGGCCTGGGCATTTCCTGCTTCCGCACGGGATTGCGCACCGCCGGGACGGCGTTCTTCGAGATGGCCATGAGACTGGAGCCCGACGACGAGGACGCCGTGTTGAATTGGGCCGAATCGTGCGGGCGCGACGCCGAGGGCGCCACCCAGGTCCTGCGCGAGGCGGGGGTCCCCGACGCGTTGCGGAACAAGGCCCTGCAGGTGTTGGGCTGATGGCTCGCTTGGGATTCCAGCCGCCGGCCCGCACTCCCGCTCCGGCGCCTTCCCCGTCCCCCCGGAGCCGCGATGGCGAGCTTCCCCTGTCCATCTGCATGATCGTCAAGAACGAGGCGGAGAATCTGCCGCCCCTGCTGGCGTCCGTCGCGGCTCTGGGTGCCGAACTCGTGGTCGTCGATACCGGTTCCACGGACGAGACCGTCGAGATCGCTCTCAAGGCTGGAGCGCGCGTGTTCCACTCCAAGTGGACGGGCGACTTCGCCTCGGCACGCAACGTATCGCTCGGACATGCCCGGCGCCCCTGGATCCTGTGGTTGGACGCCGACGATCGTCTGCCGCCGGAATCCGTTGAACCTCTCCGAGAGCTGGCACTCCAACGACCGGTGAAGGCCTGGAGCTTCGTGGTCAAGAATACCGTCGATGGCGGTCTCACCGGGTCCGAATTCTCCCAGTTGCGGATGTTTCCCAACCACCCGCGGTTGCGTTTCACCGGAGCGGTCCACGAGCAGGTCTATCCGGCTCTTGTGGCCTTGGGGATTCCCTTCGAGTACCTGCCCGTCCTCGTGCACCACACCGGCTACACGGACCCGGAGACGGTCAAACGCAAGCAGATCCGCAATCGCGACATCCTGCAACGGGAGATCGAGCGCACGGGCGGTTACGCCATGTCGTGGTTCCAATTGGGAACCACCCTTGCCGAGTGCGGGGAAAATGCCGAGGCCGAGCGTTGTTACCGCCGCTCGTTGGAGTGCATCGCCAAAGGCGACGCGGATGTGCACCTCAAAGGCATCCTGCCTTCCCTGGCGGCGTCGCTGCGGGTCAAGGACGACGATTGGACCGGGGCACGGGCCGTGCTCGAGGAACTGCTCGATCCCGATCCATCGGGCTGGCACCCGCACCAGATGGCCATGGTCGCCGAGGTCTGGCTGCGCACCGGCGCCACGGAGGAAGCGATCGGATTCTACGAAAAGGCCTACACACCTCCGCAAGCGAAGGTGCTGCTGCCGGTCGACCCCAAACGGGCCTCGATGCAGCCGTTGCAGAATCTGTCCGAATACTGGAAGGGTGTCGGCAACGAATCCTTGGCAGTCGAGTTCCTCCGCCTGCTGCGCCGTGTCATGGAGAACGATTTTCCCCTTCGCCGCGCCTTGCCGGATGCCTACCTGCGGTTCGGCCAGCCCGCGCGCGCCGCCGAACTCTTCGCGTGGTGCATCGACAAGGATGGCGAGGATCCCGGCATCTGGGCGGGACTTGTGCGGGCCACGGCGATGTCCGGAGATCCGGAATCCGCAGCGGGATTCCTCGATGCCGGCTTGTCCCGCTGGCCCTCCGATCCCCAGTTGCGTCAGTTGGCCCAAGGGGGCTGACCGCCCCGATGGCGGCGGAGGTTCCGACTTCCCCTCCGCGATCCACGCCCGGGTCAGGCTCCGGAGACGAGTGTGCCGATGCCCGGGAGGACGGCCTCCCAGGCTGGTGCGTGGTGCGCGAAACCGCGGAGGAGTCCTTCCTCGCCTTGGAGGAGTTTGGCTTCGAGAAGGTCGGCGAGTCGGCCGCGGAGTGCTTGCCGTGAAAACCCTTCGTCGAGCGGCGCGGGGGGGGCACCCTCCAGTATGCGGCGCCACAGGTCCTGGGCGGCTTCCGCGGTGTCTCGGGGAGGGCGATCGGCGGGAATCCCCGAGAGGAGCTGGCGCAAATCCTTGTGGCGCATCAACGCGGGGCGGTCACCGCGGCAGGGGCGTTGCAGCAAGGAAAGAGCCGTGGCGCGGTCTCCCAGGCCCGCCAAGACTTCCGCCGTGTCCGCCAAGGCATTGGCATCGTCGCCCAGCGTCGCGAACCCTGTTTCGAGCACGGCGAGGGAATCCTGGATCGCCCCCTGGCGGAACCGCAGCAGCGCTTGCAGCGGGGCGAGCTCGGGATGCGGTCGGAGCCGCTGGACGGCCTCTTCCACCCGACCCGTTTCGAACAACGCGAGCGCGGCGAGTCGGTGCTCCTGGGGGAGCTCGGCAAGCCATCGAAGGGCTCGATCCGGAAGGCCAACGGCCAATTCCAAACGGGCGCGACATCGCTTGAGCGATGGCTCCGGGTGGTATTCCTCCACCAGGGCCGCGCAGCGGAGCGCCTCACCGAGCCGACCTCGCAGCCCCAGCTCCTGTGCGGCGAGTGCGACCGCACGCGGCCACCAGGGCCACTCCGATCGCAGCCGGGGAGTCTGTGCCGATCCCGATCCGACGCAATCGATCCAGCACGAGAGAATCTCCTCGTCGAGGCTGGGATCGCAGGTCGCCTCCAAGGCGGCCGCCAGCTTGAAGAGGTCGTAGGCGTCGGCCTCGCCCCGTTGCCGACAGGCTCGCAGGATACGCGTGTTTCGCTCGTGTTTGGAGCGGGAAGCGACGATTTCGTCGGTGTACCCGTGATGGATGAGCAGGAGGGAGCATGGCTGTGGAGCGGGAAGATTCGCCTCCGCCAGTCCATCCAGGATGGTTTCGTGGAGAGGGCGGCGGAAGCGCAAGCGAGGATCTCTCCGGAACAGCCGTGGTTGCTGCACGCGTTCCGATCGTCCTGCGCTGCCGAGAAGATCCAGTTGGACCAGGTGGCACACCGCACTCGAGCCCTGCAATTGGGCGAGCATCCCCGGCGTCGGGGAGACGAGTTCCTCGTCGGCGTCGATCTGGAGGATCCAATCGCCCGTGGCGAGGTCCAGACTGGCGTTGCGCGCGCGGGAGAAGTCGTCGTTCCAAGCCATTTGCCCGATCCGAGCTCCGAAGCTGCGGGCGATCTCCAAGGTGGCGTCGACGGACCCCGTGTCGAGAATGCAGATCTCGTCGACGTGGCCCTGCAACGAGGCGAGGCAGCGCGGGAGGAAACGTTCTTCGTCGCGCACGATGAGGCAGGCGGAGAGGGACATGGATCCAAGCTAGCTTCGCGGGTGTTCCCCGGAACGCAAAGGGTCGCCCCGCCATTGGGCGGAGCGACCCTTTGGTCGGGACGACTCCCGCCCGGGTCTCGAGCCCCGGGACGGGAGGCGGACCTGCGCGCTACCTCAGCAGGCTCATGACGCCCTGCGGGAGCTGGTTGGCCTGGGCCAACATGCTCTGCGCCGAGTTGGTCAGAATCTGGTTTCGCGTGAACTTGGTCGTTTCCGTCGCGAAATCCGTGTCGCGGATGCGGCTTTCCGCGTCGGTCATGTTGGTGATCGCCACACCGAGGTTCGAGACGGTCTTCTCCAGGCGGTTCATCGAGGCACCGATGTCGGCGCGCATCGAAAGGACCGAGGTGAGGACGTTGTCGATCTTCGTGATGGCGGATTGCGCGAGGCTCTGTCCACTCACCTGACCCAGATCCAGCGTTCCCGCGAGATCCTTCTTGACGGAGAAGGAGATCGTGGACGCCGCGGTATTTTCGCCCGACGCCGATGCCGACACCTGGAACGAGAACGTCGAGGTGCCGCTGGCATCCAGCAGCTTGACGCCGTTGTAGGTGGTGGCCTGCGCGATGCGGGTGATTTCGCTCTGGAGCTGGGTGAATTCCGCCTGGATGTAGTCGCGGTCCGTGTTGGTGTACGTTCCGTTGGACGCCTGGATGGCCAGCTCGCGCATGCGCTGCAGCGAGTTGGTGATCTCTTGGGTCCCCGACTCCGCGATCTGGAGCATCGCGAGGGCGTCGTTGGCGTTTCTCTGGGCGGTGTTCGAGCCCCGGATCTGCGCACGCAGGCCTTCGGAAACCGAAAGCCCCGCCGCGTCGTCGGCGGCACGGTTGATGCGAAGACCCGTGGAGAGTTTCTCCAGGGATTTCGTCATTCCCATGTTCGCCGAGGCGAGCGAGTTTTGCGTGCTCACCGCGTTGACGTTGTTATAGATGCGCATGATGCACCTCCGTGTGGTTGTTCAAGACCGGACAGCGTCCTTGCCGTCCATCCCGGTTCCTTCCATCCGGTGTCCTCGCGGGCTCCGGATGGAGCTCCCCACATCCTCATCGGGGTTTTGCTTGATTGGCTTGAGGCCTTATTTCATGCGGTTTGCGAGGCAATTGAGACAGAAAACGACAAACGAGTGATGCCTCCCGTCCAATTCAGGACGGGAGGCATCGGGAAACTTCACAAGGCTCCGGAGGATCAGCGCAGGAGGCTCATGACTCCTTGCGGGAGCTGGTTGGCCTGCGACAGCATGCTCTGGGCGGAATTGGTCAGGATCTGGTTGCGTGTGAACTTCGTCGATTCCGCCGCGAAATCGGTGTCGCGGATACGGCTTTCGGCGTCGGTCATGTTCGTGACCATCACGCCGAGGTTCGAGACGGTCTTCTCCAGTCGGTTCATGGAGGCACCGATGTCGGCGCGCATGGACAGGACCGAAGTGAGCACGTTGTCGATCTTGGTGATGGCACCCTGGGCGAGACTCTGGCCGCTGACCTGTCCCAGATCCAGCGTTCCGGCGAGGTCCTTCTTGACGGAGAAGGAGATCGTGGAGGCGTTGACGTTCTCGTTGGATCCCGAGGCGGAGATCTGGAAGGAGAAGGTCGAGGCCGCCGATCCGACGTCCAGCAACTTGACGCCGTTGTAGGTGGTGGCCTGGGCGATACGGGTGATTTCGCTCTGGAGCTGGGTGAACTCGGCCTGGATGTAATCGCGGTCGGTGTTGGTGTAGGTGCCGTTGGCGGACTGGATCGCCAGTTCGCGCATCCGCTGCAGCGAGTTGGTGATTTCCTGGGTTCCGGATTCGGCGATCTGCAGCATCGCGAGGGCGTCGTTGGCGTTGCGCTGGGCGGTGTTCGAGCCGCGGATCTGCGAGCGCAGGCCCTCGGACACGGACAAGCCGGCGGCGTCGTCGGCGGCACGGTTGATGCGAAGACCGGTGGACAGCTTCTCCAGGGACTTCGTCATGCCGATGTTGGCAGAGGCGAGGGAGTTCTGGGTGCTGACAGCGTTGACGTTATTGTAAATGCGCATGGTGTCCAACCTCCGTGTCGGGCGTATGCAAGATTTGAGCCGTCGGGGAGGATCCCCGGGGCCTCGCTTCGTCGGAGGTTTCCTCCATCCTTGGAGGTCCCTTCCGATCGTTCACACTCCCTATTTCGGCCCGGGAGAGTCCCGACTTGAGGTTTTTTTAAGGTCCACCCGCATCGACGCGAATTTTCCGTCCGCGCCGGGAGTGGCGAGAGGGGTGAGACGCAAGCCTGCGCCGCCCCTGTCGGGAATGTCGTCGCGCTGGCTTTTTCGTGATCCGGTGGATGCAGGCGCCGCGCCCGAACCCCCGACGCCGTCCGCGCCGGGAGTGGCGAGAGGGGTGAGAAGCAAGCCTGCGCCGCCGGGCACGAAAAAGCCCCGTCCCGGTGGAATCCGGGGCGGGGCCGTAGGGGCTCCCCAGGTTGGAGGGAGGGAGGAGAGCGCCCCAGCGCTTACTTCAGCAGCGACATCACGTTGTTGGGTAGCTGGTTGGCTTGCGACAGCATGCTTGTCGCCGACTGGTTGAGAATCTGGTTTCGGGTGAAGTGGGTGGATTCCGAGGCGAAATCCGTGTCGCGGATGCGGCTCTCGGCATCGGCGTAGTTGGTGATCATCACGCCCAGATTCGCCACGGTTTTCTCCAGGCGGTTCATCGTGGCGCCGATGGTCGAGCGCAGCGACAGGACTGTCGTGAGCGCCGCGTCGACGGTGGCAATGGCCATCTGGGCCAGGGATTGGGCGGAAACGGCGCCCAGAGTCAAACCAGTCAGGTTGACCGCCTGGAACGAGATGGTGGAGGATTCGCCGCTGGCGGCGGAGGAAACCTGGAAGGAGAAATTGGTCGCCCCCGCCAGGAGCAGCACGTCGTTGTAGGTCACCGACTGCGCGATGCGGGTGATCTCCGACATCAACTGGTCGTATTCGTTCTGGATGTACTGGCGTTCGTGGTTGGTGTAGGTGCCGTTCGCCGACTGGATGGCAAGTTCCCGCATGCGCTGGAGGGAGTTTGTGATTTCCTGGGTTCCACCTTCGGCGATCTGCAGCATGGCCAACGCGTCGTTGGAGTTGCGCCGTGCCATGTCCGAGCCGCGAATCTGGGCGCGGAGGCCTTCGGAGACCGAAAGGCCAGCGGCGTCGTCGGCGGCACGGTTGATGCGAAGGCCTGTCGAGAGCTTCTCGAGGCTCTTGGACATGAGCCGATTCGAAGTCATCAGCGAGTTCTGGGTGTTGATCGAGTCAACGTTGTTATAGATGCGCATTGGGAAACCTCCCTGTCATGGAGTCGCGGGCCGGCCCGCACGGCTTCCCTGCCGCGACGAGTTCCGGAAGAAGCGATCGGCGATTCCGGCGGTGCGGGCGGTGTCGCCCGTGCCGATCTGCTTCCTGGATTGGTTGAGGGTGTGCCGGAAAGTCATGGCGGGCCTACATCAGGACCAGCTCGGCCTGGAGGGCGCCGGATCTCTGGATGGCTTCCAGGATGGCGATCAGGTCGCGGGGCGTCGCCCCGAGGGTGTTGAGGGCGCGGGCCAGTTCGCCCACGTTGGTGGAGGCCGGAAGCACTCGGAGCTGGTCCTGCTTCTCGTCGGCCTGGATCGAGGGGTTGGTGGTGGTGCGGGTGGAGCCGGCCGCGAAGGCGTTGGGCTGGCTGACCTGCACGTTCGGGTCGACCTTGATCGTCAACGAGCCGTGGGTGACGGCGACTTCGGCGATGCGCACGTCGGATCCGGCGACGATGGTGCCGGTCCGTTCGTTGATCACGATCCTGGCGGGTCGGTCCATGCGCACACGCAGGTTTTCGATCCGGGCGATCAGGGCCGAGCGACCACCGGGGGGCTCCTTGGCCGAAAACCGTACCGAGCCGGCATCGTCGGCGATGGCTGTGCCGGCACCGAACTCGGCATCGATGGCTTGGGCCAGAGCGCTGGCGACGGTGAAGTCGGGGGAGCGCAGCGAGAAGCGCAGAGGGCCGTCGTCGAGTCGCACCGGGAGGTTTTCGCGCTGCACGATCGCTCCGGTGGGGATGATGCCGGTGGCCGACTGGCCTTGGGACAGGCTTGCGCCCGACGAGCTGCGGTCGAATCCGCCGGCGGTGCCGAGGGGGCCTTGTGCGACGGCGTACAGTTCGCCGTCGGGCCCTTTCAGGGGAGCCATCAGCAGCACGCCGCCCGTCAGGGAACGGGCATCCCCCATGGAGCTGACGTGCACGTCCAGGCGGCCGCCTGGTTTGGCGAAGGGAGGCAGGTCGGCGGTGACCAGCACCGCCGCGACGTTGCGCTGGCGGATCTGGCTGCGGTCGACCTCCAGGCCCATGTTGCGCAGCAGATTCAATGTCGACTGGAGGGCCACGCCCGATCCGCTGCCGTCGCCGGTTCCGGCCAGGCCCACGACCAGGCCGTAGCCCACCAAGGGGGTGCGGCTGACGCCCTGGACATCGGCCATGTCCTTCACGCGCACCTCTTGGGCGCGGACGGTGCCGGCCAGGGCCAGCGCCAAGGCTGTAGACAGAAAGTGTCCAGTCGCGGCGCGCATCAGAAGATCCAGTCCAGGAAGCGGGCGATGGGGCCCTTCCGTGCGGCTTCGGCGTCGGAGCCGCGACCGCTGTAGGTGACCTTGGCGTCGGCGAGGCGTCCGGAACGGACCGTGTTCCCCGCGGATATGTCCTCGGGTCGCAGCAATCCCGCGACGGTCAGGATCTCGGTCTCGTCGTTGATCACCACTTGTTTGGTTCCCTCGACGCGCAGCGTCCCGTTGGGGAGGACTTCCACCACGCGGGCGCTGACCACGGCTTGCATGCTGCCGGCGCGGGACGTGTTGCCGGCGCCCTTGAAATCGGCGTCCAGCTCGGATTTCGCGGTGGCGTCGGGCAGGAATCCCAGCACACCCGAACCCGCCTGCATGCCCACGGAGCCTTTCGAAGTGCTCTGCGTGTTGGTGGCCGCGGTGTTGCGTGCGTTGTTGTCTTCCTCCACCAGCACCGTCACGACATCGTCGACGCGGCGGCTGCGATGGTCGCTGGTGAGCGAGAAGTCGGAGGGAAGGCGCTCACCCAGGGAGGCGACGGAGAGCATCGGGATCAGCGCGATGGCGAGATGGGTGTTCATCGAATCGGCTCCGTCGTCTGAGGTGGGAGGTTTTCGTTCGATGAGATCCTTAATCCAAATCCGTGCCAAATCTGCGGAACGCCGCGGTTGCGCCTTTTCGGGCGGCTTGCGGAGAGGATTGCCGAGCCTTCTCGAGCTGGGCAGGGTGCTTTCTGCCCAGCAGGTTCTCCCTTGCCTGGTTTCGCGCGAGTTCCTTGCTTGGTGAAGACTTGGACCGACGCTCACCCATCGGTCGTGCCGAAGGCGGGTTTCGCCCTCGGTTGGGCGATAGGCATGGAGGCTTTCCTTGGATCGTTCGTTCCGATGGCTCCTGATCGGCAGTCGCTCCGGTATCGGAGGAGCGGTGCTTCGCGCCGCCCTGGCAGGTGGGCATCCACCTGTGGTGGGTGCGTTGAGTGCGGCCGAGCTCCATTTGGCGAGGAGCCACCGTCTAGGGCATCGTGCACTCGATTTGCGGGACGAGGAGAAGATCCGCCGACAGCTCCAGGGGGTGGAGCTCGTTGTCCAGGCGGGTCGTCTGGACTTGGCGTCGTTGGAGCGACTGGGGCATGCCTGTCTGCGGCAAGGGTGCGCACTGGTGGACCTCTCCGACCAGTTGCCTGAGCACCTGGCGTTGCGTCGCCATGCGGAGATTCTGGAATCCGGGGGCATCCCCTGGATCGCGTCCGCGGGAGCAGCCTCGGTCACCGCGAGCCTCCTGTCCGCGCATCTGCACGATCTCCTTCCCGATGCCGCCTCGCTCACGCTCAGCACCCACGGGCCCGATCCCCGTTTGGCGGGCATCGACCTGCGCTGGTGGCGGTCGGGAGCCACCGAAGCGGGGTGGTGTGTTCGCAAGGGGGAGCTGGTCGACGGGGTTGCCGATCGAGTTGCAACAGGGCGATTGCACGCGTATCCCTGGCGTGCCGATCTCGCCGACGGCGAGCATGCTCGGCGGCGCTTGGATGTCGATGCCTTGGTCGAACTCCCCGTTTTGTTGCGCTCGCCGCGGATGCGACGTGCCTTGGCCGATCGCCCGGTGGCGGCGAGTCGCATTGAACATTGTGTGCACCGCTTCGGTCCGCCAGGGTGGCGGCGATTGACCGCCACCGGTCGGGTCCAATGTGGTCAGGGGCACCTGAAGGAGGCGAGCCTCGCCATCCGGGATGCGCTGGAAGTGCAGGTGAGGGTCGTGTTGGGACTGGTGGAAGCATTGCGCTGCGGGCGCATTCCTGGAGGCGTCCACACGCCTTTGGCCGCACTCGGGGCCAGACTCGCCCCGCTGATCGGTTTGCACCCCGGGTGCTGAAACGCGACGGCCTCCCGCAGAGGGGAGGCCGTCACCAAAGGGGCGAGGAGGGTCAGACTGGATGGCGGTTGCATTCCCCGATTGCTTATATCCCCGCTGCCAGAGCCTGTCTGACCTTCGACCTGCCAGAGTAAACTCCAGAAGATCCTCCTCTTGTAGGAAAAAGTAGGACAAGGCCCGCGGATTGGCTAGGTCCCTGGTGCCACGGAAAATGCGGGATAGGGGGGGGGCTATTGCGGTCGCGGTTCCCTTCAGGACTTCGGGCTTCTCTGGCGTGGGTTGCATCCCGATGTTCCGGGCCACAAGCTTGCCTGGAAGATCGTGACGTCACTCCTGGAGACTCAGGGGCGGTGGGGGCCAGGAGGAAACTCCGGCTGCTTGTTTCCAGGGTTCGCGTACCGAAACAAGCCGCGAAGGGATAAAAAAAGGTCTGCCGGGGTAAACCCCGGCAGACACGGATTCGGCGATCCGCCCATACCCACTCACCCGCGGGTTCGGACATCTGGATCGCACGATCAGGCTGGGTTCCTCGCCCGGATCCAGCCGTGGATACAAGATGGCATTGGATCTCCTTTTCGTCTCGAGGGAATTGTCTTAAGTGTGTAGTGATGCTACACAGATTGCGGGCGGCGGGAGTCTACCTTGCTGGCTCGGCCTTCCAGCGCGGGAGGGTCCTTCCATCGCCGGGTTCCGGCTTATCCCAAGGGGCGCACATTCCATGGCACGCAAGACGACCACAGCCTCCACCGAGGTTTCGCTCAAGATCATCTCCGCGGGCATCGTGGTGGCGGAAGGCGACGACATCCAACTGTTCTCGTGGCAGTACGTTCTGCAGAAGCTGGGTACGGCAGGTTCCGATCTGTCCCTGCACATCGATTGGGGCGACGATTGTCGTGAAGACGTCTTCGACTGGGCGGTCACGTTGACCTTCCAGAACGAGGTCGGAACGCTGGAACACGGGCTTCTCGAGCAGGAGCGCCTTGTCGGGACCGCCATCTGCGTGGTGGAGTTCGAGAAGGACCGGGTTCGGTTCTACTACGAAGGCGAAGGGGGCGTCGAGTCGGGAATCACGACGATTTTCTTCGAAGGAGGCGACCTTCTCGACCCCGTGCGTGCGGAATTCCTGCCCTTTGGCGAAAAGACCGCTCGCGTGGCCGAGGCCGTCTGGTTCTCGGGATCCCTCGCGCTCTGATCCCGACTTCGATTCGCGAGCCCTGAGCGCCTCTTTGCGAAAAGGCGCCATCCGCGGCTCCCCTCACCGGGGGAGCACGGACATCAGCCCAGATCGAGGACTTCCTCGACCTGGGCTTTCCATTTTGCCCCGAACAGGACGAGATGGTTCAGCAGATGGATCAGGTTGTACAGGGGAATGCGTCGCATCCAAGTCGGGTCCAGCCCGGACGCGGCTCCGGCGCGACGCAGGAACGACGACGGGAAACCACCGAACAGGTCGATCATCGCCAAGTCGGCTTCCGCCCAACCGTAGTGCGTGGCGGGATCGATCAAGCAGGGCCTGCCGAAGGCATCGGCCAGGACGTTTCCTGCCCACAGGTCGCCGTGGACCAGCACGGGGGGGGCTTCGGGGATTCGCTCGCGGAGCGTGTCGGCGAGACGCTCGCCTTTGCGCAGTGCGGTGCGGTCCAGATGTCCCTTGTCGAATGCCTGTTGCAGCAGCGGCCGCAGTCGGCGGGCCGCGTGGAACGCCCATCCGTCGTCGGTCCATCGGTTGTCGAGTTCTGTCTCCCCTAGCCAGGTGGGGCCATGGAATCCGAAGGCCGGGCCTCGAACCGAATGGATGCAGGCCAGGCCGTCGGCGAGATCGTCCCAGAATGCTCCTCCGGGGACATGGCCCTGGCCGAGGTCTTCGAGGATCAGATGGGTGGGGGCCACATCGAGGATGCGGGGGATTCGCGGACCGTCGGGAACCCGCAGCGCATCGAGTGCGGCCGCCTCGGCGGGCAGCCGACGGGGATCGTCGGAGGCCGATGCGTGCTTGAGCACCACCGAGTGGCCGTCGTTCCAACTGATGCGGTGCACCGGCATGCTGGATGAACTGGAGAGCGGAATCCATTGGAATCGACCGGGTCGAAGCGACGACAGAATGGTTTCGATCTGGATGTGCACGCGACGAAGTATATTTCCGCCAATCACCCCGCGCAGGAATCCGGAGACATGAGCGACAAGGACCAGGTCCGGAAGCGGATCAACACATTCATCGACCCCAAGAACTACGACTCCGATCTGACGGCGGACGTCACGCGCCTCATCAAGAGCGTGTACGACGATTTTCGTCTCGCGGGAGTGGCCACGGCCAAGGCCGCTGAGCAGACCCGCATCGAGATCCAGTCTTGGAAATACCTGTTTCGGGTACGAAAGTCGGAGTTCGCCGAGCTGCTCCAGCAGATCGAGGCGATTTGCGGTCGCACCGACTTCTCCCGCCTGGAGACTCCGCTTCTGGAAGTCGTCGAAGGCGAGTCGAGCAAGATCAAGGTCTACTACAGGCAGAAGAAGTTCCAGGTCCAGGTTCCTCGTGGCTATCAGATCGCCGCCGAGCACCTGGAGCGCATGAAGAAGACCGTCGTCGAACTCTACTTCGACAACATCGATGATTTCGCCGACCGCACCCTCAAGGCCACCATGACGGTGCACCGGCTGGAAACCCTGCCGCGGTACGATCTCTGGTTTGAGTGACCCTGAAGCTCGCGGGGGGCATCAGAATTGTTCTGATGGATTCCGACGCGGGAGGCTGAAGGATGGTGTGGAGCGTGGGGTGCGGTGGTGGTACCGGCATTTGCGGTACACTACGCAGGACTGGAGCTGCTCCCCCGACATGGGCGTCGAAGGAGCTGGGTCGTCACTTCTGCAGGATGCCTTCGTAGCTGATCTTGACTTCGATCTTCTCGCCGACGATCGCCTCGGGGGTATCGCTTCCCACCCCGAATTCCTTGCGGTCGATCTGGATCGCGCCTTCGAATCCGATCCGGGTGTTCTTCCAGGGGTCTTCGATCGGGCCGCTGAGGGTGAAGGGGATCGCGATCGTCTTGCGCACGCCCTTCATCGTGAGGTCACCGTGCATCACGAGTTTGCGTCCCTTGCCGGTCACCTTCGTGGACTGGAATTCGATGACGGGATACTTGGCCACATCGAAGAAGTCCGGGGCTCGGAGGTGCTCGTCGCGCTTTTCGTTGCGGGTATCGATGCTGGCGACCGGGATCACGACCTTCGCGGACAGCGTGGCTGGCTTGGACGGATCGCCGGTCAGGGTGACGACGGAGGAATCGAACTGGCCACGCGTGGTCGAGACCACCATGTGACGGACTTCGAAGGCGATTCCGGAATGGGCGAGGTCGTGGTTCCAGGTCTGGGCTTGGGAGGTGGAGGCCATGGCCAGTGCGAGGGCAACCGAGGCGAGCGACGAGAGTTTCATGATGCAGTCCTTGGTGAAGTTGAGAACGGGACTTGATGTCCTTGGGGATCAAGCTACCACGCTGTGATCATGAAGTCCAGTACTGTCGAAATTGTTAGGTACTATCTAAATTGATACCATGGAAGCGGACGACGGCAGAGTCACGGAATGCCCGACAGAAGCGGCCCTCGCGGTCATCGGGGGGCGTTGGAAAGTCCCCATCTTGTGGCATCTGCGACGAGGCACGCTGCGCTTTGGGGAGCTGTCACGCCTTCTTTCCGGTGTGACGCAGAAGATGCTCACCCAGCAGTTGCGTGAGTTGGAGCGCGATGGAATCGTCTATCGTCGGGTCTACCCCGAGGTCCCGCCGCGCGTGGAATATTCGCTGACCCAGTTGGGAGCATCGCTCTCCCCCTTGCTGGACGCCTTGTCGACGTGGGGGGAAGGCTTCCTGACCCAGGTCGTGGCAAGGCGCGAGGGTGTTGGTGCTCGTGAAACGGCCTGAGATGGAAACCGTTCGGAAAATCTCCGCTTGCCGTGTGCTCATGGATAGGGATAAAATCGACTGGCCATGGATACCTATCGAAATCCATCTTTCATCGCTTCGACTTCCGTGGGGGGCCAAGAAAGCGTGATGGGTAACCGAATCCTCCTGTTGGTGGTGTGTGGAATTTTGGCCAGGCCTGGATGGACAAAAGTCTCCGACCCTCGCCAAGACTTCCTGTCCGCTCTCTCCCTGGCTGATCGTGGGCGGACCACGGAAGCCATCGCGTCCTACCGGATTTTGCTGGAGCGCCATCCCGATCTCTCGGAGGGCTGGAACAATCTCGCGGCGCTGGAGGCGGCCCGCGGCGATCTCGATGCCGCGCGACAAGCCTTGCGCAAGGCGCTGGAGTGTCGCCAAGCCACCCAAGTCGCCCTGCGCAATCTGGACCGGGTGGTGGGGCGTTTGGCGAGACAGGCCTACGAGTCGGCTCTGGCCACCCCGGATTCCGCACAACCGGGTCCTCGCCTCGAGTTGGTGCGGACCCTCGTGGCAGCCGTCGACACGACCCGGGGCCTGCGCGAAGCGGATTCCCTCCGGCGATCCTCGGCGCGACTGGCGCGCCAGCGCGATTCCTTGGAGCGGCTGCAACTTGCCCAAGGTGCGGTCCTGGACAGCACCCTCAAGGAGCTTGCGACCGGAAAGACTCTTCTCGAGAGGATCCGGGAGCGCGAAGCGCGTGCGCAAAAGGGGCAAGACGCCTTGACGGCCGCCAACGGGCTGCTGCAACGCCGTTCGGACAGTCTCCAACGGATCGTTGCCCATCGGGATGGCGAGGGGACGAGACTCCGCGGTCTGTTGCAGGAGCGTAGCCGCGAGGCGGACAGCCTCCGCCGGATTCTCGCCCGCCGAGAGGCCGAAGGAGACTCGCTTCGCAGGACCTTGGCCCGTGTCGAGGAAGAGAGGTTGCAGGCGCGTCGCGAGGCCGAACGCAGAACCTCCGAGGCCGCGCGTTTGCGCGCCGATCAGGATGGACGCCGGGTCGCGTCGGTCGGATCGGGGGACATGCTCACGGGCACGGCGTCCGGTTCGCCGCTGGTGATGCTCGAAAACTGGGCCGACGCTTGGTCGCGCCGCGATGTCGACACCTACCTGTCCTTCTACTCCGAGGCGTTCCTGCCCGCCGAGGGGCGCGAGGCCTGGGAGGCGAAACGCCGCGAGCGGTTGGGAATCGCCGATTCGATCCGGATTGTCATCCAGGATCCTCGGATTCGGACCCTGCCCTCCGGGGACGCCGAAGTCGTTTTCCGCCAGCTCTACACCGCTGGTGACACCCGGCTGGCCACCCGCAAGCGGGTGTTGTTGCGCCGCGAGGTCCCCGGCTGGAAAATTCACGCCGAAGAAGCGGGAATTCGGTGAGAAAGGGCGCCGCGAAGGGGGCCGCCCTCGTCGCTCTGGCGTTGGTCAGTGCCGGACTCGGCACCGATCGCCATTTCGATCCCCACGATCCCTCGGGGCCGGAATCGCTCCTGGTGCGAACGTTCCAGGCGATCCGGGAAGAGCGGCTCGATCACGCTTTGGCGCATGTCGATTCGTTGGTCCAGAAGGAGCCGGGTTTCCGGCTGGCCCACATGGTGCGCGGGGACATCTTCGCGGCCCAGGCCGGGAAGGGCCCGGCGTTCGTCGCCCGAAACGACTCGGAGAAGGTCCGTCTGAACGGTCTGCGCGACGAGGCCCGCGTCCGGCTCCAGCGGTACATCGCAAGTCCTCCCCGCGACCGCCTGCCAATCTGGTTGCTCACGCCATCGCAGCGGGCTCGCCAGGTCCTGGTGGTCGATTCGCGGGCTTCGCGCATCTACGTGTTCCGTCCCCAAGGGATGGAGTGGCGTTTGGCCTCCGACCACTACGTCACCATCGGGCAGAAGGGATACGACAAGAAGGTCGAGGGCGACGGTCGGACACCTCTGGGCGCCTATTTCCTGACGCGGCGTGTCGACGATTCCGAGATCGACGACTACTACGGGCGTTCCGCCTGGCCGCTGGACTACCCCAACGAATGGGATCTGGTGCGCCAGAGGAAGGGCTCGGGGATCTGGATCCATGGAACCCCCAAGGGGACGTACAGCAGGGCTCCGCGTTCCTCCAACGGCTGCATCGTCCTGACAAATCCCGACCTCACCAACCTGGAAGCGGGTTTCGTTCCCAAGGCGACGGCCGTCCTGGTCTCCGACACGATCGAATGGGTGAGTCCCGCCGAGCTCGATCGGCGTCGGGACGAGCTGGTCGATGTGGTCGGGCGCTGGAAGAAGGCCTGGGCGGCCAACGACATGGACTCCTACCTGGCGTTGTACGCCGACGACTTCCGCTTTGCCAAGGGCGGGAAATCCGAGTGGGTCCAGGACAAACGCCGGGTGGCCCAGGGGAAGACCTGGATCCGCATCGAGCTTTCCGATGTTTCGATCCTGGGCGTGCCGGGGGAGACGAATCTGGTCCAGATGGATTTCCAGCAGGACTACGCGTCCAACAACCTCTCGAGCGTCTCCCGAAAGCGCATCTACTGGCGCCAGGGAGAGGGTGGATGGAAAATCGTCTGGGAAGGTCCTCCCGCGATTCCCTGAGCTCATGCCCCGCGACACGGAGGGTGCCTGCCCGCCAGGTCGCTTGATGCCCGGTTGTTCGACCGACCGACGGCGGATCTGCTTGGCGGGGGAGGTGCGGCGAGAAGGCCAGGCGCGAACGAAATGGCGCTCGGCGCGCCCGGTCCTGCTGCTGCGGAATCCAGGCGCAGAGGCATCTCCGACACCTGCGAGGTGCGGCGCCTTTTTGCAGCCCCCCGACGGGGAGGCCGGGGTCAGCGCGAGGTCGAGAGCACGCGTCCGCGGGAGTCGAGGACCACGGTGCCAGAATCTGTCCGGGAGGTCCAGCGACCCGTCGCGATCCCGCCGGCCATTTCCCCGGTGAAGGTGAGGTGTTCGCCATCGGCACGCTCGACCACCAGATTGACCTTGCCCTCGGTGAAGGGGGTGCCGGGGTCCAGCGGGCCTGCGGGGGTGGCATCGAGCAGGGCGAATCGTTCCGTGCCGCTGGAGTGGAAGCGAATGCGGCGGAATTGGAGGAGGCGATCGCCCCGGCGGTCCCGAGGGTCGGGACTTGCCAGGAAGCGGATTTCTTCGCGCAGGGTGTCCTGTGCCGCCTGGCGCCGACGCAGGTAGATGGCGGTGTCGCCCGGGCGGAAACTGGAATCGGGTCGGGATCCCGTGATGCTCTGGAGAATCCAAAGCGTCGGGGACCAGATGGTCTCCGAGTGGAAGCGTCGAGGATAGTTGAGCGAGTCGTGGCGGAAGATGGTCAGCAGGGATCCCTCCGTCCGGACGGCCCCGGAGGGCAGGAACTGCTTGCGTCGCAGGAATGCGGTGCCGGAGTCTCCCGATGCGACCTCCCACAGCGGCGCACCGGTTTCGGGCCATGGGACGACGGTCCAGGAGTCGGTGGTGTCGGATCCGCGCAGCGTCAGGTGGCCTCCCCTCCAGAGCCGGTTGTCGGACTCGGTATCCCAGTCGAGGTCGGGGCCCGCGTCGAGGACGACCTCGCCGCGGGAACGCCAGCGGCCACGGATGCCGATGGTCTCGATCCGCACCAGGCCGCTCCATCCCTTCTGACGGAATCCGTCACCAGTGTCGGGTCGGAAGATGTCGAGCCGGCGCACGAGCCCGTTCGATCCGGTGGAATCCTGAACGAACAGGCGGATCAGGGAGTCCGAGGGGCGGATGACCATGGAGTCCCGGAGGATGCCGCCATCGTCCGCGCAACGGGTGCTGCGCATCCAGGCCCAGCCGCCCGGCAGAAGGCCCGCGCCGGAGTCTTCGACGCATTCGCCCACGGCGAGCCTCCCGGCGATCGCGCCGGAAGAGTCCGGGTACACCGACGAACCGGCACCGGTGGAGGCCTCGTCCAGACCGTTCCATGCGGCGCTGGAGTCGACGCCTTCGGCCAAGGCGCGTCCCAAGGCCTCGAGGGTGTTGGGAAAGTCTTCCCCGCCGGCGCTGCGTTCGGGGGTGGAGGTGGTGCAGCTCCAGGCCAGCAGGCTGGCGAGGAATCCGCCGACGAGGCTCGGGCGGTTGGAGTTCATGGTGCGCTCCCGGCGGGGTTCGATCGCGATCGGGGGAAAAACTGCATGGACAACTGCATCACCCGGTCGGGCGACTTGTCTTCCCGTAACAGACGGAAAATGTCTTCACGGAACGATTCGATGCGTTGGCGGACCAGCTTCTGCGTCTCTTCCGAAACGGTCAGGAGGATGGTCGAGACATGCCGCCGGTCGGCCGGAAAACGCGCGATGGCTTCTCCCGCCTGTTCGATCCAGGTGCGGTTGAGGGAACGGACCAGTTCGCCCAGGTGAGGTGGAGGTTCGACGAAGGTGTCCACCACCTGGTGGCCGCCCTGTTTGTCGGCCTTGACCAGCCCCCAGTCGACCAGATCCTGCACCATCTTCTGCGTCTGCTGGGGTGGCAGCGGGGGGTCGAGGAAGGCGCCGAGCCGGGCGGCATCGCCTTCGAAGGGCACGCACTGGAGGGCCGCGCGCAACAGGGGGTAGCGGTAGTCCTGGTAGTATCGGGAGTGGGCGGGATTCATGCGCGTGAAGCTGGAACGGTTGCGGCGAAACAGGATCTGCCGATAGCACTCTTCGCGTTCGGACAGCGATCGCGTCTGCCCGAAGCGCACCAGGAGCCGGAAGTAGTCGGCTTCCTTGGGTTTGAGGCCGAAGCCGGCGATCATCTTCTCGGTGGCGGATGCCGACAACTTGCGCCGGCCCTTGATGACGTCGCCCAGGAAACCGGGATTGGTGAAGCCTGCATCCCGGGCGAAGGCGCGAGTGCTGTACCGCCGGTTGCGCGCCTGTCGCTCGGCCCAGGATTGGGCCAGGACCTTGCGGAAGTCGTCGTGTTCGTAGATGTCCAGAGCCAAACGATCCCTCCTGGGTCTGGCTTGAATCTACCCATTTGTGATTGTAAGTGTGTAGATGTGATTACGATAATATCGAGCTATATCTTTCTGTTGGCTTTTTTATTGCGTTTGCTGTGATCTATTGAGTGCGGTTGATTATGATGTAAGCAATAAGTGGTTACGAAAATCGGGGGCGGGAGCAATCCGGACGCATCCTGTGCTCAAGCGTGCACGGCGATCGCATCGATCTCGATACGGACCCCACGGGGCAGAGCCGACACCTGGATGGTGGACCGCGCGGGTGGGACCGGTGCGGCGGCGAAGAACGTGGCATACCGTTCGTTCACCGCCGCGAAGTCGGCGAGGTCCACCAGATAGATGGTGGTGCGCACCACGTGGCGAGGCTCCAGGCCTGCCGCGTGCAGGACCGCTTCGAGATTGGCCAGGACTTGTTGGGTCTGGTCGGAGGTGGTGGTGCCGACGATCTGCCCCGACATTGGATCGAGGGGGATCTGACCGCTCAGGAAAACCCATTCCCCGCATTTCACCGCTTGGCTGTACGGGCCGATGGGGGCGGGGGCATTCGTGGAAAGAATGGCTTCGAACATTTTGGACCTCGGGATCGTGTATGTGGACTTGCTGTAAATTATCCTTTCCGGACATGGAACTCCGACGTACCAAAATCCTCGCGACCATCGGCCCCGCTTCAGACTCTCCTGACATGTTGCGGCAGCTGTTCCAGGCGGGCGTCACGGCCTGCCGTCTCAATTTTTCGCATGGCACGCACAGCGACCATGCGGCGCGGATCGCCAAGATCCGGCAGGTTTCCGAGGAGATGGGCATCGCCGTTCCCATCATCATGGATCTTTGCGGGCCGAAGGTCCGCACGGATACCCATACCTACGATCTGAAGAACGGCGAGACCTGGCGCATGGTTCCCATCGAAGGGGATGCGGCGACCAATCGGATCGGCATCAGCCATCCCACCCTGTACAAACTCGTGCCTCCCGGACAGGCCATCGTCCTGGATGACGGCCTGCTCGAACTGCGCGTCGAGTCGGTCGACGGCGAAGAAATCATCACCACGGTGGTGAACGGTGGCCACCTCAAGCCTCGCAAGTCGGTGAACACTCCCGACTGCGACAACGGGCTGGACGTCCTGTCCGAGAAGGACAAGAAGGACGTGATCTTCGGGCGCGACCAGGGGCTCGATTGGGTCGCGGTCTCCTTCGTCCGCAACGGCGCCGACATCCAGAGCGTGCGTGAGCACCTGGCCTCGGTGGGCTGGCCCGATCCGCCCATCATCGCCAAGGTCGAGACTCCGTTGGCCGTGGCTTCCCTCGATGACATCATTCGTCTCTCGGACGGCATCATGGTCGCCCGCGGCGATCTCGGCATCGAATGCCCCATCGAGAGCGTCCCCATCCTGCAAAAGCGCGCCGTTCGCCTGGCCCACCGCGCCGCGAAGCTGTGCGTCGTGGCCACGCAGATGATGGATTCCATGGAGCGCAACCCGCGCCCCACCCGTGCCGAGGCCTCCGACGTCGCCAACGCCGTGTTCGAAGGCGCCCAGGTGGTGATGCTCTCCGGCGAAACCGCCGGAGGCCAGTACCCCCTCCAGGCCGTCCAGACCATGGATCGCATCCTGCGCGGTGCCGAAGGCGTCACGGATACCCCTCCCACCTTGCCCGAGATCTCCAACCAGACCATGGAAATCGTGGCAGGGTCGGTGCGTCTCTCCGAGCACACCAAGGCGCCCTGCATCGCGATCTTCTGCCACACAATGGAGATCGCCCGCCAGATTGCGGGTTTCCACTGCGGCGCCCACGTCATCGCGGCCTGCTTCGACGAGCAGATCTATCGCCAGGTGAGCCTGTTCTACGGCATCATCCCGGTTCGTCTGCCCCGCACGAACAGCATCGACGAGGCCATCACACGGGTTCTGGACGAGATCCAAAGCCGCGATCTGGCTGCCGCGGGCAATCGGATCGTGTTCATGTACAGCCAGCCCTTCGGGACCCGGCTGCATAACACCATCCGCCTCGTTCAAATGCCCTGAAGCTCCCTTCAGGGCGCATACTCCCCTTCCCTTCGGGTCGACGTCCCAGAGCGGACGCCTTCCCCTCAGGAGCGGGTCGTCTGCATCCCTGAATCGAGCTTCAGGATCGGTCTCGGGGCGGGTGTGGTCTGCTCAAAGGCTCGATGGCGTACTTGCGTACGCGGTCGGGCCTTTGTCGCATCGTCTCTTGGCCTCGAGGGGGGATTCGGGGAAATACGGTTCAGCTAGCAGGATCCAAATAGATCGCCGCCGCGAATTTCCCGGTGGTCGAGCCTGTCGAGACCCGCTGAGTGGGTCTCGACGAGCTCGACCACCGGGAAAATGTTCGGCCATCGGATTTGTTTGGCCGCCGAAGCGTATCAAAACGACCCTGGGTTCAGGGCTTGGCAGCGGAGCTGGTGTCGGGCACGGAGGCGGAATCCTTCGGGCACGGCTTGGCGCACTGCTTGCCGGACTTGGGGCAATCCTTCTTCTTGGGGCATTCCTTGGACTTCGGGCAATCGACCATCGCGGTCGAGTCGGAGCCCGCACGGGGGCAGTCCTTGGGGGCGCCCTGCTTGTGGCACTGGGGGCCGGCAAAAGCGAGGGAGGCGGCGAGGGCAATCAGGAGAGTGAGAGATGTTTTCATAGATGAGGAAGATACTCGATCTCTCGGTTCCGAGCCAGCGATTTGCCTTGCTCGTTCCTCGGGCCGTAACTGGACAACTGCCGCCGCGATGGATGGCCACGTGGCATTGCGAGGATAGGTGTCGCCCCCCCGTGGACCGGGTGAGGTGGTCATGTCCCCTGCAACCATTCCCGCAGGTTCTGCCAGCGCACGCCGTTGCGGCCACCCACGGGGAGGTCGTCCATGGAAAGGACGATCTTGGGATAGTTGTCGGCAATAGCCTCCAGGTTGCCGAACTCCCGTTCCAGGGTGCTTTCCTCCGTCAACCAGGTGGCCACCTGCACGTAAAAGATCTCCTCCTGCTTGTGCGCGACGAAGTCGATTTCCCGTTTCCCCAGGGCCCCGATAGAGACCTTCCAGCCCCGCCGCAGGAGCTCGTGCAGAACCACCGTTTCCAGAGTGCCCGGCAGTCGCCTGGTCGACCATCCCAGCCGTCCATAGCGCAGGCCCACGTCGGAGAGATAGTACTTGTCGAGGTATTCCATCTGGCGCTTTCCCTGGATGTCGTAACGCGACACGCGCATCAGGATGGAGGCCTCGCACGGGTAGGACAGATATTGACTGATCGTTTCCAGGCCCACGCGCAGGCCTTGGGACTTGAAGAAATCGGCGATGCTCTTGATCGAGACCAGGCTGCCGGTGCTGTCCATGCAGAAGTTCAAGATCCGATCCAGGATGGAAACGTCCCGGATGCGGTGGCGCTGCACGATGTCGCGCAGGACGAGGGTATCGAGCACGGCGCTCAGGTACGGCACCGTGAACTCATCTTCCAGGGGCAGATGGTGGATGCCCGGAAGGCCTCCGAACTGGAGGTATTCGTGGAACGAGGCGCGTGGATCGGGAGCCGGTACGGTCTCACTGCGCAGACCGAGGTATTCGGGAAAGCTCAGGGCGTAGATGGGGATCTCGATGTAGCGTCCGGTCAGGAGGGTGGCCAGCTCCGAGGAAAGCATGTGGGCATTCGAGCCGGTGAGCACGATGTCCCCCAGGTTCTCGGCCAGCAGAGATTGGACCACTCGTTCCCATTCCTGCACTTCCTGCACCTCGTCGATCAGGATGTAGCGAGGTTCGGCGGTTCCTTCCAGGCGCTTGGTGATGTGGGCGTGAAGGACTGCTGGGTCCTTGAAGGGAGCGTTCGGGAACAGCTCCATGTTGATCTGGACGATGTTGGCGTCGGGGACTCCTCGCTCCCGCAGCGAGTCCGCCAACTGGGAGAGGATGGTGCTCTTGCCCACGCGGCGCATCCCGGTCAGGATCTTGACAACGGGTGCCCCCAGGAATCTCTTGATTCTTTCGACGTAACTGGGGCGCTTGATCATGAATCCAATATATTTCGGTATATCGAACAAATCGCTGGATTTGGGATGATTCAGGCATCCGCGCCTACAATCAGTGATCGCATCACATGGCTCCAGGTTTTGCCACCGATGTCGTTCTGGCAAGGTCGACCGTTGTTGGACCGGAGAATCTTGCGCCTTTGTGACGCTCCCCCCCCCCGTGACCCGGCTCACAGGTGCCAATAAACGAGACTCTTCCTTCCCTGAAACCGGTTCCGGGAGCATTGCTGTACTTTACATTGCCTATTACATAATCTTTCACTCTGAAATACTCGCCAAGCGACTTGACTTCCGCTATGGTCGGAAGCTTCGTTCGGCGTCCCGGCGTCCCGGCGTCCCGGCGTCCCGGCGTCCCGGCTGAGGTAGATCGCGTCAAATTCCGTCGAAGGACCTCCCGGAGCCGATCTGGGGGGCTTTCGGTCGTTCTCAGCGAGGCGCTGCGCCTCCACCCCGCACACCGTGCCCTCCAGGCCCCCGGGCGGCTTTGGAGCTTCCCATGACGAACCGATTCCCCGCCTCGTCGTCCCCAGCCACGCCGCTACGGATGGCGTCCAGATCTTCCCGACCAGCGCGATCACCTCTTTGCCGCCTATCCGGCAGGGCTGTCCAAGTTCTCCGCCTCGGTGGACTTGCGCAAGCAAGCCGCCCCGATCCCCTTCGTTTTCGGCTTCACCGTGTACGAGAGCTTCGAGTCGGTCACGGTCGCGAAGACAGGAATTGTCCCGATTCCCGGTGCCTCCGAGCGCAGCGTGGGCGGCCGTGCCCACATCAAGGAGACTCCATGAAGATGGTCTTGAGCATTGATGGCGGTGGCATTCGGGGGCTCGTGCCCGGGATGATCCTGGAAGAACTGGAAAAGAAGACCAAGACGCCTGTGGCGAAGCTCTTCGATCTCGTGGCCGGGACCTCGACGGGTGGCATCCTGGCCATGGGATTGACCTGCCCTGATTCGGCTGGGAGCAAGACTCCTCACTAATCGGCTTCTCAGCTGGTGGACCTTTACCGGCAGGAAGGTGCCAACATCTTCAAACGCTCCTTCTGGAAAGGAGTGGCTTCGCCTGGAGGATTCGCGGACGAACTCTACCCCGCGACAGGTCTTGAAGCTGTCCTGCTCAAGTATTTCGCCGAGGGAACGCTGGGGGAGGCCCTGAATCCAGTGCTAATCCCTAGCTACGAGATCGAGATGCGGCGGCCAGTCTTCTTCAAGAGCTGGAAGCCGCAGCATGCCGGCTTGCTGTTGCGCGAGGTGGCACGGGCGACCTCGGCGGCACCGACCTACTTCGAGCCGGCCACCATCGTCAGTTCCGCATTGCAGCAGGATCTGGATCCGGATACTGCTGGCCACAACACCTTCCGTTTCATCGATGGTGGCATCTTCATCAATTCCCCGGCACTGTCGGCCTATGTCGAGGCGCGCAAGCTTTGGCCCGAAGAAACCGACATCCGCATCCTGTCGTTGGGTACGGGCGAACTGACCCGCCCCATCCCCTTTGACGATGCCAAGGACTGGGGCAAAGTCGGTTGGATGCTTCCGGCGATGGGCTGCATGTTCGATGGCGTCTCTAAGGCCGTGGACTACCAGTTGAAGAACTTCCCGGGCCTGCAGTATGTGCGGATCCAAGGCTCCCTGAGCCATTGCAGCGACGACATGGACAACGCCAGCCAAGGCAATCTGGTGAACCTGGCCAATCTGGCCACCGACCTGATCGCGGGGCATGCGGCCCAGCTGGCTCAAGTGGCTCAATGGACATGAAGCGGGCGTTGCCCTGACCGTTCCGGAACGTCCGGAAGCCTGCCCTGGGCGAGTGGCCACCACGGACAGGAATGTGTTTCCGCTCAAGGAAAGGAGACTGCATGAAAAAGATCCAACTCATTGCCTTGGCCGTGTTGCTGGCCGCAGGTGCAAGCATGGCCTGTGATGGCGCAGTCTGCCGCGACGAGGCTCCGGCGCGTCCGGAGACCCCGGCGGTGGTGGCTCCGGCGGCACCGATGATTCTGGCGTGCGATGGCAATGAATGCGTCGACGAGAGCCAGGTCAAGGGCACGGAGATCGCGTGCGGGAATGACGATTGCCGCGACGAGTCTGTGCTGGAAGGCAAGCAGCTGGCCTGCGAGAGCGACAACTGCAACCTGACGGACGAAGGTCTGGAAGGCAAGCAGCTGGCTTGCGGTGGCGAATGCTGCTTCGAGGACAGCGAAGGAACCGTGAAGGCCTGAGCCGGAGCGGATGTTTGCCCCTGCTCTGCCGAGTGCCGGTGGGGTGGGGGTGTTTTCCACGATCACCTGCGGAAGGGGACCCGATGAAGACGATCGCCCAAACACTGAAGACCTCCCTGAGCCAGCAGATCGATGCCCTCCATGCCGAATACGCACTGGAGAAGAAGGACTGGAGTACGATCTGGGGATTCGTGAAGGCCGTTCTCCAGTTGCTCAAGATCCTGACCCCCGAGAAGTACGACCTCCTCATCGATCTCGTGATCCGCCTCCTGGATCTAGTCTTCGGGGAAGGGAAGAGTGCACATCAGGCCCTTGCCATCGGGAACTTCGATCGGGGGCAAGTGATGACCGCGTGGGAGCGGGTGAAGGCCATCCTGCGGAAGGCCGAGATCCTCCTGCCGGAGCGTGGCGATGTCTTGATCGAGGCGTTCATCGCACACGTCGATTTGATCCTCCAGCAAGCCTGAACGGACACCCGTCACCGATCCCCTCCCATGCAGGGCGGGGGATGATGCCAAGAAAGGAATCCAATGGATCAGAGTGAGTTGATGCAGCTCGTGTTGGGACGTGCCGATGCCCTCAACGGATACTGGAACCTCTACATCGCTGTTGCCGTGGGGTTGATCGGGCTGGTTGCCGCTGCCCGGGATGTTCTGAAATCGGGTTGGATTCGTTTCCTGCTGACCCTCGGGTTCGTGGTCTTCGTGCTCGCGAATCTTCAGGTGATGCACGCCACCAACGAACAGCGGTTTCGCCTGCTGAAGCTGATGGATGCATCGCATGCGTCGCTTGCGGAACCATCGGCTCCCCCTTCATGGATCACTCTGCTCCTGTTCCACCTGTTTCTGGATGTCATCATGGTCGTTTTGCTCTGGTGGATTCCCAAGGACTCGGATTCCGGCCTTCCGATTCGGTCTCGGGGCGCTTGATCGCTTCCCGGATCCTCGACGTACGTCTCTGTACGCCTTCGGGGTCGGGTCGATTCGTCTTCATCTCCTGACTCGGTCGCCGGGGCTTGGGGGCGCTGGGTTGCAGCGCGCTCGGCAGGACGTACGCATGGATGAATCGCCGGCGCGGTGGTTGTGGCTTGCCGCGTCGGGATCGTGGGGCATCTTCGGTATGGCGGGGCCGCTTCCGGGGAGTTCGGATACGAGCCTGACGCGAGGGGGGAGGGTGCCCGCGGGTCGGGACGTCGCCGGTCCCGGATTCGTATGACGTTCGGCTCCAGTCGGTGCGCCACGAGGGTGTTGTCAGAAAACGACGGCACTGTGGGGGGGGCATCCGTGCGAGGCCGGGTTCTTCCGGGGGGGCGATCAGGTCCGGGATTTGTGTTGTCGTCGCTCCTGTCCGTGGGAAGGGTGAACAGGCAGTTTTCGGGACGTGGCGGTGGATGCGGGGGCACCCCGTGACGCCCCCGATGGAGCCTCGTCTCCCTTCCCCGCCAATCCCGAAATCAGGATCGTTCCGTGAGGAACGATCGCCTCCAGGAGAGTCCCCGATGCCGATACACCAACCCGAACACCCCCGCTACGGAGCCCACCGAAAGACGTTCCTCGGAATGAAGACAGGCGGGATCGATCTGGTCATGGGCCTCTCCGTGTGCATCGGGATCCTGGCCTTGCCGTGGGCGGGACACCATTTCCTGGCTGCCCGGATGGGGAACTTCTGGCTGGTCTTGTTCCTTCCCGCGCTCGCGGGGCTCTACGGTCTGTACATGTTCGCGGGGCGTCTGGTGCGGCGCCTGGAGGTCTACGAACGAGGATTGGTGTACAGGGATTTCCTGCGCGGTGGCGAGGCGGCGTTCGTCGACGCCGTGGCGTGGTCGGTGTCCATCACGCATTCGTACCACGAATCCTTCAACTACAAGAACGGAGGGTTCCGGCTGGAGCTCGCCGACGGCCGTACGATCCGGATCGACGCGGAGTTCGAGCAGGACGAGGAGCTGGGCTCCGTGATGGGGGGCGCGCTCGTCGAACCGGTGACCGGCTCGATCCTGAACCGGCTTCGCCAGGGCCTTGAGGTCGATTGCGGGCCGATCCGGCTGCTGCCCGACGGAATCCGTCGGAAGAAGGCCGTGATCCTCTGGGATGACGTCGAGCGGATCTCCGAAGAGACGAAGTCGACCAGTTTCGGCGATGATCGCATCCGCACCGTCAAGTTGCGGATCGTCGGCACAGCTCGTGGGAAGAAGGGAGAGGGGGCGTCGACGATCGAGGTGGAGGCAGGTCTTGTACGCAACCGTCCCTTCATCAAGGCAATCATCGGTGCGATGCGGACTCCAAAACCCGTGGTTCCGAAGAAGGCTCCCCTGCGCCTCAATGGCGAAGTGATGGAGCTCACCGAGCCGGTCGAGGGCCGTCTGGCCAAGGCGATGGCTTCCGATCTGAAAGGCCCCTGGAGCCAAGCGCTCCTGAAGGCAGAATTGGCCGCGCCGGGAGATGCGTATCCGTCCCTGGTTCTTCTGCGCGATCTGAAGTCCAACACGACCGTCCATTGCGGCGCCGAGCTGATGTCGGAAATTGTCGCCTTGTTCGCCCTCCACAACCGGTTCCAGACCGGCGCGACGACGGTGGAGGTCGAACTGGAGCGTTTGGCCGACGGCGAATTGGGGTGGAGTGTCGCGATGGGGACCCATGTGGTCGAGTCGACGGGTGCCGCGCCGGATCCCGAGGACGAGGAGTTGCGCGCGCTGTTGAATTCGCCGGAAATCCAGGACGCGAAGACCTGGTTTGATTGAACCAGGATCCGGTGTCGGAGGGATGTGATGTTGCAGGGGGGGCACGTTGCCGCGTTCGTTGTAAAGACGCCCTGCAGGGCGTCTCTACAACGGTGCGGATTGGGCCGCCCCCCCCGATGGCCCGGTTCACGACAGCCCGGTCCTTCCGCGCCTGGCGCGGAAGGAGGCGCCCGGAGGTGTCAGGTGGTGGACTGCTTTTTCGGGAAGGCCAGGGAGGCGGCGATGGAGGCGACCAGCAGAGCGCCGATGATGCCCAGGCTCCAGCCGATGGGGAACTTGCCGCCGAAGGCTTCGTTCAGCCAGACCATCTTGAGGCCCACGAAGACCAGGATGAGGGCCAGGCCGATCTTCAACAGGTGGAACTTGTCCATGGCGCCGGCCAACAGGAAGTACAAGCTGCGCAGTCCCAGGATGGCGAAGATGTTCGAGGTGAATACGATCAGGGGCTCCTTGGTGAGCGCGAAGATCGCGGGTACGCTGTCGATGGCGAAGACGATGTCGGTGGCTTCGACGAACACCAGGCACACCAGCAGCGGGGTGGCCCACAGGCGTCCGTCGATGCGCTTGAAGAAGCTCTGGTCTTCCATGGTGGAGGTCACGGGCATGATCTTGCGCAGCATCCGGATCAGGATGTTCTTCTCGGGGTCGACCTTCTGGTCGCCGGCGAACATCATCTTCACACCGGTGAACAGCAGGAACAGGCCCGCGGCCACGATCACCCAGTGGTATTGCAGCAGCACCGAACCCAGCGCGATGAAGATGGCGCGGAAGAAGATCGCGCCCAGGATGCCGTAGAACAGCACCCGGTGCTGGAACATCGGGGGCACCGCGAAGTAGGTGAAGACCAGGGCGATCACGAAGATGTTGTCGACGGCCAAAGCCTTCTCGATGACGTATCCGGCCAAGTATTCCATGCCGACTTGGTTGGCCAGCATGGCGGTGTCGTATCCGGCAAGTCCTGGCACCTGTGGCAGGTGCCAGTGGGCGTATTGCCAAAGGGCGGCACCGAAGGCCAAACCGAGACTGATCCAGACCACGCTCCAGCCCAGGGACTCCTTCATGGTCACCACGTGGGCCTTGCGATGGAAGACTCCTAGATCGAGCGCCAGCAGAGCGCCGATGAAGGCGGTGAAACCGGCGTACAGCCACCAATATTGGGCAAACGGGAAGAGAAGAGGGGTGTCCATGGGCATCCGAACCTTTCGTGGGTAAGATTCGAAGGTATCCAAGCCCCAGGGGTTCCGAACACCCCTGCCAGGTCATGATTCTGTCACAATTTTCAGACCGGTTGGTGGGTGACGTTCCCGCTGCCAAACCGCCCCCCCGGTGGCCTGGTTCACGACAGCCCGGTCCTTCCGCGCTTGGCGCGGAAGGAGGCGCTCACCACCAGTCTTCGCTGCGCGCCAGGATGTTGCCGCCGTATGTGGAGTGCGACGGAGCCGGGATGACGGGGTAGTGGGGCACACGCGAGCGGCGTCCATACCCGGTGAAGAGATCGATGCCGCGTTCGATGAACGAGGGCCACGAAAAATCGACCGTGCACAAGCCGCGGGCCAGGGCGAAGGGGTGGTTGCCGAAACCGACGATTCCAGGGCGGGGCTCGTTGGGCAGTTGCAGACCTTCGAAATGGTCGAGGGCGGCCAAGGCGAGGAGGTCGTCGGCGCAGATCCACATGGAGGCGCGCAAGGTTCGGGCGGCGCGGAAGAAACGATCGAGTTCGAAGGGAGCCAGGCCCGAGTTCTTGATGGCGCGGTTCAGCCGTGCAGCCAAAGAGCGGGCCGGTCGGTCGGGGAGGCCCTGGGGGAAAACGTCGTACCAGTCGAGGGTGGTGATCCAGCGTGGGCCCCAACCTTGCAGGAGGGTGTCGCGCAAGGCCACCAGATGGCGGGGAAGGAGCGATTCACCGGGGGCGGGCAGCAGGACGAGTTTCTGCGGCTTGTGGTTGGCCAGAAGCCATTCGCCCATGGAACGGCCGATGCGATCCCACTCGGGCTCGAGTACGTGGCAGTGGGCGGGAAGCTCGGGAAGCAGGGCGGGGTCGAGGGGGGCCGAGTGGAACCAGACGATGGGGCGATCGGTGGCGTCGGCCAGGGATTTCCAGATGGGCTCTTCGCGGCCGTATCCTGGGTCGATCAACAAGATGCCTGCGAGGCGATCTCCCAGGGCGGCCATCTGGAGCTCGAGCCCTTTGCGTTCGACGGCGTCGAGGCGGCCGTCGGGACGGTAGGACACCGGGGCCCACGACAGCTCGAAGCCCATGTGTTGCAGGGTCTGCCGTGTCTGGAGGAACAATTGGAAACGGGCGCCCGGGGCTCCTGTGGGATCGGTGGCGCGCAGGAGCTGGCCCACCACCAAAATGGCATTGCGCCCCCCGGCGACCTCGTGACGCAAGGCGCGTCCTTCTTCGGGGACGGGGCTGTACGAGGCGTCCGGAACGGTACGGACTTCCGG
Source organism: Fibrobacteria bacterium (assembly GCA_035913415.1). Lineage (GTDB taxonomy): Bacteria > Fibrobacterota > Fibrobacteria > UBA5070 > UBA5070 > UBA5070. Next base: position 8,461 of record JAMIIV010000217.1, on the reverse strand, counting down.
GGGTTCGGTTTCGTCGGGGAGGGGGGCGCCCAGGTCGGAGGCGCCGAGGATTTCGGGATCTCCGGGCAGATGCAGGAACAGGCCCTTGCCGTGCACGGGTACGACCTTCAGCGGACCTTCCAGCTCGAGCAGAATCTTCTTGATGGTGTTGGGGGCGACACCGAAGCGCTGGGCGAGATCGCGCAGCGAAGGCAGTTCGCGTTCCCCTCGATCGGCGATGGCGGCGACGAGGTCGAGCAGGCCGGTGCGGGGATCGGTGGACTCGGAAGCGGCGGAGGGCGTTTCGCTCATGGGTTCAAATCTAGGTTGGCGGAATGGACATACTCGGTGACGACCATCATCATTTGCTTCCCGACGGCCTGCGAGGTCGTTGGGAGGAACGTTTCCGCACCCTCCTGACCGGCCCCAGCGATGCCGCCCACGATGTGACCCACGTCGAGAGGGTGGCCCGCTGGGCCCTGCGTCTGGCGGCGCTCGAGGGCGCCGATCCCACCACGGTTTGGGCCGCGGCCTGGCTGCACGACCTGGTCCACGTTCCGAAGAATTCCCCCGACCGTTCCCGCGCCTCGGTCTTGTCGGCTTCCGCCGCGACCCGATTCCTGGAAGAGGCGGGATGGACGGCGGCTCCGATCCCTGCCATCGCCCATGCCATCGAGGCGCACTCGTTTTCGGCCGGCATCGTGCCCCGGACCGTGGAGGCCGAGGTGGTCCAGGATGCCGATCGCCTGGAGGCCCTGGGGGCCATCGGACTGGCCCGGTGCCTGATGTTGGGGGGGCAGATGGGGTCGCAACTGGTGGATTTCGCCGATCCGTGGGCACGCCATCGACCTCTGACCGACGATCGGATCTCGGTGGATCATTTTTTCGCCAAGCTCCTGGGGCTTCCCGCCACGATGCGCACCGAAGCCGGCAAACGCGAGGCGGATCGGCGCGTGGTCCTGTTGCGAACCTTCCTGCAGGAATTGGCGCGCGAAGCAGGATTCCCCGACCCGGGGGTTTGAGCCTAGATCCCGCGATAGAGAGGGATGTGATGCTCGCTGAATCGCTTGATGCATCGGGGCTTTTGTCCGACCGACGGCGCACCTGGTGGGTGCGGGGGAGGGAGGCAAAAGACCCAGGCGCGAGCGAGGCGGCGGGCAGCGCGCCCGGCCCTATTGCGGGATCTAGGCTGAGGGAGGGGGGCGACGTCCGCTTCGGGCTTGGCAGGGGCCGGTCGCTGCCGCAGTGGCGTCTTGACGCTCCCAATGTCCCAGCCAAGCCCTCCGCTGCATCTGCGTGGGGGGGGAGTGTGTGCGCTTCCGGGGGGAGAGGCGTTGGTGCCCGGTTTGGGGGAGTGGTCAGCGCGGAGTGATTTCGAAGGTGCGGCGGCCCAGGAGTTGGCCGTCCAGGAGGCGGACTTCGATGCGGGCGGTTCCGGGATGGAGCGCGACCTGGCGGGAACTGGACCAGGTGCGGAAGCCGTCTTCGCGGCCACCCCGGAGGGGCAGGACCACCGAAGCGACCTGGCGACCCTCGAAGGTCCAGACGTGACGGACGGAATCCGTCCGACCGGGAGGGGCGAAGACAGGGGTCCAGAACCAGGCTTCGCTGCCGATCGGAACGGAAGAGAGCGTGTCGAGGGGCTGGTGGGCGTGCACTCCCGAACAGAGGGTGGGTTTGACCAGGTGCAGGGGGACGGGCGCCAAGGCGTTGCGGAACATCCCGACGAGGGCGAGGCCGGTCAGGCCACCCCAGAGGATGCCGCGCGGATTCCCGGCCGACAATCCCAGGCCGGCCACGGCTCCACTGGCGGCGGCAGCCATCAAGGCGCATTCCACGGTCGAACGCCCCGTGAGGGCCACCAGCAGGAAGTCCAGGCCCGCGAAGAGCAGGAGCGATTTGAAGAGGGTGCGCCGGCGGGGATGGCCGAGCACGCTGTCGAGGTAGAGGGGGTCGATCACCGTGATGGCGGCCAGGGCGACCAGCAACACGGTGAACGGCGCGTTGGAGGAGGAAAACGTGGTGGAGCGGATCCAGAACGGCAGGACGAAGAACAGGACTTCCTGGGCGCCGTTCTGGGACAGCATTCCCAGGATCCACCGTACGGCGAGGGAGAGGCGTGTGGGTGGGTGGGCCCGCCAGCGGGATTCCAGCCGGCCCAGCAGGAGCGCGGTGGCCCATGTGCCCCCCAGCACCCAACCGATCCAGTGGACCTCGTTCCAGGTGCGGCTCTGGAAGAACGCGCTCCACACTCCCATGGCCAGGGAGACCCAAGGGAACAGTCGGCGCAAGATGTCTTGAATTCGTCGCGGAATGGCCACAGACTGCGCAAAGATACCCGTCCGAGTACCTTTCCCGGTCGTGATCCAGTTCCTGCATGTCACACATACCTACGGCGGTGCCTGGAAGGGCATCGAGGACGTCACCTTCCGGATCGACGCGGGGGAGTTCGTGTTCCTGACCGGTGCCTCCGGGGCGGGGAAGACCACCCTGCTCAAGCACATCTACATGGAGGAACGCCCCGATCCGGGATTGGGAGGGCGTGTGGTCGTGACCTTCCCCAACGAACGGGTCTACGATTCCGCCGCGGTCTCCCTGTCGAAGGTCCAGGATCTGCGCCGCGAAATCGGCGTCGTGTTCCAGGACTTTCGCCTTCTGACGGATCGGGACGTCTGGGACAACGTCGCGTTCGCCTTGCGGGTGCGCGGTCACGGAGGGCGTTATCTGCGCCGCAGGGTCGACGAGGTCCTGGATCGCACCGGACTCACCACCAGGGCCCACGCCCATCCCCACGAGCTCTCCGGCGGAGAGCAGCAGCGGACGGCCATCGCGCGCGCGGTGGCCGGGGAGCCCTATATCGTGCTGGCCGACGAACCCACGGGCAACCTTGACCGCGAGAACGCCGAAGGTGTGCTCGACATCTTCCGCCAGCTCCACGCCGCCGGGACCACCATCGTCATGGCCACCCATGATCTCGAGCTTCTGGATCGCATGCCGCATCGGCGGATCCAGATGGAACATGGGCGCTTGCGCACACGGTGGTTCTGATGCCACAATGGGGATCGAACAGGAGGAGCGAATCGCATGGGGCCTGAAAGTTCCGACCCGACATCCCACAACACCGGTTTCGAGTTCGTCCCGTTGCCGGCCGATTCGCCGTTCCTGTCCGATCACGGGTTGAGCACGGAGGAATCTCCGCCGCCGCGTCCTGCCGCCGCGCCGCCACAGAACATCTCGCAGTTTCCTTCGTCTTCCCGCACCATTTCGCAGAGTTCCGTGCCGGGCTCCTCCCTGCCGGATAGGCCTCGCACGCCTCCTCCAAGCGGGGCTCCCGCAGCGGGGGGATCCTTCGCGATTCTCCAGGATGGAATCTCCTCTTTCCCTTTGTACATGGGGGAACAGGACGGGTTCGGCAGTCGGCGTACTGGATCCAGCACGGCCGCGATTCCCATCGGGGCGCCGGTTTCCGGGGGGGGCAACGCCGAATCCGACATCATGTCGCGCATTCGAGGCGTTCTCATCACGGCCACCGATTCGGTCCAGGGGCGTCTGGTCGAGGAGTACCTCGGTCCGGTCAATGCCGAGGTGGTCGTTCCCGTGACCCAGCTCCTGGAAGGCTCGGAGCCGGCGGGCAAGTTGTTGCGGCACAAGATGGCGCAGCATCGTCTGCGGCAGTATCACCAGCTTGTGCTGGCCGAGTTGCGCCTGGAAGCGGACAAGATCCAGGGCAACGCCATCCTGGCGTCCACCGTGCAGATGCACGAGATGCAAGGGGTGCTGGTGATTTCCGCCTTCGGGACGGCCGTGCGACTGGTCTGATCTCTCCCGTATGACCGTCCGGAGCTCAGGGGCACCTCGCTCGCCGGAGCGGCGGGGCACTTTCAGAGGCGCAGTGGCGCACCTTTCCACATCACGGTGGAGTCCAAATACCTGACCTCGATCGTGTCGTCCACGAAACGGTCATTTTGGCGCAGGAAATTCCGGGACCGGAACGCGATGCGCACCACCAGGGGCTGTTCGATCTTGGCCGCGGCAGCTTCCAGGGTCCATGGTCGATTGGACAGGATCCGTTGTGCCTGCTGACGCGCGGTCTGCTCGGGAACAGAGCCCTGGGTGTTGAGGCGCTGCCCTTCGTCGGCTTCGATCACCAAAGCGGCCGTGGCGCCGTCCGCCTCGTTGCGGAAGGCGATTTTTGTGGCCGGGTAGGCGCGGGAGCCGTGGGAGGCCAGCCACGTCAGGCGGGGGCGCAACGAATCCTGGAGCCGGGCTGCCTGGCCGTCCAGGATCTGTCCCGGGACGACCGGGTCGATCGGACCCTCCAGGCTGGCGCGACTCTTGCCGACCAGGGTCTGGACCAGAGAACAGCCGGTGGCAAAAAGGAACAAGGAGACGATCAGGTATGGGCGCATGATGGGGCGAAGCTAGGAATCGGAGCGCAGTCTATCTTTCGCATTCGATCCGAACGCAACCGTACCGGAAGGAGACCGATCTTGTCCGAGCAGCTCATTTACATCGATGGCGAATTCTTCCCCAAGAGCGAAGCCAAGGTTTCCGTCTTCGATCACGGGTTCCTCTACGGAGACGGCGTCTTCGAAGGCATCCGCGCCTACCACGGCAAGGTGTTCCGCCTCGATGCCCACATCGAGCGGCTCTACGAGTCGGCCAAGGCCATCGGTCTGGTGATCCCGGTCCCTCCGGCGGAGATGTCGAACATCGTCGTCGAGAGCTGCCGCCGCAACGGCATCGCCAACGGGTACATCCGGCTGGTCGTCAGCCGCGGCGTGGGCGATCTGGGACTCAATCCCTACCTGTGCCCCAAAGCGAGCATCATCTGCATCGCCGCGACCATCCAGTTGTATCCCGCGGCGCTCTACGAGACGGGGCTGGACATCGTGACCGTGGCCACGCCACGCAATCACCCCGAGGCTCTGAACCCGCGCATCAAGAGCCTGAACTACCTGAACAACATCATGGCCAAGATGGAGGCCATCCGCGCCGGTGTCCAGGAAGCCGTGATGCTGAACTTGCAGGGGTATGTGGCCGAGTGCACCGGGGACAACATCTTCATCTGGCGCCGCGGCAAACTCGTCACGCCTCCCAGCACCGAAGGCGCGCTGGAAGGCATCACCCGCAACACCGTGATCGAGCTCGCCCGCAAACGCGGCATCGAGGTCGCCGAGGAGCGCATGTCGCGTTTCGACATCTACACCGCCGACGAGATGTTCCTCACCGGCACCGGCGCGGAACTGATCCCCGTGGTGAAGGTCGATGGACGCGTCATCGGACATGGCGGGGTGGGTCCGGTATTCAAGGGCCTGCTCGAAGACTTCAAGGCGTTCACCAAGATCGACGGCGCACCGATTCCGGGGCTCTCGTGATCCTCCCGGTCCTTGGTGGGAAGAAGGCCGCTTCGCGCCTGTCCGCGATCCTGTCGCGGGGGGCTTCGCCCGACGCCACGGTCGAGGCGAAGGTTCGAGAGATCCTCGCGCGTGTCAAGGCCGAAGGACTTCCGGCCGCCACCGCCTATGCGCGCGAATTCGATGGACTCGGGCCCAAGCAGGGGCTGCGCATCTCCGTGAAGGCCATCGATGCCGCGGCATCGAAGTGCCCGCGTCCGGTGCAGGAGGCCATCCGCCGCGCCATTCGCCAGGTGAGGGCCTTCCACGAACGCCAGCGCGAGGAATCGTGGGTGATGGAGGGCGCTTCCGGCCAGTGGGTCGGGATGCGCGTCTCCGCATTGCATCGCGTGGGTCTGTACGTGCCCGGCGGAGCCGGAGCCTATCCCTCGACGGTGATCATGAACGTGGTGCCCGCACGGGTCGCCGGTGTTTCCGAAATCGCCGTGGTGACACCCTGCTCGCGCGGGCTCGATTCGGCCGTGGCCTACGCGTTGCGCGAATTGTCCATCGAAGAGGTGTACGCCATCGGTGGAGCCCAAGCAGTGGGGCTTCTGGCCTACGGCGCCAAGGGGATCCCCGCGGTGGACAAGATCGTGGGGCCTTGCAACGTCTGGGCGTCGGTCGCCAAACGCGAGGTCTTCGGCACGGTCGCCATCGACAACATCGCGGGTCCTTCCGAGATCCTCTGCCTGTTCGATGGATCGGTGAATCCCGAATGGATCGCCGCCGATCTGCTCTCGCAAGCCGAACACGGCTCGGGATGGGAGGCGGCCATCGGACTCACGGTCGACCCCGAGGCGGCCCGTGCCGTCTCCGAGGCCGTGCAGCGCCAGGTCGAGAGCTCTCCGCGTCGGGCCATGCTCGAGACGGCTCTGTCGCGCAATGGACTGCTGACGGTGTGCAGAACCTGGGCCGAGGCCCTCGAGATCGCCAACCGCATCGCCCCCGAACATGCAGAAATTTTGGCAGAAAATGTCCAGGAACTTCTCGAAGGGCTTCGCAACGCGGGTGCCATCTTCGTGGGGCCCTGGACGTCCGAGCCCGTGGGCGACTACATGGCCGGCCCCAACCACGTGTTGCCCACCAACGGCACGGCGCGTTTCGCCAGCCCCTTGGGGGTGCACGACTTCATCAAGCGCACCAGCCTTCTGTTGTACGGGCCCCAGGCCATCGCCGCCGACGGTCCGCACATCGCCAATCTGGCCGAGGCGGAAGGGTTCTTCCACCATGCCGAGGCGATCCGCATGCGTTTGCCCGCGGCGAAGGCTGCGCTCGCGCCGGCTCCCAAGGCGTCGTCGCGTCGGGCCGCACCTGCGCGTCGGGCTCCGGTGAAGCCCCGCTCGCCCAGGCGTCCGAAAGGCTGAGTCTCGCGTGCGCGGTTCGGGGAGCAGGGGATTCCTCTCCCGGCCGCGCGTGTGGTTGGTACCTTTGTCCGCTTCATGAGCACCGCACCAGCCGTCGCACTCGTCGATTACGGCGCGGGGAACCTGACCTCGGTCTCCCTGGCGCTTTCCCACGTGGGTGTGTCCCATGTGATCACCCGCGATCCTGACGTGATCCGTTCCGCCGACCGCGTGGTTTTTCCCGGGGTGGGAGCGGCCGGTGCCTCGATGGAAAACATCCGCGCCGCCGGCATCGACCAGGCTCTGAAAGATGTCGCGTCTTCGGGGACGCCGCTGCTGGGCATCTGCATCGGTTGCCAAATCCTGCTGGAGCGTTCGGAAGAGGATGGAGGGGTCGCGTGCTTGGCCCTGTTGCCCGGCGAGGTCAAGCGTTTCGATTTCTCCGCGCTTGGTGAGCCACGTCCCAAGATCCCCCACATGGGCTGGAATCCGGTGGCCTTCCAGCGGGAACACCCGGTCCTGTCCGGCATCCCCTCGGGCTCGTACTTCTACTTCGTGCACAGCTTCCACCCCGCGCCGGCCCAGGAGTCGGACATCTTGGGGTTCACCACCTACGGCGACTGCACCTTCGCGTCCATACTGGCCCGCGACAACCTCGTCGCCACCCAGTTCCATGCCGAAAAAAGTGGCGTACACGGGCTGGAAATCCTCAAGAACTTCTCCCGGTGGAGCCCGTAGATGCTGGCCAAGCGTGTGATCGTATGCCTGGATGTCCGCAACGGCAAGGTGACCAAGGGGGTCAAGTTCCAGGAGAATCGCGACTTGGGCGACCCCGTCGCCATGGGTGCCGAGTACTACCGCCAGGGTGTCGACGAACTGGTCTTCTACGACATCACGGCCTCCGCCGAAGGGCGGGGCATCGACATCGAGATGGTCCGTGGCGTGGCCCGCGAGGTCTTCATCCCTTTTTCCGTGGGTGGGGGCATCCGCAACCTCCAGGACATGCGCGAGGTGCTGCTGGCCGGCGCCGAGAAGGTGAGCGTCAATTCGCTGGCCGTCCGGAATCCGTCGATCATCTCCGACGGAGCCAAGGTGTTCGGAAACCAGTGCATCGTGCTGGGAATGGACGTGCTGAAGGTCCCCGTGACGGAATCCGTCCCCTCGGGCTGGGAAGTGGTCGTCAAGGGCGGGCGCGAACGCACCGGCCTGGACGCCGTCGCCTGGGCTCGTCGTGCGGAGGAACTGGGTGCCGGTGAAATCTGCCTGAACTCCATCGACGCCGACGGCATGAAGACCGGATACGAACTCGACCTGACCCGCGACATCGTGCGCGCCGTCAGCATCCCCGTCATCGCCTCGGGTGGGGCCGGACGCCCCGACCACCTCGCGGACGTGCTGGAGCCCTCCGTGGGTGCCGACGCCGCGCTGGTGGCCAGTCTGACGCACATCGACGGCTACACGGTGGGGGCCCTCAAACAGGCAATCGCCCACCGCCACCTCCCCGTCCGCCTCTGAGGGGTGTCTCGGGGCGCATCCTTGCTTCCTCACCCGCTCGGCGTACTGGAGTACGCCGTCGGGGGTCGGGGCGCTGCGGCTGCATCCCCGATACACCCCTCAGAGGATCGGCTCTGTCGGTGCGGCGCACGAGCCTTTGGCCGTGCGGGGCTGCAGAGGTAGGACGGGGCGGAGTGGACTGCGCACGAGCCTTTGGCCGTGCGGGGCTGCAGGGGTAGGACGGGG
>JAMIIV010000216.1:0-65564 GCA_035913415.1 Fibrobacteria bacterium | reverse complement strand
CCTGCTGCCGCACAAGGGGCTCGATCTTCTGATCCGGGCCTGTGGCCCCGATCTGCCCTTGACTCTTGTGGGTCGCCCCTACGATCCGGCCTATTTCCGCGTTCTGAAGGAATTGGCCCGCGAGGCGGATGTCGAATTCCTGTGCGATGCCGATGACGCCGAGGTCGCCCGCCGCTTGCGCAGGGCGTCGGTCCTGGTTCTTCCCTCCGTCCATCGCGACCTCCATGGGCACGAGCACGTCATGCCCGAATTGCTGGGGCTCGTGCTCCTGGAGGCGATGGCGTGCGGGACGCCGGTGGTGTGCTCGTCGGCTGGGGGCATGCCGGAGTTCGTGCGCCACGGGGAGACGGGCCTGGTGGTGCCTTGGGGGGATGTCGAGGCCTTGGGGAAGGCCCTGCGAGAGATCGTCGGGCAGCCCGCCCTGGCGGAGAAGATGGGCATGGCCGCACGGCGGGACGTCGAGGAACGCCATACCTGGGCCGCCGTGGCGCATCGGGCACTGAGGGCCTACCGCAGCGGCGGCGGATCTCGCCCCTCCGGGAGCAGGGACCTCTGGGCCACTGCGGCGGAGGCGCCTTGATCCGCGCGTTCCAGGCCTCCGAGGACCGGGGCGCCAGGTTCTTGAGAGCCTTGCACCATTTCCGGGGGATCGCGGTCCTGTTCGTGGTCGCGGGGCACAGCTTCATGCTTGCCGGCGTCCATGTCGACACCTTCCCCGAGCGGATGTTCGGGAATCTGGTCGCAGGTGGAACCTTCCTGTTCGTCTTCCTCTCGGGATTCCTGTTCCAGTACCACTCCCTGCGCGATTTCCAGTACGGACGTTTCCTGGCCACCAGGATGCGCCATGTCCTGCTGCCCTACTTGCTGCTCTCCGCGATCCCCATCGCCCACGCCCTGATCCATCGCGATCCGATGTACGGTGGGATGTTCCTGCCTCGGGGCGAAGGTCTGTTGGAAGCCTGGCTGATCCCCGCACTGAAGTACGTGGCCACGGGTCGTGTCGTGATCGCCTACTGGTTCATTCCGTACGTGATGCTGAATTTTGCCTGTGCCCCGCTCCACGCCTGGTTCGCCCGAAGTCGTCCGGGCGTGCAGGCCGGGGTGTTCGCGGTGGCGTTGGTCGTCGGGATGTTGGTGCACAAGCCCCTGGACGACATCGGACCCGTCCAGGGATTGGTGTACTTCCTGCCAACGTATCTGGCGGGGATCCTCGTGGCCCAACATCGCGATAAGATCTTCCGGACCTGCCTGGGAAGGGAAGCGTGGTTCCTGGCCGGGGTCTTCGGCTTGGCGGCCCTGGAATCCGTCCAGCGAATCGGGGAGTCGTTCGGCAACTACCACGGCCGCCCCTTCGAGATCGGAGCCTTCGATCTCCTCATGCCCCAGAAGATCCTCCTCTGCCTGTTCCTTCTGCTGGCCCTGCATCGGTGGGAAGATCGCCCCCTGCCCTTCGTCGGTTTTCTGGCCAAGTACAGTTTGGCCATCTTCTTCCTGCACCCGCTGGTGCTCTGGGGCGCCGATCTTCTGGATTCGCGCTGGATCTCTCGTCCCGGATGGCTGGCCTATCCGCTTGTTGTGCTGCTGTTGTTGTTGGTCAGCTCCGGGGTCGCCGCGGGACTCAAGCGCATCCTGGGAAGCCGCAGCCGGATGGTGATCGGGTCGTGACGGCCATGGGGTGGGGACCTCCTCGCGAGGACCTACCTTGCAGGATCTGGCGATGAAGATTCTCACCCTTTCGAACCTCTATCCTCCCCACTACCTCGGCGGCTACGAGCTGGCCTGCCACGATGTCGCACGCTCCCTTTCCGCGCGTGGACACCAGGTACGGGTGCTGACCTCCACCCACGGGGTCCCCGCCCCTTGCCGCGACGGGGACGTGGCCCGTCTGCTCGATCGGGGCTACCCCCCGGATGCGGACTGGAGGCGAGAGAGGATGCGTTCCCGGAACAACGTGGGTGCATTGGCCGCCGAAGTGGAGAGCTTTCGGCCCGAGCTGGTGCACGTATTCAATCCCAGCGGCCTGTCCGGAGCTCTGCTGACCTGGCTCCACCACGCCTGCCCCTGCCCGGTGGTGCACGACATCTCCGACCTCTGGCTGCCCAACGCCTACGCCGAGGACACCTGGGCGCGGTTCGCCGAGCGGTTTCCGCGGCCGTTGCGGCGCCTGTGGGCGCGCTTGACAGGCCCTGCCACGGGAGCTCCGATGGATTTCTCTAGGTCCTACTACCGCAGCGACTTCCTGCGGGTTTGGCATCGTGGACATGGCCTCGATCCGCGGTCCGCCGGGGTGATCCACCACGGGGTCGCGCAGACGGACCTGCCCAAGTGGTCCCCGGTGGGGCGCGGCGTCGTGTTCGCCGGAAGGCTCTCGGCCGACAAGGGCGTGCACGTCCTGCTCCAGGCCGTGCGGTTGCTCGCCGACCGGAGGCCGGACTTGTCGTTTCCTGTCACGCTGAGCGGAGCCGGAGACGATGGCTACGTGGGCGGGTTGCGCGAGATCGCCGGAGCCCTTCCGGATCGGATTCCCGTGCGTTTCGCAGGGGCCCTGTCGCGGGAAGAATCGCTGCGGGTCGTCGCCGAACACATGGTCTACGCCTTTCCGGTGGTGTGGGACGAGCCGTTCTCGATCGGACTGGTCGAGGCGTTGGCGGCGGGAATGCCGCTGGTCGCCACGCGCACCGGAGGGACGCCCGAGATCGTCGAACACGACCGCAACGGCTACCTGGTGGAACGATCGGACGCTCCGGCCTTTTCCCAGGGACTGGAGCGGCTGTTGGACGATCCCGGCTTGCGGGCGCGATTCTCCGAATCCGCCCGTGCCAGCGTGGCGCACCTGGAGTTCGAACGCACGGTCGACCGGGTGGAGGATCATCTGCGCGGAGTCCTGGCCCCATGACGATCCGCCGGGTTCTGGTCTTCTTTCCGCAATGTCCGCTGCCCGCGAGATCGGGCGCCCATCGGCGCTGCCTGGAATTCCTCGAGGGCTTGCGGGACCTGGGGTGCGACGTGCGCATCTGTTCCACCGACGGAATGGACGACGGTCGCTGGACCGACGAGGGGCGCTTGGGGCTGGAAGCCATGGGCGTCCAGGTGGGTGGGATCTGGAAGGGTTGCACCCGCTGGGAGCACCATTGGCAGCGGGCGCTGGGGCGACTTCACCGGCCTCGGCACCCCCTGGAGGATCCCTCCTGGACCCCTCGTTCGCTTTCCCGCATGGTGCGCGACGAGATTCGCGATTTCCGTCCCGACGCGGTGATCCATAACTACGTGCTGTGGTGGGCCCTCTCGCGCACCTACCGCCGCGAGGGCGTGCCGGCGGCCATCGAGATGCACGATCTGGTCACGCTGAACGCCGCCCTGCGCAAGCGTCTGTCCGATCGTTGGGCGGCCACGGGCGGGGTTCCCCTCGAGGGCGACGCCTCGTTGATGCCCGGCTTCTTCGACGATCCGGCGCTCCGGGCGGACCCTCTCGAATTCGCCTGCCTGGGGCGCTTTCCCGTGATCTCGTGCATCTCGCGCGCCGAGCAGGACCAGGTTGACAAGAATTGTCGGAAATCGCGATCGGTCCTGGTGCCCATGACGCGCGAGGCGGCATCGTCCACGCCCTCGCTGGAAGGGCCGGCGATCCTGCCGATCGGCCCCAATCCGTTCAATCTCCAGGGGTTGCACGTGCTCGCGAGGTCCGTGCTCCCGTTGGTGCGGGAGCGCGCGCCGGAGTTCTCGATCCGCGTGACCGGCGCCATTCCCGAGGGGGCTCCCCGGGTTGCCGGCCTGGAGTACGTCGGGTACGTGTCCGACCTGCGGGCGGAGTTCGCACGATCGTCCTTCCTGGCCAGTCCTGTTTTCGGGGGCACGGGGGAGCAGGTGAAGGTGCTGGAAGCCATGGCCGCGGGCCTGCCCGCGGTGGTGCTGGAAGGACCGTTCCAGGAAAACGCGGTGCGCCACGGTGTGGACGGATTCTGTGTCACCGACGCCGCGGCCTTCGCCGAGGCCTGCGTGCGGCTGTGGACCGACCCCCCGTTGCGCCGAAAGTTCGGCGAGGCTGGCTTGGATCGCGTCCGTCGCGAACGTTCGGAGGCCTCCCGTCGCGAGGCACTCGGAGCGCTGCTGGGCATCCTGGAGGACGCGCGGCCGTGAAGATCGCCGTCTGGTACCATCTCCCGGCGGGTGGAGGCAAACGTGCCGTCCACGACCAGGTCGAAGGATTGCTGTCGCGCGGGCACCAGGTCGAAGTCTGGATGCCCTCGCGCGCCGATCGCGCCTTCATGCCGCTGCCGGAATCCGCTCGCCAGCACGTGCTGCCCCTGGAGTGGTCCGAGCCGGGAATGTCGCGCCTGCAGCGCTGGCTCCGCCCCGCTTCCTACGCCCGGCGTCTGCGGGCCATGCGCGAACATGCCGCGACGGTCGGCGAGGCCGTGCGCGGCTTCGATGTGCTGCTGGCCCACAGTTGCGCCTGGTACGCGGCTCCGCACGTGGCGCGTTCGAGCTCCGTTCCATGCGCCGTGTACCTGCACGAACCCTGCCGCGCCCTCCACGAAGCGGGCGAAGGAGCACCGGTCTGGTGCGGGCCGGCGGCCCCCTCCGAGAGGACCGGGCTCGCGGGGCGGGTCAACGAGGTGCTGGAGTACTGGCGCGACCTGGTCTGGCAGCGACAACTGGTGCGCGAGGAATGGCGCAACGCCCGGGCCGCTTCCACGCTGCTGGTCAATTCCTGGTTCACTTCCGAAAGCGCGATGCGCGCCTACGGCCGCCGAGGGACGGTGTGCGAGCCCGGCGTCGATGTCCGGGTGTGGACGGATCCGGGATCGCCGAGGGAACGCCTGGTGGTGGGGCTGGGGGCGATCGCCTCGCACAAGGGTGTGGCCGAGGCCGTCGCGACGATCGCGGCCCTGGACGAAGGCTTGCGTCGGGAGGTCCGCTTGGCATGGTACGGACAGAAAGCCGACGCCGCCTACGTGGCGGTGCTGGAGCGTTCCGCCCGCGAGCGAGGCGTGGCCCTGGAGATCCGCGTGGGCGTCCCGGAACTCGAGATCCGTCAGGCCCTCCAGCGCGCCTCGGTGTTCCTGTACCCGTCGCGGCTCGAGCCGTTCGGCTACGCACCGTTGGAAGCGGCGGCCTGCGGATGCCCCGTGGTCGCCGTCCGCGAAGGCGGGCCCCGCGAGACGCTGGTGGATGGCCAGACCGGATTCCTGACCGACGGATCGATCGCCGGCATGGCGGGGGCCGTGGGGATGCTCCTGGCCGATACCGCTCGGGCGAGGGCCATGGGAGCGGCGGCACGTTTGCGTGTCGAGCAGCGCTATTCCCTGCCGGCCTCGATCGATCGTCTCGAAGCTGCCTTGGGCGCCACGGCGGGAATGGCATGAACGGCCCTCGCCTCGACGTGGTGATCCCGGCCCACAAGGCGCGATTCCTGGGGGAGACACTCGAGTCCCTCGCGCTCCAGGACGACCGCGCCTTCCGCGTGTGGGTGGGCGACGACGCCAGCCCGGACGACCTCGCGGGCGTCTGCGCGCGTTTCTCCGACCGGCTGGACCTCGTGCACCACCGCTTTGCGGACAATCTCGGGGCAACGGACCTGGTGGGCCAGTGGACGCGCTGCGTGGCCCTGGGCGACTCCCCCTGGGTGTGGCTCTTCTCCGATGACGACGTGGCTTCCGCTGGATGCGTGGGGGCCTTGCGCCGCGCCCTGGCCGACGGGGCCGCCGTGGCCCGACTCGATCTTGCCATCGTGGGGTCCTCCGGGGAGGTCCTGGATATCCCGCTGGCGCCGCCCGAACGGGAGAGTCGCGAACAGTTCCTGTGGCAGCGGCTGAAGCGCCGCCGCGAAAGTTTCGTGGTCGAATACGCGTTCCGCCGCGACCGTTGGCAGGCCGCGGGAGGGTTCGTTTCCCTGCCCGCCGCCTGGTGCTCCGACGACGCGACGTGGTGGCGCCTGGCAGGATCGGACGGAATCCGTCATGCATCGGGCGGGCACGTGGGGTGGCGCTGGAGCGGAGCGAACATTTCCTCTTCCCATCGGCGGGATGCGGAAAAACGCGAGGGATGCCTGCGATTCCTGGAGCTGGTGGGAGCCGGCGGTCTGGCCGAGATGGAGTCCATCCTCGGATTGGCTCCGGGCGCGGGGGCCGATGCCGCCATGGATTGGCTGCGCTTCCACCTGGGTGGATTGCGGGCTCCGGTGGGAGGCCGCGAGGCGATGTCGATCGAGGAACGCATGGAGCGGGTGGCCGGATCTTCGGCGGCAGGACTGGCCGGGATGCTGCGCAAGCGCAATTGGAAGCTATGGGCCGACCGGCTCCGCGGGCGGCTGCGATGAGCCTGGGCACGGATCCGGCGCGAAAATCGAACGGGAAGCGAGAGGGTAGACGATGAGCAAGGGGAGCGTCCTGGTCACCGGCGGTGCGGGATACATCGGAAGCCACGCCTGCAAGGCCTTGGCGAAGGCCGGGTACGATCCGGTCGCTTGGGACAACCTGTCGCGCGGGCACCGCCGCGCGGTGCGCTGGGGTGATCTGGAGGAGGGAGACCTGCTCGATGGAGCCCGGTTGCGCGAGGTTCTCCGTCGCCGCCGGCCCGTCGCGGTCCTGCACTTCGCCGCCTTCGCCTACGTGGGGGAGTCCGTTTCGGATCCGGGCCTTTACTGGCGCAACAACGTGGCTGGTTCACTCTCCCTGCTGGAGGCCATGCGCGACACGGGGGTGGCGCGCCTGGTGTTCTCGAGCACCTGCGCCACGTATGGGGATCCCGTCGAGATCCCCATCACGGAAGCCCATCCCCAGCGCCCCGTCAATCCCTACGGCGAGTCCAAACTGGCCGTGGAGAAGATGCTGGACGGATTCCGTCGTGCGCATGGCCTCGAGTCCGTGGCCCTGCGCTACTTCAACGCGGCCGGATGCGATCCCGAAGGCGAGGTCGGCGAGGACCACGATCCCGAACCCCATCTGATCCCGCGTGCCCTGATGGCCGCGTCGGGGAAGGTGGAGGCGCTGGAGATCTACGGCGACGACTGGCAGACCCGCGACGGCACCTGCGTGCGCGACTACATCCATGTGCAGGACCTGGCCGACGCCCACGTGAAGGCGCTCGAGGCGTTGGAGCGTGGGGATGCGCCCGTGGCGTGCAACCTGGGAAATGGGCAGGGATTCACGGTCCGGGAAGTCGTGGAAGCGGCCGTGCGTGCCACCGGTAAGCCGGTGCCCCATCGTTTCGTTTCCCGCCGCCCTGGCGACCCCGCCGAGCTGGTCGGCAGCGCGGAACTGGCGCGCACCTCCCTGGGCTGGATACCCCGGATCCGCGACCTGGACGCCATGGTCGAATCCGCCTGGCGCTGGATGAACCGCGCGTGAGAACTCCGGGCCTCCTGGTGGGCACCTTCCCGCCGCGCCGGTGCGGCATCGCCTCGTACAACGCGCAGATGGTTTCCGCCGAAGGCTGGACGGCCTTCGACGCCTCGCCCGAGGCCCCCGTTTCGCGCCGCCTCGGGGTGTTCCTTGGCGCCGCGCGCGGGCAGGACGTCGTGCGTGTCAGTTTCGATCCTTACGCCTTGGCCTGCGGGTCCTTCCAGGCGCTTTGGACCTACGCGGCGTTGCTCTTGGCGGGGGCCAAGCGCTTCGAGATCGTGGTCCACGAGCCGTGGCAGGGGCGGGCCTACGGGCTGGGGCTTGCCAACGGCCTCTATCGCCTCTTCTGCCGGCGCGCCACCTGGCTCCTGCACGTGCCGTCGCAGAAGGCCCAATTGGAGCGCGCATTCGGGTGCGCGTTGCGCACGCGTATGCTGCCCCACGGTGGCCACTTCGTCCGCGCCTGGGAAGGGAATCGGGAAACCGCCCGCGCCGAACTGGGCCTGGGATCCGGCGAGTTGTGGCTGTGCATCGGGTTCGTCGCGGCGGCCAAGGGGTTCGCGCCCTTTGTGCGCGCCTTCGCTTCCCTGCATCGCCCCGATGCCACCGCCATGGTGGTCGGG
The DNA here is from genome assembly GCA_035913415.1 of Fibrobacteria bacterium. Taxonomy (GTDB): domain Bacteria; phylum Fibrobacterota; class Fibrobacteria; order UBA5070; family UBA5070; genus UBA5070. The sequence goes on along the minus strand of JAMIIV010000216.1, from coordinate 57,598 downwards.
TCCGTGCGCACGCCCCTGCCCGCCGACCTCGCCGAAGCGCAGGCGCTCCGCGCGGTGGTGGCTTCCGGCGAGGGCCGGATTGCCTTCCGCGACGAGTTCGTCGACGACGCGTCGTTCGATCGCTGGATCGTGGCCTCCGACGTGGTGGTTCTGCCCTACCGCGAGACTTCCACGTCCGGTGTGGTCGAGCGCGCCCGGCTGTTCGGCAAGGTGGTCCTGGCGCGCGATCTCCCCGGCCTGCGCGACGTGCTGGAACACGACCCGCGCGGGGTGCTCTACCGCGACGAGGAACTCCCCGAGGCGATCGAGCGCGCCGCGGGTCTGGTGCGAGGTGGAACCGCGTGATCCTGCTGGATGCCACCCCCTTGGATTCGGCCCACCGCGAGCGCGGGGTGGGGCGCTTCGTGGCCGAACTGGTGAAGGCCTTGGAGGCGCGCGACGACCTTGGACCGCTCGACCTGCGGCTGTTGCGCCTGCCGTCCGATCGCCCGCCCGCCTCCCGGTTTCCCGAGTGGCGCCCTGCGCGCCCCTTCCAACGTTCCGGGCGCGTGGCGCTGCGCACGGCCGGCCTGTGGTGGAGCCTGCGCGGCGCCCCGGTGGGCACGATCTTCCACGGGACGGATCCTGTCGCGTTGGCCAAGCCGCCGCGCGGCCGCCTGCTGGCCACGGTCCACGACATCATCCCCCTGCTCCATCCGGATCTGTACCTGGGCTGGAGGCACGATGCCGGCACGTTGCGCCTGGCCTACACGCGCTGGTTGCCCCGTGCCCTGCGCCAGGCCGACGCCATCGCCACCGTCAGCGCCGAGGTGGGGCGGACTCTCCGGGATGCGCTGGGGCTTCCCGCCGACCGCATGACCACGATCCACCACGGGGCCCCGCCGCGCATGTCCGGACAGATTCCGTCCGAAGACCTCGCGCGGCTGGAGGGGCGCTTCGGCTCGGACCCCTTCGTGCTGAGCGTCGGGGCGGTGGAATGGCGCAAGGATGTCCCCACGGCTCTGCGCGCCGTCGGCCGCCGCAACGCCCAGGGGTCGGCGTTGCGGCTGATCCACGTGGGGCGCCTGTGGGACGCCGATGCCGCTTCGCTGAAGCGGGACGCCGAGGCCGCCGGCGCGCGGCTGGAGCTTGCCGGGTTCGTCGACGACGCCTTGTTGTCGGCCCTGTACGCGCAGGCGACCGCCTTCGTGTTTCCCACCCGCGCGGAGGGTTTCGGGCTGCCCTTGCTGGAGGCCATGGCCGCCGACTGCCCGGTGGTGGCCTGCCGCGCCTCGTGCCTGCCGGAGGTCGCGGGGGAGGCCGCGTTGTGGCACGAGCCCGGAGACGACGCGCAGCTCGCCGAGGCGCTGCGCCGCCTCCAGGACGAGCCGGGACTGGCCGAACGGATGCGCACGCGCGGTCGCGAGCGCCTGGGCCTGTTCCGCTGGGAAGACGCCGCGGAGGCCTACGCGAAGTTGTACCGGAAATTGTCGCACTGATCCCGGTTGGCGGAGGCGGGGGTTTCGAGCTCGCTCAGGGCTTGCGGCGCAGGGCCAGGGCCGTGTAGGGCGGAAGGAGCAGGCGCTCGGACAGCGCGACGTCGGATTCCGGCAGAAGCAGGCCGCCTCCCTGGTCGGAACGGCCGTCGTAGCGGCGCTCCGACCACGATCCACGATAGACCGGTTCGAGTGGCACCACGACCGTGTCCCAGCTTTGATTCGCGAAGACCAGACCCATGGAGCCGTCGGGGCGTTCGATCTCCAGCGCGCGGATCCCGGAGGGAATGCCCGACGGGATCCGCAGCCGGCTCCCCACCGGGACGGCTTTGGTCAGCAGGGTCCAAGCACGCGCCCACGGACGCAGTCGCCAGCTTTCGCGCGGGCCGGCCCACATGCCCCAGCGCATGGGGGAGCGGGGCATGAAGTCGTAGATGCCGTCGTGGAGGGTCCAGGCGAAGACCGCCGAGGCGCCCCGGCGCATGGCCGCAAGGCCGATGGAGATGATCTCGAGGCCGATCTTGGGGTGGTCGATGTCGGGGTGGGTGAAGGTGGAGCCGCCCGCCATTCCCGCTTCCGTGAGCCACAGCGGAAGACCGTCGGGAATATGATGCCCGTCCAGGGCCGATTCCAGCGATCCGGCTTCCAGGTAGGAGTGGTAGCCCGCCACGGTCGCACCGCGCAGCATGCGTCGGCTGGTGGCGTCGGAAAGGCCGTGGCGCACACCTTCCTCGGTGGCCAGGCGCGCCAGGGGGACCTTGGCGGCTTCCAGACGCTCCTGGACGGATTCCGTCAAGCGGGTCCAGGCGACGTCGCCGGCGGTGGCGCGCATCTCCGACTCGGGTTCGTTGCCCACCGAATACCAGCGGATGTTCGAGTAGCCGCGATCGACCACCAGCTCGCGTAGCAGCCGCGCGATCCCGACCGCCTGGAGGGTGTCGTCGGCGCGGGAGAACAGTTGTTCTCCCGCCTTGGGTCGGGCCGCCCAGCCCCATTCGCACACGAGCACGGGAATGTCGCGCGCCTTGAGTTCGTCCAGGTGCGCCAACACGGAGCGGGCGTTGGGTCCGTTCCAGGTCCAGGTCTTCAGGGTGGGGTCCTGGGTGAACCACTTCAGGTGCAGCATCATGCGCACCGGGGTGGGCCCCAGGGAATCGAGTCGTGCCAGGGTCAGTCGCCATCCGGCGGAGTCGTAGCCCGAGTCGCGGCTGGCCGTCTGCCACCAGGTGGGGTCCCATTCCACGCCGAATCCTTGCCAGGGCAGGTCGGAGGGGCGGTCGAGGGTGCGTCCGCTTTCGGGTACCGTGGTGCAACCCGGCAGAGCCGCGGCCAGCAGCAGCCACCAGAGCCGGGAAGGATGGAGGCGGACAGGCATGGCGGTGTCGGCTCGGGTCAGAGCCGGGAGACTTCGCCGCGTTCCATGCAGGCGAGGAAGTCGGAGGGCGTGTTGGCGGCCACGAGTCCTTCGAGCAGGTCGGGCGAGATGCGGCTGACGGCCGAGAGCGCGCGCACGTGCGAGCCGGCGCTGGACGGCGGGGAGAGAAGCAGGAACGCCAACCGCACCGGTTTTTTGTCCGGGGAGTGGAAATCGACGCCGTTGGGCAGGGTGCAACAAGCCAGGCGAATTTCCGGGACGTGGTCGCATTTTGCGTGGGGCACGGCCAGGGAATGGCCGATGCCCGTGCTCATCTTGGCTTCGCGGGCGCGGACCAGTTCCAGGATCTCTTCCGGTCGGGGCAGGCTCCAGGCGGCACAGGCGACTTCCACGAGGGTCTTGAGGACCGCGTCGCGGGATTCCAGATGCAGTCCGGTCAGGACGGAATGGGGCGAAAGATGGTCGAACAGGCGCATCAGAACTCCGCTCCCAGGCTCCAGTAATGGAAGGCGCCGTCGGGGTTGAGGGGCTGGGGATTGCCGGAATATCCGGCGGGCTGGGTGAGGGGCCAGCCCACCGACCAGCGCAGGATGAAAGCGCCGAGGTTCATGCGCAGGCCGTAGCCCATGCCGAGGCCGATCTGGTCGCGCCAGTCGCCCGAAGTCCAGGCTCCGCCCCAGTCCACGAAAGCGGCGCCCATGAGGTAGCGCAACGAGGGGAACGGGAATCCGAAACGGATCTCCTCGACGAAGGGGAAGCGGAATTCCACGTTGGCGATGGCCTGGTTGGTCCCACGGAATTGAAGATAGCGATACCCGCGCAGCGGAAGGTCGAGTTCGGCGAAGTAGATGTCGCCCAACGAGGTACCGGTGTTGCCGGAATTGACGTGGTAGTTCAATGTGAACTCGTCGCCGCCCACCAAGAAACGCATGGGGTTTTCCTGCGCGCCCAGCCCGGTGGCCGAGCCTGCCGAAAGGCGCAGGGCGAACCCGGAGAGTTTGCCGGTGGGGAAATACCCGCGGGCGTCCAGGGCGGCTTTGACGTAGCCGAAGCGATCCTGCCCCAGCGGCGGCAGGGCCTCGATCTCGGCACGGGTGCGGATGCCCTCGAGGGGGCCGGTCACGCCCCACTGGACGTTGTCGAACACCCATCCTGCCTGGGCGCGTGTCCAACCGGTCTGGACATCGGCCGAATCGCGCAGAGGATCACTGACCAGGACTCCTTCGTCGTCGAAGGTCATCGCGCGGCGGTCGACACCGTTGAGGCCCAGGTCCAGCTCCAGGCGATGGAAGATGGACATGGGGTGGATGGTGGCCAGGGACGCGCCGTAGAGGCGGTCGGACCAGAGTTCGGCATCACCGGTCAGAAGATCGAAGCTGCCGGTGAAATTGCGCACATGGAATCCCGACACGTAGAGGTCGGTCTGCCAGGGCAGCCAGCCGTAGCGTGCCTGCACGTTGGCGTTCTCGAAACTGCCCTGCACGTCCAGGGCGAAACCGAGGGTCTGGTCGCCGGTGAGGTCGGAGAACACGAAGTAGCCTTGGCCCGCCGTGCCCGCGTACGAACTGAACCCGAGGGCCAAGGCGGCGTTGTCCAGGCTCCATTTGGGGCGGTACGGTTCCGAGAGGGGATTGCCTTCACCGTCGCGCAGGGGGAGGTTGGCGGGGAAGCGCTTGAGCGTGTCGTTGGCCTCGGAGCCGTTGGGGTCGCGCCGTTCGCGCCGCTCGGGACGCTCGGGGGGATCGATCGGGTCGGGGCCGAACAGCCGACCATCGCCACGCGTGGTGCGTTCGGAACGCTCCCGTTCCACGCGTTCCCGGTTGCGGACGGCGACGTCATGGGCGCTGTCGCGTCGGGCGCGTTCCAGGGAATCCAGGTGCAGAGCGGAGTCGGCGCGCCCGAGGGAGTCGGCGCGGGTGGAGTCTCCGGCCTTGCGCAGGGAATCGATGCGTTCGCGCACGGAAAGCGTGTCGGGGACGAAGCTTTCCAGGAACTCCCTCGAGACGGGGCGATAGAGTCGGACCGAATCGCGGCGGGAGGCCTCGCCGCGGGTGAGGGGCAGGACGGAATCCGGCAACACGCGACGGGCGTCCAGCGTCCAGACGTCGAAGGATCCCCCTTCGAACAGGGCGATGGCCAGGCGGGATCCGTCGCGGGAGAGTTTGGCCGAGGTCACGCCCGACAACAGGTTGGTGAGAGGGCGGGGACGGATCGTGTCGGAGAGGGCGGCTCCGGACAGGGCGTGCACCTGGGGGAGTCCGCAGCGGTCGGAGACGAAGGCCAGGGTGGCGGAATCGTCGGAAGGACCGCCCCACGACGGTCGGGTGTCGTCGGCGGGGTCTCCGGTGGCGCGCCGCAGGGTGCCCGAGGTCATGTCGAGGATCCAGATGTCGCGGCCGTTGCCGCCGCGATCGGAGGTGAAGGCCAGCATCGTTCCCGAGGGGGAGAACGCCGGTTCGTCGTCTTCGGCGTCGTCGTCGGTCAGGCGGCGCGTGGTGCCGGTCTGGAGGTCGTGCAGCCAGAGGTCGGAGCGGCCGTCGAGCAGGCCGCGGAAGGCCAGGTACCGGCCGTCGAAGGACCAGGCGGGATTGGCGAGGGCGTCCAACTTGGGGTCGATGGTCTTGCGGACACGTCCGTTGCGGGCGTCGAGGATCTGGACCACGTTGCGCCCCGAACGCAGCGCGGCCACGGCGATGCGCTTGCCGTCGGACGACCAGTCCAGGCCGGAGCGGAAGGGGCTGAACGATTCGTGCGAGGGCATGCCCGCCCCCGACTGGACCTCCTTGGCGCTCTTGGCGGGAAGCTTGGCGATCTCGCCCACCCACAGGGCCTGACGGGTTCCCTTGTCGGAAAACCACGCGATGCGGGTGCCGTCGGGGCTGATGGCCGGCTGCATGTTCCAGAACGAGCCGTCTTCGCGGGCCTTGGTCAATTTCCGTCCGGCGTTGCGCGGTTGTTCGCGCCGCCCCAGCTCGGGCCACCAGGCCGAACGCAGCTCGCGGATCCACAGCTCGCCCGCGTCGCGCAGGTCGATGCGCACCACCTCCTTGAAGGCGGGCTCGAGGTCGCGGCTTTCCAGCGCCGCGGCCACCAGTTTCTTGACGGTCCCCTCGCCGAAGGAACGGTCGAGGAAGTGCAGGAAATTCTGTCCGCCGCGGTAGGCCAAGAAACCCTGGTAGTCGACCGTGGGGGGCGGCAGGTAGCCGGAGGTCACGGCGTCCACCAGCCAGAATTCCGAGCCGCGGTCCCAGCCCATCGCCGCGTATTCGGCCAGACCCTCCGAGAACCAAAGCGGCAGGCGCGACTGGACGGCGCCGGCCAGGCGCGAGCCCGCGTCCTTCTCGAAGGCGTTGAACATCAGGGCGTGGACCATCTCGTGGGCCAGCACGTGGTCGAAGGCCTGGTACGAGCCGTCGAAGGGCACCGCCACGCGATTCTTGAACAGTTCGGTGAAACCGCCGATGCCCTCTTCCAGGGGCTGCTGGATCACGTTGGTCTGCTGGAACTTGGGATGGCTGTTGTAGATCAGGTACGGCACGCGGTCGGAAAGTGTCATGCCCGTGCGTTCCGAGACGCGCGCGTAGAAGACCTCCAGGCTGTCGGCGGCCCGGCGCGCCAGGCGCTCGCCGCCCTGGCTCCAGTGAATGTCGAAGTGGGGGGTGCGGATCACCTGCCAGCGGAAGGTCTGGTACTGGACCTTGTTCTTGCCGAAACGCGCGTGGGAGGCCGCGGCCAGGCCCAAGGCGACCAGCAGGGAGCGCCGCAGGACGCTCACGGTTCGCCCACCGGGGCCAGGGCCAGGTCGACCGCGCCCGCGACGGAATGCAGCCAGGAAGACAAATCGTGTCCTGGTCCGGGAAGGCTTCCCAGCAGGGCGGAGAAGACGGGCCACGACAGTTGTCCCGGGGCGGCGGGGCCCGAGCCGTCGTGGGCGTAGCCCCATCCACCACTGGCCAGCGAGGCCGCGACGCGCCCGGCCTCGCTGGCCGGGCCCATGGGGAAGATGGCCGGGACGGGGCCGTCGTCGGCAAAGCCCGAGACCTGCCGCAGCAGGCCGGGGAGGGTGCCTTCGGGATCTTCCAGGCGGACGGCCCACTTGGCGACCGTGGCACGGTCGCGCAGAGCCGTGCGTTGCATGTGGGCGATGGTGTCGGCGGCTTCTTCCGATCCGCGCGGATCGAAGGCGTGGCGCGAGAGCACAAGCCCCGCGCCGGACCCGTGCACCAGGGCGATCATCTCGTCGCGCTCGGGCGAGTCGTCTTCCACGTCCACGTAGTCCCAGCGGTGCAGGTCCAGCAGGCGCCGCAGGGCGGGAAGACGCGAGGTGATGTCGGGCCAGCGTCCACCGTCGCGGTCCAGCCGCACCGTGGCCAGGAGTTTGGCCGATGGGAAAGCCTTGTGCACCGCGCGTGGCAGTCCCGCCCATTCGTCCTGGGCGAACAGATCGAAGCGAATTTCCACCACCCCTACACGGGCCTTGACCCGGGCCGGCAGAGGGTTGGCGGAAGGATGTCCGGTCAGGACAAGGACGGCGATCGGCGAGCGGCCCGGTGCGATGTTCATGGCGTGTGGGAAAGCCTACAAACTGGGGCGGCGCGGGAAAGCGGGCAATTCGGTCATGGGCATTTCTTCCGCCCACCAATCGCAAATGCCGTGCGATACATTCCAGGAATGGGAACGATTCGCCGTACCGTGGTCCGAACATCTCGTCGGAGGCATACCGTCGCACTGCTCTTGTGTCTCTGGGCGGGAATGGCCGAGGCTCGGGTTGTCGGAGTCGTTGCTGACAATGAAGCCACGCGGGGGCGCTGGAACCTCCATGCGGGGGCGGGATTCGCTGGAGGGTACGGCGGGCCAGGTCTGGGGGTTGATGCCAGTTGGTATGGGACCCAGCGCGTCGGGTTGCGTCTGGGTGTGGGCATGTCCCTTCCTCCGAAGCTCCCGGCAAGCCTGCTTCCGCCTCCGACCACCATTGGGTTGGCGTGGCAGAAATCACGCCGCACCTCCATGGAATTCGATTTCCATCCCGCCTGGGGCCGCGTGGACCTCTCTTCGCTGGAGATCACTTGGACAATCGTCCTGAAGCCGAGTCTGGATGGACCCGAACCGGCGCTTCGAGTGGGTTTTTGGATTCCTGGAATGGCCGCGATCGCCGATGAGCATCGGGATTCCCTCGGGTTGGCCCAGGCCTTTTTGAGCATCCCCATTCCCGTGCTGTCCTGCGTCGTCCGGTTCTGAAAGACGATTCCGACACCGAGCATTCTTTGCATCTTGCACCCACCCACCATGATCTCTCTTCTCCTGGTTTGTGCCTCAATGGCTTCCGCTGACCCCCTCCCGCCCGACGTGCGGGAGGTCTGGTCGCGCGCCACCCGGCTTTCGGCGGTGGGGCGCCACGGGGCGGCCGACACCCTGGCCCGGTCGCAGACCTGGTCGCGGGCGCCGGAAGGATTGGTGCTGCGGGCCACGCTGGCGCTGGGGGAGTACGCCGACCTGCACCATCCCGAGCGGATGGCTCGGGCCGAGGTGTTCCTGAACCAGGCCGACAAGGCGCTTGCGAAGGATGCCACGACCAAGGGACGCTGGTTGGGCATGCTGGGGCATTCCCAATTGTCGTACCTGCATTCCCTGAAGGGCAACGACGTCCAGGCCACGCTCCAGGGGCGTGAGGCCGCGAGCCTGGCCCAGGACCTCCTGGACGAAAAACTCGAAGACCCCGATGCGCTGGGAGTGCTGGGGGGCTACCACTTCTGGAAAGCGCAGGTGCTGGGGCCATTGCGTTCCGTGCTGGGGGGCGACACCCGCGCCAGGGGTCTGGAGCAGACGGAGAAGGCGGTGGCCGCCGAGACGCCGTTGCGTGAAATCTGGCGCACGTCGCTTTTGTGGATCCGCTTCGAACGGAAGGAATACGCACTTGCCCTGAAGGTGGCCCGCGACGGCCTGGCCGCCTGCCCCGGCAACCGCCTGTACCGGCAGGCCGAAGGCGACGTGTTGTTCCGGTTGCGCCGCTACGACGAAGCCCTGGAGCGCTACCGCCTGTCGTGGCGCGAATACGCCGGCCTGGAGACAATTCCTGTTAATCGGCAGTCGGCCGCGGGCAACCTGGCGCGCATCCACTTCGCCGCGGGCCGGACGGATTCCGCCCGCGCCTGGCTGGACACCCTGGACGCCCCTCGGTACGCCTCGGCGCGCAAGGACCTGCCCCCGTCGCTGGTGCGCGAGCTGGGGCCGGTGCGCGCCGCCCTGGGGCGCTGAGAGAGTGAGAAAAAACCTCCGAGCGGTCAAAATCCACCGCTCGTCCTGAGGAGCGAGGCTGTGCCTCGCGTCTCGAAGGGTGGGCGGTGGATTCGCGAGCACAAGATCTTGTACCCAGTGCGGCGGCGCTGCCCTCCCCCTTCGAGACGGCCCAAAGGGCCTCCTCAGGGTGAGCGGGGGGGGGCGCCCTTCCTCAGGATGAGCGGGGTGGGGACCCGGAGAACCGGAGTTCACTCCCCAAGTTCGAGTTTGATGCGCTCCAGGGTGCGGAAGTCTTCGCGCTGCAATGCCGCTGCTTTGCGGACCAGCAGTTCCAGGCGATGCAAGGCGTTGGTGTCCCCGCTGCGGATGGCGGGCACTAGGGCCACCATGGTCTCGACGTCGTGGGGCACCAGGCACGGGGCCATGAAGGCGCGGAAACGCAGTTCGGCGGCATGGGCCTCGTACGAGTCGCCTTCGGCGTAGAACATGCCCGGAAGCAGGTCTTTCAGCAAGTGCGCCTCGATGTCGCCTTCGAAGGTCTCGAGAGTGGGGGGCTCCGGAAGTGCGGCGGGTGTGGGCACGGAATCCTCGAGATGCCCCAGCCATTGGGAAATCTCCTCGCGCATCTGGTGGTGCTCCTGCTCGCGGTAACGTGCCTGGTAGAGCATGGGAAAGCCGTTGATGGCCATGTGGGCGAACTGGATGTCTTCGAAGGTTCCCAGCAGCACCACGTCGCCCTCTTCCTCGAGGGCGTCTTCCAGCGTATCAAAGCCCACGACCTTGGCGGGAATGGGCAGGAACTCGGATTGGCCCATCGAGCGCAAACGCTCGCGCACCGCCTCGGGATCGAGGGCGCTTTCCAAACCGCCGGTCTGGCGCGCCTGTTCGATGATCTCGTCGATCCCCTTTTCCATGGTCAGACCCAATTCGACACGGAAGAAGTCGGCCATGGTGCGCTGGTCGCGGAAATTTCCCTGGACACACAACATGCCCCCATGGACCATCGAGGCCGTGGGGTGGTCGTCGGGAAGATTGCCCACCAGGCGCACGATGGCGGTCAGCCGACCGTCGAGGCGGGAAGGGTCGCCGCGCAGAAATTCCAAGAAGGGAGCCATGTTCGAAGAAGTACTCCCCGGACAATTGGTCGACCAACAAAAACTTTCGTATCAGTGTTGACTTTCTAACGATTGATCCGTAAGTTAACGCTGTTAACTAAATTAAGAACTCTTCCGGCAGGGCATCGCGCCCTCCAAAGGAAAATGGCTCGTGGCGCCCAAGTCTTCCGTTCATCCGATCCCCGATGCCGAGCGCAAAGTGCGCGCGGCCAGCAAGGCGCGTCGCGACGCGGAGCGCGAAGCTCTGCGGGCGGCCATCCTTGCCGCGGCCGGAGACGTTTTTCTGGAGAAGGGCTTCGACGAATTTTCCATGCGGCAGGTCGCCGCGCGCATCGGGTATTCCGCCACCACCATCTACCACCACTTCGTGAACAAGGAAGACCTCCTGCGGGCCCTGCTCGACGAGGCTTTCCGCGAATTCGGCGACGCCATGGAACGCGCCCTGGCCGCCGAACCCGATCCGATGCGCCGCATGGGCACCCTCGGCAAGGCCTATGTCCGCTTCGGCGTGGCCCATCCGGTGCACTACCAGCTCATGTACCTGCGGCGTCCCGATTGGCTGGGGGGAGATGACTCCCACGCTGCCACCAAGGCCCACCACCAGAGCTACGACCAGCTTCTGGCGGGGGTGCAGGAGGGCGTCTCCAAGGGGTGGTTGCCGCCTGCGCCGCCCCGGGCCCTGGCCGACTGGATGTGGGCCACCGTCCACGGACTTGTGATGTTGGGTCTCACGGAGTTCCGGAACGATCCGGAACGCCTGGAGGCCGCGATGGCCCTCTTCGACCTTCCGCCCCATCACCACGACGCCTCGCCCGGCGCGTGTCGGTGATCCGGGCTCCAAAGACCTTTCAACACAACCACGCAACCTCCTCGCTCGGGTTCTCCATGCAACACTTCGCAACCAAGGCCTTGATCGCCTCCGCTGCCTGCGCCCTGGTGGTGGCCGCGCAGGATTCACCCCCCGCCTCCACCGGGCTCGGATCCGCTCCGCCCCCCCTCCTCCAGTCCATCCTGGACAGTGCCGCCGTGGCGGCGCTTCCCGTGGTCGACACGGCCCTCATCGACCGTCCGGTGGTGTCGGCACCCACCGTCGTCGTTGCGGATTCCGCCACCGCGGGCGCATCCACGAGTCTCGTCGCACCTGCGGCGCCTTCGGCTCCCGTCAACTCGCCCTTCGTCTGGCTGGTCGTGCGCTCGTCGGCGCCGGTCGGCTCGCAGGTCACGGTCGACGGCGTCGACGCGGCCGTCGACGACTCCGGACGCTGGGTGGCGGAAGTTCCCACCGACAGTTTCCGTCGCGCCACGGGCTCCTACGACGTCTGCCTCACGGCCGCGGGAGACCGGTTGTGCACGGGGTTCCGTCCCCAGGGCTTCGACACGGTCGACATCGCGCCGCTGCGGATCGTGGTCGATTCGGTGGTCGAGACGCGCGACACCCTGCGCACCGTCTACGACACCACCGCCGTGGACAGCGCCGCCCTGGCGATGGTCGCCTCGGGTCAGGTGGTCACGAATTCGCAGGCCGGGCGCAAGGTCGTGATCCGCGCCAAGCGCCGTGCGCCGCGCATCCTGGGGCAGGAGCGCGTGACGGTGACCACCATCAAACGCATGCCCGGCCTGGCCGAACCCGACGTCATGCGCGCGGTGCAGGCCCTTCCGGGCGTCGTGTCGTCGTCCGACTTCTCGACCAAGGTCTATGTACGCGGGTCGTCGTCCGACCAGAACCTGGTCCTGTTCGACAACGGCGTGGTCTACAGCCCCAGCCACTTCGGCGGGCTCTTCAGCTCCTTCCTGGCCGATGTCACCGGAGGGTTGGACTTCTACAAGGGCGGTTTCGATCCGCGCTACGGCAACCGCCTGGCCTCGGTGCTGCTGGTCTCCAGCAAGGTGGGGGGATCGGGCGCTCCCGACACCCTGCGCTGGCTCGAAGACAAGATGAACTGGCTCGGAGGATTGGGCCCCTACGTCCCGGTGGACACCACGGTGAAGCTGATGGAGCCCCTTGTGGACACCGCACCGCGCCCGTGGATCATTCCCGAGCGCAAGGACACGCTGCGCTTCAACGGCGCGACACGCCTGACCACCTTCGGCGGTTCGGCGGCCCTCGATGGCCAGATCGGCAACTGGTCGTGGGCGGGCGGCATGCGCAAGACCTGGATCACGGCCACCCTGGATGCCCTGCGCGACGCGGGAGCCATCGATTTCGACCTCGACTACGACTTCTACGACAACCAGGGAAGCCTGGCGTGGGGGCGTGAAGGCGACACCATCCGTATTTCCGCCTACGACGGTCGCGACGTGCTCAAGTTCGCCTTCCTGGAGCTGGACTGGGGCAACACGGTGATCCCCGTGAACGTGCGCAAGCGCCTCTCCGACCAGTTGGAGTACAAGGGCACATGGTCGTATTCCAAGTTCGACCAGCGCGTGCGCTTCAGCGACATCATCGAGTTGACCAACGGCATCGAGACCTGGAATACCCGCCAGGAGCTGCAGTTCGATCCGATTCCCGAACACCGCCTGACGGCCGGCTACGAGTTGAACACCTACCAGGTCCAGTTCGGACAGAACGTCCTGGTAGCCCAGATCGATCTGCAAGAAGAAACGGACAACATGTTGCACGCCGGCTGGCTGCAGGACCGCTGGAACATCGGAACCGACCACACCGTGACGGCGGGGTTGCGGGGCTACTGGTCGCGCGAGATCGAGGCGGGAAGCCTGGACCCGCGTGCCAGTTGGACCTGGCGCTTCGCGCCCGACTGGAAGTCCGACCTCCACATGGGGCGCTACAGCCAGTTCATGACCTCGTTGCGCTTCGGCGACCAGGAGTCCCCCAACGAATTCTGGTACGCGGTCCGCGACCCCATGGAGCCCACCACCCAGTTGATGACCGCAGCGGGCGTGGAACGCTCCAACCTCACGGACCTGGGCTTGCGCGTCGCGCTGGAGGGCTACTACAAGAGCCTCGACAACGTGCCCTTGTACTTCGAGGAAGCCCTCACGCAGGGGGAGCTCGACGCGCTGGAGAAGGAAGGCAATGAATTCTTCCCCAACGTGTTCGAGAAGCTCCATGGATACGCGACCGGCGGCGAGATCCAGATCGCCAAGGACGAAGGCTGGTGGACCGGCAATCTCTCGTACGGTCTTTCGTTCTCGGCCCTCCAGCAGGAAGACCTGGTCAATTCCATCGATACGGTCAAATTCCGTCCGTACTGGGCCGACTGGGACCAGCGCAACACGTTCAAGCTCATGGGCGGTTTGAACTGGTACGGGCGGCGCTCGGCCGAGGCGCTGCGCATCGATCGCAAGGCGGCTCCGCTGTGGACCAAGATCGCGACTTCGGTGGTCTTTCCTCCGATGGCCTTCTTCTGGTGGATGACCAAGGCCGACTTCCTGCGCACCAGCTTCCAGGCCAACTACAACACCGGACTGCCGCAGACCGGCTACGAAGGCTACCAGCGCACCCACGAGCCCTTCCAGGGCGTGGACGGCGGCGAAACGGGCGGTGCCCCCATCTTCATCGACGAGAACACGCGCCTGGTGAAGGCCGAACGCAACCGCGAGCGCAAGACGGATTATTTCCGCCTGGACGTCACGCCGTTCGACTTCGGACGCACCGGACGTTGGCGCTTCTACTTCACCGTGATCAACGCGACGGGGAACGAGAATCTGTTCACCTCGAGCTGGAACACCCGCACCAATCCTCCCTCCAAGGACGAGACCTACCAGTTCCCGTTCCTGCCTGCCTTCCTTGGCTACGAATACGAGTTCTGAGGAGCCATGAACATGCGACGCAACACCATCCTGATCGCCCTCGGGGCGCTGCTGGCCTCCTGCAACGGCCCCTGGAACACATCGGTCGACGACGCCGAGGTGCCGCTGAACGTGCGGGTCGGGGGCTTCCTCGTGGCGGGAATGCCGTTCGATACCGTCTGGCTGGACCGCACCCAGAGGTTCGATTACACCTACGACTCGACCGTGGCCTTCGTCGACACCACGGCATCGACCGTGCTGGTGCGGCGCCTGGACGCCGACCAGGTGGTCGCCTACCGGATGGCCGACGGAAACCGTCGAGCCTGGATCCCGGTGGACACCGCCGCCCGGGTCGCCCTGGGCGCGCGCTACCGCCTGGAGGCGGACCTTCGCTGGAACGCCTCGCGTGATTTTCCCGCGGGTGCCGAGTGGCGGACCTCCCGGCTGACCGCCGAGACCTACACGCCCCGCAGCTACGACATCGCCGACAGCCTGGCCGCGCCCATCGAAGCCCTGGTCCCGTTCCTGGCCGATGGCGTCTCCGAGCAGGAGGTCGCACTCTTCCGGAACGATCCGGATTCCGCCAAGCGGATGTTCGCTCCCTACGGTCTGTTCCCCGGCGTGTCCACCAGCGACCTGCAGCGGGTCGCCGACGGCCTGCCCGTCTGGAAGCTGGCCCGCACCGGGGATTCGGTCTGGGCGCTGGGAGACCGTTCGAAGGTGCTCGACGAGAAGGGTCAGGAGATCCAGAGGGCGTTTCGTGTGTACGGCCTGCTGCAGCGCGTGGATCGGGAGCGTTTCGGGGGGCTGTTGGCCATCCAGCAGTTCGATACCGCCGGGGAGCGGCTGCTGAACCCGGTGACGCAGGCCGCTTTGGAAGCCACGGGACGGACGGATCCGGAGCTGCCCGGATACTACCAGCCCGGCAACACCCGCACCCTGCTGTTGTACGGAAAGTTCCAGCCCAACACCCCCATGTACCCGGACACCCTGCTGTTCACCTCGGTCTACCTGGGGTACACGGGGAGATCGGTGCAGCGGTTCTACTCGCTCGACAGCCTCTACATCGAGTACTACCGCACCAACGGCGACGAGCTGAAGCCCTCGGCCTACTCCAACGTGCGCGGGGGCGAAGGCTACTTCGCCGGCGCCGCGGTCGACAGCATCGTGTTGCACGTGAAGAAGCCGGAGGGGCTCAAGGGTTATCCCGTCCAGGAGCTGCGCCGCGCCTGGTGCGAGCGGGGCCGCGACAAAGCCTACAAGGACGGCACGGAATGGGTTCCCGGACCCCTCTGCGAAGACCTGAATCTCGATCCCGACCAGTACACGGGCAAAGACAAGGGCAACGGTCCGTTCGGCGGATGAAACCTCCCCGGAGCATCGCTCGGCTAGCTTAGATCCATCGCCCAGACACAGACATCCCAACGCTACGACAGGAGAACACACCATGGTCCAGGCCAACATCGTCGGCACCCTCGCGCCGATCCTCTTCACCATCGAAATCGCCATCTACGTCCTGCTGATCCTGCTGGGCATCGGCGTGCTCGTCATCTTCGTGTGGCGCTGGCAGGCCATCGGCGCGGCCAAGGGCGATTCCGCCAAGTGGACGAAGATCCTCTCGGCCGATCTCGGCAGAGGCAAGCTCGACAATGTCCAGGTGTCCATCGAGGAGGAGCGCACCCTCCCGGGCCGTTACGTCAAGCTGGGAATGGACAACGCCGGTCTGGCCCCCGAAGCCCTCGAGAAGCTCTACGACGTGCAGGAGTCGGCCGAGCGCCGCAGCCTCGAATCGGGCGTCTCGTTTTTGGGCACCGTGGGCGCCAACGCTCCGTTCCTCGGTCTGACAGGAACCGTCCTGGGCATCCTGATCGCCTTCAACCAGTTCGCGCAGGCCGGCGGCAAGGGAAGCACCCTGGTCATGGTCTCCATCGCCCGCGCCCTGATCGCCACGGCCCTGGGCCTGGTGATCGCCATCCCCGCCGTGGTGGCCTTCAACATCCTCAAGAACCGCATCAAGGAGACCCTCGACCGCTCGCGCGAAGTGCGCGGCCTGATCGTGGTCCGCTCCCTCAACGCCGCTTCGAAGGAGAACTGACATGGCCGCGGCGACTTCCAACGACGAGGAGATGATCTCCGCGATCAACATCACGCCGCTCGTCGACATCTTCCTGGTGCTGCTGATCATCTTCATGATCACGAGCTCGGTGATCGACCAGCGCGAAATCGCGCTGAACGCGCCCAAGGCGGCCAACGCCGGAACGCAGGCCCCCAAGGCCGCGGGGCTGATCATCGACAAGGACGGGAACACCTACCTCGACGGCGAAGCCCTGGACACCGCGGCCATCGCGGCGATCCTGCGGGCCAAGTCGGCCAGCGATCCCGAGTTCCAGGTGCTGATCGGCGCCGATCGCGATCTGAAGTACCAGTCGGTCGTCGATGTGATCGATCTGGTGCGCGGAGCGGGCATTTCGAAGTACGCCTTGAAGGTGGTTCGTCCGTGAGCGCCAGGGCCCTGAAGCTCCGCGTGCGGGGGCGCATGGCCCCCGTACCTGCGGTGTTGGCGCTTCCGCCCGTGCCCTCGCGTCCGGTCGGGGCGCGCGAGTGGACTGTGGCGCTGGTCTTCCTGGCCTTCTGGGGCGCCCTGTTCGGTGGCGTGCTGCTGGTCCACGACAAGATCCCCCTCGATGAGATGGTGACGATCGTGGACGAGGAGTTGCCCCCGCCGCCGCCTCCTCCTCCGCCACCGCCACCACCCAAGGACATCACTCCCCCCAAGCCGGTTCCGCCAGATCCCGACCAGCCGCCGCCGCCGCCCACGACGGAGCCTCCTCCGCCGCAGTTCGGCATCCCGGAAGAGGGGACCAGCGCCAACGGCACCATGGCCGTGGCCACGGGGAACACCTTGATGAAGCCCCCCGACGAGGTGATCAAGCCCCCTGCCGCTCCGCTGCCTCCGGCTCCCATGCAGGCCAGCTACGATGCGCAGGTGGTGAAGGAAATCTCGCCGGCGTATCCGGAATGGGCCTTGGAGCAGGGCGTTTCCCTGACCGTCAAGGTGCTCATCTCGCTGGACACCACCGGCCGGGTCACCGACGTGCGGTTCCTCAACGCCGGGCAACGCGACTTCAATGCCAACATCAAGCGCGCCATCCAGTCTTCGGTGTTCAAGCCGTTGATCGTGGCGGGGCGAGCGGTCCCGGTGCGCATCGTGAAGGAATACTCGTTCGAGATCGAATGAGGTTACCAAGGATCGGAGCGCCGATCCTGATGAAATGGTGTTTCCGATGGACTGGAATCGTGGGAAACGCCGCATCGCCCCGAGGCGCCGACGGAACGTCGGCGCCTCGAAGGGCGGCTACCTTTGCCGCCACCATGAAGTTCGACGACGCCACGCTCCAGACCCTGCGCTCCCTTGTCCCCGAACCCGTCGAGATCGTCGGTGGGGGCCTGGAAGGCCAATCCACGGCTCGTTTCCTGCTTTCGGCCGGGTACGAGCGCCTGACTCTGCGGGATCGCAATCCCGAGGTGAAGGCTCCCGATGGGTGCGATCTGCGCACGGGCGAAGGGTACCTCGAGGGCTTGGCGGACAAAGGGACCATCGTCCGTTCCGCGGGCATCCGGCCCGATCTCCCGGCCTTCCTCGCCGCCCGGGAGCGTGGAGTGCGTGTGGTCAGCCAGCTCCACATCTTCCTGGGGCTGTTCCAAGGGGTGCGCAACGGTCGCGTCGCGGGTGTGACCGGCACCTTCGGCAAGGGCACCATCACCACCATCCTGTCGCGCATGCTGGAGGCCTCGGGCGTGCGCCACGTCGTGGGGGGCAACATCGGCATCGCCATGCTCGACCTGCTGCGTCAGGACGATCTCCCCGACCTGGCCGTGCTGGAATTGTCCAGTTTCCAGCTTTCCGACCTCGGCCCGGTTCCCGGTCTGCCCCCCCAGGCATTCGCGCCCCGTCTCGGGTTGTCGGGGCGGGTGACCATCGAACATCTCGATTGGCATCGCGATCAGATCGAATACTGGGACGCCAAGGCGCGCCTGTGCGAAGAGCAGACGGATTCCGACCACGCCGTCTTCCTGTCCGACGATCCCGGATCGGTGTTCGTCGGGATGGCGGGGTCGTCGTTCCATCACGGGGTGGGGGCCGGGTGTGCCTTCGAGCCGCGGCGCGACGGCCTGTACGACGCCGAAGGCAACCGGATCCTTTCCCGCGAGGACATGCGCGTTCCCGGGGCCTTCCAGATCCAGAACGCGGCCTTGGCCCTCCAGGCATCCGTGCTGCTGGGCGGCGACCTGGAATCGTCCCTCCACGCGGCACGAACCTTCGAAGGACTCCCGCATCGGCTCCAGTTCGCCGGGGAAGCCGACGGGGTGCGGTACTTCAACGACTCGTACGCGACCCGTCCCGAAGCCACCCTGGCGGCCGTCGAGGCCTTGTCCAACGCGCCGCTGGCCCTGGTGCTGGGAGGTTCGGACAAGGGCATCGACTTCTCCGAGCTGGCGGCCGGCCTGCGCGCCGCCGACCACCTCCGCTACGTCGCCTTGATCGGCGCGACCGCTTGGCGGTTGCGCGCGGCGCTGGAGCAAGCGGGGCCCCTCGCCATGCCCGTGGTCGATTTTCCCCACCTGCCCGAGGCGTTCGCGGCATGCCGTTCGGCCATGGCCGGGGGCGGTTCGGTGCTCCTGTCGCCCGCGTGTGCGAGCTTCGGACTGTTCCGCAACTACAAGGAGCGGGGCGAAGCGTTCCTGAATCTCGCTCGTGAGGCCTGCGCGAGCCATTCCTGAGGACGCGGAGGCGAGGCGGGGACGTTTCTGGGGATGTGACGGGAGTCACGGCCGCGGTGGACAATTCCAGACAAAAAGGATCGATTGATCTAGGTTCTCCCCCTTACCCCCCGGTCCCGCGGGGTACCCCCCAATCCCCCCTCTGTGGAAGGATCCTAGTCCATGAAGTCCCTGAAACCCGCCTTGCTCGCGCTCGTATTCCTGTTCCTGTTCGCCGGTGCTCGCACTGCCGAAGCCAAGGGCATCCCCATCTTCTACTCCTTCGACTCGGAAAAGATCGTGAAGGTCGCCGACTTCCCCGATACCGAGGACTACCAGTTGCAGTCGGGGGAATACGTGGATGCCGGCTACATGTTCAAGCAGGTCCAGATCTTCTGGATCCCGCTGTGGAACTACGGCGGCAACTACTGCGGGTACGTCGGCAAGGACGACACCTACATGGAGATCCCCAAGGCCGAACTGGACTCCATGGCCGCCGCGGCCAAGGTCACCCTTCCCGAGAGCCCCAGCCTGGGACTCTGGAACTCCATGGGTGGCAAGCTGATCGTGGGTGTGCTCGTCCTGGCCGCCGCCGCCGTCGGCATCTTCGCCGCCAAGGCCTGATACCGTCAGACCTTCGGTCGAGCTTCGGGCCCGGTCTCCCTGAACGAGGGGGCCGGGCTTTTTGCTGGATGGAACACGCGGAAACTTCGCCATGGCGGTGGGTTTTCTGATCCGATCGTCCAGCGGAATCGGGGCCCACGATCTAAACTTTCCTGCACAGGTCCGCCCCTTCGCCCCTTTCCGGGAGCGGGCCTTCAACGCCAGGAGTTTCACTCATGCGTCTCTGTTCGTTTTTTTCGGCCACGGCAATCATCGCACTGGCCACTTCAGTGGCATTCACGGGGTGCAATGCCGCAACAGATGCATCGGGGGATTCGGACTCTCCAGCACGCACGGGGAGCGAAGGGGAAGTGCCCTCGGCCCTGCTCACCGGAGACACCTGTGTGCCTTTGATGGCGGGGCAGCATACGGTCGCTGGAAGTGTGTGCGCATTGGTCGACGGGGATTCGGTGCGGGTCACCTACCGGACCACCGGTGGTTGGACACTGGTCGAGACCCACCTTTGGGCAGGTGTCGATGTGGCCGAACTGGGCAAGGGCGGCCTCGCCCTGGGGCGTTTTCCTTGGACGGCAGAAGGTTTGGGGAATGTCACGAGCCATTCCGAGGCCATCGCCCTCTCCCGGTTCGGTGCCCAGCAAGGCGCGCAGGCCTGCCTTTCGACGGTTGCCGAAATCGTGGCCCATGCCGTGGTCGAGCATCCGTCCGAGGGACGGGAAACGGCGTATGCCTCCGGCACGCGCCTTTCCTCCAAGGGGAACTGGGCGATGTGGTTCGGATTGCCTCTGTCCTGCACGGGTGCACCGGTCGATCCGCCGGGGGACGACGTTGTCGCGGAGTCTCCCGCGTGCCTGTCCGTCTGGGGGCGCACGGCGGCGTCCACGTCGTTCTTGCACGAGCTGGGGGGGCTTCCCGGTTGGATGAACGGCCCCTATCAGGGGGGGGAGTACTGGTTGGCCCTGCGGTCGGAGCAGGGGGATTCGCTCGGCCGGGTGCGAGTGGTGTACGAAGGGCCCGAGATCGTGGTCCAGTTCGCGGTGTCCGCGGGGATGGTCCTGGACGAAACACACGTCTTCGTCGGCGCCTCCAAACTTCCCGTCGATGGCCAGGGGGGCGCGCTCCAGGCCCCGGGCTTGTACCCCAGTGTCCATCTGGGACTGCCCGACCCCACGACGGACGCGCACGCGGTTCCTGGCGTCGACGGCGAACAACACGTCGCGGCCCACGCGGTGGTCTGCCCGATCGCCCTCTGATCTGCTTTGGTCCCGTCGCACCCGTTCCCTCGTGGTGCGATGGGATACCAGGCGGTGCCCTGTCGCCGCGGGCGTATCGGAGGCTCTCAGGCCAGCGGAGTCTTGGAGGGCTCGCCCACCAGTTCGCGCACGAAGCGGGGAACCAGGTAGCCCGGCAGACGGCGGCGCAGTTGGTCCACGATCTGGATGCCTTTTTCGTCGGGGACCGAAAAGCGCGACGACCCACTCACGGCGTCGAGGGCGTGCAGGTAATAGGGGAGGACTCCCGCATCCCAGAGCATCAGGGACAGGCCTTCGAGGAGGTCGGCATCGTCGTTGACCCGCCGCAGGAGCACGCTCTGGTTGAGCAGCGAAACCCCCGCGGCTCGGAGTCGTGACATGGCGGCCTTGAATTCGGCGTCCACTTCGGCGGGATGGTTGCAGTGCACCACGACCACCACCCGCAGCCGGGTGGTGGACAGGATCGCGCAGAGCTCCGGGGTGATGCGGGAGGGAATGGCCACCGGAAGGCGCGTGTGGAGGCGCAGCGTGTGCACGTGCGCGATGGCGGCGACGCGTTCGACCCACCGGGAGATGACGGAATCCGTTCGCGTGAGCGGGTCTCCGCCCGACAGGACCGCCTCGCGGACGTTGTGGTCGCGCTCCATGTCGGTGAAGCTTTCTTCCCACTCGGCCTCGCTGCGAGGACCGTCGTCGTAGGCGTATTTCTGCCGGAAGCAATAACGGCAATTGATCGCGCACGCCCCCGAGGTCACCAGCAGGACGCGCCCGCGGTACTTCTGCAACAGTCCGGCGCCGCGCAGCGCCCGGCCGTCGCCGACGGGGTCGTCCTGCTCCCCGGCCACCCGATGGTCTTCCTTGGCGTCGGGCCAGATCTGGAGCAGAAGCGGATCGGAAGGGTCTCCGGCGCGCATGCGCGCGGCGAAGGGGCGGGGGCAGAGGAAGGGAAACGACAGCTTTTCGGGAAGCTTGGGCAGATCGGTCTGGCGCAGGCCCAGGTGGGCGGCCAGTTCGCGGGGATCGCGGAAGGCCCGTCGAATCTCTTCGGTCCAGGGTAGGATTTCCTGCTGCACGTCGATGCTGTCCCGTCCTGCGTGAACGCCCCGTGGTCGTGGTGGCGCTGGTCTCCCGACACGAGAGTCCGCGGGAGAATCTATCAACGCATGGAGCCTCGATGCCTCAGGTGGACACAAATGCCCGGGGTGACTCAGGCAAACGGGAGGAGGGGGCGCAGGAACGAGGCCAACTCGGTGCCCGCGGCACGGTGACGCTCTTGCGACGGGTGTGCGTCGGCGCCTCGGGGTTCGTCGGGCGAACAGGGGGTGAGCGAGAAGCGCCAGGTGGAGCCGGTGGGCTGGAGCCGGTCCCGAGCGCGATCGAGGGCGGTGCGCAGGTGCGTCAGGACCGGGCGGAAGGAGCCGTCGGGCGCCCCCAGGGACGCGTCGGAAAGCAGAGGGCCGTCGAGCAGGACCAAGGGTAGGCCGGGGAAGGCATCCCGGACCGCCAGGCCCAGGGCGGCCATGTCGTGCGCGAAGGATTCCCAGTCGGGGTCGTCGTGGAAGACGTCGTTGGATCCGAGGTTGATCACCGCCAGCAAGGGGCGAGACGGATCGGCGGGGGCGCTTGTGGCATCGAGAGGGGAGGTGCGCCGCCAGATCTCGGGAATGGTGGGGCTGCCGTCGCGGTCGAAATTCCGCTGCAGGCCTTTTCCCGACCAGGCGCAGGCCTGGAGTCCTGTGGACAATTCCTGACAGGCGAGCCCTGCGTAGGCGCGGAAGACGTCTTCGGTCTCGGGGCGGAAGGGGTGGGTGGCGTCGGGGGCCAGGTTGCCGTACCCGCAGGTGATGGAGTCGCCGAGGAACAGGACGAGCGGCTCCGAGGCCGGAGCCGCCAGGAGCTGGGTGGATTCCGGAAGCGACAGCCCCAAGAACCTGGTGGGGCCGACCAAGGGTTCGGAGCGTCGGCGAATTTCCAGGAGGTGGTCTGCCAGGGGTGGTGGGGCCGACACCAGCAGGGGGGCGTCCGGCAGAGCCGGTCCCACGACCTGGACCAGCTTGCCGTCCAGGACGATTTCGATCATCCCGTGTCCGCCGAGGTGGACACGGACCGAGTCGCCTCGGAAGGAGAATGCGACCCCCGAACCCGCCCAGTGCAACACGGCGGCGGAGGGGTCGCGACGGTCCGACCAACCGCGGTAGGTGAACGCGGGATGGTCGGGAGAGTGGAACACGGAGGTATCGGTCAGGGATTGACCAGCGGACGGATACCGGGTCTGCCCAGGGCCCAGAGGATCGCGATGTCGAAGCCTGCGCCCTGGTCGCGCGGCTCGTCGAGCACCAGCTCCCAGGAGGCGCGCGCGCGCACCTGGACCGGGCCTTCGCGGAAGATGCGCACGCCCGCGTTCAGGCCGAAGGTGGGCCCGAAGCGGTCGGAGAATTTGCCGGGGCGGTCGTCGGACGTGCCGACGTAGCGGAAGCCCGCCGCGGTGCCCACGAAAGGGGACAGCACGAAGGGGACGACTTCCTGGACCAGACCCACCGAGCCACCGAACCCGCCGTCGGGGAAGGTGGCGTCGGCGTCGAGGGTCATGCCGGTGAGGGGCAGGAACATGAACTGCGACGAGATTCCCGCCCGCCCGAAGACGCCGGCCTGGTCGGTGAAGTCCTTGGTGACGGGGGCGTAGGCGCCGAAGGAGGGGCCCACGAGTCCGTAGGGCCCGAACTTGGTGGCTTCCAGGGGCATGTCGAGCTGCAACGGCTGGGCCGAGGCCGCGACAGCGCCGAGAGCGATTGCCGAAAGGAACGTGCGGATGCGAATGGTCATGAGGGGGTCTCCAGCAGGAGCGCAGGGGCAAGGCTTCCTGTGCAACCGAAGATACGATGTCGCGCGCGTTCCGGCGCCTTTCCGACCAGCGCTTGTGTCTCGGCTCACACCCGCAGTAGGCCGTAGGGGAATGGGCATCGTATATTCCATTGCGCCCCAACTACCGTCATCGCACCGACAGAGGACTCCCCATGATGTCCACCTTCCGACTCGCCGCCGCCCTCGCTCTCGCCACCATGGTGGCGGGCTGCTCGGGCACCAAGGTCACCCGCGTGGCCGCCAATTCCACCATCGACCTCTCCGGGAAGTGGAACGACGCCGATTCCCGTCTGGTCGCCGAGGAAATGCTCAAGGACTGCCTCGACAAGCCCTGGTACCAGCAGTGGGCCGGAAAGCCCAAGCTCCCCACCGTGATCGTGGGCGAATTGCGCAACATGTCGCACGAGCACATCAACATGGAAACCTTCGTGAAGGACCTCGAGCGCGTGCTGGTCAATTCCGGCAAGGTCGAGTTCGTGGCCAACGCCCAGCAGCGCAAGACCCTCCGCGACGAAGTCGCCTCGCAGGCGGGCAACGCCACCGAAGCCACACGCAAGGAGTCGGGCAAGGAGATCGGCGCCGATCTCATGCTCACCGGCTCCATCAACAGCATCGTGGACCAGGAAGGCGACGAATCCGTGATCTTCTACCAGATCGATCTGGAACTGATCGACATCCAGACCCATCGCAAGGTCTGGATCGGCGACAAGAAGATCAAGAAGTTCGTCGAGCGCGATGCCGTCAAGCTCTGAGGCGGGTTTCCGCCGCAGACGCTCGTTTTCGATCGCCCTTCTACTCCTTCCGCCGCTGTTTCTGCTGGGGTGCGCCAACCCCGGGCAAAAGCGGCTGGAGGCCTTCCGCACGCGCCTGTCCCAAGGCGATCTGGCGGGCAGCCTCGACAAGGTGCGGGCTTCGAAAGCGCTCTACGGCGAAAATTCAGCCTTCCTCCATGAAATGGATCTGGGTGTCCTGCACCACTACCTGGGGGCTTGGGACAGCTCCATCGTGCACCTGGGTCGTGCCGAACAGATCGCCGACGATCTCTACGCGCGCTCGGTGACCAACGAGGCCGCGGCGCTGGCCGTCAACGACAACATGAGGCCGTTCCGTCCGCGCGAGTACGAGCGGGTCCTGCTGGCGCAGTTCCAATTGGTGAACTATCTGGCCAAACGCGATCTCCAGGGGGCTCTGGTGGAAACCCGCCGCGGGGTGCTTTTGCTGGACAAACTCGCCGAGCGCGACGACGGCAAATACCGCGAGGATGGGGCGTTGGAGTACCTGCACTCCCTCGTGTTCCGGGCCGCCGGCGAACGCGACAACAGTCTGATCTCGCTGCGCCGCAGCGTGATCGCCTACAGCCGGGGCAAGGTGCCCATGCCCGACCTGGTGCGCCAGGACGCCACTCTCCGCCTCAAACGCGACGCGCGCGGCAAGGTCTTCGAAGAACGTGGCATCACCCCGGCCAGCAATCTGGAGGCGGCGCGCGAGCTGGACACCGCCGATGCCGAGATCGCCGTGTTGACCTACCGGGGCCGCACGCCGGAACTGGGGCAGATCCGGGCTTGGGGAGAATGGATCCAGGGCGGGCTGTTCGCTTGGCACTGGTCGAACCCCGAAACCGGCAAGGAGGTCACCGATGCGATTCCCGCGCCGCCCATGCCGGGAGGAGTCAGCGGCAAGACCTTCCATGTGAACTTCACCCTGCCGGTGCGCAAGGATGTGGCCTCGCGGATCGCCACCATGGAAGTGGTGACCACCAAGGGGAGCGTGGTGCGTCCGGCGGCTCTTTCCGACACCCGCATCCTGCTCGACCAATCGCTGGAGGAAAATCACGCCGCCACGGTGGCGCGCACCATCGTTCGGGTCGCCGCCCGGACCATGGCCGCCCAGAAGGTCAAGAGCGCCGTGAAAACCGGCAATCCCCTGCTGGACCTGCTGGCCAACGTGGGGATGGATCTCGCCCAAGGCGAGATCGAACAGTCCGACCTGCGCCAATGCATCTGGCTTCCTCGGGAGTTCGGGTTGGCGCGGATTCCCGTCGCGGCCGGTGCGAACGCGCTGACGGTGCGCGGATTGGATCGCAACGGAGGCCGTGTGGAGGAGCGCGTCTTCGGCGATGCATCGGTCTCCTCCGGCGGCACGCGTTTCCTGGTGGCTGCCCTGCCTTGGTAGGGTCCCGGACCTAGATTGGCAGGCATGAGTACGAGTTCCTCCGGATCCTGGCAGCCCACCGCCACCCTCGACGCCCTGCGCCACCGCGCCGACTGCGCCCGCCGCGTGCGGGCGTTCTTCGACGAACGCGGTCTGCTCGAGGTCGAGACCCCGCTGCTGGCGGAGGTTGGAACCGTCGATCTCTGGATCGATTCGTTCGAAGTCCGCTCCCACCTCGAGCGGAGCAGTCTTTGGCTGCAGACCTCGCCGGAGTTCCACATGAAGCGGTTGTTGGCGGCGGGGTCGGGCCCCATCTGGCAGATGACCCGGGCGTTTCGCGACGAAGGGCGTGGACGGCTGCACAATCCCGAGTTCACCATCGTGGAGTGGTACCGTCCGGGCTGGAGCCTGAGACAACTGGGGGAGGAGATCGAGGCCCTCTGTCGCGCCGTCGCGCCCGAGCTTCCCCCCGCGCGCTGGATCACCTTCCAGGATCTGTTCCGCGAGCGGGCGGGAGTGGATCCGTTCGAGGATCCGGTAGACAAAATCCGTCAAGCCGCTGAGGCGGCCTGCGCCGTGTCGCCCCCCATCGCCCATTCCGACCGGGACGGTTGGCTGGACCTCCTTCTGGTGAGTCGGGTGGAGCCCGGCTTGGGGGACGATGCGCCCGTTTTCGTGTGGGGATACCCGCCGTCTCGAGCGGCCCTGGCCCGCGTGGAGCCGGGGCCTCCGGCGGTCGCGCTGCGCACGGAGCTGTATTGGAAAGGCGTCGAGTTGTGCAACGCCTACGACGAACTGGTCGACCCGGTCGAGCAACTCCAGCGCTTCCAGGAGGAGTCCCGGGCCCGGGCGGTCCTGTCCAAGCCCACACCTCCGATCGACCACGGGCTCGTCGCGGCCCTGGACGCCGGAATGCCCCCCGCCGCAGGGGTGGCGCTGGGGTTCGATCGTCTGGTGCAGTTGGCGTTCGGGGCGTCCCGGGTGGCCGATGTGATCGCCTTCGCCGAGGGCTGAACGGGCGAAAAATCGGTCTTGTCGAGACCGGCGAAACCGATTGGATCGGATCCGAAAGAAAGACGAAATTTTTCTTTGCGGACTGTTGCGTTCCGGGTTTTTCGCGCGTAAACTATAGGAAGCGGCCCGCACAGGGTCGCATCAGAGAAACGAGAGAAAGTATCGAGTATTGTCCTCACAACGATCGTTCCGACGGGACATCACCGTGCGGATTCTCTGAATGAAGAGACCCTTGCAATAGGGTCCGATGCTTGAGTCAACGTGTTGAGATGTGTGACCAAGCTGCAGCAGATACGGGGCCGGGGGGCATCTCCTCCGGCCTTCTTCGTTTCTGCCCGCGACGTGCCCGGCAGGGCGGCCACGAGATGGGGCGCGCGCACCTTCCCGGTACGGGAATCAGTGGGGATCCTCGCCAGGACCGCGGATTCGCGCCAACTCCGGGCGGGTGGTCGGTCGCGGCCGTTCCGCTGGGAGCCGTCGCATTCCCGCAGGGAGCGTCTCGTGTCCGTGGCCCACCTTTTGGGAACGACGTATGCGATCATTCCTTGCGGCAGAGTGCACCTTTGCAACCAGCCCCGCGAACGCAACTTGAGTCAGGGAGGATGGGACCTTGGAGCAGACCGGATCAGGGCAGGAGGCCGAGCGTGTCGCGTGGGACTCCTTGCCGGGAGCCCAGCTTCTGGTGGATGGATCCGGTCGGATCGTCCGCTGCACCACGGGGTTCCTGCTCCATCTGGGGCTGAGACGGAATCCGTCAGGGTTCGAGTTCGCGACCTTCGTGGCCTCGCAGGACCGTCGCGTCTGGAAGTCCATCCTCGACGGAGACGTGGCCGACGAGGACGGACGGCGCACCCTGCGCATGGTCCGTTCGGACGGCACCATGCCCTGGGTGGAACTGGTGTGGCGCCGCCATTCCGAGGGGACGTCCCTGGTGCTGGAAGATGTCACCGACCTCCATCGGCTGGAGGAACGCCTGCGGCAGCGGGACCGCCGTGCCGCGGTGGGGCGCCTGGCCGAGGCGGTGCTTCGCGAGATCTCGCGGCAGGTGGGGCGCGCGCTCCAGGCCATCGAAGAGCCCGGTTCCGGCCAGGAGGCTCCCATCGATCCCCGCGAACTGCTGCGCCGAGCCCAGCGGCAGATCCGCGCCTTCCAGGAATCGTCCCGGCAAGGGGCTCCCCCGTCCGCCGAAGGACTCGACCTCGGCGCCGTGCTGCGATCGGTGCGCCCCATGTTCCATGCGGCGTTGGGCGAGCGTCGCGAGTTCCTGTCGGAATCCGTCCAGGGGCGCTGGGTGCGCTGCGATCCCTCGCTGCTCGAACACTTGCTTCTGCACCTGGCCCTGTGGGGAGCCGAACGGACGCCGCTCCATGGAGTCCTGCGTCTGGAGGTCTCCGACGAGAACATGGAGTCTCCCCGGGCCCTTGCCGATGGATCGTGGATCGAGCCGGGAACATGGATCGTGCTCCATCTGGTCGACCAGGGGCCCTCGCTCCTCGATGAGGCCCTCGATGCGGCCCTGGATCCGCTGCCGTCGCACGGGGCTCGCGGGCCGCTTGCGCCCGTCCAGGAAGCGGTGCGGCGGTGCGGCGGGCATGTCATCCTCTCCAGCGCCCCGGGTGGCGGCGTCGAAGTCCGGCTTTTCCTGCCGCCTCTTCCCGTGGCCGAAAGCGCGCCGGCCCCGCAACCTGAGCGTGCGCTCGGACCTGCCATTCTGGTGGTCGATGATCGTCGCGACGTGCTGACCACTCTGGTGCGCATCCTGGAAATCGCCGGGTACGAGGTCCACGGGACCACCGATCCCTTCGAAGCCGTGCGGCTGGCCCGACAGACGGTCTTCGATCTGGTGGTCACCGACCTCGACATGCCCGGCATGACCGGATACCAAGTGGTTCGCGAGCTCCGCGAGGACAATCCCGGATTGCCCGCGTTGCTGGTCTCCGGCTACGGGGATCCGGGAGATCTTCCTCCGCGTGCGGATTTCCTCCACAAGCCGGTCGAGGCCGACGTCCTGTTGCGGCTGGTCCGCCAGCGTCTCCACGCGATCTGATCGGACTTCCACGATCCGGTGTGCGGTCTCCGCCAGGTCGGCGGAGGTGCGGTCATTCGCTCCAGAAGCGGAGGATCACGATCTCCGGAGTGGCCAGGATGCGCAGGGGAAAACCTGTCACCCCCACGCCGGCCGAGACCACCAGGCGGGAACGCTCCAGAGAGTGGCAGCCGTAGGTCCAGCGGCGGGAAAAACGACTGGGGGCCAACAGGGCGCCGATCAGAGGCAGGGCGATCTGTCCACCATGGAGGTGGCCGGACAGGATGTAGCGCGCCCCTGCCCGGGCCAGGATCGGGGCGTTGTCCGGGGTGTGGCTGACGGAAAGGTCGGCGCCTCCCGGAGGCATCCCCGCCGCCGCGGAGGCTTGGGTGGTCCAGGGGGTCTGGGTTCCGTGGAGGATCACGTGGCGACGTTCCCCCCGGTCGAGCACCACCCAGGAGTCTTCGAGCAGTCCGACCCCGGCTTGGCGCAGCAGGCGGCGGATCTCGACAGGGGCTTCCAGATCGTGGTTTCCGAGCACGGCCCAGACGCCCAAAGTGGGGCGCAGGGCGCGCAGACCGCGCAAGGCGCGATCGAGGATGGGCAGGGAATCGGCGCGGGTGAGGTAGTCGCCGCCCAGGATCAGGACATCGGGACCCATGCCGCGGACGGTTTCCCACAGCCGATCGTACCATAGGCAGGAGGGACGGCCGTCGCAGTGGAGGTCGGAGACGAACGCCACGACCATGCCGTGCATGGCGTGAGGAGCTTCGGCGAATTCGTAGGTGCGCACCTGCAGCGCCGTGGTGGTCTCGATGCCCCCTTCCAGGCCCGGGACATGGGTCGCGCGGGAGCGGGTGGACGTGAATCCGATGGCCAGCAACAGGAGCCGCGCGGCCTCCAGGACCACCACCACCGCGAACGTGAGCCAGTAGAACAGACCCACGGCCTCCCAAGGCAGGAAGATCACGGTCAGAGGCGGGATCAGCAGGCACGCGGGCAGCAACCACGAGGCGAGCTGGAGCTTGCGGTGGTCGTCGGGGTCGGTCATGCCTTTGCGGTTGAAGACCCAAAGGAAGACCCACAGCCCGGTGAGGAAGGCGCGGAGAAGGTCGAGGATCACGTCTGGCCGCGGCGGCCGACCAGCCCGTCTTTCCAACGGAACCGCCCAAAGGTGCCGGCCAGGACCGCTCCAAGCACGAGGGGAATCTGCACGGCCGCGGCCAGCGGGAACCAACGCAGGAGGTGCCCTTGTCCGTGGACCTTGCCGGCTTGGCGGAGGATGAACCAGGCTTCGAGGAAGATGGTCAGGGCGAGTACGCCTCCCCAGGCCGGGGAGCCCCATCCCAAGGGGGTCGCCAGGAACAGGAACACGGTCCAGAGGTAGCTGGCGAAGATGGTCGACAGCAGGGCGACCCGTTTGGGGTCGTAGTGGACGCACTTGGAGCCCCAGCGCTTGCGCTGCTCCCAGACTTGGCGGAAGCTGGTCGGGCCTTCGGTGGGGATGCGCGAGTCGGGGGAGATCGCGCACCGGACCTCCCAGCGACCGGAATCCGCCGCCGCCTGCAGCAGGAAATCATCGTCGCCCGAGACGATCCCGGCGTGACGCGCGTAGCCGCCCAACTGGTCGAAGGCCGCGCGTCGGAAGGCGAGATTGCCGCCATTGGCGTGGATGGGCATGCCGCCGCCGATGGCCCCGGCTTGGACCGCCGCGTGGGCGAAGACCTCGATGGCCCACATGCCGTGGAACCAGGCCGGAACGCCGGGAGCCGCCGGGCCATGGTGGACCAGTCCGGCGACCACGGCCGTGCGGGGTTCGAAGTGCGCCACCATGGCCCGCGCCCACCCGGGTGGAGGCAGGTTGTCGGCGTCGATGGTCAGGATGAATTCGCCGCGCGCCGAACGCAGGCCGGTGGCCAGCGCGTGCTTCTTGGGGGCCATCCCTGCGGGGAGCACGTCGATGCGGACCACTTCGATGCGGCCCGCTCCGAGATCGGACAGGATTCGTCCGGTACCGTCGTCGGAGCGGTCGTCGACGACGATGACCTGGAGGCGGTCGGCGGGGTAGTCGAGGGCCAACAACGCCGAGGCCAGGGCCGGGGCGTGGGAGGCTTCGTTGCGGGCCGCCACCAGCACCGTCGCTTTGGGAAGGTGGTCGTCTGGGAGGGGGCGGGGAGGGGCGGGCAAGGCATGGATGCCTGCCGTCAGCCACCGGCAGAGGGCGGCGTGGAAGGCCACGAACACGATCGTGGCCACCGGGACGAGCAGGGACCAGATAGGTCAGTTCTCCGAGAGGCCGCGGAGGGCTTCCCAGCGCGGGTCGAGCGGTTTTTCGACCGGCACGTCGTCCGGGAGGACGCCTTCGGGCAGGGCGGCGCCCGGCTTGATGGGTTGCAAGGGACGTTCGAGCTCGACGGCCTGGCGCGCGATCTCGGCGATGTCCAGCTCGCGGAGCTGCTCGGGGACCTTGACGTGCAGCGTGTCGGCTTCGTCTTCGGTCTCGTCTTCCCATTCCACTTCGTGGATGTTGTTGTACTTGCGCAGCAGAAGCAGGATGGGAGCTTCCAAGGGCTGTTCGAATTCGTCGAGGGTGCGGGCGCAGATCTCGCGGGTGGTCACCTTCAGGGTGAGGTTCACCACGATGTCCTTGCCGGTCAGGTCGGCTTCACCGACCAGCTCGGCTTCGCCGACAACCTCGGCTTCGGCCAAGGCGGGAACCAGGGCGGAGTCGAAGCGCAGTTCCAGCGGAATGCGGCGCGAGCCGCCCTGCCAGCGTGCGAGGATCAGATTCAGGCCGGGGCCTGCGGAAAGGAGAGGACGGGAGGTGCTCATCGTCGGCCAAAGATACACCCCGGGTGCCGCGCTCGCGCGGCGTTCCCGGGGAGAGGGGAGGAGAGGCTCAGAGCCCGCCCGCCAGGGCCGAACTCCAGCCTTGTGCCGTACGAGCCTGCACGACCGACATGCCGGGGCGGTTGGTGCGGAAGGTCCATTCGGAGGCTTCGGGAAGGGCGCGTTCGAGGGTGCGCCCGGAGGCGTCCAGAAGGCGGACCTCCAGCAGGGGAGTGCCGTCGAGGGAGCGGACGCGGATGCCGTCGGCCAGGCGGGAGGCGACCAGACGAGCCCCCGAAGGCCGCGAGGCGCGAGGCGTGACAGGAAGTGTCCACGACGAGACCGCATCGCCCTGCAGGCCACCCAGCAGGGCGACCAAGGGGGCGTTCCAGTTGATCGCGACCTCGTTTGAGGCATACGAGCACTCGGCGTCGATCCAGGAGAGGGCCGCGATCTCGTAGGGGTAGGTCACGCCGGCGTCGGCGCAACTGGTGGCATCGTCGCGGCGGGCGTTGGGGCCGCCCACGATCAGGCCGGGAACAGGAG
The DNA here is from genome assembly GCA_035913415.1 of Fibrobacteria bacterium. Taxonomy (GTDB): domain Bacteria; phylum Fibrobacterota; class Fibrobacteria; order UBA5070; family UBA5070; genus UBA5070. The sequence goes on along the minus strand of JAMIIV010000216.1, from coordinate 25,583 downwards.
CGGCGATGCCGTCGGCTCCCGAGGGGCGGTGGTGCGGGAACATGGGGGAGACGGTGCCCGTGCCCGTGACGAACGACACACCCAGGGCGTTGCGGCCGAAGATCCAGTCGAGAGCCGCGACCGCGGTGGTGCGGAACGTGGTGTCTTTGGACAGCCGGTACCAGTGCAAGGCGCTGAGGGCATGGTTGCCCGTCACGCTGGTGGAGCCCCAGTACATGTCGGTGGCGGATACAGGTACGCGGTAGGGGTTGGAGGTCATGCGCGTGCGGGCCGTGGTGGCCAGCGTTTGCATCTTGGCGCGCATGCCGGTGGTGTCCACCAGTCCGACAAGGGAGTCGATGCTCATGAGGGACGACATCAGGCCCAGGGAGGCAACCTGGTTCCAGCCGGGGTTGCCGAACGTGCCGGCGAACTTGTTCCCAGGAAAGACGGACATCCAGTAGGAGGTGTCGCGGGTGGCCAGGGTCAGTTCCATGGCGGCCCAGATCTTTTCGTCGGTGAAAGAGCCGTCGCCGTACTCGCCAGTCTTGACGGCGGGGGAGGTCAGAGTTGCTTGGCTGTAGGCGACGGAGGGATTGGCCAAGGCCCAGGCCCAGGCGCGTTTGGAGGCGGCCAGCAATGTGTCGGCGAATCCAGGGCGCTGGGCTTCGAAACGGCGGAAGATGCGGCTGGTCTGGGCCATCAGGGCCGCGAAGTCCAGGGTGGCGGCGGTGCCCTTCTGGACCACGTAGCGCACGGCCTTGTCGTCGGCGGGCATCACGAATCCCGAGAAATTCGCCGTGGTGAGCTTGTGGTAGACGCCGCCGTCGAGGTCTTGCATGGTCAGGACCCACTCGACGTTCCAGAGAATTTCGTCGAGGAGGTCGGGGAGGCCGTTGCCCGATTCGGGGATGTTCAGCTTGAGGGTGTCGAAGTAGGCCGGAGCCAGAACGTAGGCCTGCAGGAGGGTCCAGGTGGTGATGCCGGAGTTGACGACGTATTTGCCGTAGTCGCCGGCGTCGTACCAGCCCTTGGGGCTGGAGATGGTGGAATTGGCGGCGCGCTGGGCCGTGGCGGCCGAGTTGTGGACCCACACGGCGTTGTCGGGGTGGCCGGCGGCGCGCGCGTAGATGCCGGCATGGGTGGCCAGCAGAGGGGTGGAGGCGCGCTGGTAGTAGTAGCTCTTGATGGCGGCCTTGGTGACGTCCGTGTACACCTCGCGTTCGATCTTGAACGGGTACGAGACGCCTTTGCCGGGAACCTGCACGCGGTAGGTGCCCGGGGTGGTCAGGGCCGAGAAGTCGTAGCGACGGATGGTGTCTTCGGCGGGGGCCCAGTACTCCTTGCGGCTGCCGAAGCCTTCGTGGACCACGGCGCCACCCGGCTCGGTGATGATCTGGAAGCTGGAATCGGCCGGCGGCGCGCGCAGGACGGCGAGCTTGGGAAGATCCGGCAGGTAGCCCACCTGGTTGGCGTGCAGATCGGGATTGCCACGATCGGCGGCCATGGACGCGGTGGTCGCGATGGCAAGGGTGAGGGCAAAGGTGGGTGAGTTCATGACGCTTCTCCGATCGCGAGGGCTGGAAGGCTCTCGTCCGCCTGAAGAGTCGTCATTCACGGCTCTCCCGTTCATGGAGATGTCTTTGACAGCAAAACAGTTACAGTGGTTCCGGGCTCCAGGGAATCCGGGTGGGCCAGGGGGGGGGGGGCTCCCGTCGAGCGGTTCAGCGCGATCGGGCGCGACTGGCCGCGTCCTGCATGGCCTGGTGGGCCGCCGACACGAGGGAGTCGGGGAGCGTCGAGGTCAGCAGGGCGGGCAGGCCACCCTCGATGTCTTCGCGGCCGGTCTGCAACAAGCTGCCCCCGGGGCTGTACACCGAATGGGCGACCGATGCGAGGGAATCGTCGAGCATCACGACAAGCTCGATGCGTGAGGCGCGGACGTTGGAGTCCGAGGCGTGTTTGAGTCCGGTGCGCGACACGGCAGCTTGGAGCGCGGTGTCAAGCTGGAGCGATTGGTCGGGTGAACAGGGTTGGCACTCGACGGAAATGCGCGTGGGGGGGAGCGCTGGCGCAGGGGGGAGCTGCACGAAGAGCGCGGCGAGCAGGGAGGGAACGCTTGCGGGTAGTGTCATGGGGGGCTCCTGAGTGCGGGCTCAGTTGATCATCACCATGGCGCCCTTGATGGTATTCAAGGCGCTGGATTCGACGTTGGTCATGGTACCGGTCATTTTGTTCGCGACGCCGGCTTTCGACTCGACATTGACGGAACCCTCGAGCTTCAGGTTCATGCCGGCCTTGATTCCGGCGTCCAGGCCCGATTGCAGGGCGAGCTTCTGGTCGGCCTTGAGGTTGGCGTTGGCTCCCTGGAGGTTCAGCGCCTGGGCGGCCTTGAGGTCGATCGCGCCCGATTTGCTCTGGAGCTTGATCGCGGCGGCTTCGAGCTGGAAGTTCCCCTTGGCTTTGAACTCGATGTCGCCCTCGGTCTTCAGCAGGATCTTCCCGCCGGCGATGTCGATCTGCAGGACATGTTTGCCCTTGGCGTCGGACACCGTGATGATGTCCTTGTCGTCGTCGATGCGCACGAAGTGGCCCTTGGCGCTCTGGATGCCCAGCAGCTTGGCCTCGTCGTCGAGCTGGAGCATGTGGCCGGTCTGGGTCGAGAGGGTCGCCTGGGCCTTGCCCTCGCCTTGCTCGGCGATCCGCAGCATGTGGCTGCCTCCCGCCAGACTCAGCTCGACCAGACGATTTTTGTCATCGAGGAGGAGCATCGCGCCGTCGGGGGTCGACAGGCGCGCGCGCGCGGTGTCGGGGTCGTCGTCGAGGAGCAGTTCGCGTTGCCCGCACGACACCAGCCGCACCCGGGTCTTGCCCTCGAGGTCGTCGAGGACCAGATCGTTGCCGGAGGCGGTGCGCCACCGGGACTCCGAGCGGTTCTGGCTGGTGACGGGACTGGTGTTGGCCGGATTCGGAAGCGCCCCCAAGGCGATGGGGCGGTCGATGTCGCCGTCTTCGAAGGCCAGGACCAGGTCGTTGCCGACATGGAGGGGGGCGTGCAGTCCGTACCCCGGCCCGGCGTAGGGCTGCGCCAGGCGCACAGGTGGCGTGGCGGCGCCGGCCGCGGTGGAGCTCTCGTCGAACGGCAGCCGTGCCCGGTACCTGCCTTGGTCGTCGAGATGGGCGTAGCTGCCCTGTTCGCCGTCGACCTTCGCCAACAGCACCCCGGACACGCGGGGTCGCGGAGTGCCGGGAAGCATCCGGAAGGGCAGGCTGGCCGGCTGGGCCACGATGTTGTTGGTGTAGCTGGAGGGGTTGCCCGTGCCGAGGATTCCGCCTTCCTGGGAACCGTGGTGGTGGACCTCGACGACCAGGTAGTCGCCGGGGAATCCCGGGTGACCGGGGGAACCATCCGTCCGGATGGCGAATTTGGTCCCGGCGCGCAACAGCGGCGTGGCGGTGGTGGCGGTCAGGCGCTCGCGGGCGAGGGTGAGCGACTCCCGCCAGGTCCGGGCCAGGTCGGAGGTGCGGGCGTTGTCGCGCAGGCCCGTGTCGAAGCGGCTCCAGGGAGATTGCCCCGGACCGTCGGCGTTTCCGCGCGGGATGGAACCGGGGGTGTCGTGTTCGTACGATCCCACCTGCACCTTGCCCGGGTGCATGGCGCGCGAAAGACGCACCCGGTAGATCCCGGTGTCGTCGGCCTGTTCCATGCCCAGGTCGGGGCGGTACACCAGGGGGGCCGCCAGCGGGGCGTCGGGGAAGGCGTCGTTGCCGTCGGCGACCACCACGATGGAGTCCTCGCCTTCTTCGCACTCGAACAGGAAGATCCCAGCCGCCTCGGCGGTACGCTGGCAGAATTCCAGGTTCGTCTCGTTGTACTGCACGTGCATGTCCAGCCGCGGGTGCGGCTTGGTCGTGGCCAGACGCAGATGCGCGGCGTCCACTCCCGATTCCTCGAGCACCTGCCGGATGATCTCGGGGGCGGTCTTGCCCAGGAACACCCGGCATTGGCTGCCGTGGGCCAGGGGGGCGGTGCGGCCCTGCACGTGGAATTCGTACCGGCTCAGGAGGTCTCCGAAGGGTTCCTCGTGGTATTCCGTCACGACCCCGCGGATCTCCTGGGAGTCGCGGGCGTCGATCCGCAACGCGAGCGGCTGACCGATCACATCTTCGAACTCGAGGCCTCGTTCCCTCGAGACGGCGATGACGCGCATCGAGAGGGGGCGTCCGATCGATTCGACGGCCTCGAAGCCGAGCACTCCGAACAACGAGGATTCGAAGCCCGCGAGGCGGAGGGTGAGGAGGCTGGTGTCGGCATTCATTCCGCGACGACCTCGGGCGCGGTGTCGGACGCCGGGGCGTCGTCCTGGCCGTCGTCGAGACGGAACAGCGGTTGGCCGTCGTCGCCCAGACCCACGAGGATGCGCGAGCCTTCGGCGCCTTCGGCGATGCGGGACAGAAGCAGGCGGGAGACGCCCGGCAGGATGTCGCGGTCCAGGATGGTGTCCAGGAGGCGGGCGCCGCTCTGGACCTGGCTGCAGCGGGAAACGATGTGGTCCAGGAGGCCTTCGGAGCAACCGAGCTTGACGCCGTGGGTGGCCTCCAGGCGGCGGGCGACGCGATCGAGCTTGAGGGCGACGATGGTGCGCAGGGAATCGGCGCCCAGAGGCAGGAAGGGAACCACCTTGCACCGAGCCAGCAATGCGGGTTGGAAATGATCCGTGAGTTCGGGTGTCACCGCCTCGGCGTATTCCTCGTAGGTGTACGAAGACTCGGGATCCATGGCCATCTCGGTGATGGTGCGGGTGCCCAGGTTGGAGGTCATGATGATCACGGCGTTGCGGAAGCTGATGTCGCGACCTTCGCCGTCGCGGAGGATGCCCTGGTCGAAGACCTGGTAGAACATGTTGAGGACGTCGCGGTGGGCCTTTTCGATCTCGTCGAGGATCACCACCGTGTAGGGGTTGCGGCGGACTCCCTCGGTGAGCACACCGCCGTCGCCGTAGCCCACGTAGCCGGCGCTGGCGCCCTTGAGCTGGGTGACGGAGATCGCGTCTTGGTATTCGGACATGGACAACGTGACCACGGCGCGTTCGCCGCCGTAGAGCAGTCCGGCGATCGCCTTGGCGGTTTCCGTCTTGCCCACGCCGCTGGGGCCGGTGAGCAGGAACACGCCGCGGGGCGTCTCGGGCCGGATGAGCCCCATGCGGGCCGAGCGGATGGATTGGGCGATCTCGCGCAATCCCCAGGGTTGCCCGATCACCTTGGTGTTGAGCGTGGATTCCAGTTCCAGGAGCATGCGGGCTTCGTCGCGCAGCATGTTGCCGGCGGGAATGCCGGTCCATTCTTCGATCACCTGCGAAAGGACTTCGCGGGTGACATGCACATGGACCAGGGGTGTCTCACCCTGGAGTTCGTCGAGCTCGGTCCACAGGGCCTCGACGGTCTCGGCCAGGGTGTCCTCGGGGGCATCCAGGATGGCGTGGACCTTGGCAAGTTCGGCCTGCCACCTTGCCTGGATGGTTTCGCGTTCGGCCTCCAGCGATCGACGTCGCTCCTGGATGCTGTCCAGGAGCGACGGGTCGAACCGGGACGGCCGCAGGGCGCGGTCGTGTTCGAGGGATCGCGTCTGGGAGTCGAGGTCGACCAGGGATTGGTCCAGACGCTGAAGTGCCGCCGGGGGGGTGGACAGACCCATCTTCACGCGGGCGGCGGCGGTGTCGAGAAGATCCACCGCCTTGTCCGGAAGCTGGCGCCCCGGGACGTAGCGGTCGGAAAGATCGCAGGCGGCCTCCACGGCCTGATGGGAGATCCGCACGCCGTGGAACTGCTCGTAGCGTTGGCGCAGGCCTCGGAGCATGACGGCCGCGGTGGCCGGGTCGGGCTCGGGGATCACCACCTGCTGGAACCGGCGGGCGATGGCGGGGTCCTTCTCCAGGTACTTGCGGAATTCGGTGAAGGTGGTCGCGGCGATGCACTTGAGTTCGCCTCGGGCGAGCTCGGGCTTCAGGAGGTTCGCGGCGTCGTTCTTGCCGGCTTCGCCTCCCGCCCCGATGAGGGTGTGGGCCTCGTCGATGAACAGGATGACCGGAGTCTCGGAGGCCTTCACTTCCTGGATGAGCGACTTCAGGCGATTCTCAAATTCGCCACGCACGCCGGCACCCGCCGAGAGCAGGCCGAGGTCGAGGGACAGCAGGCGCACGCCTTTGAGGACGTCCGGGACCTGGCCTTGGCAGATCTTCAGGGCCAGCCCTTCGACGACGGCGGTCTTGCCCACGCCGGCTTCGCCGATGAAGATGGGGTTGTTCTTGCGACGGCGGGACAGGATGTCGATGGCCTGGCGGATTTCCTCGTCCCGGCCGAAGACGGGGTCGATCTTGCCGCGTCGCGCGAGATCGGTGAAATCGACCGTGAAGCGGGCCAGGGGGCCGTTGTCGTCGGCAGGCGACGGTTTGGCTGCGGTGGCCACGGCCGCGGAAGGGGTTTCGACGGAGGGACCCAGGAGCTTCGCGGCGTTCTCGCGCAGTTGCGGGAGCTTCAGCAACCGCAGGAAGTCTTCCAGGGGGGCGTCGACCGATTGCAGGGACTCGTCGTAGGCCAGCAGGATGGCGGCCGACCGGATCTTCGTTTCGCCCAGGTTGACCGAAGACTCCATCCAGGCCGATTCGAGAAGTTCGATCAGGCGAGGCGAAAACGTGGGGCGCGCGGTGTTGCCGGTGCGCATGCGCTGGAGTTCGGTCTCCAATGCGCCTTTCCCGAGCGAGGCTTCGACGCCCGCGTGCGCGAGGATGCGGGGCATGTCGCCGGTGGCGTCGTCGAGGATCTGGGAGAGTAGATGCGCGGGCGAAACCTCGTAATGCGAGCGTTGCACGCACGCTCCCACCGCACCTTCCATCAAGCGGGTGCAATGGGGATTCAGCAACGACAGAAGGCGGCGGATGTCCTTGGTGAGCATGGGCGAGGCTCCTGGGCGGGGCAAGGGCGGGTGCGTGGGGCGGGCGAAACGAGGGACGAAGGGGCTTTCCGCGCGGTCAGTCGATGTCGACGACCTCGAAGATCGGAGGGGGCGCGGGGGCGACCGGGGTGTTGGCTGGGGTGTCGGGGGCATCGAGTCCGAGCACGATCACGAGTCCGGCGCCAGCGGCGAGAACGCCTGCGGCCGTCCAGGCCTCGGTGGGAATTCCATCTTCGGACGAGGGTGCCCCCCCTTTGAAGAGCTCCCGTACACCCGATTCGATGGCCATGCCGATACGGCCGTCGGAGCCCGAGACCGTCTGGGCCGTGACCGCGCCGGAGCGTCCGTTGACCACCTGGAAGGTCAGTTTCACGACATCGCCGTTCTTCTCGACGGTGGGAACGAGAAGTTCGCGGGCCTGGAGCTTGTCGGCGACACGCAGCAGGCAGGCCTGGTCGCACCGGGCAGGAACCAGGATGCTCTGGTCGAACAGCCGCTTGCGCGTCTCGGCCGCGTCGAGGACCCGTCCGGGTGCGGCGGCCGCGACCATTTCGTGGGTGCGTTCCCACAGGCTGCGCAGCACGGTCTTGTCCAGGATGCCCTTGGACTGATATTCCAGGACCACCAAGCCGGGGGTGGCCGGGGCGGACATGAGCAGGGATGCCAGGGCTGCGAGCAGGGTTGTCACGATCGGGAGTCTCCGGAGTGGGGACAGTTCAGTTTGTGGCGATGTAATCGTTCAGGAATTGTCGGGCGAGGTCGTCGATTTCCTGAAGGAGGTCTTCTTCCCGGTATTCGCCCATCTTCCAGGCGTCCCAGGTGGGGGCTTCGACCATCTTGTTGTTGGACGCCAGAAAGGCGGTCTGGTCGAGTTCCATGGCCATGTGGGCCACGAAGAAGCCGTCTTCGGACTGGATGGAATTGACGACCAGCTTGAGGACGACGGATCCGGCGGGGACGACCTCGACCCCCCGGTTGCGCAACCGGTTCTCGATGTGGCCGCGGAAGACGTCGTTGTGCTGGGATAGCGCACCGGTGCAAAGGACGCGCACGGCGACACCGTATTCGCGCAGCTTCGCGAGACTCTCGCGCCCGTAGAAAGGGGCCGCCATCGCCGGCGAGGCGAAGCCGAAAGAGAGAGCGAGCAAGATGAATGAAATTCGTGAGCGGAGGTACATCCTTGGCTACAAGGTAGGTCGCTTCCTAAACTTGCCGGTGTGCGTACGTCACACATGCATCGAATCGTTGTCGCAGTTGCCACGCTCCTGGTTTCCGGGTGCGGTCCGAAATTCGTTCAACTGGCCGAAAATCGTCCCGCCTACACCCGCGAGGAGGGGCGGAATCTGCGCGCCTCGCTGATGGCGGCCAAGGAAATCGACCGTGCCATCCTGAAGGCCGTGGCGGACACCTACCTGGGAACCCCTTACCTATGGGGAGGCCAGACGATGGAAGGCATCGACTGCTCGGCGTTCACGCAGCAGGTGGTGGGCAAGGCGCTCTCGGTGCAGTTGCCACGGGTGGCCGTCCAGCAGAGCGCGGTGGGCGTCAGGGTCTTCAAGTTCGCGTTGCTTCCCGGCGACCTGGTGTTCTTCGGGGACTCGCCAACGGCCATCGACCACGTGGGCATCTACATGGGCGACAACATGTTCATCAACGCGACCTCGTCCGGTGGCGTGAAGTACTCGAACCTGGACGAGTCGTACTGGCTCGGCAAGTACCAGTTCGCTCGCCGCCTGGTGTTCTGAAGGGGGCCTCGACCACAGCACGCGCAAGACCGCGGCGAGTGGCCGAGGTCCGCCGTCGCGACGCGGGGTGCACAATGGTCAGCGGGGAGCGGCTTGGAGCTTTTCGCGCAATTCCTGCACGGCATTCTCCAACGCCCGCACCCGGGCTTCCAGGGCTGCGGGATCCGAGGGCGCCTTGGAATCGGCGGGCGGGGGGGGCTGCTGCTTGGGAGGAGCGGCCCCGGACTTCACGATCTTTCCGACCGTTTCCGGCAGATTGTAACGGGCGCAGAGGGTGGCAAGATCGCTGGCATCCACGGTGGAACGCACCGTGCGCATGACCCGGAGCTGCTCGTTGATGGCCTCGACGAGCGAGGCCGAGTTGCGGTTGGCCAGCAGGACGAACTCGTCCTGGGTGAGGCTCACGTCCAGAAGTCGGAAGGCGGGAGTTTTCTGCTGGATCTGCCCCAGGGTGGCCTGATCGCCGACGACAGCATGGACCTCGCCCTTCTGAAGCAGGTCGAGACCTTCCTGCAGGCTGGGAACCAGTTCCAGCCTGGCTTTGGGAAGGAACGACTCCAGGAGCTTGTCCGCGCCGGATTCAGGCGTGGCGGCCACCGGGCGGCCGTCGAGATCGGAGAGGGTGTACAACTCGCGGTTGGAGCGCAGCGCCAAAATTCCCAGGCCGCTTTTGTAATACGGAGCCGTCACGAGATTCGAGGTTTTCAGCTCCGGGGAGGAGCGCACGCCGCCGATGATGAGGTCGATCTTGTCGGCGGCCAGCAGGCTTTGGGCTTCCGGGAACGAGGCGATTTCCGTGATTCTGTAGCGCACGCCCAGGCCTTCGGCAATGGCCGTGACCAGGTCCACATCGAGGCCTCGCTGGGCGCCTGCGGCCGCGCCGAAGGGCAACGGGCCGGGGCGAACGGCCACCGTCAGCCCTTCCTTGCGGACCCTCGGGAGAGGGCGCGCCTGGAGTTCGGGCGCAGCGAGGGTGAACACGCCCAGGAGTACGAGGACACTGCGGAAACTGTTCACTTGACCTCCGTCACGAGCCGGAATCCGATGTATTTGGCGCCGGTTGGCGCGGCAAGGTCGATCCAGCGCGCCTTTTCGAGGCAACGCTCCTTCGGGAGGCTGAAGAAGCCACCGGCGATGTAAGCGGTGGAGCCCGTGGTGCGATCATTTTCGACCCATTCCGCGACGTTGCCGAGGAAGTGGCGGAAACCCGCGCCCTGGTCGCGCGATCCGACCTCTTCCGGAGCGTCGAGCCCGCAGGCGATGGCGGATGCCGGCACGTTGGAGTCCTGGAATTCCTTCTTCCACTCGGCGACCGTGGGCAGGCGTTTGCCCACCCATTCGGCGTAGGCCCGGGCGTCTTCGATGGAGACGTTCACGACGGGGTGGTTGGCAAACCGCGCTTCGGTGAAGTATCCGGGCATGCCGGGGAGGTCGGGGTCGCGAGGGTAGCTGCGGCCGGTCTTGTCGCAGAAGGCCTTGTATTCGGCGTTGGTGATTTCGCGGGCGTCGATCAGGATGTGGACGGGAGTCGGGACTGGGGCGCTCAGCCTGGTTCCGCCGTAGACCGGGCCGACAACCGAGGCGGCCGCAGCGCGGGGGCGCTTGTGGTCGGAGGCGATTCCCATGCGCAGTGCCAAGGAGGTGCGCAGACCCCACGAGGTCTCGGCGTTGCTGGCCAGCGGAGTGATGGGGATGCCCGCCTCCCAGTCGAAGGAACGCCCCGCGTAGAGGATGAATCCTGGCGTCGCGGTGAGGCTCCAGGAGGGGTCTCCGTCCTCGCCGTCGTAGCTGTCGGGGGTGCGGATCGCGGCGGACAGGCCCAGATTGGGAAGGAAGCGATCGGCCAGCAGCACGCCGCCGCGCAAGCGCAGGAAGAATTCGTCGCCAGGGGAGCGGAGGTCGTCGTCGAGGTCGGTGAAGATGCCGCGCCATCCGGCATGACCTAGGATGTCGACGAACTTCCAGCGCTGGTTGGTGGCCACCGACAAGGCGAGGGAGTGGGAACGCTCGCCCAGCACGGTGCGGGCGGCGTTGCCGAATTTCCAGTGGGCGTCGAGCGCCGTGTTGATGGGCGTGGCGGTCCACTTCAGTCCGATCCCGACATCGGAAAGCCCGAAGTCGCTGGATCCGTCCGATTCCGTGCGACCGGCGAAGGGGTAGGAAAATCGCGCTTCGAAGGCGGCGGGAAGACCCAGGCGCAATTCGACGGGAAGGTGCATGCTCGACGGCTGGCTGTCCGAGGGGTAACTCTCGAAATCCAGGGACTTGGCCTTGCCTGCCGCCGAATCCGGTGACGAGGCCGGGGCGAATCCGAGGTAGCGGTGGTACTCGAATCCCGTCGCCACCTGGAGGGTCCAGGGGGCGATGGAAAGAGCCTCCATTCCGTGGGCCTTGGTGCGGTAGGCGAAGACGTGGCGCAGGGCGACCGTCTCCCCGGGGGGGATTACGATCTCGTATCGGCCCGCGACCTGGGCGGCATTGGAGGGACGCACCACCACGACGTGTTTGCCGGGGATCATCGTCTCGTTGCGGTAGGGGGTCTTCTGGCGCTCGGCGTCGGGTGCTCCATCCAGGACGACGACGGCGCTGTCCGGGGAGCTGTGGACCACGAGCACACCTCGCTCCTGCCCCCAGGCAGGGGACAGGGCGGCTGATGCGACGAGCGTGGACCCGAGGAGGATCCGTGACAGGGGAGACGGCGTGGGCATTGTTGGTTCTCTGGGAAGAGGCGTGGCAGACGTCAAGATAGACTCGAGTGGTCGTTACTAGCTTCACGGTGCCCTGGAGGAACCCGTCATGACCCCACAGACCGCGTGGAGCGAAGGCCTTGCACTGCTTCCGCAGCATTTCCAAAACGCCGACCAGGCGCTGCGCGATGCGTTGTTCGAACACCAGGGGGCACCCGGGTCGCGCGGGTTCGGCTTCACGCGCATCGATGTCGACGAGACCCTTCTGGAGTCCACGCGCCAGATCGCCTTGAACTCGTACGCTGGAGTGCTCCCCGGAGGAATCCGCTTCGACTCGCGCGTGGCGGGCAGCCCGCGCCTCAGCCGCGAAATGCCCGAGGGCCTGGGAGTGGAGCACGAATCCATCCGGGTCTTCCTGGCCATGCCCGCGCCCTCCCTGGAAGGGCGCAACGTCGGCGACGGACTTTCGTTCGTCGAGAAGCGGATTTCCAGGGCCGACGACACCTCGTCGGCAACACCGCGCGAGATTCCCGTCCTGCTTCCGAATCTTTCCTTGCGCTTTTCGACCGAGCCGATGGCCTCGATGCTCGCGCTCCCCGTGGCCGAGATCGTGAGGGACCGCCAGGGGCGTACCTGCCTGGCCAGGGAATCCCTGCCGTTGCTTCTGGACATCCACGCGTCCACATTCGCCCAGACCCTCGTCGCGACGCTTTCCGACCTGCTCCGCAGCCGTCTGGGCGATCTGGAACGCCAAGTCCCGCCACTCGATCCCGCCGGAATCCGGCAGTGGCTCGAGACCCTCCACCTGCGCACGCACCTCTCGTCGTTGCAGCATCTGGCGGTGCTCTCCGAGGTCCATCCGGAGCGCCTCCACGAGCTTCTGGCATCGCTTTGGGGAGGATTGGCCTTCGTGCGGGGGGCCGCGGGCTCCTTGCCGTCCTACGAACATGCCTCGTCACCGCGGATCCTCCCGCAGGCGGTGGGGCAAATCACCGAACTGCTGCGCACGCAACGTCGCGAGACCAACCTGGTGCGCGCCCTGACCCGCGAGTCGGGAGTCTTGCATTCCATCCAGGTTCCGGCGGAATTCCTCGCCTCCGGAAGGCGCTTCTGGCTGGCGGTTTCCAGCAGTCTGCCAACCGACCAGCTCGCCCCCGCGCTGGGGCAGCACGCCAAGGTGGCTCCGCGATCCCGTCTGCAGGCCATCATCACCAGTGCCTTGCCCGGCATCGAAGCGCGATTGTCCACCTGCCCCGATTTCTTCCGCGGAACCGGGCAGGTCTTCTTCGAACTCTCCCCCGCCTCTCCCCTGTGGCAGATTCTCGTCGCCGAAGGGGCGCTGTGCGTCTACACGCCGCCGGCGCTGTCGATCTCCACCATCGAACTGCTCGTGGAAGGAGCCTGAACATGCGCGCCCTTGTCGACATCGCCCGCCCGGTGTTTGCCCGAGGGCTCGCCCTGCGGACCGAGCACCCCTCCGATGCCGCGGCCTTGGCTTCGGATCTGCAGAAAGTGGTTCAGGCCTTCGACGAAGCCGCGCGGCGCGAGGGGCATCCAGCCCGAATGGCCGAGGAGGCCGTCTATGCGCTTTCGGCGTGGCTGGACGAAGTCGTCTTCGCCTCGACTCCGATTTCGCTGGAGTGGCTTGGACACTCGTTGGTGGCCCATCGCTTCCAGGACCCCGCGGCCGGAACGACGTTCTTCGAGCGCCTCGCGGGATTGCACCGCCAGGCCGAAATGGCCGGAGCCCTCGACGTCTACGCCCAAGCCATCCTGCTCGGCTTCCAGGGGCGTTACCGAATGGAGGCATCCGAGGACCTGCGCCGGGTCGCCGAAGATGCGCTGGGCAAACGCAACGCCGATCCGTCGCGGAACGCCCCATGGCTTCCCGCCCTGGAACACCCGGCCGGCAAGCGCCCCAAGGAGCGAACCGGACGGCGCCTGTGGTGGATCACCATCGGGCTTCCGCTCGCCGCCCTCTCGATCTACGCCCTTCTCGCCTTCCTCGTCGATCACTGAGGCAATCGCTCATGTTCAAGTCCTTCTGGTTCTGGTTCCTCGTCGTCTGGTGCCTGATCGTGGCCGCGGGGCTCGCCGTCGCGCTTGCGCTGGTCGCGCCGTTTCCCTGGTGGGGGTGGCTCGTCGCGGGTGTCCTGCTGGTGGCCGGGCTGGCCACCGGGTGGATCCTGCGCCAGCGCGCGCTGATCCGCGAGCTGGCGCGTGGTCGCCAGAAGGAATCGAAGGACACCTTCGAAGAGGCCTGGAAAGGGGCCTTCGGGTCGGATGTGCGCAAGCTCGTGGCGGCCAGCGCGCCCGCGGTCCAGGCGGGGGTCCGCAATCGGGAAGCCCTGGACAAGCGCCGGATCGCCTGGGTGGTGTCCGACGACGCTCGCTCGGTGGTCGGCGACCTGGTCGCCCTGGGGGCGCGCGACGTGGGGGCCGCCCGGTCCCACGAACTTTCCGGGGAGTTCGATCGCTGCGCCTCGTGGCTGGTCAAGTCCGATCTGATCCTGCTGGTGCTCAAGGAGCTTCCCGACGCCCGCATGCCGGCCACGACAGACCGACTGGCGCTTCTGCTGCAGGAATTCTCGAAGGCCGGGCGCGAACGCGTGGTGGACGTGGCCATGGCATGGACCTCGGGCAAGGGAGGCCGGTCGGCCGAACCCCTCCATGCCGCGCTTTCCTGGCTGGCCGAGGCGTCGGGCGTCGAATTCCCGCTGCACGTGGTGGTTCCGCTCGAGGGCACGACGGGAGCCGAGCTGGCGCGCGTCGCCAAGGCGATGCCTGGCGCCCGCGTGTCGGCTTGTCGTCAGGAGGATCTGCCGAAGATCATCGACGACGCCTGGGACCGATTCCGCTCGGGTTTGGACGGAAAGGAGCCCGGTCTGGTCGAGGCCGCGTGGAAGGCCGGGGGCGATCCCGCGGGGATGTTCCTGGAATTGGAATCGCTGCGCGGCTTGCGGGAATCCACGCGCAACGCGGTGCTGGCCCTGGCGGGCGGGTACACCACGCACACGCAGCCTTTCCTGCGCGGCTTCCATCTTCGGCCCCGCGATGTCGCCATCGCGCAGGGCGCGACGGGATCCGGAAAGGACGCGCCTGCCGCCAGGGGCATCCTGGAACAGCTCGCCGAGGACGCCGACCTGGCCCGATTGGGTTCCCGGAGGCAGGTGCGGGCCTCGGTGCTGGCCACCGCGTGCCTTCTGGCCAGCGTCGTCTCCAGTTGCCTGCTGGTCGCCGCGGCCCTGCACGGCTCGATCGTGGGAGGGCGGCTCGATCGGGATTGGTCGCGCCGTTTCGAGGCCGCCAAGGCCGCATCCTGGAGCACTCCACAGGAAATGTCGGCCAGCCTGCCGCAATTCTCCGCCCTGGACAGCCTGGTGACGGAAATTGACGACGGCCGACCCTGGCTTCTGGCACCGGGATTCTATCCGGACGGACGGATCCTGCCCGCTGCCGAGGCCGAGCTGGACCGGAGACTCCGCGAGATGAACATCGCCGCCTTCGAGGCGGCCGAACGGCTGGTGGTGTCCCGCATGTCGGACACGGCCGCGCTGTCCGGCGACGTCGGGGAACTGTACCGGGACCTCAAGACCTACCTGCTGGCCAGTCGCGAAGGCTGGGCCGAAGGCCGCGAACACGAAGGGGAAGACGGCCTGGCGGGAGCCCTGGTCAGGACCTGGGGGACTCTCCTTGCCCTGCCCGAACCGATGCCCGCACGCGAGCGGGAGCTGCTTCCGCGCCTGGCCGCGGTGGTGGCCGACCGCGTCGACGACGGCGCGGAGGACTGGCTGGGGTCGGCGGACCTCGCCCTGCTGGGCGGGGCGCGGCTGCAACTGCGCAGCGCCAAGAACCAGACCGGCACCTACGCCCGGGTGCTGGGGGCCGCCGACAGTCTTCCCGTCTACACCGCGGATTCGCTGGGGCTTCCGGTGGCCGACCTCGGCTGCCGGGATTTCGAGATCCGCCCCGCCTTCACCCGCGCGGGCTGGCTGAAATCCGTCAAGCCCACCCTCGACGAACTCGCCACGGGCAAACCCGACTGGGTGCTGGGAGCCCAGGCGGACACCACCTCGGCCTCCACGACGGCCCTGGCCATCTCCGAGCTCCGCCGTCGGTACGTGGAGGATTTCGTCACCGTCTGGGCGGGCGCCTTCGACTCCACTCGCTGCGCGCTGCCGTCGGACAACCAGCGCATCGCCAGCGCCCTTCAGATCCTGTCCAGTCCCTATCTGCGACAGAATCCGCGCGGCCTGCAGGCGTTCCTCGCGCGCTTCCTGGAGGAGACCAACCTGGCGCCCGAGGCCGCCGCGGCCGCGCCCGCGGTGCCTCTGCCCGCGAACGTGGCCCGCGCCGCAGCCACCGCCGGGCGCGTGGCGGATGCCGTCTCCAGCCATCTCCCCCAGGGAGAGCTTCCCGTCGAGAAGCAGGTCTCCGAGAAGCTGTCCGCGCACATCGCCTTCGCGCAGGACGCCCAGAAGGGCGGGATGGATGCCTACAACAAGGACCTTCAAGCCTTGGCGCAGGCCCTGGGCCAGCAGGCCGGAGGGCAGGACGCGATGGCCTTCGCCGGTGCCGTGTTGCGCCAGGATCCCAAGAATCCCTTGGTCCATGCGCTCGGCGAGGCCGAGGCGCTGCGCAACAAGCTGCCGGTCGGGCTCCACCGCTGGTGGGAGAACCGCTCTCGCGGGATCCTGCTCTCGATCGCTTCCAGCCTGCTGCCGCAGGCGACGCAGGCCGCCAACAAGTCGTTCCGCGAACAGGTGTGGCAGCCGTGGCAGAATCTGTCAAAGGGCGGCTACCCCTTTGACCCCTACGCCGAGAACGAGACCTCGATCGACGAGCTCGACAGGTTCCTGAATCCACAGAGCGGAGCCCTCGCGCTGTACCTGAGATCGGTCGAGAACATCCTGGAGGTGCAGGGCGAGGACATCGTGCCCAGGGCCGGCAACGGCATGGCGGTGGCCATCGACCAGAGCACGCTCCAGGGGCTCCGCAAGCTGCTTCGCATGGGGACGTTCTTCTACGGCAAGGGCGGATCGGCGTTCCGGGGAGCCAACGCCACGCTCACCGTGCGAGGCGACACCCGAGCGAAGGTCTCGCTGCAGGTGGGGGGACAGAACTTGGAGATCCCCTACGGCGGTGAACGGAAAATGACGATCCGCTGGCCCCAGAAGGGCCAGGCCGGCGCAGGCGTCTCGGTCTCGACCATCAGTTCCACCCATCAGGAACGGCGCGAAGGGGAGTGGGGCCTGCTTCGGCTCCTGGAGATAAAAGGCGGCGGTGTGACGGACGTCACGTTGAGTTTCCAGGATCGCAGTTACATCCTTGATGTGCCTCTGTCCGTCCGGCTCGACCAGCCCGGCGGACCCTTCCTCGACAAGGACTTCTTCCGGGTCCCCCTGGGCCCCGACCTCTTCCGCTGAGGTTTCCGTGACCGACCGATCGCCCTCGCTCGAACGCCTGATCGCCGCCATCCCGGGGGACTCCCCCGTAGGTGAAGATCCGAAGTATCTCCCCGACTCGGAGTACGTGAAGGCCGAGATCGCCAAGACCTCGAGCCGGGATTGGGAACGGATCGTGGCCGCGTGCGAATCGGTGCTGGGAAACAGCGCCAAGGACATCACGCTGCTTTGCTATCTGCTGGTCTCGGGTGCCGTCCACAAGGGTTGGACCGCAGCCGCCGAGGCCGCCATGGCCACCGTGGCGCTTTGCGAGGCTCACTGGGATTCCATCCATCCCACCCGCGACCGCGCCCGCCAGAACGCCTTCCGGTGGTTGGTCGAGGAACGGACCCTCGGGACGCTGGAGCAGGTCGGACACTCCGACTCCGACCACGAACCGCTGGTCGCGCTCGCCGGAGCCCTGGAAGGGTTGCAGGCCGTGCTGAACGCGAAATTCCCCGCCGACGCACCCGCCCTGCGCCCCCTGATCCAGCAGGTCCAGGATCGGGCCCAGGCCACCCGGCCCGCGACTCCCACCCCCGCGACCCAGCCGTCGGCGGCGCCCACCGAGGCGGTGACCACGCCGTCGTCCTCGTCGGTCGCGATGCCCGACATGGCCCCCGACGGCGCCACCCGCTCCGATCTTCTCGCGGCGCTCCAGAAGGGTGCCATGGCCATGATCTCGGCGGCCCCCGACAGTCCCTTCGGATACCGGCTGCTGCGCATGGTCCGGTGGCAGGATCTGACCGCGGCTCCCCGCGCCGAGGGCGGCATGACCAAGCTGCCGCCGCCCAACCCCCAGCGCCGCGCCTGGTTCGAGAGCCAGGTCCAGCAGCGGGCGTGGGGACAGATCCTGGAAAAGTGCGAAGCCGCATTCACCGAGCCGGGTCTCCACTTCTGGATCGATCTCCAGTCGTACGCCTTCCAGGCCCTGCAGGGCAAGGGGGCGGATTCCGTTGCCGAGGCCGTCCGCTCCGAATTGAAGGCTCTGCTGACGCGCGTTCCGCAGTTGGCGGACCTGAAGTACGCCGACGGCACCCCCTTCGCGAGCGTTTCCACCAAGGCCTGGATCGACGAGATCCTCGTCGAAGGGCGCGGCGCCGCCGCCACGTCCTCGGCCGCCCGCGAAGAAACGCTGGAATCCGACCTCGAATCCGCCCGTGCCCTGCTCGCCGCAGGCGAGGCCGGGCAGGCGCTGGCCCTGCTGGAGGCGGGGCTTCCCTACGGTTCGGGGCGGTCGCGCTCGCAGCGCAAGCTGGAGCTCGCCCGGCTGGCCCTGCAAGCGGGCAAGGTTCGGGCCGCCCTGGCCCTGGCGGCCGAACTTTCCGCGATGGCCGGCCGCATGGACCTGGCTTGCTGGGAGCCCGAACTTTCGGCGGCCATCGCCGAGGTCCACCTCAAGGCCCTGTGCGCGGCCATCGACACCGGCGCGGGCGATACCGCGCTGCTGAAAACCGTCCGTGAGGAACTCGCCGCCAGGATCGGCGCGAATCACCCCTCCCTGCTGGCGCGCATCGACTTCTAAGATTGACCACAGCGAAGACACCCCCACCCGAACCAGGACTCACCCATGGCCGGCAGCAGCTTCCAGAACGAGATCCCTCCCGCACGCGTCAACATCCAGTTGAGCGTCGACAAGGGCAACGCCCAGAAGAAGATGGAGCTTCCCATGAAGCTCCTCGTGGTGGGTGATTTCACCCAGAAGAAGGACGACACCCGCCTTGCCGACCGCGAGAAGATCAACCTGACCAAGCAGAACTTCGACCAGGTGATGGAGTCCCTCGATCTGGGCGTGCGCACCACCGTCGAGAACAAGGTCAAGAACGACGGCACCGACATCGCCGTCGACCTCAAGATCCGGAACATGAAGTCGTTCGATCCGTCGGAAATTGTCAAGCAGGTGCCCGAGCTCTCCAAGCTGATGGCCGCCCGCAACCTGATCCGCGACCTGGGGTCGAATCTGCTCGACAACCGCGAGTTCCGCAAGCGCATGGAGCTCGTGCTCCAGGATCCCCAGGCGATGGAAGCCATCCTCGCCGAACTCGACAAGAACGCCCCCGAGAAGGCCTGATCCATGTCCACAGATACCAGCCTGCAGAACATCTACGAGACCATGAACCTCGAGCTCCCCTCGCAGGAGGTGGATCTCGCATCGTACGCCGACGCGTCGTCGCTGTTCGAGCACACGGCCAGCGACCGCATGGGCGCGGCCCTGCGCGTGTTCCTCAAGACCGTCATCGACAGCTCGGCCTCCATCGAGAAGATCGACCGTTCGGCCATCGAGGCCCAGGTCGCCTGGATCGATCGCACGATCAGCGCGCAGTTGACCGAGATCATGCACTCCGAGGCATTCCAGAAGCTCGAGGCCCAGTGGCGGCAACTGCGGTTTCTGGTCGACCGCACCGACTTCAAGAAGAACGTCAAGATCGAGCTGCTGAACTGCTCCAAGGCGGATCTGCGCGAAGACTTCGAGGACTCCCCCGAGATCATCCAGTCGGCCCTATACAAGCACGTCTACATCGACGAATACGACACCCCGGGCGGCGAGCCCTTCGCCGGCATCGTGTCCAGCTACGAATTCGATTCGGGGGCCCAGGACGTCGCGTTGCTCTCGAACATCTCGCACGTTTCGGCCTCGGCGCACTGCCCGTTCGTCGGAGCCGTGGGCCACAGATTCTTTGGCAAGCAGAACGTCCACGACCTCCCCAAGATCGACGACCTCTCCAGCTACCTGGAGCGCGCCGAATACATCAAGTGGCGCGGATTCCGCGACTCGGAAGACGCCCGGTACGTGGGATTGGTCCTGCCGCGGTTCCTGCTGCGCCTGCCCTACCACCCCGAGAACAACCCCGTTTCGGACTTCCACTTCACGGAATCCGTGGTGGGCGACGACCACGACAAGTACCTCTGGGGCAACGCGTCGTTCGCCTTCGCGGCCAACATGGTGCGCAGCTTCCAGGACAACGGCTGGTGCGTCCAGATCCGCGGACCCGAGGCGGGTGGCAAGGTCGACGATCTTCCCATCCACACCTTCGACGTGGGCAAGGGAACGCAGATGAAGATCCCCACCGAGATCCTCATCCCCGAGACTCGGGAGTTCGAGTTCGCCAACCAGGGATTCATTCCGCTCAGCTACTACAAGAACCGCAGCTACGCGTGCTTCTTCTCGGCCAATTCGGCGCGCAAGCCCGAGGAATACGACGACGCCAACGTGACGGCCAACGAGCGGATCAACGCCCGCCTGCCCTACATCTTCCTGACCGCCCGCCTGGCGCACTACCTCAAGGTGCTGCAGCGCGAAAACATCGGTGCGACCAAGAGCGCGGCGGTGTTGGAGCAGGAGCTGAACAACTGGCTCAAGGGCCTGGTCACCGAGATGCAGAATCCCGCGCCCGAGATCGCGGCCAAGCACCCCTTGAGCTACGGCAACGTCACGGTCAGTGAAAATGCCGACAACCCCGGATTCTTCCGCGTGGCCATGTCGGTGATTCCCCATTTCCAGGTCGAGGGGATCGACGTAAGTCTTTCCCTCGTCTCGAAGATGCCCCAGGGCAAATAAACCCGGTCCCTCCCCCAATCCCCACAACCCCACCCACAGGAAGCAACAATGGCAATTCCCGCCTACATGGAAATCGAAGGCATCCCAGGCTCGGTGAACGTCCACGGCCGCGAAGGCACCGTGGAGGTCCTCGAGTTCAACCACCGCGTGTACCTGCCCACCGATCGCGACGACGGTCGCCTCACGGGCACCCGCAAGCACGACGCCGTCGTGATCCACAAGGCCTTCGACAAGGCCTCGTCTCTGCTGTACCAGCGCGTGTGCACCGGCACCACCATCCCGAAGATCACCATCAAGTGGTACGAGATCACCGATCAAGGCGAAGAGAAGCCCTACTACCAGCACGTCCTGACCAAGTGCAAGATCGCCTCCGTCCGCTCCTACATGCACAACGTGAAGGCCGCGAACAAGGACGAATTCGTGCACATGGAAGAGGTGTTCATCCGCTACGAGAAGATCTCCTGGACGTTCCTCAACGGCAACCTGGTCCACCAGGACGAGTGGAACGTCCGCTGATCCCTCGGACAGCCTGATCCCAACTCGGCACCGGACGGATTCCGTCCGGTGCCTTTCCCTGTCGGGAGCGCATGCACGAAGGTCTCTTCGAGAAGCTCATGGGCGGATACGCCGACGGGACGCCACTGCGGGCGGTGCCGGCCTCGTCGCGCCGGCTGCGCAGCGTGGTCGACCACATCCAGCGCCTGCTGGAGACCCGCAAGGGCTCCCTGGTCCACCTTCCCGACCTGGGCATGCCCGACATCGGCGACCTTTACCGCCGCCTCCCGGGAAGCGCCCAGGAGATCCAGACCGAACTCGAGCAACTGCTGCGGCGCCACGAGCCGCGCCTGGACAATGTGCGCGTCCAGTTCCAGGAATTCGATCCGGCCCACGCGCGCATCCGTTTCCGCATCTCGGGGATGCTCAAGGGCATGGGCCGCCTGCAGTTGGAATCCGCCTTTTTCCCGAGCGGCCGAGGCGAAGTCCGCCACACGGGGTGACCGAACCATGTCCGACCTGAAGCGATATTACGACGAGGAGATGCGTCATCTCCACGAGTCGGGGCGCGAATTCGCCCACGAACACCCGGAAGCGGCGCGCCTGCTGGCCATCGACGAGATCGAGGATCGCGACCCCTACGTGGAGCGACTCTTCGAGGGATTCGCCTTCCTGGCCGCCCGGATCCGCCAGACCCTGGACGTCGAGGAAGACGGGATCGCCAGCCATCTGCTGGACCTTCTGGCACCGGGTCTGGACGTGCCACTGCCATCCGTGTCGATGGTCGATTTCGGGGCAGCCTCCATCGCGGGCAACGATTCGGTCCTGCCCGCGGGTGCCGAGGTCCATTCCACAGCGGTTCCCGGACTCGCCCGTGCGGCTCGGTTCGTACTCGCGCAGCCCATCCGGCTCCAGCCCGGTCAGGTCCGTTTGGTCCAGTTCGTGTTCGACGAAGATGGATCGGGCGCGCTGGATCTCCTGCTCGAAGCCGCGGGCTCGGCCGTCTTCGACCTGTCCCGCGCGCAGGAGCTCTATCTCCATGGCGACCCGGGGTTGGTCTGGACTCTCCAGCACTGGCTGTTGCGCCGTGTCGCTTCGGTGCAGGTTTCCCTCGATGGCTCCGCCTTCCTGGAGTCCCCCTGCCGGATCACTCGTGCCGACGAGTCGGTACCCTGGGTTCCGGCTCCGGCCGGTGCGCAGAGCGCTCTGCTGGGCATGCGCGACTTCCTCTGCGCCGACGAGCGATTCCGTTTCGTTCGCATCGATGGATTGGGAAGCGGTGTCGTCACCAGCGTCCGGATGCGGATCCGGTTCCGAGGCGCCCCACCGCGATTCCTGGAACGGTCGGTCGTGGCCGGCTCGATCCGCCTGAACGTGGCGCCTGTCGCCAACGCCTACATGCTCCCCTGCGAGCCCATCGTCCTGGACCACACCCTCACGGAATACGCTCTGCGCCCCCAGGCCGGGCGGGGCGAGGAAGTGCTGGACGTGCGAGGGGTGAAGGGGGTGTCGCAGGCCGACAACACCCGCATCCACGAGTACTCGCGGTTCTCGTCGTACCGCCACAGCGGGCGCAAGGGGCCCGAGGCCGGCTACTACGAGATCCATCGCCGCACCAACCGATCGGGCGCCCAGAAGACGTCGGTTTCCGTCGGGCATCCGGATCCCGACTTCGCCTTCCAGGACGAGTACGTGTCCATCGACGCCCTGGTCAGCGACGGAGCGCACCCGCGTGAACACCTCCAACCGCAGGACCTCGCGACGCCCGGTCCCGGCCTGCCGACGTCCTTGAAGCCAGTCGGGCTGGTGCGGCCTTCGGCGGTGTTCCGGCCCCGGGAATTGTCCGAAGCGCGCTGGCTCCTGCTGGGGCACATGCAGCGGTCGTTCCGTGGGCTTGCCGAGGCCGAATCCCTGCGCGATCTGCTGCGGACCCTGCTTTGGGATCCCCGCGAAGGCAAACGCACCCTGATCGACCGGATCCAGGACGTGACCACCACCTCGGAGTACCGGCTTCTGGACGGTGTCCATTGGCCGGTCTGCCGGGTGACCGTCCGCCTGGTCGACGAGACGGTGGCACCCGACTCGTGGGAACGGATCGGGCTGCTGGACGCCTTCGCCAAGCAGTTGGGAAACCTGTTCGCCGAGGAGGTGCCTCCCGGCGCCCGGTTGTCGTTCCGGCTGGCCATCGACCCGGTGGGGATCGAGCTGGAACACGACCTGTGAACACTGCCGCCGAATCGCGTGCGCTGGCCGATGCGCGGAACATCGCCTTCGACCAGTGGATCCGGCTGTGGTTGAGGTCGAAGGTCCGCGATGCGTCGTCGCGCGACGATATGCTCGCCCTCATGGCCGCGGGTCTGAGGATGGTGCACAGCGGATCCCTCGGGTTCGCCCCGCAGGACATCGCCTCGTGCGCGAAGGACCGGCGCCATCGCGATTCGCTGAAGCTCCACTTCATGGGGCTGCGTGGCGCGAGCTCCCCTTTGCCCGCCTATCTGACCGACCCCTTGGAAAAAGCCTCGGAAGGCTCGGACACCCTGCGGGACTTCCTCACGATCTTCGAAAACCGGATGTACCAGTTGCACGCCCTCGCCCTGCTTCGCCGCCGTCCCTGGATGCGCGAAGAGCTGCGGCGGATCGATGCGTTGCCTTCGCGTCTGCGCGCCCTGGCGGGCGCCCCGGAAGGTGCCGCCACCACCCGCAGGTTGGGCGGCATGGGCCTTCTGGCACGGCGACGTCGCTCGTCGAAGGGGTTGGCGATCTTCCTGGCCGACCAGTTGGATCTCGATCATGTGGACGTGAACGATCGCACCGTGACGCAGGTCGCCAATCC
The DNA here is from genome assembly GCA_035913415.1 of Fibrobacteria bacterium. Classification (GTDB taxonomy): domain Bacteria; phylum Fibrobacterota; class Fibrobacteria; order UBA5070; family UBA5070; genus UBA5070. The sequence continues at coordinate 1,889 of JAMIIV010000216.1, read as the reverse complement.
ATCGGTCCCGAAGCTGGGAAGCGCCACGCTCGCGGGCGGGGCGTCGATCGGCGAACGCGTGCCCGTGGGAGGGGAGCGGATCGCCGTCGCGATCGGGTCCATGCCCTGGAAGGACTTCCGGAAGCGATTGCGGGATCCGGCGGGATACCGGGAGTCCCTGGGGGTTCTGATCGAGGATTACCTTCCGCGGCCGATGCTCTGGAGTGTGGACGCCTCGCTCGACCTGTCGACGGTCCCGCCCCGTGCAGGCACCTCCCTGGGCGATCGCGATGTCCCGTTCCAGGCCCACCTGGGCCAAGGCGCATGGCTCGGATCCACGAAGACGGAAACTGTCGTTTCGATCGGAAGGTGCTAGGGGCGACCTCGGGAGACCAGCAACGCCGATACCGGCGAGACCCATGCGATGCGGGTCAGGCTGTGGTCCTGGGGGCGTCTCGAGGTTCGGTTCGAACGCGGTCTGGAGGTCGTAGACCAAGGGCTCCCAGGCCAGGCCGCGGCCGAAAAGGGTGCACGAACGAGCGTTGTGTCAGTCATCGGGGAAGACGGCGGGTCCGGGGCGGGGAATGAGTCCGTGATGGATGGAGTCGTACAGTCGGCTGCGATCGCGGCCCATGGTTCCACAAGGTCCGTTGAGGATGGATGTGGAGCCGATTCCGATGGTGTGTCTGCAGTCGAACTTGGCGACCTTTCGCGCCTGAACGCGCACGGAGTCTCCGGTGTAGAAGGTGAACCGGAGGTGGTACTTCTCCTTGCGAGGATTGATGGGCGGCAGAAGGGGCTTGAGGGGGACGGTGCGCTGGTACTCTCGATGCATGGAACCCATCCACCAGATGATCATCGTATCGGGGAGGATTCTCCCGTTTCCTACGGTGATGCTTTCGGTTCCGAATGTCGAATGATTGAATATCGACGAATCCATCCTCATGAAGGAGACGGACACCCCTTCGGGGATTTTCGTCCGGCATTCGAGGTCGAAGTAGGTGCGCGGTGCGCTGAAGCAGCCTGCCAGCAGGAGGGACAGAAAGCCGAGGATGGCGAATTTCATTCGTTGCGTCCTCCGAAGAAGACGGTCCGATGACGATTCCCTTGGTCGGACATGTAGCGGGAATCGTGCACGAAGTGGGCCATGCACGTACGGAATTCCTCGAATGTCGGTGAGAGCAATTCCTCCAGAATCTCCGGGCGATGGGAGTGCTGCTGGAATTTCGCGAGAGGGTGTGACGACGGGAGCCGTTCAAAGCGAGGAGGTGCCTCCGTCTTCGAGACGGGCATCCACCTCGCCCCCGCTTTTTTCGTCTGTTCGATCATGACCCACAACGAAATGCGGGACAGGCTGTTGTCGAGCTTGTGGACTTTGGGCTCGGGAGGGGCTTGTGTTTGGGCTTCGGGGAGTCGCGTCTTGTGCCCGGCGGCTTGTTCCTTGCGCTGTCGTTCGAAGGCCACCCATGCGGGATTCCTTTCCTTCATACGGGCGATCACCTGGGCGCGTGTCTCGGGGGTGGCGGGGATAATGTCGCGTGGGGTGGCACCAAGGGACTGTCGCGTGAGCAGCGTGCGGTGCACGTACTCGCTGATCGATTCTCCGGTGCGATGGGGAAGAGGGGGCATGGCGGGAATCCACTCCTCCGGGCCGTAGCCTCCACCGACATCCGCATGCACTCCGGGCAGGATCCATTCTTCCCAGGCATCTGCGGGTGTGCGCGTCTCGGGGAAGACGGTGCGGTGCCGGTACTGCTCCCAATCCTCGGCGGGAATGTCTGCACTCTCATGTGCAGCGAGAAGTAGACGCGGCGCGTCTTGCCCGGAGCGAAGCGCCGCACGGACTTCGGTGGTCGAGCATTCGGTGGTCGAGCCTGTCGAGACCAGCCGCGGTGGGTCTCGACAGGCTC
>JAMIIV010000215.1:0-3875 GCA_035913415.1 Fibrobacteria bacterium | reverse complement strand
GCTCGCCCCGCCGCCCCGACCGGCCATCCTCTTTGGGCTCTTCGCGGGCGGGACAGCGACCACCTTGGCGTGGGCCGCGGGCCTTCCGTCCAGACCGATCACCCGGCCACGAACCACGCCCGCCGCGCGCAGCCGGAGCTCGACTCCGGACAACGGACGAACGCCATCCAGCTGAATAGGGCCGACCTGACCTGGCGCGTGATCCGGGTGGCTGCCGAGCAGCCTGTAGCTCCCGGCCGCGAGCACCGGGAACTCGAACCGTCCCTGGACGTCGCTCACCGCGCCGACTTCCAGGAGCATGTCCGCGCTCTGGAGGGAGCTCGCATCCATGGCCACCACCTTGGCCCCGGCCACGGGCCCGCCCTCCGCAGCCAACACCACCCCGGAGAGCGCTGCGCCACTCGCGAGCTCCACCGGCACCACGACCGGCACCTTGGCGCCCTCAGGAAGGTAGAGCTGCCGGAGCACGGGCGCGAACCCGCGGGCCTCTACCTTGAGGACTCCGAAGCCGGCCACTCCTTCGAAGCTCGCCAGGCCGTCCGGGCCTGTCAGTCCCTCGAGCTGGCAGCCAGCATCGAGACGAACCCGCGCCCCCGGAACAGGCTTACCGTCCGCGGCAGCGGTCACGACCACCTGGACCTGGCTACCCGGCCGGAGGCGGATGACCACCGGATCGCTCTTCGCGCTGAGCTGGTGGAAGACCGGCCCACCCACCAGGGAATCCCTGCGGGCACCGAGGTGAACGGTCGAGGGGATCAGCCGGTCGAAGGAGAACGCCCCATCCGGGCCAGTCGTGGTGGTGCGTTCGCCAGGGGTGAGCAACGACCCGAGGCTCACCTGCGCTCCAGCCGCGGGCAGGCCGTCCGGGTCAAGCACCTGGCCATCGAGCACCAACTCGCCGACCGGCTCGGCCAGACTGGCCGCGGCGGGTTCTGGGCCCACAGAGATACCGGGTCGTGTTCCGGCTGCCCCTGGGAGGTCGGCCTCAACGCCGCTCCTCCCTCGGTCTTGAGCCTTTTCATCTCCGGATGGCTGGCGGACGTCCGATCCGCGCTCGCTGTCGCTGGGAGCTAGGTAGAACCAGAAGAGGAACACACCCACCGCGAGCGCGCCCACGATGATCCAGATCCAAGCCAGGCTCTCGCGCTCGTCCCCGCGGTTCATGGCTCCCTCCAAGTCCCAGCCTTCTCGTGGCTATATGCCGATGGTAGGCCTGGTTAGAGAGAGGGGGCAAGGCTTGGAAGCGCGCCAGATTCCTCTCGGTGGGTCTGGTCACGTCCCTACGAATGGGCGCCCCGAGAGTCAAACCTACAGGGACCCGGATATCGGACGAAACAAGGCTCTTCGCGGTCGCCTGTGCCAAGGTTTTCTAGGGAATGAAGCCGGAGGACAATCCGAACGCCACCGATGCCCATGCCATCCTGAAAAACCGGGGGCCGAGAATCGAAAGGTGAACCCGGGGCGAGGGCACTTCAGCGCTTCACGGACCGCGTAAATCGGAAGCGCCAGCACAAGGCCGTGGGGCAGAAGTCGGGCACCTACGGACCGGCTCAGCGTCCCTGACTGCAGTCGTCGGCCAGCAGCGCCGACTGCCCCGGGCAACTCTCGACCATCTGCTCAGTGGCCTGGAGCACCTAGGCGAGCTCTGCGCAGGCAGGCTCCGCGGGCAGCTCGCGGGAGAGCTCCACGGCCTCCCCCCAGCGGCAAGGCAGCATGCTCAGGATCGACGCGAGCTTCCCCTCCAGGTCGCTCAACGCTTGCGCCTCGCGAAGCCGTGCCTGCTCCTCCATCAGCTCGCTCCTGGCAGCCTCCGCGGACGGCAGGCGCTCGAGCCCCGCCTCCTTGAGGCACTCCGGCGGGATGTCCGGCCCCGCGTTCGCGACCCGCTGGTTGCAGGCCTGGATCCGCTCGATCTGCACCAGGCGCTCGCGTGACCTCTCCGCAATTTTCCCGGCCTCGGCCGTGAGCCTGGCGAACCGCTGGCGGACCTCGTCGCGGCAGGCCGTCCAGCTGCTTCGCGCTACAGCCACCGCCGCGGAGCAACGGCTGACGATGGGATCCTGCGCGGCCTGGCAGCCGGCCAGGGCCGCGAACGAGAGCAGCATCGCCTGGAAGCGCTTGGGCATCCTCGTACTCACTGGGCGGACCGGACGCACCGGAAGCCGTACTGCTGACCCATGAACAGAGGCAGGGAGTCGAAGCGATAGGAAGTACTCAGTTCGTAATAGCCAGAGTGCCAAGAACCACCACGAAGCACCAGACCGGCATCGGAGCCAGTCGCGGTCCACTCCATCACGTTCCCAGACATGTCGCACAATCCGCTCACGCTGTTCCCCGCGGGTTTCGAGCATACCGGCCAGGTCGAATCCTTCCCGCATCCCTTGCCGCTGTACTCCAGCACTGTGAGATCGCAGCTGGGATTTTGGTCTCCCCAGGGGTACTTCCGCCTCCCTCGCTCGGAGGCTTCTGCGTACCACTCATCGTCTGAGGGCAGTCGACCGCCGGCCCAGGTGCAGTAGGCAGCTGCATTGTTCCCGCCCACGCAGTTGGCCGGATGTGCTTCCCGATCAGGCTGGGCCCAGTTGCATCCGGCGTCCGTTGTGGGCGCCTCGCAGGCACCGGACTCTACGCAGGCGCGGTACTGCGCCACGGTCACCTCGCTCCTGGTGAACTCGACCCTGGCCGGGGAGCTGACCACCCACTCGAGCAGCTCGGGGCTTCCCTCGGGGACGAACTCCTCGCCCCGGTCGAGCTTCCACAGGAAGAGCCGCGCCTCGAGAGTGTGGGGGTTTTCCGTGGGGAAGTCCTCCAGGAATTTCTTCAGGGCCAGGGCCCGCGCCTTGTGCGGTATGTCCTTCTTGATAGCGACCAGGGAGACCTCCTGCCAGGCCTTGAGCAGACCAGCCTGCCGGCTTTGCTGGTCGCCCGCGGCCTGCGCAGCGAGCGCTGCGTAGCCCGTGTCCCCTGGCTGGGCGGTGGCCAACTTGGGCGGGGGCGCGCCCGCGCCTTCGAACATGTTCGCCACGGCCTTCTCCAGGCTCTCGACCACCTCATCCTCGCCGCACTTGCCGCTGGCGGTGCCGGCGCCCTCGCTAGCCGCCTTTTTCAGATCTAGGAGGTTCAAGGTCACCTTGCACTTCGATCCGAGCTTCAGGATCTGGCTGGCGAGAGTCTTCTGCGCCGCTAGCTCCTTGCCGACCTCGATCTGGCAGCTTTCGTCATAGCAGGCCTTGTAGCTTCCCTTCTTGGCCTGGACCAGACGCTCTTTGAGTTGCGCCCGGGGGACGACCTGGAAGCCCTTGCTCGCAAGCAACGAACCCAGGTAGTCGGTCAGGCGATCGACCGTGCCCTTGTCGAGCTTCGTGCCCTTCACCTCGAGGTCGAACACCGCCACAATGGGGCGGTCCTGGGCCTGGACCGGACCCTCAACGAGGAGAAGTAGGGCCAGGGCGGCCACGACTGAGGCGGCTTCAAGACGCATGGAGGCCCTCCGGGAGGTTCTGGGGATCGATGGTAGCCCTGGCGGGAAGACAGGGGCAAGGGCGGGAATCAGGGCTCGGGGGCGGTGGAGCTGGCGCAACGGAAACCGATGCTGGTGAGCTCGGATCCCTGGTAGTAGCTGGCGCGATGAGAAGCGCGCCACATCCAGGACCCAGGGAACTTGGGCGACCCAGGGCACCAGGACCCACCCCGCTGAACTCTTTTCAACCCGAGATTCGGTCCATGGGGATCTCGACCCGGCGAGTCGTTGTAGTAGCTCCCCCCGTACCAATCCGAGCACCACTCCCAAGCGTTACCCAGCATGTCGTACAGGCCGTAGCCGTTCGGCTGCTTCTTCCCCACCGGGTGGGTCGCCCCGCCCGAATTCTGGTCGT
>JAMIIV010000214.1:0-2840 GCA_035913415.1 Fibrobacteria bacterium | reverse complement strand
GCCTTCGGAAGTCCGCTTGTGTGGCGGCGATTTCGTGGTGGTGCAGCTCCCAGGAAAGCAGAAGAGTGAGAATGACCCCTGCGAGCAGGACCAGAAGCGGCAGGATCGAGGTGCGACTTGCCGAGGATCGCCCCTTGTCGCGGCGATGCGTCGCGACGAGGACGATGGCCAGAAGCGAAAAGGCGGCGAGCAAAAACGGGAATGCTTCCCGAAGGACAAGACCGCGGCAATTCCCGGCATCGAATCGCTGGACCACAAGCGCGACGATCCGCCCGGTCCGAGGTTCGCGTACGGCCTCTGTCGCGGTCATCCATGTCCCGGCGGAATCTGTCCAGGGGCCCAGAACCATGCCGCCGCCCACCCGGAAGCGATCTTGGAGGAGTCGCTGTTTGGCACCCGTCTCAAGGAAATCTAACGGATCCGGGTGGCCGGGTTGGTCCTTGTCGGACAGCACGTGGTAGATGGTGCCGTTGGAGTTCTGGCCCAGCAGATGGATTTCGCTGGACAGGGGATGTGACTTCCGAAGCTCGAGCAACTGCCTCCGGACACGGACACCAACTGGGTCGGTGCGGGGAGTCAGGGTATCCATCACCCTGGTCAATCTCTCGACGTTGAAGGCCTGTGCCACCAGATTGGTCGATTCCAGGAACTCTCGCCGCTTCTCCTCGAGGACCCGCCGAACCGACCACCAGCCCAGGAGCCCGAAAGCCGCCACCACCGCGAGGACCAAGGGCAACACCGGCCCTGTTCGCGGCCACATCGAAAGGACCCGTTTCCACCAAGCGCTCATCAACCGATTATCGCTTACACAAGGCGGGGTTGTCGAGTCTCCGTTGGACCGAGGTGGTTGGGTCTCCCCGACTATCTTTACCGCTCTTCACCTTCAAGTCTACACCGAGGACACGCATGAGCCGCATCGCTCTCCTTTCCGTTTCCGACAAGACCGGCCTGGTCGAATTTGCCCAGGGGCTGTCCGCCATGGGCTGGCAGCTGGTCTCCACCGGGGGCACCCTCAAGACACTGAAGGACGCAGGCCTGACCGCAACGCCCATCGACGAGCTGACGGGACACCCCGAGATCCTGGAAGGCAGAGTCAAGACCTTGCATCCCAAGGTGCACGGCGGGCTGCTGGGCCGACCCCACCTGGCCGACCACAAGACCCAGATGGACCAGAACGGAATCTCGCCCATCGACCTGGTGGTGGTGAACCTCTACCCCTTCGAGGCCACCGTGGCCAAGGGGTGCGATCTGGCCGAGGCCATCGAGAACATCGACATCGGCGGACCCTCCATGCTCCGCTCGGCTGCCAAGAATCACGAACGTGTCACGGTGGTCTGCGACCCCGCCGACTACGCCGCGGTCCTCTCCGAACTGAAGGCATCCGGCGACACCTCGAGCGAGACGCGCCAGAAACTGGCCATCAAGGTGTACGCCACCACCTCCCGGTACGATTCGGCCATCGAGCGGCATCTGGCCTCGGTGATCCTGGCCGAGAAGCGTTTGGATTTGCGCTTCGCGGAAGGCAGCCACCTCCGCTACGGCGAAAACAACCACCAGGGCGCCGAATTCTACCGCGAATCGGTTGGCATCCAAGCGGGTGAACCCTCGTTGGGCAATGCGCGGCAGCTCCACGGCAAGGAACTCTCCTACAACAACATCGTCGACGCCGATGCGGCTCTGGAAGCAGCCCGCGAGCTGGTCGCCACCCCCGCGGCCGTGGTGATCAAACACCTCAACCCGTGTGGATACGCAACCGGCGCCACCCTCAAGGACGCCCTGGTCGCGGCCTGGGCCGGTGATCCGGTCTCCGCTTTTGGCTCGGTGATCGCCCTCACTCGCCGTGTCGATCTGGCCACCGCCGAAATCCTCAAGGGGCGCTTCGTCGAAATCCTCATCGCGCCCTCCTTCGAGCCCGATGCCCTGGAATTCCTGAAGAACAAGTCCAAGGACATTCGCCTGCTGGAGATCGGCGAGTTCGCCGCGGCGTCTTCCCGCAAGGTCTACAAACACGTCATCGGCGGCATGCTGGTGCAGGATCGCGACGCCGTGGTCTGGGAGAAGTTCGAGTCGGCCACCAAGATCGGATTCCCCGAGGCGAAGAAGGCCTTGGCTGAGTTCACCTGGAAGGCCTGCAAACACCTCAAGTCCAACGCGATCGCCATTGGTACGGAGTACGCCCCCGGCCAGTATTCCCTCGTGGGTGCAGGCATGGGCCAGCCCAACCGCATCGATTCGAACCAGAAACTCGCGCAGCCGCGTGTGCAGGATTGGCTCGCTCGCTTCGAAGGCGTCAAACCCGCCATCGGCGACATGGTGCTGTGCTCCGATGCATTCTTCCCCTTCCCCGACAATGTCGAGGCCGCACACGCCTTCGGGATCAAGTACCTGGTGCAGCCGGGGGGCTCGGTGAACGACAAGTTGAGCGTGGAGAAGTGCGATGAACTGGGGATGGCAATGGCAATGACGGGCACCCGCCACTTCCGCCACTGACCTGTTTCGGCTGCGGCGGGCGATTCTCGCTCCAAGGCCCCTCGGCGTCCCAAGGCGGACGCGGTCGGGGCCTTGTCACTTCGACTCATCCCGCCTCGCTCGAAACAGGTTCCGGGGTGCGGGGCGGCGGCTTTGCCGCCGCTTGGCGCTGACGGCTGGGTGGGCGGCGACGCTTCGCTGGCCGCTAGGGCATAGGCGTGGGCGGCGACGCTTCGCTGGCCGCCGAGCGATAGGGCCGGGCGGAGGCGATGGGCTGGAAGGCTTGCGGATGGGGGTGGGCGGCGACGCTGCGCTGGCCGCCCGGGCGATGGGGCCGGGCGGAGGCGATAGGCTGGAAGGCTTGCGGATGG
>JAMIIV010000213.1:0-1105 GCA_035913415.1 Fibrobacteria bacterium | reverse complement strand
GTTGACGGCGCCCTGCCCGATGCCCTGTCGGGTCGACAGGGCGCCTTCCGGTCCCATGAGACCAACGTCTGGGGCGCCGAGACGGATGTTCAGGCGAACAGCCAGTGGCTGAGCCGGTACCAGGGGCAGACCCGACGGGACTACACCCGTATCGCCGAGCGCTTCTACCTCTGGTGCATCCACGTGCGCCGTAAGGCCCTTTCCTCGCTCCAGGAGCCCGATCTGCAGGCCTACCAGGCCTTCCTGGCGGCTCCGCCTGCCGATTGGGTACAGGAGCGCAAGGTGAGGCGCGAGGACGCCTCCTGGAGGCCCTTCCGGGGCCCGTTGGGGCGGAACAGCCAGCGCCACGAGTTCACGGTCCTGGGCAGCATGTTTTCCGCCATGCACGAAAAGGGGTACCTACGAGCCAACGCCATGGCGAATCTCGGTCGCACCCTGGGTCTGCTGAAGCCGAGCATCGACGTTCGTCGGTCCTTGAGCGAGCGTCAGTGGGCCTTCGCGATGGAGGTGCTCCATGAAAAGCCGGACACTCCGGAGCGGCGGCGCCTGCAACTACTTCTGGAGCTCGGCAGCACCACCGGGTTGCGCTTGTCGGAGCTGGCCACGACCCGCTTGAGGGGCTTCCGGCGCGAGCTCGTGGATGGGGAAGAGGCCTGGCTGCTGGACGTCATCGGCAAGGGCGGGAAGCTCCGAACGGTAATGGTCTTCGATGAGATCAAGACCCTGCTCGAACAGCACCACCAGGACATGGACGCCGCGGGTCTGGGGTTCGACGCACGCGTGGCGAGAGTCCAGGCGCCCAACAGCCTTCCCATCACCGCTGCCGGCGAACGCATGTCGGCTACCTCTCAAGGACTCGACGATGGCATCGCAGTGGGTGCGGGGCAGGCATTGCAGGACGCCTTGCGCAGCGAGCACCAGGAAGCCTGGCGTCCTCTCGTTGGGATCCTCAAGCGCCCTCCCCCTCGCCGTGATTTGGACCGGCTCGGCGTGCCATTCATTGACCACCAGCAGCCATCTCAGGCTGACCGGTATGGCGCGCTGGAGCGCTCGGCGATCTACAAGGTGCTCCGTCGCTTCTTTCGCGACGTGGCCGTCGCCGCTG
>JAMIIV010000212.1:0-42920 GCA_035913415.1 Fibrobacteria bacterium | reverse complement strand
GTGGCCAGCACCGGGGTGGCCCAGCCCATGTACAGGCGCAGCCACGCCGAGGGCCGCACGGGCAGGAAGCCCGAGCCGGGGAGCAGGTAGCCGCCGAAATCCATGCCGCAGAAACGGCCCATGGCGCTGTAGCCGCGCACCCAGTCCCAGGTGTCGGGAAGTCCGACATGCCGCCCGATCTGGTTGGAAATCAGGCCGTGGATGCCCCAGTTCAATCCGTCTTGCGAGCCGGTTTCGGGCGCGATCAGGAGGCGCTTGAGGGTGTCGGCTCCGGGTTTGCCCAACACCACGCCCAGGGAGTCGCGGAAGTGGGAGGTGTCCACGACACGACCGCGCAGGCGCAGGTATTGGAACGTGGAGTCCTCGACGTAGAAGTCGTTCATGTCGGACTTGGAGTTGGCGTTGGACGAGCCGCCTTTGCCGCCATCGGTGAACCCGTTGGCTCCGGCATGGACCAGCATGTAGGCGCGGTGCCGGGTGGATGTGGGAGCGGGGGAGGTGGCAAAGGGGCCAGCCGGATCCGAGGCGGCCTTGCGGGCGGCATCGGAGACCATCTCGAGGTAGCGCGACAGGCGCGTCGAGTCGAAGGAGGCCTTCTTCTCTCCTTCGGCGGCCTGGGCGGGGGAATACCAACCCATGGTGCGGTCGAGGGTGTAGAACAGGGAGTCGCCGGTGGGAAAGATGCGGAATTCCAGCACCAGTCTGCCTTGGGAGGCGTCGGTCCAGTAACGCTGCTGGAAGTCCAGCAGACGGCGGAAATGCTCGCGCGGGCGCTCGGCGCGCGCTTTGGCGGGCTCGAGGGCGTATTCGAGTTTCTCGGAGCCGAAGGTGCCGTCACCGGTGGTGGCGCCGTTGTCGGAGGTCTCCTTGGCAAACCGCACCAGGAAGACGTGGATCTCCAGGGTGTCCTGGCGCGGGATCGCCGAGCCGGCGCGACCGGCGAAGAGCCCGGTGCCGCGGGCCAGCGAGAATTCGTTGAGGGAGGGGCCGGGGAGCAGGCGCGCGTTCGAGCGAGACGCGGGGGCCGACAGGGCCAGGCCGAGGAGGGCGACAAGGGGGGCTCCGAGCATAGTCCTCCAATGTACCCCTCCGCATCCTGCCCGACACCCGCAGCGGGTATCTTTCGGCTCCATGCAGACGCTTGTCCTCCGCCGCCCCGACGATTTCCACGTGCACCTGCGCCAGGATGCCGACCTCCCCTCCTACGCTCGCGAAGCCGAACGCCGTTTCGGTCGTGTGCTGGTGATGCCCAACCTGGCGCCTCCGGTGGTGACCGCCGACGACGTCTCTGTCTACCGGGAGCGCATCGTGGCCGCCGCGCCCACTTTGGAACCGTTGATGGCCTTCAAGCTGTTGCCGCGCCACACCGGAGACGAATTGCGCGCCCTGGCCGAGGCGGGAGCGGTGGCCGGCAAAGTCTACCCGGAGGGCGTGACCACCAACTCCGAAGACGGCATCACCGACCTGCGCCAGATCTGGCCCCTGATGGACGTTCTGGAAGAGACCGGACTGGTGGTCTGCTGTCACGGAGAAAAGCCGGGTGTGTTCAGCCTGGACCGCGAGGAGCGTTTCCTGGACGAATTCTCCGAGACCGCCTCGCGTTTCCCCGGGGTGCGCCTGGTGCTGGAGCACGTGAGCACGGCGGCGGCGGTGCGTGCCGTGCGCGCCCTGGGCCCCAACGTCGCGGCCACCATCACGTTGCACCACCTGGAGATCACCCTCGACGACGTGATCGGCGGCATGCTCAAACCGCACCTGTTCTGCAAACCCGTCGCCAAGCGCCCGGAAGATCGCGACGCCCTGCGGGAGGCCGCCTTTTCCGGTTCATCCAAGTTCTTCTACGGAACCGACAGTGCCCCCCACCACAAGGGGAAGAAGGAGTGCGCCGCCGGGTGCGCGGGGGTCTATTCCATGCCCGTGGCGCTGGAAGGTCTGGTGGACGTGTTCGATCGGGCGGGCCAGCTCGATCGCCTGGAAGATTTCTGCGCCTCGTTCGGGGCCGACTTCTACGGACTGCCGCGTTCGACGGAAATCGTCACGCTCGATAAGGCCGACTGGTCCGTGCCGGGGTTGGTCGATGGCGTGGTGCCCTACCGCGCGGGTGAGACCATGCCGTGGAGAATCGTCGAGGGCTGAAAGCGGGAGAAAAGCCTCGGAGCGACCAAAATCCACCGCTCGTTCCTTGCAAGGAACACTGGACCTTGGAGGACGAGTGGTAGATTCAAGATTACAGGATGCTGTGCCAGCCTGGTGCTTGGCGTTGTGCCTGGACTTCAGCTTGGACTCGAAGTGCGCTGCGAGCATGGATGTGCGTGGGTGGTTCCTTGTCCCCAGAGGGATGCTTCGGATCACGCTCCGCAGCATTTTTTGAATTTCTTGCCGGAATGGCATGGGCAGGGATCGTTGCGCCCCACCTTGTCCGACCTCAGTTGTTCCACCTGCCTGTATTTCATGGGTTCGATGGGTCTGTATTCCAGGGGTTCGATGGATTCCACGGAAGCGGAGGAGCGTGTGTTCTCCCAGACGGACCACCAGCACGAATCCTTCACCGCATCGATCACCAAGGTGTGGTGGGGGGAATTTCTCGACGCCTCCCAGGTTCGCTCCAAGCCATCTTCCATCAGCTCTTCGAACTCAGCAAGGGAGAACTCGAACGCGGGGATCAGGTCCTTCGCGAATGCTTCGCGGATCAGGTATTCCCCTTCCGAGTCCGGGTACAGGGTCGCGATGGCATCCAGCCAATGGATGGGCATCACGGGACCGTCTCCATGGACGGATGCTCGGAGAAGGCCGTTCAGGATCCCGAGCGCACGATCCCGGGGCAATTCCCCCGCCAGCGACAGGCAAGCGATCGCTTCCGGGCCTTGGGATCGCACGAATTCATCCAAGCCTTCGTCGTTGGCCAAGTCCACCAGTGGCTGGAGTTCCCCGTTCCAACAGGCCGCCAGGCAGCGTCCGAGACTTTCGGTGACCATGTCGCCGATCCATGCGTCCACACGGGGGTGCCGGGCCAACCGAAGAAAAAGAGGGAAGGCTGGGCGGTGCCGCAGTTGAGCCAGAAGAAGTAAGCCATACGAGACATCCTGGGCGTCTGTCGGCTCCGAATCCAATGCCGACTCCAGGGCTTTCATGAGGAGAGGGATGGATTCCTCCCCCCGCAGGACAACTTCCGCCAACTCGTCGGCCGGAAGCACCTTGGCCTGGAAAATGTCGGAAAGGAGCTGCCCCATCTCCTTGGGTGCAGTCGCCGTGGTTCCATCCGTGGGATTCAACTCTTTGATCATCGCTTCTCCTTTGGGTCGCCACCTGGGATCAGACATTGGCCACCATCTCGAGCAGTTTGGGTCTTCGCGGGAAGGTCGCATTCACCTTCGATTTCCAGTTCGCAAGCCAGAGCGTGCCGAATGGTTGCTTGCCTTTTCTCAGCAGGTCGGTGAACACTTGGTAGAAACCCTGGTTGTTGGTGCTGGAAAGTGTCTTCATTGCGCCTTCTACCAATCGATCGAACTCGATCAGGGCCTCCCGCGGCCAATGTGGAAGGGCCCGGAGGATCGCCTCTTCCATTTCCCGAGGGCTCACGCCAAGCCGGGCGATCTCCCAGGCGTCGCGCTCGCGCCCCTCGTCGCGGGCGATGCGGATGCGGGAATGCCGGAAATTGTCGAGCCCATTGCCCTTCTCGCGCGATTCCAGGAACGCCAACCCACGGCTCCGGACAGCCCCCCAGTTCCCCGCGCGACCCGCCCAATCCTGGAGCAAGTTCCACGCGTCCGGGGAACACGGATTCTTCTCGAACACCATCCAGGCGTCCTGCGACATGGCGGCAGGATCTTCCCCCAACCGACAACGCTCCTGGTACCACCAGCGGCGCACGGAAATTCTCGGGCTGGAGCAATCCCTGCGGTCGTTCAGCAGGTCCGTCGCCCGTTCGATCGCTTCTCGCGACGACCTCGTTGCCTGGATCTTCTTCAAGGCAGCGATCTGGTCCTCTTCCTTGGGGCTGGATACCTGCAACTCGATCCAGGCCAATTCGTCCTTTTGGAGTTCGTAGATCTGCACGAGTAGCGAGCGATCCGGATAGGGTTGCCTCTCGAGTGCGGATCGAAGGGTCACGAGCCCCTCCTTGCCCAGCCTCGTGGCGAACCCACGAAGCTCCGTGATGGGCGATGCGAATTCTCGATCGCTCAGGGTGATCATCGCTTCAGCTAACTCCCTGCCCTCGTGGGCGGAATTTTGGAGAAATTTCACAGCCAGACCACCCAACATGTCGATGTCGCACTGGATCGTGAAATCGTTCTCATGTTGGTGGAGGATGGTGTCCTCCGCCAGATCGAGCGCTTCCAGCACCCACACCAGCGCCTGATTCGCATCGGCTTTCCCCGATTCCACCGCATCTTCCATGGAGGCGATCAGTCCCGAGGCGTCGGTTTCATAGTCCCGGTCGCCGAAGATGAGTTCGATCTGGGATCGCATCTCGCGATCCAGCGAATCCAAGCTTTCCGCCGACGACATTTCTCGTCGCATCCAAAGCGGGAAATCCTCTGGATGCTCCATCGCACGGCGCACGATTTTGACCAATTCCGCCTTGGTCAGGGATTCGGGGTCGAACCGGGACTTGGGATCCCGGGCTTCACGCTTCTGGAAGGCGGTCGCTCGAACCATGGAGCCAAAGGTGCAATTCTCCTTGTCCAAGCCAGCCCTCGTCTTCTCGCGCCAAGTCTGTGTATGGCCGGAGCGAGAGACGTGTGGGGGTAAGCTATGGGGTTGGCCTTCGGCGGGTCGCCCATTCAGAGCGGTCAGCGCCGGCGGCGTCCGCCGGTGGCGCCGCCCAGGAGCGAACCCAGAAGGCCGCGCACGAGCTGGCGGCCCACGCTGGAACCGATGGAGCGCAGGGCGGATTTCGCGGCGACCTCGACCAATCCTTCCTTGCGTCCGCCGCGCGGACCCGAGGAGCCCAGCAACACTTCGGAGAGGACGGAGCGCTCCGCGGGTGCGGGTGCTTCGTGGACGGATTCCGTCGAACGTTCCGGTGGCGACGCGTCCCGGTCGTTGGCGGAGGTGGAGCGTCCCGTGAGCCGTTCGTAGGCGGATTCGCGGTCGAGCGCCTTTTCGTAGACCCCGGCCACTTCCGAAGTGGAGACCACCCCGGCGCGTTCGGTGGGCGTCAGGGGGCCAAGGCGGGTGGCGGGTGGGGCCACCAGGGTGCGTTGCACGATTCCCGGAACCCCTTTTTCGTCCAGGAGCGAGACCAGCGCTTCGCCCACACCAAGTTCGGTGATGGCGGCTTCGGCGTCGAAGGCGGGGTTGGGGCGCATGGTCTCGGCGGCGGCTTTGACGGCCTTCTGGTCGCGGGGGCTGAAGGCGCGCAGCGCGTGCTGGACGCGGTTGCCCAACTGGCCCAGCACGGCGTCGGGGATGTCCGAGGGGCTCTGGGTCACGAAGTAGATGCCCACGCCTTTGGAGCGGATGAGCCGCACCACCTGCTCGATGGTCTCCAGCAGGGCCTTGGGGGCGTCGGTGAACAGCAGGTGGGCTTCGTCGAAGAAGAACACGAGCTTGGGTTTTTCCAGATCGCCGGCCTCGGGGAGTTGTTCGAAGAGTTCCGACAGCAGCCAAAGCAGCAGGGTGGAATAGGTGCGGCCCTGGCGGGAGAGTTCCTCGGCGGCCAGGATGTTGATCACCCCTTGGCCGTCGCGGGTCTGCATCAGGTCGTGGATGTCGAGCATGGGCTCGCCGAAGAACGCCGCACCTCCGCCCTCTTCGAGCGCCAGCAGACCGCGCTGGATGGCGCCCACCGAGGCGGCCGAGACGTTGCCGTGGCTGGTGCGCAGTTCGGCGGCGCGCTCGCCCACGTGGGCGGCCATGGCGCGCAAGTCCTTGAGGTCCACGAGCAGCAGGCCTTCGTCGTCGGCCACCTTGAAGATGATGCGCAACACACCTTCCTGGGTGTCGTTGAGGCCCAGCAGGCGCGCGAACAAGGTGGGGCCAAGGTCGGATACGGTGGCGCGCACCGGATGTCCGGCTTTGCCGGACACGTCCCAGAAGGTGACGGGGCAGGCCTGGGGGGTCCAGTCGGGAAGATCCAGTTCACGAGCGCGCACACCAGCCTTGGAGTCTGCGGATCCGGGGGCGGCCAATCCGGAGAGATCGCCTTTCACGTCGGCAAGGAACACGGGCACACCGGTGCGGCTGAACCCCTCGGCCAAGCGGGCCAGGGTCACCGTCTTGCCCGTGCCGGTGGCACCAGCCACCAGGCCATGGCGATTGGCCAGGGCAAAGGGGAGTTCGAGGTCGAGGTCGCCGGCACGGCCGACTAGAAGGGAGGAGGGCATTGAGGGGTATCTCCGTCTGAAGGCGATTGCAATGGTACATAGCCCACCCAAGGGTGCCGCGCCAGCGGGGGCTTCACCTGGTGAGTCGCGATCCGTGGGTGCCGCTGTACGGTGTGCCGGTCGTGACGGCGTAGACGCGCTCCAAGGGGAGTCCGGGAATTTATGGTTTGCTCCATGAAGGCTCTCCCCGCGATGTCTCGTTCCTTTTCGCTTCTTCGGCTCGGCTGGGTGGCTGTGGCGGGTGTTTCGCTGTTGGTGGGTTGCCAGGAGGTGCGCACCACGTCTGCCGACGGATCACGACCCGTGGCGATCTTGTTGGAAAGTTCGTCGGCCGTGCCGGACACGATCCGGGAAACGACGGATTCCGTCCGCATCGTCGTGTGTTCCGGGCGCGACACGTTGCTGGACAGCGTCCATTCCTACGCGGGCGAGTCGCTGCGGTTCGGATCGGTGAGCGCCCCCAACGGGGATTCCCTCGAGCTTGAGGCGATCGGGTACGACCGCGGGGTCGAGGTGTGGATCGCCTCGGCGCGATTGCCGCCAAGTTCCGGCTCCCAGACCGCGGTGCTCAAGATGTCGGAGGGCAAACCGACCGGAAAATCCGCACCCGTGCGGGGCGCGGTGGACATGCCCCGTATCCATTGGCACTCCTCCTCGGCGTGGCGGGTCGATTCGACGGGGCTGCGATGGCACGATCAGCCGGTGCGGGTGTTCGTGACCACCACGACACCTGGCGTGTTCCTGCGGTACTCCCTGGATGGTAACGCGCCGACGCGTGTTTCGCCGGAGTACGACCCCGATTCCGGGATCCTTGTCGACACGACCTGTCACCTGCAGGTCGCCGCATGGAGGGACGGTTGGACACCCAGCCCGGTCCTGGTGCGGGAGTATCGGTTCCAGGCCAGGGGCGTGTCGTCCAGGACGGTGGATGGCGTGCCGTGGCTGACGACGCAGCAGGGGGCGACGAAGGTGGGTTTTCACGATCGCCCGGTGGTCATGACGTTGTTTTCCCCCACGCCGGATCCGGAGATCCGGTACACGCTCGATGGTTCGAATCCGGATCGCTCCTCGCCGCTCTATCCGGATTCGGGGCTACGCCTGGATCGTTCCGTGGAGGTCCGTGCCGTGGTATTCGCGGGCAAGGCCGAGCCGTCACCGACGGTCTTCCGGGATTGGGTCGGTTTCATGGCTCGGCCCGTCACGGTCGTTCGGGTCAGTGATCCGGAATGGTCGAAGGGCCTCCACGATCGCCCGGTCACGGTGACGTTGTCCACCCTGACCCCCAACGCGGAAATCCGGTACACCCTCGATGGATCGGTGCCCGAGGTCGGCTCGGCGTTGTACCCTCCCGCGGGGATCGTGCTCGACAGCGCCGCGACCTTGAGGGCGTCGGCCTTCGTCGGCTCCATCGGACCGAGTGCGGAGGTGCTGTCGCGCGCGTTCCAGTTCCAAGCTCGTCCGGTGACCTTCTCCACTGCGGGAGCGGGGATGCCTCCCCGGAAAATCGGTCTGTCCACACTCACCCCGAACGCCACCATCCATTTCACGCGGGATGGCTCGCTTCCCGACGCGACGGATTCCCTGTACACCGACAGCATCGTCTTCGACGGCGCGGCCGACTCTCTGGTCCTGCGGGCCGTGTCCGTACCGAACTGGCCTGGGATTGTCAGTTCCACGCCGACTTCGGCGGTGGTGTACGGCGTTTCGCCATGGAACCATTCCGTGACCTATGGCGCGTTCACCGACTCACGCGATGGGCGCGCCTATCGAACCGTGGTCATCGGCGGGCGGGAGTGGATGGCCGAAAACCTGGCGTACGTCACGGCCCGGTCGTGGTGCCTCCACGACGACGACCGCTTTTGCTCCGTGTACGGGAGGCTGTATTCCTGGTCTGCTGCGATGGGACTTGGACCCGAGGCCGAAGACTCTCTGGTGGATCCGGTCGGCCCTGTTCGCGGAGCTTGCCCCGAGGGGTGGCAGCTTCCTGCACGGGAGGACTGGGAGTACCTGGATTCGGTGGGAGGTGGGCACCTCGCCGCAGCAAGCTGGGCCGGGTGGGACAGGTTCGGTTTCCGGGCGCTGCCCGGCGGGGGGCGCTACGCCGGTGGGGTAGAGGACTCCAAGGGGCGGATCGCCTACTGGTGGAGCCGTTCGGAAGATGCTCGAGGAGCGGCTTCCTTCTACCGATTCGAGGCCTGGGACGATTTCGTCGCCTCCTACGAGAAGACCTTCGCAATCTCCGTCCGCTGCATTCGTTGACAACCGGTAAAGGCATCGCGCCAGCCGCGCCGCAGGGGGCGCGCAGCGCCGTCCCCGCCCATCCCCCGCCGGGCGCATTGGTTCCATCCGACGTAGAGACGCCCTGCAGGGCGTCTCTAACCGGGGTTGTGTACGGATTGTTGGCGGGGGATGGGCGGGGACCGACCGGAGGGTAGCCCGCAGGACGGCGGCCCCGCCCGGGATGGGCGGGGAGGCGCCCGGTCCGGAAAACGGCTACATTGGCGGATCCACACACCACGCAGCAAATCCCCACTCAGCCCGCATCGAGGATTTCGAATGGACGTCGCGAAGAACCTGGTTGTCGCCATCATGGCCGGTGGATCCGGTACCCGCTTCTGGCCCATGAGCCGCCCGGAGCGGCCCAAGCAGTTTCTGAACCTGACCGGCGAGCGCACCATGCTGCAGGTCACGTTCGATCGCCTGGAAGGTCTGGTGCCCGCCGAGCGCGTGCTGGTGCTCACCAACGCGAAGTTCGCCGACCTGGCCCGTGAACAGCTCCCCGAGCTGCCGGCCGAAAACGTGATCGGCGAACCCATGCCTCGCGACACCTCGGGCGCCGTGGCGCTGGCCGCCGCGCTGGTGGAAAAGAAGTGGCCGGGAGCGGTGCTGGCCATCCTGGCCGCCGACCACACCATCGAGCCCGCCGCACGGTTCCGCGAGGTCCTGCTGGGCACCGCCGAGGCTGCCGCCGCCGAGGGCGGACTCTACACCTTCGGCATTCAGCCGCGTTCGGCCGCGACGGGCTACGGTTACCTGGAAGTGGGAGACAAACTCGGCGAACGCCGCGGGGCCCCGGTCCACAAGCTGGCCGCCTTCCGCGAGAAACCCGACCAGGCCACGGCGGACACGTTCCTGAAGTCCGGCAAACACCTGTGGAACTCGGGCATGTTCGTGTGGCGCACCACCGACATCCTCTCCGAGATCGAAAAGCACCTTCCCGCCCACCACGAGGCCATGAAGGGTGCCGCCGCCGCCTGGGGCACGGACGGCTTCGCGGCCGCTCTGCACACCGCCTTCGAGCCCCTGCCCAAGGTGAGCATCGACTTCGGCGTGATGGAAAAAGCCGCCGACGTGCGCTGCGCCGTCGCCGACTTCGGCTGGAACGACGTGGGCGGCTGGGTGGCCCTGGAGCAGGTGCTGCCCCGCGACGCGGCCGGCAACTGGACCCAGACGGCGCTCTCGGCGCTGGACGCCAAGGACAACATCGTGGTCTCCGAGCAGAACGGGCACCGCGTGGTGTGCATCGGCATCTCCGACCTGATCGTGGTGACCACGCCCAACGCGACGCTGGTCTGCCGCAAGGAAGACGCCGAGCGGATCAAGCAGGTCGTGGAGACGCTGCCCAAGCTGTGACGGATTCCGTCGCGCCTTGGCGCGACGGTCGTTCGAGCCTCGTGCGGTGCAAGCCGCGCCTTTCCGGGAGTCCCGCGTGAGCCTGCCCACCGCCTTGAACTACCTGACGATCCTGCGGATGCCGCGCCATCGCCAGTACGACCTCTCGCGAGCCATCTACTGGTTCCCCGTGGTGGGATTGTTCATCGGCGGGTGCCTGGCGTTGTCGTGGGCGGCCTTGTCGCGGGTGCTGCCGCTTCCGGTGGCCGCGTTGCTGGTGGTGGTGGAATGGGTCTGGTTGACCGGGGGCATGCACCTGGATGGCCTGGCCAACACCTCGGAAGCGCTGTTGTCGTGGCGTTCGCGGGCCAGCATGCACGAGATCCTCTCCAATCCGCACATCGGGGCGCTGGGCACCATCGCGGTGGTCACGGTGCTGGCGGCCAAGGTGGTGGCGCTGCAGAACATGGCACCCGACCGGGCGGCCATCGCGTTGTTCGTGGCTCCGGTGTTCGGGCGGTCGGCCCAGTTGCTTGCCACGGCCGTTTCGCGCTACGCCAAGGAAGATGGCGTCGCCGTCTCGGCCTTCGGGTCCGGGGGGCGCCTGCGCCGGGCGCTGTTCGCGCTCCTGCCGCTGGCGCTGGCCTTCCAATTGGGCTGGATCGACGGGACCATCGCGATCGTGGGGTGGATCGTGCTGTTCGCGATGCTGGTGCGCCGCATCCGCGCCCTGCTGGGGGGCAACACGGGCGGAACCCTGGGCGCCTTGACGGAAATCAGCGAAGGGTGGCTTCTGGTGGCGGCCACGGCGGTGTTCCCGCGACTGCGCTGGGACATGCTGGACCCTCGGATGTACTGGCCGTTCTGAGGGGCGTTACCAACCTTTGCGCATCTGGTCGGCGAGGTCGAGTGGATTCAGGACACGGTGGCAGCTTTCCCAGTCCGAATCCTCGACCTTGGCGTATTTGGCATCGAAGGGATTGCGGCGTAGCTCCGTAGCGCGATCAATCAGCCTCTCGGCTTCGCGGCGTTCTCCGATGGCAGTCTTGACCCAGACATCTTCGAGGGTGTCTGGAATTTGACCAAACAAGTTGTGGATGGCCTCGAGCCGTTGTGACAGGAGGTCGTGCACCCGGTCTTCCACCGAATCGCGGTAGCGGAGGTTGGCGATCCAGACCTCTGGATAACGCTGGCCGATGCGCTGGATGCGCCCTTTGCGCTGTTCCAATCGGGTGGGATTCCACGGCAAGTCGATGTGGATGAGGGAGCCCAATGTCTGGAGGTTGAGGCCTTCGGAAGCAGCATCTGTTCCCAACAGGATTCGCAAGGAACCATCCTTGACCCGCATCTTGAGCGTTTCGCGCTCGCACCGCTGGAACTGTCCTCCCACCCATACGCCAGAACGGCCGCTGCCAGCATAGATGCCGAGGTCTTGGCCGGAGAGTGTCGCATGCCGTGCCAACTGTTCGCCCATCCAGAATGCGGTGTCGTAGTACTGGCTGAAGAGTATGCAGCCGCGCTCCTGCCAATTTCTGTTAAGAAGGTACTTGAGCACCTCCTGCAGCTTCGGGTCGGGATCCCGACAGGTCCTGAGCAGGTCGCGACAGCGACGCAGGGCTGCACGTTCCGTGTCGGTGAAGTTCCGGAATTCGCCCGGATTCAGTTGCGTGAGATCGTCATCTTCTTCATCTGTGGAATCTGCATCCGCGATCTCCTCTGGTCCCAGCAGCTTTTCGATGGTGTTGCGGCCTGCCACCAGAGAACTGCCCAAGCGACGCAATAAAAGCGTCTTGAAGAATCCAGCGCTTGTCACTCGGCGGGAGAGCAGTCCACAGAACGTCTCGGCCTCCTTGTATGCTTCCATCAAGTACGACGTCAGCCCCAAAGCCGCCGCGTGCTCCTCCCCGAAGAGCTTTACTTCCACCTTCGGAAGCCAAGGCTCCTTGGTGATCGGGTTGATGGCCTCTTCCAGGTATTGACGGCTGCGTCGGACGATGTGCCGCAAGAGTGGATTGTGCTTGGCTGCATACTCGGGGAAAAGCTCCGGTTCGATCGCGGTGCTGCGCAAGGCTTGGGGCAAACGGCCATAGTCCTCGGGCAACAATGTCCAGGATGAATCCTCCATCTCGAGCCGTTGGCGGATACGGGCTATTGTCGGATCTTCCGGCGACGAGGGTAGTGGATCGCGCACATAGTTCCAGGCATCTCGGGGATCCGTCGGAATCTCCGTTGCTCCCATGGACACGGACAATCCTTCTGCGGCCCGCCACCAAGGGCTAGTCTGGTAGGGCGCACCCAGCACCGACGAAGTGCCTTCGGCCAGGATGCGCAGATGATCCCACGCTTCCACGGGATGGAGCTGAACCGGCGTTGCGGTGGCCAGCAACAGGCTCTTGGTCTGTTTCCCCAGTAGCAGCAGAAAGGCCATCAGGTTGTTGGGATCTGGTTTCTCGTTGACGTCCTCGTCGCTCGCCTCGATGCGAGGGAGATTCTTGCGCCGTGCCCGGTGCGCTTCGTCCACAATTACGCATACGTACTTCCGCGACAGCAAAGCCTTCTTCACCGCAGGTGATCCCATTGTAATGAGACCCTGCGAAACCAACCCAATCCGGCGTGGGCATTCCTTGAGCGAATCAACTCCTGATCCGGGATACTCGACGCCTTGTTCATCAACCCACATAGAGCCCGTCCAGCGCGCCGACGGCAGATGCAGGAGATCCTGCAGTTCCCCCTGCCACTGCTCCAGAAGCGGCTTTGGGGCCAGTACCAGCACGGGGCCATCGTCCTCCAAAGCCATCAAAAGTGCCGCCATCGCCAGTTGGATGGTTTTGCCCAGGCCCACCTGGTCGGCCAGCAGCAACCGCGCACCACCTAGCCGATGCCGTTCCAAAGCCAACTTGGCGAAGTACTTCTGGTGCGGCCAAAGCCCTTGCTCCCGGCGGTACAGGGGGCTTTCCACCGCAACCACTTCGGGCCGCGGCTCCCTCTTCCATTCTTCGATGGTGACGACCTCGCGCTCACACAGGCGCTTGAGATCCTTTTCGATGAATGGACAGGCAGACAAGTCCATCGCAGAAGGATGGTGCCAAAGCGCATTGAACTCATCCTGGACCCACTGCACCGATTCTGTTGAATCATCCTCCCAAAGCAGCTCGTAGTTCAGGCTCCAGGCTGTGCGACTCTCGTTGACGCTGCCCAGGAATGATGTGGCCCGGCCATTGGGGTACTGCACCACCCCTGCCTTGCCGTGGATGAGCCCGAATACGGTGTCTGGCAGCACCTTGACCTGCAACTTGCCCGAGGACAAGAATTGGTACAGCCGCCGCAACCGGGGTCGTGCCGCCTCTGGAAGGTTCTCTGGCTCGCCTTCGCACCAACTTCGGCGCAGGGACGATTGAGCCGCTTGGGCGGTCAGGACATCGCGCGGATCAAGGTCTGAATTGCAGACGATCCGAACCGTACCCTTGATGGACTCCAACGCTTCGCCTGCGACCTCGAAGAGGCTGGAGCGGAAATAGCCAGCGATGCGGTCGTAGGAAGTGGCGCCCTGCAAACGTTCCTGCAGGACCGTTGCCGCCAAGGGGTTGCGGCGGGAGGAATGACGCTGAAGTGTCACAGGACACCTCGTGCTTCACCGCATAGCTTGAAGGAACCTCTCCAAGAGATCTGGATGATACCGAACGCCGGTCTGAAGGGCCTTTTCAAGGGGAACCTCCACCGATTCGATCAGTTTGAGGTTTCGCATGCGCCCCAACATGCCCAGCGATCCTGTCACCTGCAGCCCTACGGAATGCGCCGCTCTGCGGCCACGCCATTCGTCGATGCAGACTGTCTTGATGCCCATCGTCAAGGCGAGATCCAGGACGGCTGCTTCTCCCGGGTCGAGGGATGACTCGAATGCGGGATTCGGCGAATGTTCGATCACGGGAATCCATGCGGGGCGAAGGACCGGGAAGCCTGCGGCGGCTCCTACATCCAGTTCGTTGGCAACGGCTTTCGGAAAAATGATTTCGAGCCCCAGATGCGGGACAAGATCCAAGAGCCCCATCTTGCCCAACGCAAGAATGGGGCCCGTATTGCAGACCAGATCTACGGGCATTGTGCGAAGCGGATCTCGTCATCGGCGTCGTCTTGGGTGAGGTTCACCGAAGAGATCCCGATGCGCGGCAACGAAAGCAGAAATTCCACGCGCTCCATGCCGCAAAGCTGCGCGGCTCGTCCGGAGGTCAATCTTCCCAGCTCGAAAAGCTTGCCGGCCATGGCGAAGCGTGCTTCTCGCTCGAACTCGAGCGAAGGCATTCCCGCCGAAAGCAGGAATGCGTCGTCGTACTCGATGTGCATGGTCCTGGTCATGGGGAGAATATACCCCCGGAAAATCAGCCATGGTCGTTTCGCAAGCGCCCAGCTAGGAGCTGGGCGGCAGCGCAGTCCTTGATCCAATGTTCCATACCTTCGACTTGTGCCAGGGGGACTAGCCACTCGAGCAGGGAAATCAGGCGCTGGCGCAAGGTCCAGTAGTCCTTGAGCTCGTCCTTGAGATAGCGGAGGCCGCCTTCGGGGCTCTCATCGCGGGCTGTGGCAAAGACCGCGTACAGGAGATGGCGCACAGCCGTTCCGGCAAAGCCCTCGCCGCCCAGGTCCTTGCGTCCGAATTCACCAGCCGTGCGGATGCGCGTGCCGTTGGCCTTGCTGTTTTCCAGTAGGCTCTTGTACTCGCCCACGCCGAAGCCTCGTGCCAATTCCTGGTACACGCCCTGCCGGTGCTCACCTCGAGACTCCACATCCAACGCGCGCAGGTACAGTCGTTCATGGGCGTTCAGATCGCGCCAAACCGGTTCCAGTCCACGCGGGACCAAGTAGTCGCAGGCGATGGTGATGGCGCGGTCGATCACTTGCTCGAAGCGAGACTTTTCCACGGTCGCTTTCCGACCTGCGGGTTTGGCGCGGAACAGCTCGTGCTTGATGTCCTGGCCATCAAGAGTCTGGTATTGGGTGAGCACGCGCAGGGCCGCCGCATAGGCCGCCAACTGGTAGTCGGTGTCGCCGAAGTTGGGCTCATTGCCTTCGTCCAGGGCGCGCATCGCGTCGATCTGGCGCTTGACCTCCTGTTCAATGAGAGGCGAATATTTCCGACTAACTCCATCCTCACCATCGGTGCGCTTGCGCAGAACAAGGAGGACAGTGCCCTGCACATAGTTGCCCTTCTTGATGCCGCCAGCCGGCGTCTCGGTGGCCACGGTCCATGCTGCCGTCACGCGCAGCCCTGCCGCCCACAGGATCATGCCCAGGTCGGCCCATACCGCCGGGTTCTGGTGGGTGAACTGCACCATCTGCAGGCCGTTTTCGGGCATGTGCTTGCAGAGGTTGGCGTAGATCTCCACCATGCTCTTTTTGAAGTCGTCACCCGTTCCTCGCACCGCCAACGCCTTGCGCCCATCCGGGACCCACTCGGGGAATGCCTTCGGCAGGAGCTTCTCGTACCAGGCCAGGAAGAAGTCGGCCAGCTCGTGGTAGTTGACCGCGTCTGCGTACGGTGGATCGGTGATCCAGAGGTCGTTGATGGCGGTGATGGAGCGTGCGTCGGAGACGATAACGCTGGATGGAGCCGTCGAGTAGGAAGGCACATCAATTTGAAGGGATCTGAGTCCTTGGATTGGGCGCGTCGAATAGTTGAAGAGCGTATTCAGTGCCATGTTCAGGAAGGTGTTTTTGCCCCCGCCAATGCCCCCACCTTGCGAGGGTAACCAGACCGACATACGAGAATCCCAGTCCGCAATCCGAGACACAAGCAGGAAACCAGCAATTGCGCCTTGTTCGGTTTTTGCGGCATTGCTTCCTAGTAGACCATGCACCAGAAGCTGTCTTGGCGTGAACAAGTGATGCCAGTGGGTCCAACCGCGCTCCCGTATGGGTTGGTCAGTGTTGTAACCGGGCTCAATCCGCTTGGAAGGAACAAACCCCTGCTCCCACCACAATTCCAACCGATCTTTCAAAAGCTCCAGCACTTTCGCTTCATTGCGCCGATCGAAGACCGTGGGGGCGCGGTACGCCCGTGTCCCGTCTGGCTTGCGCCAGCGGATGCAGTAGAGTCGTTCCTGGAACACATCGCCGGAACGAGGCGTCAGGTCCCCCTTCTCCCAGCGTCGCAGCCCTTCGGGGCCCCGCAGGCTTTCGACGCTCCAGCTTCTGCTAGGGTCGAAGGGATCGCAGACCCTGGAGTCGGCGACCGTGGCCGTCTCCCCGTCCTTGGCCTTTTGCCAAATCCTGTCTGAAGCCTCCTCGACAACCTCGAGATCCACGCGGGTGCCGTCGGCGGAGAGTTTCGGAGTGGCGCACACGCGGTACTTCTCGCTGATGACCCAGCTGGGTGCCAGCGGAATCGCGTAGGGAAGTCCTTGGGGCTGGACCTCCACGCAGTACAGGTAGGCCTCGGCTTGCCAGCCTTCCTCGCTTCGTTCAATGCCCCAGGCCTCGATCTGGGCCTCGGCCGCCGCAAAGGCATTTCCCTGCGACTCGCGCACCTGGGCCTGGACCTCTTGGCCGCCGCCCACCAGATTCAAACTTGCCCAGGTCAGCAGGGCTGCGACCGGATTGAGGTCGTTCCCGAAGGCTTCGCAACCGATGCGGGCGGCCTCGAAGGGAATGCTCCCGCCACCGGCAAAACAGTCGCCAATCCGAGGACGGCGCCCGAAGCGCTTGATGCCGAGCTGCTCGACAAGTGCTGTCAGGGATGCCGCAGAGGTTCCCAGATGCGCATTGATCTCGGACCACGACGACGCATCGGGTCCATCCAAATGTTCGGGCCTCAAGCAGTGCTTGATCCGTTCCTCATACCCAAGGACATCAAAGGCTGGGCGAGTGAAAGCGAATTTGCGCAAGACATCCAGTTGCGTGCGCGTTGGCTCGCTCAGGCTCTCCCAGATTTCCTCTCGAAGAACTTCCCGTTCGTCTTTGTTTGCTGATTTCCACCGTATCCGGAATTCCGGAGCAACCTCCAGCAATGCTTTGTCTGGAACCGTTGCCTTGCGGCGGCGCCAAACTCCCTCGTCGTCCATGGTCAAAAGCTTGAGGAAGATTTCGCGGTCCTTGCGCGCATCTGCACTGGCCGGCATCAGCATCCCCAGGATGCTGGCGCGAACCAGGATCAAGGGCTTGCGCCCCCACCATTTGCCTAGTCCTGTCAGGGTCTGCCCGGAAACGGCCTTGCGTTCCTTGTAGCTCTCGGCACTCAGACGGGAAATGGGGAACTGGGTCTCGATGAAGGACTTCATAGCAGATTCATCTGCCCGTGGTCGAGCAGCTCCTTGCGGGTGCGCGGGGCCAGGCCCTCGCCCTTGGTCAACGGGTTCTCGGTGAGAGCGAAGCGCAGGGCTTTGCGCCAGCCGCGATTCTTCTGCTGGGCTTGGCCGGTCGCCGCCGCCGTCATGGTGTAGAGCCACCAGCGTTCTTCGGGAGCAAGGCCTTCCCAGTTGCGTACGGCCTCGGGGATCAGGGCCGGGTCGGCATCTTCCACGGCCCAGCACAGCACACACAGCTCCTTGCCCAGCGACGGATGGATCGGAACATCCCCCCTCTTGGGGAATTTGGCGGCGCTCATGCCGTTCTTGCGCAGGCGTCGCACGGCGTCTTCCCAGAACGCCGGAGCCAGAGCGTCCCAGCGGTTGCGCGTCAGGTAGACCCGCAAGTGGAGGTCGGAAGGTGAGATCGGAGGCGCCTGCAAGGCGCCGTGATCCAGCACCCAATCGCGGTGCTCCGAAATCAGGACGGCAGCATCGGGCTTGATGCTGGCCGGGATCTTGAGAAGGAATCCATGCCGGGCCTCATCCGGATTCATCCCCAGGCCGACGGTGCGTAGTTCAGCCAAGGGCTTCGATCCCCGAAGTGCTTAGGCCTTCGCCACGGGCATTGGCCCAGTCCAGCAGGTCCTGTCCCATGCCGAAGTGCAACTGGCTGGTCTTGAGGCGCAGCTCCCCGCCGCCCAATGCCTCCTGAAGCTGGTCGCACAGGCGGCGCACCCCAGCACCATCGAAGCCTTCGGGCTTGCTGCCCAGGTACTCCAGCGTCTCCGTGTCCTGGCCGATGCTGACCACGATGGCCAGATCCTTGGCCCGAGCATGGTAAGTCTCCATGGCCTCGATGAATTTCCAGACCGATCCCGTGTCGTCGATCTTGAATCGTTTCTTCCATCTGCAAGCCGCATGTGGATCCACGATGGGGCCAAGGTCTGCGTCTTCCTCCGGCCGCACTTCGATTCGCAACTCCTGTGCCGTCACACCTTCGCATTCGGCCGTCGCCAGGACCACTCGGCAATGGGGCGGGATCGGAAACGGCCCATCGTAGACCGCTCCGTTGCGCGGCGAGGAGCCGTCGGTGCTGTAGCGGATGGAGCTACTCGGTGTCGCCTGCAGCGTCAGGATATTCCCGATGCACGGGCTTTTGGGGCCGTATTGGAGTTCGACGGTTCCCTGCCAGGCCACAGGTGTACCTGTGGGATGTTCTCCCGTGCTGTCCACACACAGGAAGCGGTAATGCAAGCCCTTCGCTTCGAAGCGCTGGAAGTTGTCGATCTTGCTCGAAGCGGTGGTCGGCACGCTGTTGCCGGTCTCGAAGTAGACTGTATCGCCGTGCAAGGGTTCCAGGCGCAACCAGGTCGTGCCGTCTTCGGTGCGCGAGAGTTCCTTGATAAGGATGGTCGTCTCGGCCTTGGGGAATGGGCCCTTTTCGATGTAGTTGCCCTGTTCGCGCCAGAGATCCTTGCGGATGCAGTCGGCTTTCAGACAATTGAGTGCGTCGCTCTTATGGAAGTACCAATCCGTGGCGCACGCGGCCTTCCTTCGAATTTCACCCCACTCAGAGCGTTTTGCTGGAAAAAGATCGCTCTCGACTTCTCTACAAAACTGATCGCTCGAAATGCTGTCCGTGAACTTGCAGGCATCTTTGAGCGTGCTCCTGATTACATCTTCACCACGCCAACTGTTGCCCTTGAACTCCAGGCGCACCGCATTGCTCAGAAGTGCATTGCCGATGCTGGGATAGATCAAGGTATCGAAGGCTTCGGTGAGCGATGCGGAAAGCTGCAGATGGACCCTGTCACGCAGGCTGTCGAGCGCCTTCCACTGAGAGTCACCGGCTGGCGTCGCTTCGCTACGCAGTTCGTCTTCGATGGACTGCAATGCCCTGTATTGCCGGGTGTTCTCCTTCACACTCTGCATCACCTGTTTGGATCCCGTCAGGAATACCACGCGGTTCTTGAACGTCTGGTTGGCCCACCAGCCTTGCCAGCTTTCCGAGAGTGGCAACCCGCTGTGTCCGCCTTGGGGCTCGGCGATCACAAGTAAGGTGCGCTCCTGCTCCAATTGCACCTCATCCAGCGCAGGCAAGACAGTCACGATTTGGTAGCAGTCGCGCAACGATGGCGCAAAACGATCCTCAAGGTGTTTCTTCAGTTCCCTGGTGACCGTCTCGGAGTCAAGTCCTTGTGCGGTACTCCGCAACTTGGCAGCGAGATTCTGCTGGTTCTTGAAAAAGATGCGATCGTCTTGCGAGCGGTGCAGGTACCAGGCCCGCGTGTCCAGAAGGTCCAGAACCTTGGACTTGAGGCTGGACAGATCTCGTCCGGGCCTAGCCAGGAAGTTGTATAGCTCGAACTCGCGCAGGCCGTGTGTCGCCCCTGGGGTGGTCGATAGGGATGCCACGAGGATCAGGCAGGCAGCATCCGTGGCGTCGGTGTTCCCGTTGCGTGCATCGATCTGTTCCGCTTCCCCGCTTCCCCTGTGCACGATGTCGTGGCTCATGGCTTCTGACAGGTTCTGGTTGATCGAGCGCAGCTCCGAGCTGATCTCGTCGTCGTTCAGGTCCAGGTCGAAGGGGGCGATCAGGTCCAGGGATTCGGCCCGTTTGCTGATCCATAGATTTGCGACCACCATCTGCATCAGGCGGATCACGCCGCGCGTCTGCTGAAAGCCCTCGTTTTCCTTGAAGCGTCCCACCAAATCTCGCCAACTGGGGTGGAATGGGTAGGCATCAGCGACTTGGGTCGCAATGCCATCCGATGATGTTTCCGTGAGCTTCATGCTGACGGCCATGGCATGCGCCTTACGGAAGGCGTCGGCCACAGCGGTGATCTCTGCAGAACTCGAGGTGGGAATGTTCTCGAACAGACGGCAGCGCAGGATGTGGTAGAGTTCGTCGCCCTGCGGGTTGACTGGAGTGATGGGAAGCGCGACGCGCCCGGCTTCGTTGCGCAGGTTCTCCAGGGCTTGGTGCAGGAGGGCGCTCCCGGTCTGGTAGCTGCGCCCGCCCAGATCCGAGAGGACGACGCACACGGAATCCATCTGTGAGGCGGCCACGAGCAGGTTGGACAGAGCTGTGGTGGTGACCACCGAGAGGTCGCTGTTGCCAATCGCCACGGAGCGGGCGTTTTCCATGTAGGGGGGGAGCTCGTCAAGCAGCACGATCACTGGTTGCCCCGCCAACAGGGTTTTCCAAGCTTCAGGTCCTGGTGCCGACAACGGGGTGTAATAGCTCGCAAACAAGTCCCTGCGTCCCAACTGTTCGGCCAGACTTCCCCAGATGCCCAGGCGAGTATCCGTGTTGCGTCCGCTGAAGCCGATGACCTTGACCTTGTTCAGATCTGGGGCGGGGTTCTTGTCGCCCAGGATTTCCTTGCGCAAAGCAGGGTCGCGTGCCAGCAATCCGAGGGCGATCATGCTGTGGGTCTTACCACCGCCCATCGATTGCGAGAGATGGAAGACGGAGGAACCCGCTTGGCCTCTTCCTAGATGACGGAAGCAGCGCTCCACCAGGGTGGCCATGCCGGCCGTGAAATAGTTCTCTCGGAAAAATTCTCGCCCTGGGATCCGTTCCCCGAGAAGTTCATCAAGGTCCAGAACATTGGCTCGTCTGTCCCTCTCGAATACGGAGGGGCGGGGGGTGCAGAGTGAGGCCAGGGGGGGCATAGGGGGCTTTCCAGGATGCTCTGACTGCCAGATCGCTGCTGCAGAGCGATGTGTCGATTGGGGTGATTTGCTTACAAATCACTACCAATGGTAGACAAATAGCGTAGGTTCGCTTTCTGAGAGCTTCCGATATGGTGAGGTGACGGACACCTTGGACACCCATGAAACCGGAGGACCGGCAGGAAGCGGTGCGAGTCGGATTGCAGATCAAGCGCTTCAGGCTTCGAGCGGGGTGGTCCCAACGCGAGCTTGCCGAGAGGATCGATGTAAGCCATCAGATGATCCAGAAATACGAGTCTGGATCAGCGCGTTTGCCATCGCCCAGGTTGAAACGGCTCGTCGAGGTCTTTCAGACCAGCCACTCCGAGTTTCTTGGGAAGGTTCCCGCTTTTGTCGCGGGCGAAACCTTGTCCTGTGGACGGGTGCTGGCAGGGCAAGAGCAGCGACTACTGGCGGCCTTCCATCGATTGTCTGATGGCGGTCAACGCAAGGTCGTCATTGAGCTGATCGAGACGATGGCTTTCCGTCGCGATGGCTCGTTTCCGGCAAGGGACTCGTCAACCAAGTAGGCTGGTTTTATCTGCTCATGTCGTGTGGCGGTTCACCGCCTCCAGTCGATCGGCTCCTGCCCGTGGGCTTGCCACCACTCGTTGCAGCGACTGAATGGCTTGCCTCCGAAGTATCCGCGCGAGCCTGACAACGGGTGAGGTGTGCCTGTCTTCGAAGGGGACGGGCTCCGGTCCTTCTCTGCGTCAATCCCGCAGACGTGCCAGCACGGGCTCAGGAACTCGCGCGGCGAGGTCGGGGTGGGTTTCCAGCATGCGGGCGATGTCAGCGAGATCCTTCTGTCGCTTGCTCCCCCGCCGTCCCTTGTCGGACCATGCGGCAAGTTTTCCTGCCAAGGTGTCTTCGAGACTGGCCACGCGCATGAGGATCCCATGGATATCGGCAGGAACGCCCCGAGCCGGGAATTCGCGGTACATCTCGTCGGTGGAGATCTGGATCGAGACCTTCGAGCCGCCATCCAAATTGACCGAATACGGAAATCTGCGCACCTCGAATCCCGCTGCCGAGAACGCCTCGACCACGGGCTCGACCTGGTCCAGTGCGATCACGATGTCGACATCCCGCGTGACCATGGGCTCCTGGGCCCAGTGATTCACGGCAAGCCCCCCGATCATGCACCACGAAACGCCCAGCCCTTCGAGTACGGCGATCATGCGGGTGACGTCGTTGACGCCCCCCTCGGTGAGCCAATCGAAGAACTGACGCTCGGTCATGTCGCAAACCTACAACCTGGATCCCGCAATAGGCACGTTGGGCGGCGTTGGGCGGAGCCGGCATCCCTGGCGCGGGGGAACGTGGATTCCGCACCCTCGGTGCGGTTCACAGCCTCCAGTCGATCGGCTCCTGCCCGTGGGCTTGCAGCCACTCGTTGCAGCGGCTGAAGGGCTTGCTCCCGAAGTAACCGCGCGAGGCCGACAAAGGCGAGGGGTGCGGCGAGGTGATCACCCCGTGGCGGGAGAGGTTGACGTTTTCCGTCTTCTTGCGCGCCGGGGCGCCCCAGAGGATGAAGACCATCGGGAGTTCGCGTTCGGCCAGCAGGCGCACGATCTGGTCGGTGAAACGCTCCCAGCCCCGGTTCTGGTGGGAGAGAGGCTCGTGCGCGCGCACGGTCAGGCAGGTGTTCAACAGCAGCACGCCCTGGCGGGCCCAGGCTTCGAGGTTGCCGTGGGCCGGAATGGCGATGCCCTGGTCGGCCAGGAGTTCCTTGTGGATGTTGATCAGCGACGGGGGGCGGGGAATGCCTTCGGGAACGGAGAAACAAAGTCCGTGGGCCTGGCCAGGCCCGTGGTAGGGGTCCTGCCCCAGGATGACCGCCCGCACCTGGTCGAAGGGGGTGGCGTCCAGGGCGGCGAAGATGCGCGGGCCGGATGGGTAGACGGTGGCACCGCGGGCCTTCTCCGTCTGCAGGAAGGTCTTCAGTTCGGCGAACCAGGGGCTGGCGAAGGTGTCTTCGAGGCGGGAGAGCCAGCTTTCGTGGAGCTTGGGGCGGACGGCGTTCATGGAGGCCAAAGGTAGCGACCGGGGCGGTTACCTTTCCCGGCCTATCCGGAGGTTCGGTCCATGGCGAAATCGGCAAAGCCCGTGGTGGGTGTGGTGATGGGGTCGCGCAGCGACTGGGACACGATGAAGGGCGCGTGCGAGATCCTGAAGGATTTCGGCATTCCCTACGAGGCGAAGGTCGTCAGCGCCCATCGTACCCCCGATCTGCTGGCCGAATACGCCAAGTCCGCCCGCACCCGCGGCCTGCGCTGCATCATCGCCGGTGCCGGTGGAGCAGCCCATCTGCCCGGCATGCTGGCCGCCTTCGGTCCCGTGCCCGTCCTGGGCGTTCCCGTCCAGAGCAAGGCGCTCTCGGGTTTGGACAGCCTCTACAGCATCGTACAGATGCCCAAGGGCATCCCCGTGGCCACCTTCGCCATCGGGCCCGCGGGAGCCTCCAACGCGGCCCTCTTCGCCGCGGCCCTGCTGGCCGCCGACGATCCCGCCGTGCGCAAGGCGTTGGACGCATTCCGCGCGCGGCAGACGAAAACCGTCCTGGAAGACGCTCCTCTGGAAGCGCCGGACGTCCCGGGCGTCGCGCTTCGTGGCAAGGGGCGCAAGGCATGATCCTCCCTCCCGGATCGACGCTCGGCATCCTCGGTGGCGGCCAACTAGGCCGCTACATGGCCTTGGCCGCCCAGCAGCGCGGCTACCGCGTGGCCGTGCTGGACCCGGATCCCGACGCGCCCGCCCACCAGGTCGCGCACGTGCGGTTCGTGGCCCCCTACGACGAGCCCGACGCCCTCAAGGATCTGGCCGGAATCTGTCAGGCCGTCACCACCGAATTCGAGAACGTCCCGGCTTCGTCGCTGGCTCCGTTCGCCGCGCGCGGCGTGCCGGTCCGCCCGGGTGCCAAGGCCCTCGCGGCCTGCCAGGACCGCATCCTGGAGAAGACCCTGGTGAACGGGGCCGGGATCGACACCGCTCCCTGGCGCCCCATCCTGGCCGATTTCGAGTTGCCCGAGGCTCTGAAGGCCATGGGCGGCGACGCCATCCTGAAGACCGCGCGTTCCGGCTACGACGGCAAAGGGCAGGCGCGTGTGCGCAACATCGAGGAGGCGCTCGCGGCCTTCGCGCGCTTCGGTGGCGTTCCTTGCGTGCTGGAGGGCGTCGTGCCGTTCCTGATGGAGTGTTCCGTGCTGGTGGCGCGCGACGTGCAGGGCCGCAGCCAGAGTCTTCCGGTGTGCGAGAACATGCACTCCCACCACATCCTCGACGTCACGGTGTGCCCGGCCCGGGTGTCCGACGCCGCGGCCCGCGCCATGCGCTCGCGTGCGGCACGCCTGGCGCAGGAGCTGGACTACGTGGGGCATCTGGCGGTCGAATTCTTCGTGCTGGCCGACCAGTCGGTGGTGGTCAACGAGCTGGCGCCGCGTCCGCACAATTCAGGGCATCTCACCATCGATTCCTGCGTGCATTCGCAGTTCGAGGAACATGTGCGTTGTGTGCTGGGCTGGAGCGCACTGCCCTACGATCTGCTCCATCCCGCCTCGGCCATGGCCAATCTCCTGGGGGATCTGTGGGAGACTGGGGAGCCAGCCTGGTCCAGTCTGGACGAGTTCCCCGAGGTCCGATTGCACCTGTACGGCAAGAGGGCTCCGCGTCCTGGGCGCAAGATGGGGCATCTGACCTCGTGGGGGGACACTCCCGAAGAGGCGGAATCGAGAGTGCGTCTGGCGCGCGAAAGCCTCCTTCGGCGGTCGTGACCGCCCCCCCCTCCGCGACCGATTTTTTCCTGGTGGCGGGTATCGGGCCGCGGGAATGGTGGAGACCGCAGTAGTTTTCGGGTGTCTCGGGTGGTGTCGGGGACCTCTCCTGGCGCCACGAACCCACGGAAGGATAGCCTAGAATGAGGATCGCTCTCGTCTTCTCGCTTGTCTGCGCCGCCACGGCGCCGCTTATGGCCGCCCAGTCTCGTCCCGCCTGGCGAGCCATCCCCCACGTCGAGTTCGGATACGGTTCCGACGGTGGTGGCATGAACGGCGACTGGACCGTAGCCTCGGGTACCCAGTTCGGCGCAGGTGCCAAAGGCATGCTGTACGTCCCCAAGGAAGACTCGATGGGATGGGCGCTGTACACCGACCTCGGCATGCGCAGCCTCATGGCCGACCTCGAAGGCACCATGAAGGTTCCCGACGGCGCGGCCAGCGGAGCTTCGGCGACCCAGAACACCTATTATGCGCGAATCCAAAGCGGCCCATTTTACAGGCTTCTGGGGCTCTGGGGTGCTTCCGGCGGCGTCTTCGGGATGGATTTGAGCACCACGGAAGGCGACGAACGCTGGTATCGCCAGGACTACGCGCTGTTCTTCGGCGTGTTCTCCGAAATCGGGTCCGACCCGTGGGCCAAACAAGGTCTGCGCGGGGGCTTGAATGTGGGACGCATGGGTGGGGACCAGATCTGGGACGGTCTGTACTCCGGCGAAACCGTCAGCGACTCCAGCGAGTGGTTGCGCGAAGGCTTCGAAGGCGAAGCGACGATCGAGTACTGGAGAGGGCCGGCCTGGGCCCAGTTGGTGGGACATGCGAATTCGATCAGCCTGCGCCATCGTTCCGAAGAGGGAAGCCGCGGGGATGCGACCTACTGGTCCATCGGATTGCGCCTGGGCTACCGCTTTGCGCTAGGCAATCTCGAAGGCTTCCGCTGATCGGAGGGCTGTCTCGGGGCGCATACTCCCCTTCTCACCCACTCGGCGTACTGGAGTACGCCGTCGGGGTTCGGGCGGGTCGTCTGCATCCCCGATACAACCCTCCGGGGGCTGTATCGGGGATGATCTCCCGAAGGGGGGGCTTAGAGGTGGAGGAGGGTGCCGGCGTTGCCGGGCAGGATCCGTCCAAGGCTGCCCGGGCCGGACCAACCGGCGACCGCGACGGAGGCCACCCCCGAACGTAAGGTCTGGATGCAGCCGCGGAGTTTGGGGATCATGCCGCCCGAGGCCACGCCGCGGGTGATCAGGTCTTCCACGGCGGCGGGATCCAGCGAGGGAATGCGCGCTCCATTTTCCAGCACCCCAGGGACATCGGAGACGTAGACCAACGCGCGCGCCCCCAGCGAGGAAGCAAGGGCGGCGGCGGCGTCGTCGGCGTTGACGTTCCAGGACTGCCCGTCGGGGCCCAGGCTGACGGGGCTGACCACCGGCAGGAACCCTCCGGCCCAGAGCGTCTCGACCAGTTCGGGAGCGACGGAGGTCACCGATCCGACTCGCCCCAGGGCGCCGTCGTCGCGCAACGGCGTGGCGCGGAACAGCCCTGCATCGACGCCGGAGATTCCGCAGGCGCGGGCTCCGGAGGCGATGAGCAGCCGAACCAGGAGCTTGTTCACCCGACCGGAAAGCGTCATCTCGACGATGTCCATGGCGGGGTCGTCGGTCACGCGCAAGCCGTCGACGAAACGAGGCTCCTGGTCGAGCCACTTGAGGTTGCGGTTGATGTCCTTGCCTCCGCCGTGGACCAGCGCCACGCGGGTGCCCGAGGCGGCCAGGAGAGCGAGATCGGAAGCCAGTTCGGCCAGACTGGTGAGGTCTTCGGCCATGGAGCCGCCGATCTTCACCACCACGGGGGCGGCGGTCATCCGGCGAGCCCGAGGGTTTCGGGGAATCCTGCCAAGGCGTTCCAGTTCTGGAGCGCCTGGCCCGATGCGCCCTTGATGAGGTTGTCGATGACCGACACCACGATGGCCAGGTCCTGTTCGGGCATTTCGACGACGGCCATGTGGCAGCGATTGGAGTGCGCGACGTGGGAGGTGGCGGGTAGTCCTTCGGGGGCGGCAAGCACGTGCACGAACGCCTCGGACGCGAAGGTGTCCCGCAACAGTTCGCGCACCCGCGATCCGGTCCAGCCCGAGGCCAGGGGCACGTACTGGGTGGTGAGAATGCCGCGTTCCATGGGAACCAGATGAGGGGTGAAGACCAGCGGGAGTCCGCCGGCGTGCGCCTCGGAAATTTCCTGGAGCATTTCGCCCAGGTGCTGGTGGCTGCGCCCGGCCTTGTAGGCCGAGAAGCTTTCGTTGACCTCGCAGTAGGCGGTTCCCAGTGACGGTTTCCGTCCTGCGCCGGACACTCCGGACTTGGAATCGGCGATGACGGCGCCATGCCCGACGGCGCCGGCGCGCGCCAGCGGAACCAGCGGCAA
This sequence comes from Fibrobacteria bacterium, assembly GCA_035913415.1. Taxonomy (GTDB): domain Bacteria; phylum Fibrobacterota; class Fibrobacteria; order UBA5070; family UBA5070; genus UBA5070. The sequence continues at coordinate 15,785 of JAMIIV010000212.1, read as the reverse complement.
CAGGACCGAAGTGGGGTAGCATCCGGGATTGGCCACGAGCCTGGCGCCCTGCAGGCGGCGGCGGTGCAGTTCGGGGATGCAGTAGATCGCCTCGGCCAGGCGTTCGGGGCGGGGGTGGGGTTTGCCGTACCACTTGGGGTAGAGGTCCGGCTGGTGGAGCCGGAAGTCGGCGGAGAGGTCGATCACCTTGGCGCCGCCGTCGACGAACGGAAGGCAGGCCTCGGCGGAGGCGCCGTGGGGCAGGCAGGAGAACACGACGTCGACGGAAGCACCCAGGCAGTCTGCCGCCGAGCGGAGGGCCAGGTCGCGGATCTTGCGGCAGCCGGCCACGCGCGGGAATACCGAGGACAGCACCTGCCCGGCACTCGCTTCGCTGGAGAGGAAGACGATTTCCGCCTCCGGGTGCCGCTCGAGGGCCAGGACGAGTTCCACGCCCGTGTAGCCCGTCGCTCCCAGGATCCCGATTCTTGCCATGATGACTGGACCTCCGCATCCTTGCGGCCCGCGCACTGCGCCGGTGCCGTGGATCCGGCAAAAGGTACTTGCCGCCGGGTCCGGGCGGGGACTTCGGAACGGGGGGCTGGGGAATTACGTTGCGGGTACCGTGGAAACCGTTCTCTTCTTCATCGACTTCATCCTGCACGTGCAGGACCATCTCCAAGAGCTCATCCGGGACTACGGGCTCTGGGTGTACGCCATCCTGTTCCTGATCATCTTCTGCGAGACCGGGTTGGTGGTCACCCCTTTCCTCCCCGGCGACTCCCTGCTGTTCGCCGCCGGCGCTTTGGCCGTGTTGCCGGGTTCACCTCTCGATCCCGCCCTGCTGGGGGGGGTACTCCTGGCTGCTGCGGTGCTGGGTGACGCCGTCAACTACCACATCGGGGCGTTCCTGGGGCCGGCGGCCTTCGAGAAGGATCGCCGGTGGCTGAAAAAGGCTCATCTCGACGCCACCCACGCCTTCTACGAGAAACACGGAGGAAAGTCCATCGTGCTCGCACGGTTCGTTCCCATCGTGCGCACCTTCGCCCCGTTCGTGGCGGGCATCGCGCGGATGTCCTACCGTCGTTTTCTGGTCTTCAACTTCTCCGGTGCCGTCCTCTGGATCCTGGTGTGCATGGGTGGCGGCATGTTGTTCGGCAACATTCCCGTCGTCCAGAAGAACTTCTCCCTCGTGGCCCTGGGCATCGTCCTGATCTCGGTGCTGCCCATGGTGGTGGCCGGGGTGAAGGCGCGGATGGGCCGTTCCGCTCCCGCCAGGAGCTAGTCTTCCCCAGAGTCTTCCGTTTTTCCGCAGCCGGAGTCCGCGCATGTTCGATCTGATGGGCCGCACCGTCCTCGTCACCGGAGCCTCGTCCGGAATCGGCAAGGCTTTGGCCCACGCCTTGGCCCGCGAGGGGGCTCGCCTCCTGCTGTGCGCCCGCCGCACCGAGCGGCTCGAAGGGCTCGCCGAGGAACTGCGCGCCGCCCATGCCGCGGACGTGCACGCGTTCCACCTGGACGTGCGCGATCGCGAACAGGTCGCGATGGCCTTGCGCGCCCTTCCCGACGAGTGGTCGGTGATCGATGTCCTGATCAACAACGCCGGGCTGTCCCGCGGGCTGGAGCCCGTCCACGAAGGCTCCCTCGACGACTGGGACGAAATGGTCCGCACCAACGTCTCCGGCCTGATGTACGTCACGCGGCACGTCGTGCCGGGCATGGTCCGGCGGGGACAGGGCGACGTGGTCAACATCGTCTCGACCTCGGGTCACGAGGTCTATCCGGGCGGAGCGGTCTACTGCGCCACCAAACACGCGGTCGACGCGTTCACCCGGGGCCTGCGCATGGATCTCGTGTCCACGCCAGTGCGCGTGATCGCCGTGTCTCCGGGGATGACGGAAACGGAATTTTCCCTGGTGCGGTTCCACGGGGACCAAACCCGGGCCGACAAGGTCTACGAGGGGATCGTCCCCTTGCGACCGGAGGATGTGGCCGAGGCCGCCATCTTCGCCCTCACCCGGCCGGCCCATGTGCAGGTGGGCGAGATCCTGCTGTGGCCCACCGCCCAGGCGGGCTCCACGCTGGTGGCTCGTGATCCTTCGGTGCACCACGAACCGGCGCATTCGGGAATGATGCATTCCTCGCACCCGCTGCCTTCGGCCCATTCGGGACACGACACCCAGTGGAGCGCCTACTACGAGCTCAAGGACGAATCGAGTCTGCCGCCCTTCGAGGACGATGCGGCGGTGCCCCTGCCGCCCCCACCGCCCCCGGCCACGCCCCTGGGCTGATCGGCACGGGACTCAGAGCCGCGCCAGCACTCCGGAAAGAATGCGCAGGAGCTGGGGTTCCACGAGTTGGGCGTTGGCCACGATTTCCTCGATGCCGTAGGGGCGCAGACGCTCGGGTACGCATTCATCCGTGATGGCCGACAGTCCCAGGACGCGCATCCCGGCGTGGATGGCCACGATGACCTCGGGAACGGTGCTCAGGCCCACCACGTCTGCCCCCAAGGTGCGCAGCATGCGGTATTCGGCGCGGGTCTCCAGTTGCGGGCCGGACATGCAGGCGTAGACTCCCCGCGGCAGGGCCAGCCCAGCTTCCGCGGCGACCTCTTCGGCCAGGGCCATCAGGCGGAGGTCGTAGGGCTCGGACATGTCGGGCCACCGCGGACCGAGTTCGTCGATGTTGGGCCCCACCAGGGGCGAGGTGCCCAACAGGTTGATGTGGTCTTCGATCAGCATGGCCGAACCCGCGGGCAGGTGTTCCGAAATGCCGCCGCAGGCATTGGAGACCACGAGGATCTCCGCGCCCAGGGCGCGCATCACGCGAACGGGGTAGGTGACCTGGGCCAGGCTGAAACCCTCGTAGAAATGGAATCTGCCGTCGACGACCACGATGGGCTTGCCCGACAGGAACCCGAAGAGGACGCGCCCCTCCTGATGCTCGATGCCCGGCACGGTGAAGTGGGGGATCTCTTCGAAGGACACGATGACGCTGATCTGCATGTGGCCGATCACGCCCCCCAATCCGGTGCCCAGGATGATGCCCACCTGGGGCGGGACCGCGCAGCGCTCGCGGAGGTAGGCGGTGGATTCGGCGATGCGATCGGGGAGGCGTGCGGGCATTGGGGGCATCTCCATGGGGGAGGGGCGGTGGATGTCGCGTCCTGGCGATGCCGAAACGTAGTCCTCCGGGCGGTGAGGGTCGGCGGGAGGGAAACAAAAAACGCCGCTCCGGCGGTGAACCGGAAGCGGCGTGTTCATCTTGCGCCGAAGCGGAAGGTCAGTCCTTGTCCTTGGATTTTTCGGCGTCGCCGTCTTGCTTGTGCCAGATGCACAACGTGGCGGTGGGCACCGCCTCCAGGCGCTGGCGGGTGATCCAGGGGCTGTCGGGATTCTTGGGGTGCGCTGCCTTGCGGCACTTCTTGCACATCCCGAAGGTGCCTTCCTTGACGCGATCCAGGGCCTCGTTGATATACAGGAGGTAACGCGATTCCCGCGAGGCCATGGCGAAGGCGTGTTCGCGGTCCATGGCGTCGGCGGCCTGGTCTGCCAGGTGGTAGGCGTAGCCGGAAAGGTCTCCCGACTGCTCCAGGGGGTTTTTGCCCACGGTGGAGTTCTCGAGGTTGCCGAGTTCCTGCAGAAGCTTCTCCTTCTTGTCGTTGAGGAGATCCTCGAAGAACTTCAGATCCTTCTTTGTCAGCGCCATCGTGCGTGCTCCAGGTCGACCGTGGGAAAGGCGGGAATATAATCGGGGTCGGCCTCTTTCGGGAGACGTTTGTGCAGAGTGTTGCCATCGGCCCGAAAGGAAGCGAGGGCGGACCCGACACGCGATGGCCGGCTGCGCGGATTCCGCATCGATCTGAAGTGCCGGGAAGCGTGGAAATTGCGATCCTTCAAGGAATGCACCCCGATCCACGTCTACAACGCCTCCTCGACACTCTTGAATCGGTGCTCTACGGCAAGAGTCGCGAAATCCGTCTGCTGGTGGCGGCTTTGCTTTCCGATGGCCATGTGCTTTTGGAAGATGTCCCCGGAACGGGAAAAACCACCTTGGCACGTGCCCTGGCGCAGGCCGCGGGATTGGAGTTCCGTCGCGTGCAATTCACACCCGATCTCCTGCCTGCCGACCTGACGGGTGGGGCGGTGTGGCGCCCGGCGCAGGGCGAGTTCGAGATCCTCAAGGGACCAGTGTTCTGCCAGGTGCTGTTGGCCGACGAGATCAATCGCGCCTCGCCGCGCACGCAAAGCGCTCTTCTGGAGGCCATGGAAGAGAGGCAGGTCACCCTGGAGGGGCACACCCATCCGCTGCCCGAGCCGTTCCTGGTTCTGGCCACCCAGAATCCGGTGGAATTCCACGGGGTGTTCCCCTTGCCCGAAGCGCAGATGGATCGTTTCCTGGTGCGCCTGTCTTTGGGATACCCCGACGAGGCCATGGAGTTGCGTCTGGTGGCCCAGGCCACTCCGCGCGCCAAATCCGTTCCGGTGGAGTCCGTCTTCGGGCCGGGGGAGCTGGGGGAATTGCGGACACGCGTGTTGCGCACCCATCTCGAGCCCGCGCTGGCGGGCTGGATCGTCGCGCTGGTGCGGGCCACGCGCGGACATCGCGCCATCCGACTGGGGGCGTCGCCTCGGGTGGGCATGGCCCTGTCGCTGTTCTCGCGGGCTCTGGCCTGTCTGGATGGGCGCGACCACGTGCGCCCCGAGGATATCGTGGACGCCTGGATTCCCGTGACCGCCCACCGCGTCCATGTCCGCGACGCGTCGGTCCGGGCCGAGACGATCCTGGAAGAAATCCGCCGCGGCATGCCCGTTCCGGTTTGACGCCTCCGATGCACTTGGCGCGTCGCGCGGAAATCCTGCTGGCCTGGATCCGATGGAGCCTGGCTCGGTGGCCGCGCCGTCCGGAAATGGACAAAGCCCCCGAAGACGCCCGCGACCTTTGGGCGCGGTTTCGCCGCGCGGGCGGGGTGTCGGGACGCATCCACGACGCCTTCCGCCGCCGACTCACCCCGGCCGGGCGCATCCTGTTCGCGTTGTGGTTCTCCGCGCTGGTGGTCAGTCGCGTGCCCGGGCGCAGTCTGGCCGACGGCCTGTTCGTGGCGCTGTCGGCGGCGCTGGTGGTTTCGTGGGTGTTGTCGTGGCGGCGCCTCCCCCTGGAGGCCACCTGGAGCGCTCCGGAACACGCGATCGAAGGTGGACGTGTCGAGATCGAGGTGGTGCTGCGCAACCCCGGACGGCATTCGGTGTCCGATCCGGGAGCCGGGGTGTTCCGGTACGCCGACGGTCTCGATGCCCCCGCCGACGGAACCCATACGGCCGTGCTGGCCCCCGGCGGGCGGGAGATCCTGCGGGTTCCCATGACGGCGCGCCTGCGAGGGGCTTCCCACCTGGATGCCCCCCACCTGCTGCTCCCCGAACCATTGGGATTGATGCGGGCATCGCGGCGTCTGGAGGGGGCCGCTGTGGTGGTGGTCCGTCCTCGTCGTCCCGCGCTGGAGAGTTTCCGGTTCCTGGGCGCGGGAGCCATCGGGGCCGCGTTCGCCGCGGCCCTGGGGGGCGCCAAGTCCCGCACCGGTGACCCGTCGGGGGTGCGGGAGTTCCGCGAAGGAGACTCCCTGCGGGACCTGCACCACCGCTCGTGGGCGCGGCGCGGAGCGCCGGCCACCCGCGAACGCACCGCCCCCCGTGGGGACGGAATCCGTCTGCACGTGCGCACGCGGTGCGGCGGACGGGCAGACGCGGTGGCGCTGGATTCCCTTCTCGGGCTGGCCTCGGCCATCGCCCAGTGGCTGGATGCCCGTGGGGCCCTGGCCGAGGCGTGGATCGACGGCGAGCGCATCCCCGACGGACCTGGATCTCTCGAGGATCGCGTGTGGACCGCCTGCGGCCGGGTGCCCCGAGGTGGTTGGGGGCGGCGGCCGGTGGAATCCGCCGCGGCGCTGCCGTCGCGCGACGGGGCCCCGGTGCTGGTGGTGGCCATGGCGGGTGCCGCGGAGGAGCATGGGCCCGACCGCAAGTCGGTGCTCGTCGACTGGATGACGGAATCCGTCATGGAGGAGCCCGGTGGGGCGGTGCTGCGGGTGTCGCCCCTGCTGGTGTCCGGGCGGGGGGTGTCGCTGTGAGCGCTCCATCGTCGTGGTCGCCACGGTCCTGGGCCCTGCCTTGGGCGCTGTCGGGGCTGGCGCTGCTCCAGCTTTCGCTGGCATCGCCGTCGGTCGTCCCCGGACTCGCCGGCGCGTTGCTGCTGGTCTGGATTCCGCTGCGCAAGTCGCCGCTGCGGCTTTTCGGCGCGGCCTATTGGGTGCTCGCCCTCCCGTTCGTCGCCTGGTGGGTGCTGCTGGCGGCCGCGGGAAAGGCCGGGCCGCTGGAACTGGTCGCCGTTCCGGCCTGGTTCCTGGGGGTGTCGGCCGTGTTCCAGGTGCTGACGGGGCGCGGAGGCGGTGCGTGGTGCCTGTGGAACGCCCTCGTCTCGGCGATGCTTGTCGGATTCCGTCCGGATCCCGCCCAGGTGGCCGTGGTGTCGGCGCTGGGGCTGGTGGCCCTGGCCCATTTGCGCGCGCTCGGTGCCACGCGCGGTGCCTCCGCCTACCGGCGAGCGTGGATTCCCGCCGCGATCGGCGTGGTGGTCCTGGCCGCCGTTCTGACGCGTCTTCCCGCCGCGCCGGGATGGAGGGATGCCGAGTCCTGGGGACGTGCCCACCCTCGCAAGGGGTTCTCCGCCGCCCTTCGGCTGGGGGCAGGATTCGGGCGCGATCCCGATCCGAGCGAGGACGAGGTCGCGCTGCGGGTGTGGTCGGACAAACCCCCGACGCACGTCAAGGGCGCGGTCTTCGATGTCTACGCGCGAGGAGGCTGGTCGCGCGCCGAGGCATGGGCGGTGGCGCCTTCCAGTCGGACGCACCTCGAGTTCGAAGTCCATTGCCTGGTGTCCGACACGCTCGCCCCCCCGCTGGGTTGGGCGCGCAGCGCGGTGGGGACGGAAGGCCGCCTGCTGGTGCCTCCGCAGGCGGGGTGCGTGGGTGCCGTCGCCGATTCGTTGCCGCACACCTCCGCAGGTGAATGGAAACATCCCGACCAGGGAATCGCCCGCGGCTGGATGTGGTTCCCGGGCGAGATCCCCAGGACGGTCCGCCCGTCCGAGCGGCACGTTCCTGCCGATCTGGAAACCCTTCTCGACTCGGTCCTCTCCGAGGCGCTGCCGCCGCAAGTGAGGACAGATTCCGTCCCAATCCACCTCGCTCGCTGGTTCCGGGACGGGTTCGACTACAGCCTGGACGTTCCCGATCCGGGCGGGGCCGAACCGCTGCGCGCCTTCCTGGCCGGTCGCCGCGGATTCTGCGAGCACTTCGCGACCGCGGGGGCGCTGCTGGCCAGACGCGCGGGATTGCCGGCTCGGGTGGTCACGGGATATGCCTGGCCGGAGCGCGTCGCGGGGGCTTGGATCTTCCGGCGCTCGCACGCCCATGCCTGGGTGGAGCTTTTTTCGCCGGAAACGGGCTGGACCACCTGGGATCCCACTCCGGGCGCCGACACCCCTCCGGCACGGAGATCCCCCTGGAAACGATGGGTGGACGGGCTGGGCACGCGGGCGACTTTGTTGTGGCATGGGGTGCGGGATGGCGCGTGGAGGCTCGATCTGGAGGATGCCACCGACGCGGCCCTGCGGTCGCGGGAATGGGGACTGTGGGCGCTGGGGTCGATGGTCGCGGGGTTGCTCGCGGGACTGGCATGGTGGCGGCGCGGGAAGGGTGCGGGGCCTGACGCGGCGCGCCTCTGGCGCCTTCGGCTGGAGAAGGCCGAGACGCGTCTGCGCCGCGAGGGGTGGGTTCGCGAAACAGGCGAGACGGTGGGGGCCTTTCTGGCGCGGATCCCGCCGGAGGTGGTTCCCGCCGCACGTGCCGAACTGGAAGCCTACCAGCGAGAACGGTGGCAGAACCACCAGAACCGCGGCACCGACTGAAGGGATCACGGCAAGGTCCGTCCTCGAGGGGGACGGTATCTTTACGAAAGTACCGTCAGGTGCCGCCCCCGATACCCGGGGCGGTCGAGGAGACCCCATGAACTTCCAGTTCCAGAACCCCACACGCATCGTCTTCGGCCCCGGCTCGGTGGCCGAGTTGGCGCGCCTGGTCCCCTCCGACGCGCGCGTGCTCCTGCTGGCCGGCGGCGGATCCATCCGTTCCAACGGCGCCTACGACCAGGTGGTCGCGGCGCTGGGACCGCGGATCGTCGCGGAATTCTGGGGCATCGAGCCCAATCCCGAATTCGAGACCCTCTCCAAGGCCGTGGAGCTCTGCCGGGAGAAGCAGATCGACTTCCTGCTTCCGGTGGGCGGCGGCTCCGTGTTCGACGGCACCAAGTTCGTCGCGGCGGCGGTTCCGTTCCAGGGAGACATCTGGGACATCGTCGGAGCTCATGCCCCCGTGTCGGCGGCACTGCCCATCGGCGGCGTCCTGACCCTCCCCGCCACCGGGTCGGAGGCCAACGGCAACGCCGTCATTTCCCGTCGTGCCGCTCGCGAGAAGCTGTACTTCGGCTCGCCCCTCGTCTACCCGGTCTTCTCCATCCTGGATCCCACCTTCACTCGCACCCTCGACGCGCGCCAGAGCGCCAACGGCGTGTTGGACGCCTTTGTGCACGTGTGCGAGCAGTACGTCTCCGATCCCGTCGACGCTCCGCTGCACGACCGTTTCGCCGAAGGTGTGTTGCTGACCCTGGTCGAACAGGGGCCCAAGGTCATGGCCGACCCCTCCGATCTGACCGCCCGCGGCCATGTGATGTGGGCGGCCACGATGGCCCTCAACGGCTTGATCGGCTGTGGCGTGCCCAACGACTGGGCCACCCACGGCATCGGACACGAGCTCACCGCCTTCCATGGACTGGATCACGCCCAGACCCTGGCCGTCGTGCAGCCCGGCCTGTGGAAGGCTCAGTTCGAGCGCAAACTTCCCCGCTTGGCGCATTTCGGGCGTCGTGTGTGGGGACTGACCGGCGACGATCGCGACGTGGCCCTGGCCGCGATCGCGCGCACCGAGGAGTTCTACCGGTCGCTGGGCGTGAAGACCCTGCTGTCGGAATACGGCATCGATGCGGTCGCGACGGCCAAGGACGTGTCCGAACGCTTCCAGCAGCGCGGGGCGCGGGTGGGCGAAGCGGGCAGCGTGGGGCCCGAGATGATCGCGTCCATCCTGCTCTCCCGGGCGTAGGTTTCCGGCCGGGGAGTCTACCTTCTGCTGCATGGCGAAGATCGATCCCCTGGCCCTGGGCCGCGATGAACGACAACGGCTGGTCGCCGATCTGCAGGCTTGGTTCCAGGACGAACGAGGCGAGCGGATCGGTGAGCTCGCCGCCGAACTGCTGATCGATTTCTTCCAGGTGTCCGCGGGCAAGGCGTGGTACAACCGCGGGGTGCAGGACGCCCAGGCGGTGTTGCGCGATCGCCTGGAACGCCTGATCGACGACGTGGACCTGCTGCGGCGCTGACCTCCTCCGCATTGCCAGCAGGAGCGTGGAGAGGGAAAAAGCGGTAGGATGAAGCGTGGACATCCTGCACGACGGACTGCTGGCTCTCTCCGCTCTGGGAATGGGCGGCATGTTGCACCACGGATTGGCGTGGTTGCGGCGTCGCGATCTGCTGGGCAGTCTGCTGTTTTCCGCCACATCCCTGGTGGTGGCGCTGTACGGTTTCAGTCTGCGAACCAAACTCGACATCTCCGAACTGGAGTCGTGGGTCCGTCACGATCGGTTCGAGCTCGCGCTGGTCCTGCTGCTGTTGGTCCTGTTCGTCGAAACGGTCGCCACCGCCACCCGCGCAGGCCCGGATCGTCGGCGCTACTTGGTGCACGGGCTCATGATCCCGCTGCTGGTCTGGCACGTTTTCTCGCCCTGGGGGTTCTCGACCTCCGACGTTCGGGGCATGGAGCGGATGACCACCGAGTGGGGGGAAACTTTCTACTGGACCGACTCCACCACGTCTCCCCTGTATCACGGGTTTCTGGTCTACGCCTTCGCCTGGACCATCTGGTGTGCCCGGCGCGCCTGGATCTGGGCCCGGCGCGGATCGGCCTTTTCCGGCTGGACCTTGATGGTCGCCTTGGGGATTCTGGTTTCGTGCCTGGTGCTGGAATTCATCGCGCAAATGGTTTGGGGAACCTTTCCGTTCCCCCTGGTCGAGACCAGCTTCCTGGGGCTTCTGGGGGCCACGAGTCTGTTGTTGTCCGACGAGGTCCTGCGGATCGCGGTGCTGCAGCGGCAACTGGAGGCGTCTCGCGCGGAATTGGCGCGAACCAACGCGGAACTGGAGCATCGGGTGGACGAGCGGACCCGCGAACTCAAGGACGCCCTCTCCGAACTGGAAATGTTCTCGTACTCCATCCACCACGATCTGCGCACGCCCCTGCGGGCCATCGACGGGTTTTCGCAGGCGGTCGTGGAAGACCACGGAGCGGCCATCGGACCCGATGGCCGGCGCAACCTGGAGCGTGTGCGCAAGGCGGCCCAGAAACTGGGGGAGCTGTTCGACGACCTGGTGGGGCTGATCCGGTCGCGGGGTGTGGCCATCCGCGCCGAGGATCTGGACCTGTCCGCGATGGCGCGCGATGTGGCGGGGGAGCTGTGCGAGCGTTTCCCGGAGCGGGACATCCACATCGAGATCCAGCCCTCCCTGGTGGCCTGCACCGATCCCGCGCTGTTGCGCACGGCGTTGCTGCAGATCCTGTCCAATGCCTGGAAGTTCACCGCCGAGGTGCGGGCTCCTCTGGTCGAGGTCTTCCGCGACGGCCCCTGGCTGGTGGTGCGGGACAACGGGGTGGGCTTCGACGACACTCGATCGGATCGGCTCTTCCAGCCCTTCCAACGTCTGCACCCGGCCGAGTCGTACCCGGGCAACGGTGTGGGGCTGGCCATCGTCGACCGCATCCTGCGGCGGCTGGGTGGTTCGGTGACCGCCGCGGTCAACCCGGGAGGCGGCGCGGAATTCCGCCTGCGTGTTCCAGGTCTGGCTCGCGCCCGCGCGGGGTGAGCACGGGTTCTACCTTGGCGGGCCTCATGACCCAGGTCCACGACTTCCGCCACGTCCTCGACGCCTCGCTCCTGCCGCCTTCGGGCCGGCTATCCATGCCCGCCGAATGGGCGCCTCGACGCGCCACTTGGCTGGGGTGGCCCTGCAACCGAGACACCTGGCCCGATCCCATCCGTCCGTTCGCCGAGGCCGCCTACCGGCGCTTCGTCGAGACCCTGGCCGCAGGCGAGCAGGTCGAGATCCTGGCGGGATCCCCGGGTGTGGCCGCACGCGCCGAGTCGGTGCTTGCGGGCATCTCCAACCGGGAGAAGGTCCGGCTCCATCCGGTGGCCATCGACGACTCCTGGGTGCGCGACTCCGGACCCATCTTCGTGCGCGACGGCCAGACCGGGCGTCTGGCCGTGACCGACTGGGATTTCGACAAGTGGGGAGGCAAGTACCCGCCCTGGGACACCGACAACCAGGTGCCCTCCAATGTTGCTCGTCTGCGGGGCATGGATCGGTGGGTGCCGGGCATGACGCTCGAAGGCGGCTCCATCGACGTGGACGGTGAAGGAACCCTCCTGACCACCGAGCAGTGTCTCTTGAACGAGAATCGCAATCCGTGGCTTGCCCGCGAGGGCATCGAGCTCCGGTTGGAACGTTTCCTGGGGGCGCGCAAGGTGCTCTGGCTCGGGCGCGGCATCGATGGCGACGACACCGACGGGCACGTGGACGACATCGCCCGCTTCCTGGCCCCGGGTCTGGTCTGCGCCGCCGTGGAGGACGATCCCGCCGACGCCAATCACGTGCAACTGCAAGACAATTTCCGTATGCTGCGCCGCTCCCGCGACGCCGCGGGGCGCCGCCTGGACGTCGTGCCCCTGCCCATGCCCCGGCCGGTGGTCCAACTGGGGCTGCGCACGCCGGCCAGTTACTGCAACTTCCTGATCTCGGCCCGCGGCATCATCCTGCCCGTCTTCGGCGATCGCCGCGACGACCTGGCCATCCGTCGCCTGGAAAGCGCCACGGGTCTCACTGTATACCCCGTGGACTGCCGCGAGATCATCTACGGGCAGGGCTCGTTGCACTGTCTCTCCCAGCAGGAGCCCGCCGCCTGAGGGTAAATCGGGGCGCGGACCGGGCACAACTGGAGGCCCCCCTCGCTCTCCCCTCCGCTGGAACGCTGTCCGGGGCCCCGGCGCACGGGATTTGGGCCACCGGGCAAAGGGATCTCCCCGAAAGGGGGGGCTCCGGCGAGGGCGCAGAGGCGAACTGTACCCGTTCCCGACTGACGGAATTCGTCCGCCGGAGGGTGATGTCTCCTTGCGAGTCAAAATCCGAGGACCTACCATTCGAGGTGCAATCCCAACCCTTTCTACCCCGAAAGGTTGAACCTCCTCATGCAGGCCATCGCCCCCTTGAAGGTGTGCCACGATGCCAAGGCGGCAAAGCCATTGCCGCGCCAGGACCTCTACGGCCGATTGGACGAGCCTCGGAGCCGACAAGGAGTACGCGCAAACGACCAAAAACAGCCGTTTGCGCGGTGCACAGCGCATAAACGACAAGGAAGCGGGGCCAAACGAGGCCTGGACGTCGTTTGCGCGCAGATTTGCGTATTACCCGCAATTGCGCACAATAGGTTGTTAGCCAGACCCTCCGGGCGGGAATAGCTGCAATGAAATTAATAGCGGCATTTGATCTCAAAACAACAAAAAAGCTAAGCACAAAATGGCAATAGAACTTGGTAAGCAATACACTCCCGATGATCGATTCATGGCGAAAGCTCGCCTACATCAATCGATATATCGACGCGATATACTGAAAGTAGACTGCGAGATTTATGGAAACATGCTTCAAGAGCAAGATGGTGTGAATTTATTGAATTATTACCCACATCTTGGGGTTCGAGAAATATTGCGACAGCGATACCCACGATACTCCAAGTCGCGAGATGCAAATATGTTAAGAAGCGAACATATTCCGTTTAATTTGTTTGGCCCATTAGTTTCTAGGCGTGATGTCGCCATTCAAACCCTTAACAGAGCGCTAAATGGTGATATCCATGAATTGATTCGAGTACAGATAGAATACGCACCAGAACCAAAACAAAAATATCTACACGACGGCACTTCATTTGATGCATACATAGAATATCTAAACGGCAAAAATCTTAGATGCGGATATGGTATAGAGGTTAAGTATACGGAGCATGAATACCCGATTGGAGCGAGAGAAAAAGAAAATATCAATAAAGAAGATTCGAAATATTGGACTGTAACGACTGGATCGGGTGTTTTTGATTCTGAAAAAATCAGAAACCTTGCATCAGATAAGATGCGTCAAATATGGAGAAATCACTTGCTAGGCATATCGATGATCCAAAACAATGATCTAGATTATTTTCAAACGGTTACTATTTATCCTCACGGCAATTCGCATTTTCACCATGTATTGCCGGAATACCAAAGCCTGTTGACAAGCCAAGGTCAAAATCAGATGATCGGCTGTACACTTGAACGATTTATTGATGCTATTGACGGAGAAGAGGAAATATTGGAGTGGAAGCGCTTTTTGCAAGAGAGATACATTGTATCTGAATAGGTGCGGGAATAGCGAAAGATAAATTGGCTAACAATCCCGTTCCACCGTGATTTCGCTTCGCTCAACACGGTGAACAGGGGGCGTTAGGCAGACCCTCCGGGCGGGATTTTACTTCGTGAAATATTAAAATCATTTTTTAATTAATTCGAATCAATAACACCCGCACTATCAATTGATCCAAGATATTAATCGATCATTTCTTAATGAAATTTTGATTTGTCGCTTTGATTTAAATGATCATGTTGACATGCAAGCAAGCACTTGCTTATATTTGAACCTATGATCTACACAGATAAAGGCTTGTCAATTTTAGCTGCAGCTAGGAAATTATTCTCCCAAAATGGGTTTAAAGCAACAACAACAAAAGAAATAGCAATTGAAGCTAACGTAAATGAGGTAACGATTTTCAGGTTATTCGGAACCAAGCAGGTGCTTTTAGAAAAGATGCTTGACTATTACGTTTCCGAACCTGATAAAACCGATTTGAATTGTGAGAATGGATCAAGTCATGAAAGCTACCTCATAAAGATCGGGAAATATGTGTATGAAATCTTCAAGGAATACAACGACATATTTACTATTGAATTATTTGAGATGCACTCAATTAAGAGTAAATACCAGATAAGCAAGCTTCCTAACGAGATTCGCCAAATTGTTAAGCAGCAATTAACCGAGTCATTTGATTTTGACGCAATTGATGCTGATGAATTTGCATCAACATATATTTCATCGATCCATGGTTTATGCATTAATTGCTTATACCTAAAAACATGGGATCCCCCGGTGAATTTTGAGAAATGTATTCAGATCATTTCGAAAAATTTCGCCTAATCTGTTTTGTACCCAATCATCTCCAGCCAAAACGAGGAATACCAATGATCGTTGAACCAAAAATTCGAGGGTTCATTTGCCTAACCGCTCACCCAGAAGGTTGCAAATTAAATGTTCAGTCTCAAATTGATTTCATTCAGTCAAAACCAGCAATACAAACAGAGAAAAAACGAGTATTGATAATAGGCGCTTCAACAGGCTTTGGACTTGCATCGAGAATCGCTTGTGCCTATGGATTTAACGCTTCTACAATTGGAATAATCTTTGAACGCGAGCCCGAAACTGCGAAAACCGCAACAGCTGGTTGGTATAATACAGCCGCATTTGAAAATTTTGCAAATGAATCAGAATTGTATGCTAAAACCATCAATGGGGATGCATTTTCTGATCAAATTCGGAACCAAACACTGGATCTAATCGAAAAGGACTTTGGGCAAGTCGATTTGGTTATCTACAGCTTAGCATCGCCAAGACGAACAAACCCCAGAACAGGTATCATTCATAAATCCGTTTTAAAACCGATTGGCGAGAGCTTTTCATCAAAAACATTAGATACACAAAATGGCAAAATATCAGAAATATCGCTTGAACAAGCAACCAGTGAAGAAATTTCTGACACAATCCAAGTAATGGGTGGGGAAGATTGGGATTTATGGATTGATTCTCTTTTGAAACGAAATCTTCTTGCAAAGAATGCTACAACAATTTCTTATTCGTATGTTGGCCCCGAGATCACGGCGAAAATGTACCGTAATGGCACAATTGGCCAGGCCAAAAATGATTTAGAAAATACGGCGAAGCGTATATCTGCCAAAATATCATCAATAGGTGGTAAAGCATTTATTTCTGTAAATAAAGCGCTTGTTACGCAATCTAGTTCTGCAATTCCTGTTATGCCATTATATATAACCTTGCTTTACAAGGTAATGAAGGAGTCAAACCTTCATGAGGGATGCATAGAACAAATTTATCGAATGCTTTCGGAAAAGGATGCCCTCACAAAGAGTATAAATTGTGATGAAATTGGTAGAATCAGAATGGATGATTGGGAATTGCAATCAAATATTCAATCTTCCATTGAGGAGCTTTGGAAAGTTGTAGACAGTGAAAACATCAGCAGCATTGGTGATTTAGAAGGATATCGCAATGAGTTTTTAAAATTGTTCGGTTTTGGACACAGTAACATTGATTATTCATTAGACGCAAAAATTGACGTAAACATTCCAAGCATATACAATTCTGACTCACAAGGATGAAGTATATTAATCGATGAATGAGCTGCAGATTGTGCCTAACACGCCCGTTCCACCTAGATCGCGCCTCGTTGTTGTGCCGATGTGCGCGACTAGGTGAACAGGGGGCGTTAG
>JAMIIV010000211.1:0-1986 GCA_035913415.1 Fibrobacteria bacterium | reverse complement strand
CCCGTGGCTCGGGTGCGCGGGAAGACCAAGTGAGTCGCCTGGCGTTGCCAACGGCGCTGCAGGCGCTTGCCGGGGCGTTGTTGTTCCTTGCGTGCACCGAATCCCGCGACACCGTGGCCGGAGGAAGTTCCACCGAGACCTCCAATACATTGGCGGCACGTTTCGTCGACGATTCGGGACACCCCGTCGCGGGCGCCGTGGTCAAGATCCGTCCATCGGACTGGGGCGTGGCCCCCAGCGATTCGCTGCTGGCGGACGGCAAACGTACCCGCCTGGACACCGTTCTCGATTCGTCGGGCTCCCTCAATGCCGGGCGGTTCCGCCCTGGGGCATATGCCGTCGAGGTGCTCAGTGGCACGATCGCCCTGCGGCGCGAGCTGCGCACCGGAGAGCCCGCCATCCTGGATACCCTCGTGCGCGTGGGCGGCATCGCGGGGCGGTTCGCGCCCGCTTGGCCGGGAATGGTGCGCATCCTGGGCACGGACATCGAGATTCCCACGGACTCGACCGGGGCCTTCCGCCGGACGGAGGTCCCCGCTGGGGTGATCACCCTCGATCTGGTCGCCGATTCCGCAGGGGTGTTGCGAAAGGCGCGGGTCCGCACCGTGGTCCCGCCGCGCGCCACCGCCGACATCGGCAGTATCGCCCTGCTCACCCTGGCCGAAGAACCGGCCAAGGAGTGGAGCGCGAGCCTGCGTTTGGTCCTCGACAACACGCAAACGGGTCAGACGCGCGACGTTGACGACGTCCCCCTGTGGATTCCCCTGCACGACACCCTCGTCGCCAGGCTCCAGCCCGACGCCTCCGATCTGCGCGTGCGCGACGAGAACGGCCTCAGCCGCCCGTATGCGTACACGCCGTCTTCGGCATTCACCCGGGCGGGCGTCTGGGCCGCTTTGGATCGGGTCGATGGCTCCTCGAAGGAGCACCACCTCGCCGTTCTCTGGGGCAACGACGAAGCTCCGGTCTGGTCGTCGCAGGCCGCGGTCTTCGATTCGGGTCGGGCGTGGCGTGGTGTGTGGCACTTCGACGGCAGTCTCGTCAGCGCGGTGCGGGGTGAAGTCGCGTTCTCGGGTTCTTCCACCCCGATCGCGGGTGTCATGGGAGATGCCCGGGCCTTCGATGGCGCGCAGTCGCTGCAAGCCCCCGATCCGGGGACCCTCGAACCCTCCGATTTGAGCGTTTCCGTCTGGGCCTGGATCGACGGGGTTACGGGTGGAGAAGGGCGGATTGTCTGGAAAGACTCCAACGGGCAAAGCGCCCTGCCTTCGTGGGGTTTCCTGGTTCGCAAGCTCAACGACACCCTCAAGGTGGGATTCCGCACGCGCAACGGCCCCTCCGATTCCGGGATCTTCGTGCCGGTTGCGACGGGGCGCTGGGTCCATCTGGCGGCCACCATCGAACGGGCCCGCGGCAAGGCGGAATTTTTCGTCGACGGAGTCTCCGAAGGAACGTTCCCGATCGATTCCGTGGCTCCTGCACCGCGAACCGGAAAACTCGCCGTGGGACAGAATCTGATCGGACGCGTCGACGAGCTCCGCGTCTCGCGAGTGGCCCGCGCACCGGCCTGGTTCCAGTTCGAGCGCGTGAACGCCCGTCAGGTCACCAAGCTCCTGCATCCCTGAGTCGGGGAGAACCGCCACCCCGCCACCTCGCGCGGGGTGCTCCCTCTCCCCCCCTGCGCAGGTGAATTGAGATTTTCTATCAAGGCGGGTCCACGACCCTTCGCCCGCCACCGGACCGCGTCCGACCACCGATGGAACCGCCGATGCACGAACCCGCCCCCTCCCAGCCCAAACCCTGGATCGGACTGGTCATTGTCGCTTCGCTGGGCTACTTCGTCGACATCTACGACCTGATCCTCTTCAACGTGGTCAAGAACGCGAGCCTGAAGGATCTGGGCTTCGCGGTCGGATCCGAGGCGTTCAAGGCCGCCGAGGTCCTCCTGTTCAACTGGCAGATGGCAGGGATGCTGGTGGGGGGACT
>JAMIIV010000210.1:0-25914 GCA_035913415.1 Fibrobacteria bacterium | reverse complement strand
TCAGGTCGAACCGGGCGGAATTCCAGGTGCCGTCCTTGCGCATGACCACCTGTTCGCCGCGCAACAGCTTGACCCACTGTTCCAAACTGACCTCGGAAGGACCGGAAACTTCACCGCGGGCCCGCTGGTCGGCGGCCTTGGGGGTTCCCACGTCGACTTTGCCTTCGTAGAGGCGTACGCTGGAACTGTCGGCGTTGCCGTCCACGTTGAACACGGTGCCGCGCACGGCGGCCACGGCCGTCGGGGTGCGAACACCGAAGCCCGTGCCTCCCTGGCCGATCTTCTTGACGTTGGCCCATGCCTTGCCCACCATCAGTTCGGGTTCGGGTTTGCCCTTGACGCGCTCGGCCAGCACCATCCGGGAGTTTTCGTCCAGACGCAGCAGGGTGTTGTCGGGATACCGCAGCTCCAGGCGCGTGGCGGCCCCCAAGACCAGAGTGTCGCCGTTGCGGCACTCCATGCGCACACGCACGGGGAGGGACTTGCCGGCGCGGTTCAGGACGGCATCGCCGACCAGCCAAGTGACGCGCGGAGCGTCCTTGGCGGCGGCGGCCAGGCTGAAGGCGAGAATGGACAAAGCGGTGCGGGGAAGAATCATCTCAGGCCTCGAGGAGTTCGGGGTGGATCTCCAGGAATTTCGTGTTGAATTGTCCACTGCGGAAGCCCTTCGAGTCCAGGATCTTCCGCTGGAGGCGCGCAGTGGTGGCCGGGCCCTCCACGACCAGCTCGTCCAGGCAGCGAACCATGCGGTCGATGGCCTGGATGCGGTCGGGAGCGTGCACGATGAGCTTGCCCACCATGGAGTCGTAGAAGGGGGGAATGGTGTAGCCCGCGTAGATGTGGCTGTCCCAGCGCACCCCCATGCCTCCGGGCACGTGCAACGCGTTGACGGGGCCCGGGCAGGGGCGGAAGCCCTGGGTGGGATCTTCGGCGTTGATGCGGCATTCGATGGCGTGGCCGCGCACCTTGATGTCGGTCTGCTTGAAGGCGAGTTCCTCGCCCATGGCCACCAGCAACTGCTGGCGGATCAGATCCACTCCGGTGACCATCTCGGTGACGGGATGCTCCACCTGGATGCGGGTGTTCATCTCCATGAAGTAGAACGAGCCGTCCTCGTCCAGGAGGAACTCCATGGTGCCGGCGTTCTCGTAGCCCACCGATTTGGCCCCCTTCACGGCGGCCTTGCCCATGGCTTGACGGATCTTGTCATCGACCGCCGGCGAGGGGGACTCCTCCACCAGTTTCTGGTGGCGACGCTGGACCGAGCAGTCGCGCTCGCCCAGGTGCACCACGTTGCCGTGGGAATCGGCCAGCAACTGGATCTCGACGTGGCGTGGACGCTCGAAGTAGCGCTCCATGTAGACGCGGCCGTCGCCGAAGCACGAGAGCGCCTCGGCGGTGGCCACCGGAAACTGGCTCTCCAGTTCCTTGAGGTCGCGCACCACGCGCATGCCGCGCCCGCCGCCGCCCGAAACGGCCTTGATGATCATCGGGTAGCCGATGCTCTTGGCCCATTCGCGGGCCTCGTCGAGGGTGGCCACCGGGCCGTCGGAGCCCGGGATCGTGGGGACGCCGGCCGCCTTCATGGCGTCCTTGGCCTGCGACTTGTCGCCCATCCGGCCGATGGCCTCGGGGGACGGGCCGATGAACTTGATCCCGGCCTTGCCCACCAGTTCGGCGAACCGGGGATTCTCCGAGAGGAACCCGTATCCCGGATGGATGGCGTCGGCGTTGGTGACCACCGCGGCAGACAGGATCTGTCGCATGTCCAGGTACGACTTCCGGCCCTGGGGAGGACCGATGCACACGTCCTCGTCGGCGAGCTTGACGTGCAGGCTGTCACGGTCGGCGGTGGAGTGCACCGCCACGGTGCGGATGCCCAGTTCCTTGCAGGCGCGGATCACGCGCAGGGCGATTTCGCCGCGGTTGGCGATGAGGACTTTCTTCATCAGGTCATCCAGCTCCGGTCGGAAGCGCCTTCGACGCCGCGCAGCTTCAGTTCGAAGTCGGCGGGATTGGAGGCCGAGCGCAGGGCCACCTCGTAGGAGATCATCTCGTCCATGAACAGCTTGTGGATCGACTGGTCGAACGACTGGCTGCCGTACTGGGAGTTCCCCTCGCGGATGGCGGGCTCGATCATGTGGGTGAGGGTCGGTTCCACGAGGTAATCGTGGATGGTCGCGTTGTTGACGAGGATCTCGGCCGCCGGCACGCGCCCCTGGCGGTCCTTGCGGGGCAACAGGCGCAGCGAGATGATGCTCTGCAGCGTGTTGGCCAGAAGCAGGCGCACCTGCTGGTGCTGGTGGGGCGGATAGAACGACACGATGCGCGAGATGGTCTCGGTGGCGTTCATGGTGTGCAGGGTGCTCATGACCAGGTGTCCGGTGTCGGCGGCCTGCAGGGCGATGTGCATGGTCTCCTGGTCGCGGATTTCGCCGATCAGGATCACGTCGGGGTCTTCGCGGAAACTCGCCTTCAGCGCATTGGGGAAGGAATGGGTGTCGTAGCCCACTTCGCGCTGGCTGATGATGGAGCGTTTGTCGCGGTAGAGGAACTCGATGGGATCTTCGACGGTGACGATGTTCGACCCCGTCATCTCGTTGATGTGGTCGATCATCGAGGCCAGCGTGGTGGACTTGCCCGAGCCCGTGGTACCCGTCACCAGGATGAGCCCGCGCTCCTTGAGGGCGATGTCGCGGACCACTTCGGGCAGACCCAGGGAGTCGAACTGCGGGATGGTCTGGGTGATGTGGCGGATGGCCAGGGCCGGGGTGCCGCGCTGGCGGAACCCGTTGATGCGGAAACGGCCCAGTCCGCGCACGCCCACCGCGAAGTCCAGCTCGAGTTCGGAGTCGAACCGAGCCCTCTGGTTGCGGTTCATGATCACACCGAGGTAGCTCTCCATCGACTCGGGACTGACGCGGTCGGCCTGGAGACGGTAGAGGTCGCCGTTGATGCGCAGCGCCGGCGGAACGCCGACACGAAGATGGAGATCGGAGGCGCCCCGATCGACCATTTCCTTGAACAACTGCTCGATGGTCATCGTGGACATGGGGGGAATCAGGCCGGGCGGACGAGGAAGAGCACGCTGCCGAACTCGACGGGCTGCTCGTTCTGCGCGACGATCCTGACGACAGTTCCCGTCACGTCGGACTCGATCTCGTTCATCAGCTTCATGGCCTCGACGATGCAGACCGTGCGCCCCTTCTCGACCTTGCCACCCTCTTCCACGTAGGCGGCGCTGTCGGGCGATGCCGAACGGTAGAAGGTCCCGACCATGGGGCTGCGGATTTCCACGAGCCCGGCCTCGGGGGCGGGGGCGGCCGCGGGAGCCGGAGCGGAAACGGCCGCGGGAGCAGCGGGCGCGGCGACCGGGGGCGGCGCGCTGTGCACCACCTGGACCGGTGCCGCGGCGACGGCCTTCTTCAGACTGAGCCGCTCGTTGTCGGACGACCAGCTGAGCTCGGCCAGGGAGGACCTGTCCAGCAGTTCGATCAGCTTGGCGATTTCGTCGACGTTCACATTCTTCCTTTCGATCGGATCAGGTACCGGACGCTTCGATCTGGGCGATGCGGCGGGCGATGTCGGCATTGGCGGGGTCGCGTCCGGCGAGCTGGCGGTAGACCGCCAAGGCCTGGTCGCGATATCCCTGGCGCAGATATTCCTCGGCGAGGGTCACCGTGGGGACTCCGGCGGGGAAGTCGTCGTCGATCCCGAAGAGATCGTCGAGGCGATCGCCGATGTCGTCGCCAGTGACGGGCCCCGAGGGGGACGCAACTTTGCGCGGCACGGGAGGTGCCGCGTCTTCCATCAGGAATTCGCTGGAGGCGAAGAGTTCGTCGAGCTGGCTATCGAGATCGTGCGAGGCAAGGCGGGCCGGGGCCGGCGGGGGGGCGGCCGGTGCTGCGGCAGGCAATTCCTCCACGGTGGGGATATCCACCGTGGAGTGGCCGCCGCCGACTTCGGTGTCGGCCGCGAAGGCGCTGGTCTCGGCCTCGGGGCGGCGCGTGAGGCCTTCGGAATCGCGGGGAGCCGCAGCGGTCTCGAAGGCGCGCATGTTGTCCAGGGTCGCCTCGGCGACTTCCGAGGGGATGTCCGCGAAGACCTCGCTGCGATCCATCGCGCTGGTGTCGCCGGCCAGCAGGGTGACCGCCTTGATGCCGGACTCCTCGCCGAAGAGGTTGTCCAGTCGAGCTTCGATGTCGGTGCCCACCACACCCGAGGCCGAAGAATCCGCGGCCAAGGGAGCCACCACCGCGACAGGTGCCGCCGGAGCGGACGCCACCGGGGCTGCGGGTGGAGGCGTGAGGGCGACGTCGAATGAGCTGTCGCCGAAGAGATCGTCGAGGCGAGCCCCGATGTCATCGCCGGTGACGGGCGCCCGTGGTGCCGAGGAGGTTGCCGAGGCGACCGGAGCGACCGGTGCGGACTCCATGGCGGGCAACCGCAGGTCGGCGGTTTCCGCAGGGTCGGGAAGATCCAATTCCCCGGGTTGGAGAATCGATGTTTCGGCTGTCGGGGCAGCGGATGCGGGGGGCAGCGGATCGGGTTCGCCGAAGAGCGCGTCCAGACGGTCACCGACATCATCGCCCGTGACAGGGGCGTTGTCGCGCGGCATGAACTGGGTTTCGGTGGCGGCCTCGGCCTCGAATACGGTGGGGGCCGCAAGAGGGGGCAGACCGGCCAGCATCGAGGACTCCGGCTGGGCCTTGGGGGCGGGCACCGGAGCGGGAGGCGGCTCCGGCGAAGCCAGGGGAGCGAGTCTGGACAGCTCCAACGGCGGCGGCGGAATGGTGCGCGCCGGGAAGGAGGCCATTTCCAGCGTGGCCAGACCGGAGTCGTCTCCGGATGGTCCCATGCTGGGTGTCGGAATTTCGCCCGGCCCTGAAGAGGGCGGCATGATGGCCTGGGCCACCGTCGATTCCATCCCGTTGCCGGGGGCCCAGGACGTCGCGGGGGTGATGCTGGGGGGCGCAGGGAAGGCGAGGTCGCCCAAGTCGAAGGCGGCATCCATGGGAGACAGTCCCGACCCGCCCAGACCCGCCAAAGGCGAGTCCGAATCGAGCGTGGACATGCCCTTGATGCCGGCACCGCTGGACGCGCCTTCGGACAGCGCCTCCCGCGAAAGGGGGTCTTCCGATTCCTGGATGCCCAACCCGAGGTCGGCCAAGGACGACGTGGTCTCGAGGTCGGAGAGAAGTCGGCGGGCGGTCGAGGAGGCCTCCTGATCGGAGGGATCGAGCTGCGACAGACGAACCCATAGGTCGATGGCCTGCCGCTGGTATTGCTGGCGCCCCAGGACCATCGCCAAGGACCGCAGCGCGACCGGCGAATTGCTGTCCAGGGATACGGCCTCCTGGAAGGCCACTCGCGCGGTGTCCAGATCGCCCAGTTCCTGGGATAGACGCCCCAGGAGGACCTTGCCGGCGAAATGGTTGGGCCAACGGGCCACGCCGTCCACCAGGATGGCATGGGCATCACGTGAACGGCCCTGGCGATGGAGAGCCTCGGCGTACTGGGCGAAGACCAGGCCACCGGGGTTCGCGTTCCAGACGCGCTCGAGGGTTTCCAGACTCGTGCTCATGGGCACTCCTGCGTGGGAACGAAAAGGACGGGAATCAAGAACGGGAATTGGGCAACGCCGCGTCTACCAAAAGGACGGGAATCCCCGTTCGGACAAGGTAGACCCACTCCTGGTCCTTGCGGACCAATCCGGCTTCGATGGGCTCGTCGACCAGTCGCCCCCCTCGATCGCGCAACTCGCGACGGGTGATGCGGGCGTTCAAGCTGGCAACCAATTCTTCGGAGGCGGGTTCAAGGGCCTGCCGGGTCTCGGGACAGCAGAGGATTTCGAGAAGATCGGCGTCGATCACGGGCGGGCTCCGGTGGTTTCCAGGTGGACGCCCACATGGGCGTAGCGTGCCATGCGTTCGTCGAGAAGTCGTTCGACCGGCATGGACGACAACAGATCGATCTCTTCGACCAAGGCGGTCTTCAGGGCATCCTGCGCGGCCTTGGGGTTCCAGTGGGCACCCCCATCCGGCTCGGGCACGATGCGATCGACAAGCCCCTGCTGCCGCAGATCGCCGGCCGTGAGTTTCATGTGGGAGGCCACCTCGCGTGCCATCAAGCGGTCTCCCCACAGGATGGCCGCGCACCCTTCGGGGCTGATCACGCAGAACCAGGCATTTTCGAACATCAGCAGACGGTCACCGACCCCGATGCCGAGGGCGCCGCCCGAGGCGCCCTCACCCAACACAGCCACGATCACCGGAACGCGCAGACCGGACATCTCGAGGATGTTTTCGGCGATGGCCTGGGCCTGACCGCGTTCCTCGGCCCCGATTCCGGGGAAGGCTCCAGGGGTGTCGACCAGACACACGATGGGACGACCGAATCTCTCGGCGAGTTTCATGACCCGCAGAGCCTTGCGGTACCCTTCCGGGTGGGGCATGCCGAAGTTGCGGTGGATGTTCTCGCGGGTGTCCTTGCCCTTCTGGTGGGCAACGATGCAAACGGGACGCCCATCCAGGCGCGCGAACCCCGCCACGATGGCGGGATCGTCACCGTAGGCCCGATCGCCATGGAGTTCCACGAAATCGGTGAAGGAGGCCTGGATGTGGTCCAGGGCATAGGGCCGCCCCTGCCGCCGGGCCAACTCGACCCGATTCCAAGGGGTGAGCTTCTGTTGCGCACGGTGGAGAAGCTGCTCGCGTTTGCGTTCCAACCGCGCGATCTCGCTGGCCAGATCGAGTTTGGCCTCGGCGGCGAAGGCACGCATTTCCTCGATTTTCTGGTCGAGGGTGAGGACCGGCTGCTCGAACTCGAGACCACTCCCCTTCGATGTCGTCATGCTGTCCGCTCCGGAATGAGACTTTTATCCAAAGTAATATCCACCAAGGCTGGAATTTCCGTGCCGGCGGGCACCAGGGCCAGAAGCAGCTTCAGACCACTGCGACGGGCCCCGGCCAATTCTACCAGCATTCGCGCCACGTGGGGATCGTCGCCAGGCACCACCACAGCGTTCAGCTCCAGGGCCTTGGCCACCGGACCGATGTGCGGCGTGCGCCCCACCACCAGGAGATCGCCCCCGACGGGCTCGCTGTCGCGCAAGGCCAGCAATCCCACCACCCGAACTCGGTTCTGCGCCTTGAGCAGACGCGCCACCCGCAGGGAACCGGGACCGGTACCAGCAACGACGACGCGCAGTGGAAGCCCTGTCGGCTTGGCGACGGTGCCGACCAGAGCCAAGGCGAATCCGGCAAGGGCCCCACCGAGAACGAAGACGGCTCGCGAGAACACGTACGCCTTGAAGACCAGCCCCACGCTCAAGAAGGCACTCAGCGAGATCGCCAGCGCGATCCAGCGCCGGCGCGAGTCGATGTGGCCTCCGCGATAGCCGCCCACCAGGCCTTGCCCGGCCAGGATGCACGCGGAGAGCACCAGATGCCAGGCCCATCCCATGGGATCGGCCAGATAATTGCCGATGCCCTTGATGCCCAGCCACGTGGTCGCCACCGCCATGAAGACCAGATTGGCCAGGAGAAAATCGATGGAGAGGCGTCGAAGATCGCGGAGCTGGTTGGCCAGAACGGTACCGGTCGCCAGAAGCGCCGCGACCAGATGGAGGACGACCTCCAGGACAGGCCCGACGCCAAGGTTCTTGCGGGCGAAGATGACCATGGCCCGGTAGAAGTCCATCCGTGCGCCCCAGGGACGCGTCGCGGCCGATTGGCCCTTGTGGTGCACGATGCTGGTTTGGCCGCAGTACCAGATTTCACGTCCCGAACGCGCGACCCGCAGACACAGGTCGAGGTCTTCCGCGTAGAGGAAGTAGTCTTCGTCGAATCCTCCCACGGCATCGAAGGCCTCGCGGGTGATCAGCAGAAACGAGCCGGAAACGGCTTCGACGGGATGCGAGATCTCGGGATCGAGATAGGTGAGGTTGTACCGACCGAACACCCGACTGCGAGGAAACAGAAACGACAACCCACTGAGACGGGAGAGCGCCACGCCCAAGGTGGGGATGGACCGGCGGCACGCAAGCTGGAGCTGCCCCTCGCCGTCGATGATCCGGCACCCGACGATTCCTGCCTTCGGGTGTTCGTCGGCGAACTGGCAGATGGTGCGCAACGTGTCCGACATCACGACGGTGTCGGGATTCAGGAACAGGATGCGTTTGCCGGTGGAACGCGACGCCCCGCGGTTGCACCCGATCGAGAAGCCGAGATTGCGGTCCATGGGGAGGAAGACGACCTCGGGGAAGGCCAGGCCCAGATCTTCGCAGGTGCCATCGCCACTGGCATTGTCGACAACCACGACTTCGAACCGCGGCGAACCGTTCCCAACCTGCCGCAGGCTCTCCAGGCACGCGCGCAACCGCTCGCGCACCTTGTACGAGACGATGACGATGCTGAGCTCGATGCCCGACTCCGTCAATGCTTCCCCAGACGCAGGCGAAGCACCAGGAAGAGCGCTTCACCGATGATGGATCCCGACATCTTGCTGGCCCCCGCGTGGCGGTCGACGAACACGATGGGCACCTCGCGCAGGCGGAAGCCCTTCTTCCAGACCTTGTAATTCATCTCGACCTGGAAGGAATACCCTCCGGAGGCGATGCGGGTGAAGTCGATGGCTTCCAGCGCCTTGCGGTGGAAGCACTTGAATCCACCTGTGCAATCATGGACGGGAAGGCCCGTGACGAAGCGCGCGTAGAGGTTGGCGAACCACGACAGGAGCAATCGCTGCATGGGCCAGTTCACGACGTTCACGCCGGTGAGGTAACGGCTGCCGATGACCAATTCCGCCGATTCCGCGGCCTCGAGCATGGCCGGGACGTATTTGGGATCGTGGGAGAAGTCGGCATCCATCTCGAAGACAAGTTCGTAGTCGCGTTCCAGCGCCCAGCGGAACGCCGCGACGTACGCCGATCCCAGTCCCAGCTTTCCCGCACGCCGGATCAGGTGGACCCGGCCTTCGGGCCGGCGTGTCCAGGCCTCGGCGATGTCCCCTGTCCCGTCGGGGGACCCATCATCGATGACCAGCACGTGCACGTTGGCTGGAAGCAATTCCATGAGCCGCTCGAGCAGGGAAGGAAGATTTTCCTTCTCGTTGTACGTGGGGATCGCGATCAGGGTCTTCTGCGTGCTCAAGGAAACTCCTGCAGTCTGGGACGGTTCAGCAAATCTAGACCTTGCGAGCAGTTTCACACCCCCTCGGGACACTCACCCTCGTGATCCTGTCCTTCCGGCAGCATCCCCCCTTGCCGGTTACCGGGAGATCGCGTTATTATTGCACTCCCAACGGTGGCTGTAGCTCAGTTGGTTAGAGCTCCGGATTGTGGTTCCGGAGGTCGGGGGTTCAAGTCCCCTCAGCCACCCTCGAGAAGAAAAGGCCCGCACCCGCGGGCCTTTTCCGTTTTTGTCTCCGCCCTCAGAAGGTGTTGACGAATTTCGGAATTCGTCAACGAAACCGCTCGTCCTGAGGAGCGAGGCTCTGCCTCGCGTCTCGAAGGGCGGGGAGCGATCCTACGGGCGGGCGATCGCGATCCACAAGGAAATCAGATCGGGCATTCCGCTCTTCCGCACGCCCTTCGAGACGCGCCTTCGGCGCTCCTCAGGACGAGCGGGATGATCTGCTCGATCATTCGTGAACACCTTCTCATTTCCTGGACACAAAAAAGCCTCGGCTCGGTTTCTCCGATCCAAGGCTTCTATTCATCGCGCGGCCTAGTGCTCGACCACCGGGCCGTACTCACACCACCATAGGGCGTTCAGGCCGTCTTGGTCAGGCCGGTCTGGATGTCCTTGCGCTTGATGACTCCCCAGATGAACCCGACCAGGGTGTAGATGGCCATCTGCGAGAACAGCACCTCGGGCCAGATCATCGCCAGGCCACACACGTAGCCAAACGCGATGTTGGCGATCTGGAACCAGTTGAAGAACCGCGAGGTGCGGCTGACGAGCTTGCTGATGTAGAAGGGCGAGATCATCAGCACGGCCAGCACGAACTGGAATCCGATCATCACGACCGGCAACAAGGACAGATCCAGGCTTTCCCGGTATTTCCAGACCAGCAGCCAAACCAGGGCGATCCAGCCACCCGAAAGCGTGGTGGGCATCCCGACGAACCAGCCTTTGAGGTCGGCTTGGGCGACGTTGTAGCGAGCCAGCCGCCAGGCGGCGCACAGGACATACGCGGACAGCACGAACAACTGCAGCCCCAAGTTCCCGCGCGCCCAGTCGGACGAAAGCTCGCGGATGCCGTGGAACAGAAGCATGGCCGGTGCGAGTCCGAAGGCGACCAGATCGGCGAGACTGTCGAATTCCGCGCCGAAGGCCGACGAGGCGTTGAGCTTCTTGGCGAAGAAACCGTCGAGTTTGTCGAGGAGGACGGAATACACGATCAGCCAGGCCGACCACTCCAGAGCCGTGCGCTCGGAACCTCCGAACAAAGGCATGAGCAGCGGCTTGGTTCCCAGGGGCGCCAGCACGATGGCGAAGGTCCCCATGAGGAAGTTGAGGCTGGTGAAGAAGTTGGGGATCGCGTACTTGGTTTTACCCATGGTGCGCCATCAAGTAGAAATGTCGCGGTCCGTATCCAAGCGGGTCCAAGGGGTCCGGCATTGCATTCCTGTGACGGAATCCGGGATTCAGGAGAGCCTGGGTTCGGGCAGCTCCAGCCGGTATCCCGCTCCGCGCACACTGACCAGCAGTCGGGGCACGGCCGGGTCTTCCTCCAGCTTCTGGCGCAGTTTGAGCAGGAAATTGTCCACCGTGCGGGTCGAAGGCAGGTTTTCCGGCGAATACCCCCAGACCCGTTCCAGAAGGTCTTCGCGGCGCACGACTTCTCCCGGGCGCGACGAGAAATCCCGGAGAATCTCGAACTCCTTGGCGGACAACTCGACCGGATCTCCTCCGACCCAGCAGCGCAACTGCCGGAAATCGATCCGCACTCTGCCCCACTCGGCGACATCCGCGGCCGCGACGGGGGTGGCCACGCCTCGGCCCGAACGGCGCAGGAGCGTGCGGATGCGCGCGATCAGCTCGGCCAGGGAGAACGGTTTGGTCACGTAGTCGTCGGCCCCCAGGGTGAGTCCGGCCACTTTCGAAGCCTCGTCGGTGCGGGCGGTGAGCATGAGCACGAAGGCACCCGGGCGCAGTACACGGATGTCCCTGCAGATGTCGAACCCCGACTTCCCGGGCAGCATGAGATCGAGCACGACGACGTCGGGCGCGAACGCGGCGAGCTGGCGGAGCGCTTCGGTGCCGTCGGCGGCTTCCTCGACCACGAACCCCTCCAGTTCGAGGGTCACGCGCAGACCCGTGCGGATGGTGACATCGTCTTCCACGACAAGGATGCGGGCTTCAGGCATGGGGTTCCTCCGATAGGGGCAAACGGACTTCCATCGTGGTGCCGGCACCGACATCCGATTGCAGGGCGATCCGCCCCCCGTGGATCTGGACGGCCCGTTTGACGATGGCCAATCCCAGACCGGTACCGGGAACGTTGCGGGTGAGTTCACCTCCGCCCCGGAAGAACCGGTCGAACACGCGTTCCTGCTGCTCGCGGGGAATGCCCCGTCCGTCGTCGCTGACCCGCAGGAGGGCCTCGTGGCGTTCGGACGACAGGGCGATGCGCACGAAACCACCGTCCCGACCGTATTTCACCGCGTTGTCGATCAGGTTACCCACGATGGAGCGCAGCAGCGCCGGATCCCCGGGCACGCACACGGGCTGCAACTGGCATTCGATCGCGATCCCGCGCTGCTTGGCCACGCCCTGGAAGGATTCGCCGCACTCGCGCACGATGCCGTCCAGCTCCACGCGGTCGCGCCTCGAGGCCGCATGCCCGGCCTCCTGGCGGGCGAACGAGAGGATCCCGTCGATCATGCCCTCGAGCCGGCGCGCCTCGCGGAGCACGACGGCGCCGAACTCGTGGGATCGGCCCTCGGCCTTGCCCCCGGCCAGAAGCTCGGCGTACAGGAAAATGCCCGTGAGGGGAGTCTTGAGCTCGTGGGTCACGTTGCTGACAAAATCCGTCTTCATCGAGAGGAGCTGCCGCTGCGAAGCCAGGGACCGGGTGGCCAACCACGCCGCCCCGACCAGGATCCCCAATGAAAGTCCCAGCAGCGCCGCCAGCAGCGCCGCGCGGAAACGCGCCGCGCTCTCGTCGTCGGTGTTTCCGCTCCAGACCCCCACGGACCAGGCGGGGAACCCGCCGGGCACCTCCACCTCCACCGCGGGATCGGCGGCCCCGAGATGGGAGTCGCGGCGGAACCATCCCGTCGAGGTGGAGCGCAGTCCCAGGCGGAGGGCCCCCACGGTGGAGTCCGAGCCGAGGCCGGGAAGATCTCCCCCCAGCCGCAACTGCAGATGCTCCTCGGAGAAGGCCGCGACCACGACCTGCCCCTCGGGAAGGTCCGGGGGAGCCAGGACAAGCCAGGAATGGCCGTTCTCCCGTGCCAACCCGGTCGTGCCGATGGCGGCCAGGCGCGCGATCGTCTGCGCCTGGGCTCGGGTGAGCGCGATGCTCCGCAAACGGTGGCGGGTGCCCACGAGAAGATCCTCGAAGACCGGACGCCAATGCGGCTCCACCGAAAGGTGCGCTTCGATGCCCTTCTCGAGGCGATCGAGTCCCGCCGCCAAGCCGGTGGGCAGCGCTTCGGGGCGGGCATGGAGGGCATCCATCAGGAAACGCTCCGCCGCCGCCAGGGCGGCGGCGGGTTCCAGGCGAGCCAGGTCGGACATGGTCGCCACGAGCAATCGCTGGAGAGCAGCGGCTTCGGCACTGGCGGAGGCGGCATCCCCGGGCGCCGCCTGCGGGGATCCGTCCACGAACAACACCGCGGCATCGAAGGCCTGGGGAAGAGGGAGCTCGGGTGTGTCGCGCACCTCCAGCGCCCAGGAGACGAGGTCGACGGATGCCTGGTGCTGGAATTCCCGCCCAGCGCCCTGCAGGATGCCCGCGACCTGCGAGGCCAATCGAACCCGGCCCTCGGTGACCTGTCGACGCAGCAAGGCCTGCTCGTTGGCCACGGCGCGCCAAGCCAACCACCCCAGGACCAGTCCGGGAACCACGATGGGAACCCACAACCAGCGCAGCCAGACTTCCGAAGCGCGATCGCGGTTACGGCCTGAGGATCCCACGTCCGACCTCCTGGACAAAGGAAAGCAGTGTCCTGGCTTCCGGCGTGTCGACACCGGACAAGGCGTCCATGGCGTCTTCGAGGCGCAAGCCCTTGCGCAACACGATCCGCAGCGCGGCTTCGGCTGCAGCGATGCGTTCGCGGGTCCATCCTTCGCGCTCCAGCGCGATCCGGTTCAGACCCGCCCACCGGGCCGGCTGGCCCATCGCCCGCGACCACGGGGGAACGTCGCGATCCAGACGCAAACCACCGGCGACAAACGCCCTCTCCCCCACCCGGACCCCCTGATGGACCAGAGTCCCTCCCCCGAGGTTCGCTCCTTCGCCCACGACCACGTGTCCGGCAAGCTGGACCCCGTTGGCG
The DNA here is from genome assembly GCA_035913415.1 of Fibrobacteria bacterium. GTDB lineage: Bacteria > Fibrobacterota > Fibrobacteria > UBA5070 > UBA5070 > UBA5070. Next base: position 12,404 of record JAMIIV010000210.1, on the reverse strand, counting down.
ACGATGGCCCGCTCCCCCACGGTGGCATCGTGCCCCACGTGCACATACGTCATCAGGAAGGCCCCGGCCCCGACAACGGTGGGGCGTTTCATCCCGCCGTGCACGGTGGCGTATTCGCCGATCCGCGCTCCGGGCCCCACGACGCACTCGACCGGCTGGCCGTTCCAGCCCAGGTGCTGCGGAACACCCCCGACCACACATCCTTGGCCCAACCGGACCCCGCCCCCCACCTGTGCGCCACGGCAGACCCGTGCGAACGGCTCGAGGGTGCAGCCATCTCCGACAACCGCCCCCTCCTCGACGATGGCCCAAGGCGCCAACACGCACCCCGAACCGACAACGGCCCCGGGATGGACCCAGGCGGCCGGACAGGATCCGTCCGCGGTCGTGGGGATGGGGTCGCGGGAGATCAAATCATCGCGGCCATGAATTCGGCTTCGCAGGCCACCTTGTCGCCGACCAGCAAACGACCGCTCATCGTGCCCATGCCGCGTCTCCAGGACTTGAGTTGGACCTCGATGCGCGCCACGTCCCCTGGTCGGACGGGACGACGGAATCGGCAACTGTCGATGCCCGTGAACGCGGGGCGTTTGCCGGCCGTCTCGTCGAAGGAGAGCAGCACCAGGATGCACCCGACCTGGGCCATGGCCTCGACCTGGAGAACTCCCGGAAAAACCGGCTCGGTGGGGAAATGACCCTGGACCCAGGGCTCGCCGAAGGAGACGCACTTGACCCCGGTGGCCGAAACCCCCTTTTCGTATTCCAGAAGGCGGTCGACCAGGAGGAACGGGTGGCGGTGCGGCAGCACCTGCAGGATCCCGGCATGGTCGAGGATGCAATCGGCGGACGTGGGCTTGGGAAGGGTGTCGATCAAGGACATGGACTCTCCGGCAAAGCGGACTTGGAGAAGGACCGCAATGCCTTCCCCAGCCTGTGGTGGAGGACGTGTCCCGCATCGATGGCGATCACGTCCAATCGAGGAAGATAACCCAACCAGAGGAGGATGTCTCCGACCAGATCCAGCGCCTTGTGCGCCGCGCATTCATCGGCCATCCGTTCCGCCCCCCCTGTCCAGACCTTCCGCTCCGGGGCGACACCGATCTCCTCCGCCAAGGCGAGTGCCTGCGAATCGAGGTGGTCGGGGCTTGCCAACAGCCGCCCGCTGTGCAGATCGACGCCGGTGAGAAGGCCCGCCGAACGCGCGTCCAGGAACGCCCCGACCTCGATGAAGGTCCGTGCCGGCACGATGTGCTCCAGGTCTTCCGCTCCCCCGCTCCATCGCTCGGGCCCAAGCGGACCCCGCTTCCACCGCACCTCCAGGCGAAACCGCCCGGAAGACCGGACTTCGATCCGCCCCCGTCGGTCCGCGGCACACCAGGCTCCATCGGGAAGCTGGATCTCCCGCACGGGAACGATTCCCATGCCCCCCCCCGAGCGCGCCCCCAGGAACCACGGCTCCGCCGATCCGTCCAGCAGGGGCAGGTCGGGGTGCTCGGCATGGGCCATCCAGCCTTCCCAGCCGGCGATGGCCAGACCGGCGACCATGTGCTCGAGGGGACCGACTCCTCCCGCCCTCGAACACCGCCCCTCGGCCGACAGATCCTGTCCATCCAGCGGAATCTCGCGCCCCTCCCCGATCCGCAAGGTCCGCCCCGATCCCGGACGGAATTCGACCGCCACGCGGTTGGGCCTGGCCGTGGCGAACCCCTTGCCTTCCACCACGAAGAACGCCCCCGGCCTGGGGGCCGGAGGCGTTGGAATCGACCCGGATGGGCCGGAGGTCACTTCGACTTGCCCTTCAATCCGATCTTGAAGATGCGGTTCTCGAGAAGTCGACGTTCGCGCTGGCCGGTGCGCTGGAGCTCGTCGCGGAACGTCAGGTAGCGGATCAGGTAGACACCGCTGCCCAGGACCTTGCTGGCGTCGGAGTCCTGTCGCCCATTGAACAGGATCAGGATCTTGAACTTGCCCGCGCTGTTGCCGAAGGCCTTGGCCATGGCCGAGTCGATGGAGATCTCGGCGTTGCCCACGTGCACGCCGATGTTGTCGTACAGAAGCACCGAGGCCTCGAAGGCGCTGTTGATGTCGATCAGGAGGCCCGTGCCATTCACCTCGATGGGGCCTCCGGGCCCCTCGGGGTAGGAAACGCCGGTCTTGGCGCCGTCGCGGAATTCCCACCAGCGGCCGTCCTGGAGCACCCAGACGGAGAGGCTAGGACGGGACTTGATGACGGGATCCGGAACGAATCCATCCCCCTCGACCAGGACACCGGAGGGGTAGATGTCGACGGAATAGTTGTACGGACGGTCTCCGGCGACCACGCGTGTCCACTTTGCCTCCGCACCGGGGGCGTTGCCGAAGACGTCGCGCACCAGGATCCCGCCCTGGGGCCAGGAGAGCCGGACGCTGTCGCCGTTGCCGGGCATTCCGGCCGCCGCCACCGCACGCACGCAGGTGGTGTCGCACAGGAACAGCAAGCTGTCGGGAGCCGCCGCGACCAGATCGCGGGACATGGGGTGATTGAAGCCGATCGGGTAGGCGTTGCCGTCCCCACCCCGGCCCAGCACGACGGTGTATCCATCGGCGATCACGGGCTCGGACAACTTCAGGAACAGGGTATCACGGTCGCCGGGTTTGTCGTACGAAGTGTATCCGACCCGCGCGGTGAGGATCACCGGAGGGACCGAGTCGTCGATCGGGAAGTTGGACACGGCCCACACGACACCGTCCAGGGAGCTGGACTGCACGCCGAACGAGGCGTTCGCCGGCGACGAGGTCACGCCGAAGGCGAAGGCGGTATCGAGCAGGATCTCCAACCGCGTGGCACCGACTCCGGTGCCGCCGTAGCTGGCGGGCGCGGCTCCGCGGACCTGGCCCGCCCAGTGCATCTGGTAGGAGGGATTGCTGGCCAGGGCCACGGCGAACTCCAGGACCACGCGATCCACTCGTCCGTCGCCGTCGGCGTCGCGGTACCAGGCCTTGGTGGGAGGACGATCGCCGCCGACCACCCGCACGTAGGGGGAGATCGGGGACGTGGGCTCGTTGCCGCGGGCATCGACCAGGGACGACGCCGTGCCCGAGGGCAGACGGATGCTGTCACCGGGCCGCGCGAAACCGGGCAGGGTCGGATCGACCAGCAGAGTCCAGACGGTGGCATCCGAGGCCGCGGCGCCGGACACCACGCCGACAGGTGCGTCGGAGAGTCTCTGGTTGAGCATCCACTGGGGACCAGGCCGCTTGGAGAGCTCTTCGGAGTAGGTCACCTGCAGGGTGTCCATGGCTCCGGCCACGCCGTAGCGCAGCTCGGCGCGAACCGGGATGGCGGCGACGGAATCCGACATCGGGATGCTCTCGGTGCGGTCGGCGCCCTTGCGCAGGGTGGTCGTGCCGGCGCCGGAAGCGCCCGAGCCCTGCGTGACACCCTTGGTGAAGGGCGCCGGGATCGCGACGATCCAAGTGGTGGAGTCGGTGGTGGTGGCGCCGGCGAAGCGGACCGACCGCGACTCGGAGCCCCAGGTCAAAACCAGACTGTCGGGAATGTCGACCGACGAAAGGGGCTTCAGGAACGTCACGCTCGAGCGGTCGGCGCGGCCGTCGCCGTCGGAATCCTTCAGGTAGGACGAGACCATGGGGATGGGAGGGCCGATCACCACGACGTAGGGAGAACGCGGCGACGAAGGCAGGATGCCGCGCGCGTCGGAGAGGTTCGACGATCCGGCCGAGGGCAGACGGATGCTGTCTCCCGGACGGGCGTACACGGCACCGGCGGGATCCATCGACAACAACCATTTGGTGGAGTCGGAGCCGGCCACGGAACCGCCGAAGACGGAAACCGGAGCGTCACCCAGGCGCTGATGCAGCATCCAGGCCGTGCCAGCCTGGCGCGACAGGGGCTCGGAGTAGACCACCACCAGGGTGTCGCGGGCTCCACCCAGACCGTATTTCAGCTCGGCGCGCAGGGGAATCGGCGCGACGCTGTCGACCATCGTGACCCGGGCCGTGACCAGGGACAGTCCCGAACCCTTGAGGCTCTGGACTTCACCCGCACCGTTGGTGGCAGCCCCTTGGGTCACGCCCTTGGCGAAGGCCGAAGGCAGGGAGATCGTCCACGCCGCGCTGTCGGGTGTGGAGGCTCCGGCGAGCTGGACGGACCGAGTCTCGGCGCCCCAGGTCAGGACCAGGGAATCGGGCATGTCGGAGGGGCGCAGGGGACGCAGGAACAGGACGGATACCTGGTCGGCCGCGCCGTTGCCATCGACATCGCGAAGCGCGGCCTGGATGAGGCGGATGGGATCGCCCACCACTTCCACATACGGGGAGCGCGGCGACGTGGGCAGCACCCCGCGGGCGTCGGCGAAGTTGGAGGCCGCATCTGCGGGAAGACGGATGCTGTCTCCGGCGCGGGGATAGGCCGCACTCGCCGGATCGGCGGTGAAGGCCCACTGGGTCAGGTCGGTGGAGACCGAACGGCCCGCGCCCACGGTGAGAGGAGCATCCCCCAGGCGCTGATCGAGCATCCAGGCGGTGCCGGAGCGCGTGGCCAGGGGCTCGGAGTAGGTGACGTAGAGGGTGTCCACTCCACCGCGGGGTCCGTAGGCAAGACGCGCACGTGTGGGGATGGGCGCAACACTGTCTGCCAGGGCGATGGTTTGGGTCAGCAATGCCACACCGGCACCATCACGGGATTCGATGGTACCCGCGCCGGCGATTCCTCCACCGGTCGTGAGCCCCTTGGGGAACGGCTGGGCAAGGGTGACCACCCAGGTGATGGAATCGGAGGTAGAGGCGCCGACCAGGGAGGTGGTGGCGGAAACACCGCCCCATCCCAGGATCAGGCTGTCGGGAACATCGACCGCGCGCAGCTTGCGGCGGAAGACCACGGAGATCTGCTCGGCGGCGCCATCGCCGTTGGCGTCGCGGATCCAGGCGGAGACCATCGGGACGGGCTGGGGCACAAGGGCCAGGATCGCCGTGTCGCCAAGGCACTCTCCACCCTTGCCGTGGTTGCCGAAGGCGTCCACCAGCAGGGCGTTGGAATCGATGGCGATGGATTGTCCCGCACGGACGATCGCGCCTCCGGCATTGCCGGAGATCACGAACACCAGCGAGGTGGAAGGCGTGGAGGCCATGGGGGTCACGGAGATCGCCGTGGTGTTCACCACGGTCCCTGCAGGCTCGCGGGTCAGGAACGGCCAAGCGGTCCCGGTGAAGCTGACAGGCTCGGAGAAGGTCACCCGAACGGTGTCGGCAACGGTGCCGGCGCTGAAGTTCTCCACGATGGCGCCGGCCGTGGGCCTGGGCGCGACGCGGTCGCCGACGGGAATCGTGCCTCCGGCCACGATGACGGTGTCGTCGGCGGGCAGGCGCCGCAAGCGCACGATCATCGTCAGTTCACCCACGGGAGCGGTGGACTTCGGCGCCTTGGCCAGGGTCAGATCCAGGATGGAGAAGTCGCCACCCACGGCCCGCCATCCGGTGGGACCGATCGAATCGATGGTGCCATCGGCGTACTTGACCAGAAGAAGTTCGGGCTTGACCTTCGTGGTGTCCATGGCAGCGGGTGCCGAGGCGGTGGCCTTGAGCCAGAGCCGCGCCACGTCGGAAACGCCATCGCAATCGCGATCGAGGAAGATCGCCGAATCCGGGGCCGGCGCGGGCGGTGGGACGGGCACGTAGAAGCGGACCTGCTCGTATTCGGGTACCCCGGGGAGCCCGACGAGTTCGGCCAACAACTTGTTGACGGGTGTCGCGACACCCGAGGCCACCCACAGGGTGATTTCGCCGCGGGCCAGCGTGACCATGGAGTCCGTGACGGGAAGTGTCATGGCCGCGTCGCGGTAGAAGACGATGCCGCGGCTGAGGGAAGGCCAGACGCGCACCCGGGCGGAAGCGTAGGCCCCCGAGGTTTCGGGCAGGGTGTCCAGCGAAACGACCAGGCGGACAGGCACCGCGGTGCGGATGGTGGTATCGATGGGCGTGGGATTCGCCCACAGCAGATGGATCTGGGGTTTGCCCAACCGAACGCGTGTGGTGTCCAGGGGCAGGTGGGCGCTGTCGACCCGCGCCAGGAACTGGACCCATCCCTTGGGATAGACTCCCACCAAGGACGGCGAGCCGGTGATCCAGACCGTTCCGCGCCCGCTCGAATCGGTCACGATCTTGATGCTGTCGGTGGCAGGCCCGGTGACACTTGCTGCCACAGTGCCGATACCTTGAGCGCTGTTGGCCGCGATGAGCGGATTCAGCTCTTTGCCTCCGATGACCTTCACCGTGGCGGGCTCGGTGACCTGGTTGCCGAATCGGTCGTAAACCCGCAGGTCGGCGGCCGTGAGACCCACAGGGGAGAGTTCGTCGCCACAGAAGGTGGCCGTATCCATCCCGAACGGCGCGGCCGCCGATGGAGCACAAGGCACGACCTTGGTGCTGGCGGGAGTCACCCACTGGACACGGTAGGGAGGTCCTGCCTGCACGAAGATGGAACCGGCTCCCATGATGCCCTTGGCGGAACCCACGGCACCGACGACACCGGCAGCCCCGACATCATTCTGCCCCACGGTCTGGAACTGGACCGGCGAGATCAGCGAGCCGGTGAAGGACGCCTTGAAGATGCCCGTGTCGATGGCCGAGCCGGTCAAGGCATTGATGATCTTGCCGGCCGCACCGGGGGTGACCATCAGGTTCGACACGACTTGAAGCGGTGCTTCGACATCGTTGGCGTCGAGAATGCGGATGCGCATCTGCACGGTCTCGCCGACCCGCGTCTTCTTGACAAGTGTTGCGGCACAGTTGCCCGCGTTGGTGCAGAAATCGATGGCCAGTTTGTAATCGGCCTTCCGGTACACGTAGCTACCCACCGTATTGACCCGGGTGCTGCTGACAGGATCGACCGCCGAGACGAAGATGTCGAATCGACCGTAGTCGAACGTGACACCGACCGGAACATTGAAGATCAGGGAGTCACCACTGACGCCGGACCATGTCAGTCCACTCTTGATGACCGTGCCGCGCGGGAACGGCTTCTGCGTTCCGTCGACATCGTCGACACTGCTGAACGGAAAGGCCGGGTAATAGTACACGGAATCGACACGCACACCCGTGTAGTAGGGCGGAACGGGATCGATCCCGTCGGTCTGCTGCACGATCATGGGAATCTTGACCCGAGTCCCCTTCATGTCCACGATCCGTTGGTCGACGACATCCAACTGGACACCGTTGCGGATGCCTCCGAGGATGGTGCGTCCGCTCACGGAATCGTACTGGAACGCGCCGCGGTCGGAAACGTCCCCGTCGGGCCCCCCGAGGTCGGTATTCTTCCACGCCTTGTTGCGAATCGTGGCAATTACGGCCGGATCCGCCCACAACGGCGCCAAGGCGTTGACCGAGGCCACGACTTTGGTGGTGGAATCCACGCCACCCTGTGTGGGGATCCTCATGGCCCAGTAGTTCTGGCGCAGGCGCGCCGCAGAGGTGTCGATACCGGGCAATTCGTTGAACAGACCCCAAAGGCCGTAGCCGTTGTTCTCCCAGACGCTGTAGATCTTGCCCGTGTAGCCGGTGATGTTGGCGTTGGCATCGACCTTGGTCCAATCGACCGAATCACCGGCGATGCGCACGTAGACACCCTGCTGGATTCCCCAGTTGTCGAACAACTTGTTGGGGGACATGCTGCTGACGTAGGGCTCCAAGAGCTTCACGCCATTGACATAACAACCACCGCCACAGGTCTGGTAGGTGGTCGATCCGGTGTATTGAATATGGATGGCGGTATCCTTGATGTTCCAGCTTCCGGTCGATTTGGTCACCACGTCGCCGACACCTGGTTGCAACTGAATGGTGTTGTGCCAGGCCATCTCGCCGTAGTTGCGCAGAAGGTTGTGCTGATCCTTCGCGCCTGCCAGAATCAGCTTGCCCGTTTTGTCGTAGATGTTGGCGAAGGAAATCACGTTGTTGTAGAACAGAAGCTGGACGTTGTTGCGCCAATATCCGTGACCGAGAACGATGGGGGACGACGTGATCGTGTTGTTGTAGATCCGGTGCGGGATGACCACGGCGTCTTTCGCGAACATGAAACCGCCGGTCATGTTGTTCAGTTCGTTGCTGGACGCGGTCGGATCCGTGAGGGTGTCACCGTACTGGAAGGCCTTGTTCATGTTCTGGAAGGCCACATTGTAGCGGATGGTCGATCCGAGATCCCAGTCGATCTCGTTGTAGGCGAACCACCAGTTGTTGGACACGAAATTACGCTCGATGAGGTGGTCGCCCACCTGGCCGAAACGGGACAATGGCACGATCTCGGCATCGTCGAGGTCGTTGGGGTTCGGACGCCCGAAGGCACCTCCCACGTTGCGCCCCTGGATGTAGACTGCGGTGAAGAATCCCGTGATATCACAGTCCTGGATCTTGCCACGCAGGGATTGGATCAGGTTGATCCCCACGTTCCCGAACAGGACGTCGGTGGCACCACCCCACACGTTGCGATTCTGGAAGAACGTCGCTGTACTGCGCAGCACAATGCCGCGAATGGTCACGTCCTGGCTCTTCTTCACCACGAACATTCCGTTATGTTGGAAACCCGACGAGGAGTAACCCGTGGTCGTGTCGTTGGTATGCCCGGGATCCGAGCCTGCCAAAGGCAGATTGCTGGTGCTGCCCTCGAACGGCCACATCAGCCAACCGGCAGGACGCTTGGGATCGGCCGCACCGGTCACCGGATCAAGAAACGGCAAGGTGAACAGCCGGGCCACGGTGGTGGGGGGGGCGCCGCCCTTGCCCACATTCGGATTGGGAACCGGCGACAGAAGAGTGGGATTGAACTGGATGATCGGCTTGGTGTTGGTGCGTTTGGCCGTGACCAACAGGTTGCTCTTGCCTTCGATCCAGACGGGGCGCATGAGCGTGTAGATGGAATCCACGAGGTTGATCGTGCAGACATCGTTGGCCGAACAGTCGTTCACGGCCTTCTGGATGTCGGTGTGCGTCCCCTGGCCCGCACGCACCGAGACCGTGAATGTCTTCACGTCGGCGTGGGTCGGTGCAACGGACAATGCCATTGCGAGGGCGGCTAGAACCGGGGCTCCGAGGGTGCGGAGAGTCCGGGTGGACGCATCTACCATGTCTATACTCCCTGACGAGTCGTCGGGGAAAGGATGCCGTGGAAAACACCGGGATCCTCCCCGTCCCCTACTATCTAACGCCCAAACGCCAACATCGCTGTCCAATCGTCCCAAAACGACAAGGGAAGCGTTCTCTTCAGGTGCACACCCTCGGGAAACCATCGGCTCGGACCCAACGCAAAAGGCCCGATCCATGGGGACCGGGCCTTCAGAGACATCAAGAACGCTTGGCTACTTCTTCAGGGGAATGTTGATGCCCACCTTGGTCACCAGGTTCAAGGCCAGGGTGCGGATCTTCTGCTGCGTGGCCTCGTCGATCAGATCGCGGTAAACCACCACACGGAACATGTAGATGCCGCTGGCGACCTTTTCACCCTTGGCATTCTCGCCGTTCCAGAGGATGGTCACTTCGAAGCTGCCGTCCTTGCCCGCATACCCGTTGGCGAGAATCGCCGTGGAATCGAGAAGCAAGTTCGTGGAGCCGACGAACACACCCATGTTGTCGTAGATCAGCGCCGACGCCTGGAACGGACCGTTCAGGGAGAACTTGGGCCCGAAAGCCTTGCCGGGCAGCATTCCCGGATAGACAGGGTTCGATCCGACTGGATTGCCCAACTCGTCGATCTGGAACATGGCACTGTCGCGACGATTGGACACCCAAACCGTCATCTGGGGGCCGTTGCCGAACCCGGCGATGTCCGGAATCGTTTCGTCGATCTTCATCACCGGCGACGGGTAGATGGCCATGTCGAAGCGCGGAGGACGCTGACCGGCCTGGATGGCGGTCCATTTGGCGAGAGCGCCAACCGGAGCGTTTCCGCTGCCATCCGTGAGTTCGCCGCCGAGATCCCTCGGGGCGATGCGGATGGAGTCGCCACCGCCGAGCTGATCGAGCACCGAATTCGTATCCGCAAACATCCACACTTCATCCGCGCCCACCTGGATGGTGCCGGGCAGGTGATTGTAGGTGTGGGGATTGCGGACCGGGCTTGGTACCCAGACGAGGTTTTCCTTGGTACCGGTCAGGACGACTGGCTCGGAGAACTTCAGTCGGAGGGTATCGCGGATTTCATCGGCGGTGTAGTAGCTGGCGTAGCTCAGCTTGGCCGAAAGGATGACCGGATCGACACTGTCGACGATCGCGAAGGGCGAGGAAAGAACCACATCCTCCATGCCGGAAATCATCGTTCCAAGCTGGGCTGCAGGATCGACGAAGGTGTTCGTCGACACGAAGGGCTTGGCAAACCGCACTTCGGCCGTGAAGCCGCTGGGCGAGAAGACCAATCCATTGGCCGCGTTGATGGCTTTCTCTTCGGCACCGAAGCGGAACAGGAAGCTGGGCGAGGTCTTGATGGGCTGGGCGAAGCGCATTCCCACGTAGTCGATCAGACCATCCGCGTCGGTGTCCTTGTACCAGGCGAAGCTGGGGGGACGGTCGCCGCCGACAATCATGACATACGGAGACACAACCGTGGTGGAAGGTTGGGTGCCATTTGCGGCCACCATCTTCGAGCCAGCCAAGGGCAGGCGGGTGGAGTCGCCGGGAGCGGGATTGGTCGCGCCTCCGGAAATCATCGGGAAAGCCCAATGGGTGGCGTCGAGCATCACGGGCAGCGAAGCCACGGGAAGCGCCTGATCGGCGCCAGCGCCGGCCTTCCAAACCATGTATTCACCATTGACCGCGGCAAGGGACATCGGCTCCGAGTAGGTCACGGTGACCGTGTCCACTCCAGGTCCGAAGCCCATCACAGCGCGCACAGGGATCGGGGACACCGAATCCTGGACGGCAACCAGTTCGTTTCGGCCATTGCCCAGGATCTGGAGGTTGCCCGTTCCATCCGCGTTGAAGCCACGTGTGACACTGAAGGCCAACGGACCGACGGGGACTTCCCATACCGTGGAATCGGCGGTCTGGATGAAGCTGCGCTGGAGGGCGGTTGCGGTGTCCGAGCCGCCACCCCAAGTCAGGCGAACGGACAAGGGGAGATCGGCGGGACGCAACGAGCGCGAGACGGGCTTGGCGAGCTTGATGAACAAGCGGTCGGCGCGTCCATTGCCCACGGTGGAGACGAGCCAGGCACTGGTCACGGGCACCGGCGAAGGCACCTCGACAACCGGGACACCCGGGGAGCACTCGGCTCCGGCAGGGGTGTTGCCGGCAAGATCGGGGACGCCGGCCGTCGGCAACAGACGCAATCGGTACCCGCTGGCGACCAGGGATCCGCCGACGTTGCCCTTGAAGACGATCGTCCAGTTGCGGGCATCGCTGGCACTGGCCTTCGCCGAGTCGAGAACAAGTGTGGTGGTCGCGACGGGTACACCTGCAGCATTGACCACGGCGAACGCCCAGTCGGTCTCATTGAAGTTGACCGGTTCGGTGAAGGTCACCTTGATGGTGTCGGGCTGGGTGCCGCGGGCAAAGTTCTCGACCAGGTAGGCCGTGTCCATGAGGGCGGGCTGCACCTTGTCGGCGATGACCGTGATGTTGTCCGTGGCATAGGCGGTATCGGCCACGGGCGGGCGCGAGACCGTATAGCCCATCTGGACATTGGAACCCGTCAAGTTGCCACGCACCGTCGGAGCGACGGGGAGCGCCAGTCGCAGGCGGATGCTGTCGGGGTACAGGCGCCAACCGGCCTTCACCCAGAGATCGGTGGTGCCGTACACCACTCGGACCGAATCGATCCGGATCGCGGGCTTGAGCTTTTCCTTGAGCACGACATCGATGGAATCGGCGAAACCGTCGCAGTCGATGTCGACGAACGAAGCGCTCACCGGAGGCGGTGCGGGAGGCGCAGGAACCGGCCTCCAGGTGACGGGAGAGTACAAGGCCGGGAGTCCGCTACCCAACAGGAAGTTGGACGCTCTCAAGGTGTCGTTGGTGATCGGACCCGTCGAGGTCACCCAGAGCGTGGCCTTACCTGCAACCAAGACCACCGAATCCGTCGGGGTGACGTCGGTGGCGGAGGCGTAGAAGGAGGTACCCAAGGCGGAAGAAAGACGGACCGTGGCTCCCGCGAAACCGGATGCCGACATGACGTTCACACCATCCTGGGTCAGGATGATCGTGACCGGCCGCTTGATGGTGATGAAGGTATCGATGGGGGTGACGGGAGTGAACATGAGCCGCTCCATGGGCTTGCCCACCTTCATCAAGGCCGTGTCGATGGGAGCCTTGCCGGCGACAGCCGCAAACCCCCAAAACTTCTGGCCGGCCACACCGGAAACAGACACGCCGGCAATCACGGTACCCGTCAAATCGGACTTGAAGGTCCATGGACCGGCGGGGCC
>JAMIIV010000209.1:0-35074 GCA_035913415.1 Fibrobacteria bacterium | reverse complement strand
ATGTTGTGACCGCGAACCCACCGCCCGCCCTTCGAGAGCTCTCCCGAGCCTGTCGAAGGGCGCTTCGCTCCTCAGGACGAGCGGCGGATTTTGGCCGCTCGGAGGTTTTTTCTCACTCTCTCAGAGGGGAGAATCGGGGTCCAGAAGCGAGGAGTCGGGGGCGTCGCAGGATTCGTCGCCTCCGGGAATCTCGAAGACCGGGAGATGCGAAGAGCTGAGTTCGATCAGTTCGCGCGCTTCGAACGTCGCCAGGGCTGCGTCCATTTCCTCGGAGGTGAAGCGTGGCAGGCGCCAGCTAGAGGAGGAAGGGCTCTGGACAGCCATGGGCATTCTTTCGGTGTCGAGAATCGAGGAGACCTCGATGATCCCATTTCTCTGGCGCGCTTGCAAGCGGCAGCGGGTTCCAGCCGGCGCAATAAAAAAAGCCCCGCTCTCCGGGTCAGCGGAGGGCGGGGCTTCGGGGCGCGAACGCCCGATTACTTGTTGGCGCGCTTGTCGGAGCCGTCCACCGCGTAGGCGATGGTGTTGACCGGGCAACCGTCGACGGCTTCCTTGATCTCGGACTCGTACTTGGAGAAATCGGCGCCGGTCTTGACGACCATTTTCTCGGGGACTTCGAAGACGGTGTCGCAGACGGCTTCGCAGGCGCCGCACATGGTGCACTCGTTCTCGGTTTCGTCGAGCCAGACCTTGGTGATTGCCATGGAATGATCCTTTCAATACTGGTGGATGGCGGTGAATGCCGTTGGCCAATATAGCCGCGCTGGAGCGTTCTGGCTTCCTTGACGAAGGGAACGTGAGGGTCAGTCGGACGCGGGCATGAGCCTGGCCTGCAGGCTTTCGATGTCGGTCGGACTGGCGAGGACCTGCAGGATGTCGCCTTCCTGCAGGATGGTGCCGCCTTCGGGATCGGGGAGCATCAGGCTTTCTCCTCTTCCGATCATGACGATGGTGCAGGTCGGCGGCAAATGGAGTTCGACCAGCGGTCGGCCGGCTGCAGGCGATCCGAACGGCACGAGCAGCTCGATCTCCTCGATGTCGGGAGCGAGGGCGGCGGCGGTCTCGGGGACGGATTCCGTCGTGCTCTCCTGGAGCAGGCCGAGTTTTCCCGCGATCACGGAGAGAGTGGTGCCCTGTGCCAGAGCGGAAATGCCCACCGCGATGAACACGACGATCAGCAACCCCGAAGCGTGCGGCACGCCGGCCAGGAGGGGGTAGGTGGCCAGGACCATGGGAACGGCGCCGCGCAGCCCCACCCACGACACGAAGAGGGTCTCGCGCCAGTCCATCCGGAAGGGGGCCAGCGAGATGGACACGGCCAAGGGGCGGGCGAAGAACAGCATGATCAAGGTGAGCAGGGTTCCATGGGGCACCAGCGGAACCAGCTCGGTGGGATGGACGATGAAACCCAGCACCAGGAACAGCACGATCTGGGCGAGCCAGGTCAGACCATCGAAGAAGCGTTCGGTGGAACGCCTGCCCACGAAGTCGCGGTGGGCGGCGAACATGCCGGCCAGGAACACGGCCAGGAAGCCGCTGCCGTGCAGAAGATTCGCCAGGCCGAACAGCAGAAAGGCCCAGGACAGGGCGAAGACCGGGTACAGACCTTCTTGCCGCGCCTTCAGGCGGTTGGTCAGCCACGACAACAGCCATCCACCGCCGACACCCAGGGCGGTTCCCACGCACATCTCCAGGAAGAATCGTCCCAGCAGGCTGCCCCAGGAAACGGCATCGGGCGAGCGGGCCGCCTCGACGGCGACCACCGTGAGGAAGACTGCCATGGGGTCGTTGATGCCGGATTCGAGTTCGAGCAGGTTGCGGACGCGTTCGCGGAGGCGGATGTCGCGGCTGCGCAGGATGGAGAAGACCGCCGAGGCATCGGTGCTGGAAAGCATGGCCCCCAGGAGGAAACCCGTCCAAGGAGGGAGATCGAGAAGCCAGGAGGCCGCAAGGCCCAGGGGAATGGCCGTCAGCGCCACACCAATCGTGGACAGGCTCAGAGCCGGGCCCAGGACGGGACGGACCTTGCTCCAGGAGGTGTCCAGTCCACCGCCGAAGAGAATGAGCACCAGGCACGTGACACCGATGGATTGCGCAAGGGAGGGATCGCCGATGGCAAGTCCGCCGTACCCCTCGGCACCTGCCACCATCCCGACTCCCAGGAACAGCAACAACACCGGAACGCCCAGCCAGTCGAAGAACCGGGTGAGCCCCACGCAGGCCAGCACGAGGCCAGCCCCCACTAGGAGCTCGATTCCGGCCATGGTCGATTTCCTCCGTTCCGATGTCAGGGATGATGACCCAAATGTACAGATCATGGTAATCTGGAATGCGCACAAAGGCGATGCGGAAACGGAAAGGGAGACATGGAATCGGCGACAAGCAGATGGGGGTTGATCGCGATGGCGCTGACCCTCTCGGCGACGGTGGGGGGCGGTACGGAGACGCCGCCCCACGCCAGCGGGCAGGATCACGCCGAGCCGGCGCCGGCGCACGTACCCGCTCAGGCACCGCACGGTGGTGGTCACGAGCCAGCGGGCGGGCCGGCGGAGAGCTCGGGGCACACCGCCCCGGAACATCAGGCCGCACCTGCCGGGACAGCCCACGCCGAGGGGCACGGTGAAGGCGCCGCGGCGGCGTCCGGCCATGCGGGTGCCCCCGCCACGCCCGGAGGGCACGAGTCGCCGTCGGCCGGACACGGGCCAGCCAAAACGGCGGTCCATGGCAAGGACGTGCATGCTCCCGATCCTGCCCGGGAGTTGCTGCGCAAGCGTCGGGAAGAGGCGGATTCCGGTCGGCTGGCGGGAGAGTTGCCTCGGCGCGCCATGGTCTGGAAGCCTCGCAAGCCCAAGGTGCTGCATCTGGAGGCGGACGTGGTGGTGGGGCCCGGGCAGAGTCTGGAAATCGCGGCCGGCACCGAAATCCGCGTGGCGGCCCGGGACCGCTCTCCGATGGGGGCCGGGGATTGGGCCGACTCGCAGTTCGTGAGTCTCATCGTCCGTGGTGGGTCGCTCAAGCTTCTCGGAACGGCGGAAAAACCCATACGCTTCGTGCCCGAACGCGGAGGCAAGGGGGTGCGATGGGGAGGGATCGAAATCCGGGATGTCGGATCCCGATCCCAGGTCGAGTTGTCGTGGGTGCAAATTCCCGGTGCGCTACGTGGCGTCACCTTCGAGCGGGCGACGGGGGTCGTGCGCCATGCCGTGATCGAAGGAGGCAATGTGGGTATTTCCGTTCGGGGGGGCGGTTCGCCCGAGGTCGTGCACAGCGTCCTGGCGCGCAACTCCGTCGCCGGTCTCCTGTCGGAGAAGTCGGGTCCGCGTGCCAGGGGATGCCTCTTTTTCGCCAATCCGGGAGTGGGCGCGAAGTTCGAAGGAGTGGGCCTGGCGCGTTTGGAGAACAACGGATTCTGGGACAACGCGGGGGGCGACATCGTGCGCGGCCCGGCGCGTACCGGAGGCTGGGCGAAGGACACCTTGGTGGTCCCCGACGCCTTCGGCAACGTGCGGACGGATCCTGTCCTGATCGCCTCGCCTCTGCACGCCACCCTGATGGCGCGCAAACGCGACTCGCTGCGGACGGCTCCCGTCTGGCGTCGTCGGCTGCCGGACCCTCCGCACGGGAAAGGCCCCTGGGCGCTGTCGCCCTTCAGTCCTCTGCTCGATCGGGGGAGTGCATCTCCGGTGTGTCGGGATCGCGACGGGAGCGCATGCGACATCGGGCTGTGGGGTGGGCCTGAATAAACGGGTGGGGTGCCGAAATCACCATCGCGATCCGTGATGGTATACTTCGATCCATCCAGGAGGACCTCGATGATACCGAGAATTTCCCGCACATTCCTGGCCCTGGTGCTCGTGGGCGCCACGGCTTTCGCTGCCGGCATGGAAAAACGTCCATTGGTCGCCATCTCACCGCTCCAGGCCAAGAAAGTCGATCCCGACGAGGTCGACCTGATTTCCGAAGCTCTGGCAGGGGAGCTCCAGAATACCGGAGCCTTCCGCGTCATGGAACGGTCCCAGATGGATCGCGTCCTGAAGGAGCAGGGGTTCCAGAGTTCGGGCCTATGCGACGGCAACGAATGCGCCGTCGAGGTCGGCAAGGTGCTGGGAATCGACCGGATGGTGGTCGGTTCCATCGGCAAGATCGGCTCCATGTACATCATCAACGTCCGCATGGTCGACGTCTCCACGGGGGAAATCCTCGCTTCGGTGCGCCGCACGCAGGACTGGGAGCTGAAATACCTGCTGACAAATCTTGTCCCACAGGTGGCCAAGTCCCTGGCCTCCGGAGTGCAGGAAGAACAGGTCGCCGCCGCTCCCCCTCCGCCCGTGGTGGCCGCGGTCGTGCCGGCCATGCCCAATCCCGTTCCACCTCCTGCTCCGGTCGCGAAATCGGGCTCCTCCTCGTTGCCGTGGATCCTCGGAGGGGTCGCGCTCGCCGGTGGGGGTGCCGCCGCCTATTTCCTGCTGGCCAAGTCGGATGAGTCCGCGAACGACCCCGAACCCGTGCCGCAATCCACCGTCAGCATCCCTGTCACCTGGTGATCGCCATGCGCAAACTTCTCCTCCTTTCCGCACTTTCCTTCGCTTTTGCGGGTTGCATGGAGTCCGCGGCGGTCGCTCCGGAATCCTCCTCCTCGACCGTGACACTGGCGCCGCGCATCGTCCGGACCTCGTCGGTGCCGGTTTCCCTGTTCAACGGCACCGATCGGGTTCAGGTCGAAGTCTACGACGCCACTTCGGGAGCTCTCCTGAACAAGGTCTCGGCGAATTTCGATGCCCGGACCCTGCGTGTGGACGGCATACCCGCCTCCGCCAGTGTCCGGGTGGATATCTACGGACTCGATGTCTCGTCGAGCTACTTGTGGTACGGCAGCAGCACGGTGCTGGCCGCCAGCTCCGCAGCATCCGGGCTCACGATCGACTTCGACATTTCGATCACGCCGTACCTGGCCAACCTCACCCCGTATCTCGGGGATTGGGTGTACGTCAACTCGGCGGGCACGCTGGGGGATCATTCCGGTTCCTGGACCACCTTGGTGCGTTTCGGAGACGATGGCGCTTTCCGCTGGGAGAATTTCTTCGTCAACGCGACCGGGGATGTCCTGTCTCGTTACATCAGCGAAGGAAGCTTCGTCCAGGTCGGCTCCGATCTGGCGCTTGCTCCCTCCGACACGCGCACCTGCGCTGCCACGGAGACGTATCCGTCCAGCACCTGCAACAGCGACTCCACGCTGACCTCCAGCGTGGAAGGGTCTTGGACGGCCTCGTTCAGCACGGGCGTCGAGGGACTTGTCGTCATGATCGGCACGGCGCGTTTTCCCTTCACCGCCCCATCGACCAATACGGGAGTCTATCCCATCACCGGGTATTGGATTCATTCCCACGCGGGGACCATCAGCCCCCTCACCGGCACGAACATCGAGGGGACGTGGGCCACCAGCATCCGTTTTTCAGCCGACGGCACCTACATCTGGGTCCAGATGTTCTCGGTGGGGGCAAGCGATCGAGTGGCGCGCCACTACGTCGAAACGGGAACCTACGTCCGCAATGGCACGAACCTCGCGTTCACCCCTGCCGAGGCTTCCAGTTGCGACGCGGGCCTCGACTACCTCACGATCAGTTGTGCGGATATCACCGACGGCGTCTTGACGACCCCCGACGCCCCGTCCACCTGGGGGTATTCAGGGCAGGTCGGGACCATGTCCCTCACGACCCCGGGAGGAAATACCTGGGAGTTCACCAAGCAGCCCGCCGCTTTGGGGTCGGATTCCTGATCCGACCCCAAAGCGGCGGAGCTCAGCGGGAGGAGAGCTTCTCGTTGTTGCGATGCCGGTCCTTGTCCCGCGCCGTCTTCTTCTCCAGTCGACGCGCGAAGGCTTCCGTGAGGTCCACGCCCGTCTGGTTGGCCAGGCAGGTGAGTACCCACAGCACGTCGGCGAGCTCCTCGCCGAGATCGCGATCCTTGTCGGACTCCTTGAAGCTCTGCTCGCCGTAGAGGCGCGAGATCAGCCGTCCGACTTCGCCGACCTCCTCGGCCAGTTGCGCGAAGTTGGTGAGCTCGTTGAAGTAGCGCACCCCGACGGTCCGGATCCATTCGTCGGTGACGCGTTGCATGTCGCGTACGGAGAGGTCGTCGGTGCGGGGACGGAAATCGACAGGGACGATCTGGCGTTCGAGCATGGTTCCTTTCAGGCCAGGCCCAGGGCCTGGCGCAAGGGGGCGACATCTTCGCCGGCTTGGGCGCGGCGATCGAGCCATCGACTCAGCCGGTGGCGGCCCATCTCGTGCAGGACCGCCTGCCGCGGGCTCTGATGGCCCAGTTCATCGAGCACCTTGGACAATTCCTGGTCGAGATCCGCGGACCGGACCGGTGGTGCGGCGACCTGCAGGCCGTCCAGGGCCGGATGCAGCCGGAGGAGTCCGAGGTGGAGCGGGTGCCAGCTCTCGTTGTGGATGTCGGGTCGCAGTTTGGTGGCGATGCCGACGCCGTGCCGCTCGCACAGTTCGAGCCAGGCCCGTTCCAGCCGATGGGCGCCACGCCGACCGGGGAAGCGGATCACCGACAGGCCGGCGAACTCGTGCCCCAGGTGCGGGAGGATCCGACACAGGATGCCATCGCCCTTGCGAGCCACATGGTGGGGGAAGGCGCGGTGGATCGTGCGCTCGTCCTGCGAGCCCATGCGCCGCAGCGTCCAGCGATCCCCTCGGGCTTCGAGGACCTCCCAGGGTTCCCACGGATCCAGACCCCAGGCCTCCAGTCGGGATGCCAGGCGCAGGTCCGTGGCTTCGAAGGCGCGTGCGATGCGCGCGATGGGGCGCGCTTCGGAGTACTTGCGGAACCAGTCCCACAGGAAATGTTCCAGGAACGCCTGTTTCAGGGTGGTCTCGCGATCGAGCGCTTCCCGTTCCGGATCGGAGAATTCGTCGAGACAGGCGAACCAGAGTTCGGTGAAGTCGGAGGCCGCGCGGGCCAGTGACAGAATCTGGTGGCGCAGAGACGCCCGCGCCTTGGGCAGCGGCGCGTCTCCCGACAAGGACGGGACCGACTCGAAAGGGGCGCAACAGGCGGAGAATTCGAGCCCCGACTGGCAGGGGCAGGCAGACTCCGCGGGCAGCATCAGACGTCGAGGGATCCGACGAGGTGGGCGTTGTCCTCGATGAACTTGCGGCGGGGTTCGACCTCTTCACCCATGAGGACCTCGAACATCTCGGCGGCATCCAGGGCATCTTCGATGGCGACCTGGCGCAACGTGCGATGGGCGGGCATCATGGTGGTGGTGGCCAACTGCTCGGGGTTCATTTCACCCAGACCCTTGTAGCGCTGGATGTAGACGCCGCGTTTTTCGCCGGCGACTTCGAGGATTTTCTCCAGTTCGCGATCGTCGAAGGCGTACTGCTCGTGTTTGCCCCACTTGACCTTGTACAGGGGCGGCTGGGCGATGTACAGGTAGCCCGCCTTGATGAGGTCGGGCATGAAACGGTAGAAGAACGTGAGCAACAGCGTCTGGATGTGGCTTCCGTCGACGTCCGCGTCGGTCATGAGAATGATCTTGTGGTAGCGGACCTTCTCGAGATTGAACTGTTCGCCCACGCCGGAGCCGATCGCCTGCGCGATGGTCTGGATGGCTTCGGAGCCCAGCGCCTTGTCGATGCGCACGCGCTGCACGTTCAGGATCTTGCCGCGAAGGGGCATGATGGCCTGGAAGACGCGGTCACGGGCCTGTTTGGCGGAACCACCGGCCGAATCACCCTCGACCAGGTACAGTTCGCATTCCTCGGGCTTGCGGCTCTGGCAGTCGGCCAGCTTGCCGGGGAGACCCGCGCCCTCGAGCACGTTCTTGCGGCGGGCCAGTTGGCGTGCGCGGCGGGCGGCCTCGCGCGCGGTGGCGGCCTGGATGATCTTCTCGACGATGTTCTTGGCGATGCCGGGGTTCTCTTCGAACCAGGTCGACAGGCCTTCGTAGGCGATGGCCTCGACTTGGCTCTTGACTTCGGAGTTGCCCAGCTTGTGTTTGGTCTGGCCCTCGAACTGCGGTTCGCTCAGCTTGATGCTGATCACGGCCGTCAGGCCTTCGCGGGCGTCGTCGCCCTCGATGGAGAGATCCTTGAGCTTGCCCTGGAACTTCGACTGCGCGTACTGGTTCACCACACGGGTGAGCGCGGCCTTGAAGCCCGATTCGTGCGTGCCACCGTCGGTGGTGTGCACGTTGTTCACGAAGCTGTAGACGCACTCGTTGTAGGAGTCGTTGTACTGCATCGCGATGTCGACGGGAATGGGCGACGTCGAGGAGATGCGGATGGCCTTGGGGTGGACCGGCGTGCGCTTGCGGTCGAGGAACTCGACGTAGGACTGCAGGCCACCCGGGAAGTGGAAGGTCTCCCGATGGAGAGGTTCGCCTGCGGGGATGCGTTCATCGACGAAGTCGATGTTCAATTCGGGATTGAGAAACGCCAGGTCGCGCAGGCGATTGCCCAAGGTGTGGCGATCGAAGACGAGGGTCTCGAAGATCTCGGAATCGGGCAGGAATTCGACCGTGGTGCCACGCTCGGTGGTGTCGCCCAGAATCTCCAGGGTGGTGACGGCCGCGCCGCGCTCGAAACGCTGGCGATGCAGTTTGCCGTTGCGGGACACATGCACCACGAGTTCGGCGGCGAGGGCGTTGACGCAAGAAACGCCCACACCGTGCAGACCTGCCGAGACCTTGTACGTGTTGTCGTCGAACTTGCCGCCGGCGTGGAGCTTGGTCATGACGACTTCCACACCGGATATGCCCGATTCGTGCATGTCGCAGGGGATGCCGCGCCCGTTGTCCGTGACCCGGATGCGATTGTCCGGGGTGACGGTGACCGTGATCAGGGAGCAATGCCCGGCGAGCGCCTCGTCGACGGCATTGTCCACAACCTCCCACACGAGGTGGTGGAGGCCGCGGACGTCGGTGGATCCGATGTACATGGCGGGCCGCTTGCGGACGGCCTCCAAGCCTTCGAGGATCTTGATGGAACTTGCGCTGTATTCCTGGGTCATAGAGCCAGCAAAGCTAGTTCCGGTGCGGTCTTTCCAGGGCATCGAGGGTGGTCGCATCCCGTGACTCGGACTTGGCGCCCCCCCCTCCTCTCTGGGCTCGGAGGCCTGTATCGGGGATGCCACCGCCGCGCCCCGCCCCCGACGCTGTCCGCTTTGGGACAGCGACCGCTCCAGAGGGCCGCGAGTCGGCGGGGCACCGGCCCGAACGGGCCGGGATCAGCGGGGAGGGGCTAGAAGGCGCCCCGAGACCATTGTACTGAGGGCTGTATCGGGGATGCAGCCGCCGCGACACGACCCCGACGCTGTCCGCTTTGGGACAGCGAGCGGGGAGGGGAGCAAGGATGCGCCCCGAGACAGCCCTCAGTCGCAGTCTTGCTGGACGCGGAGGGCGTATCTTGCGACCGGGCACCCCTGGGCCAGGCCTGCTTGGTGCGCCAGAACGGATAGAAGTGCCTGGTCCTGGCGATGGTTGCCGCTGTGGCTGCCTTCGGGGGAGATGCACTCACGGTGCCCGGCGCAGAACTTCCAGCGGTCGATCAGGGCGCGGGACCGGGCGTGGTTCCAGTCGACCCCGACGACGCCACCGCTGAGATTGGGGCGGTCCAACAGGTGCGGGGCGGCATCCATCCAGCGCAGCGATGATGGATGGGTCCATTCCCGGATGGTGCCGACGGAACGAGGGGAATAGAATCCCCGTGCGGCGACGATGCGACGGATCCAGCGCAACGGGGCGTCCACCACGCACCCGGCATCCAGCCACAGGAGGGGGGCGCGGATCTCGTTCATCGTATCCGCGATGATGGTGGGCTTCCAGGCGTAGTGGCCGGCCTCGTTCTTGATCCAGAACCAATCGGGATGGGCGCTGTAGTCGAAGGTTCGCAACTCCATGTCGGGATGGAGCGCGGCCAGCTCCGACCGTTGTTGCGGCTCCAGCGCCAGATCCCATACGATGCAGCGCACCCGAGGCTCGTGACGGCGCAGGCTTGCCAGGAATTGGCGGAGGCTGCGGTAGTGGGAGCTGTCCGCTCCCGTGACCACCACCAGATCTCGGGGCGGAGTGAACAGGTAGGGCAGCAGCTCCAGGCGGCGGAGCGCACCGCGGGCGGTCGGGATCAGGTTGGCCACCGATCCAACAGTAGCAAGATGACTCCGCTGGCAGGATTGTTGCGGCGCCCAGGAATTACCTTGCCCGAACCATGAACGATTTGGAATCGGCGAAACGAAGTGCGGCCGCGGCCGCTTTGGAACTGGTACAGGACGGGATGAAGCTCGGGCTTGGCACCGGCTCCACGGCCAAACACCTGGTGGAGCTTCTGGCCGAGCGAGTGGAACGCGAGGGTTTGTGTGTGCGTTGTTGCGCCACGTCCAAGGAAACCGCCGAGCTCGCCGAGTACTTGGGGCTGCGCATCGAGTCGATCGACGAGCTGGGCGAGCTGGACTTGGCCATCGATGGCGCCGATGAAATCGATCCCTCGCTGCATCTGGTGAAGGGGGGGGGTGCCGCGCATTTCCGCGAGAAGATCGTGGAGTCTTCGGCCAAGCGATTCGCGGTGATTGCCGATTTCACGAAGGTGGTGGCTGCCCTGGGAACCACTCGAAAGATTCCCTTGGAGCTGCTTCCCTTCGGCGTGGGAACCACGGTGCAACGTCTGGAGGCCCTCGGCGCCAAGATGTCCGTCCGTCTGCGCGATGGGGATCCCTGGATCTCCGACAACGGCAACCCCATCTACGATGCCGATTTCGGGCCGGTGACCGATCCCGCCAAACTTGCGAGCCTCCTGGACGGCGTTTGCGGCGTGCTGGAGCACGGCCTGTTCGTGGGGATGGCCGAGGTGGCGTTTGTGGCGCACCCCGACGGGAGAGTCGAACGGTTGGTTCCCCGAGCCTGATCGTACTCCGGGCGAGTACTCTCCCGGACGATCCGGGGCGCGATGGCGTGGCCGGGACGGGGGAACGAAGTTAGGATTGGGATGCGTTCCTTTCTCGTTCCCGTTCCTCGGAGGCCTCATGCGCCGCATCCTCGCCACCATCCTCGCTGCGGGAAGTTTTGCCGCCGGGGCGGATTGCACCGACACGCTCTTCCTTGCGGCGCTGAAGCAACACACGTTGTCGTTCAAGAATGTCCGCAGCAACCAGTGGGATTCCACCGAAGTGCCGGTCACGCGCCTGTCCGAGGCTCGCTCGCTCTCGAAGGCCCCATTTCTCGACACTTCGGAGCTGGTGTTTCCGGTCGAGTTCCGCTCCAACTGCGGCAGTGATTCCGTGGACGCCGTCGAATTCCTCCGGCTGCGCGACTACGGTGTCACCGAACGCGGCGACGATGTCTGGAAGACCAGCGCCGAGATCGTGACCTCGAACATCCGTGTGGAAGGATGGGGTGCCGTCACGCTCTCCGGGACCAGTCTGAAGGGGTTCTGGGAGCTCGATTCCCGCATCCAGATCGGGAAACTCCCCGGTGAGGCGCCCAAGGCTTTCCATGTCCAGTTCCAGGTGGCGCGTTACCTCAAGGATGGCCGCATCGCGCGTTTGGGGTTCCGCCCGTACACCACGGCCACACGTGCCTTCGCCTTCGATGGTGTCGCGAAGGAACTCGATGGTTTGGCGTCCGCGCTGGATTCCGTCGGGGGCGGCATCGACTCGGTCCGGATCTCCGCACGCATCACCGAGACGGGCTTTTCGTACGTCCCCACGGGGTATGCGCTGCAGGGGGCCAACGCGGCTCGCCGTGCCACCCGAGGACCCGCCTTCGCCAGCCATCGCACCACCCATGGAATCGTCTTCGTCCTTCCCAAGGCCACGGCACTCACGATCCTTTCTCCCGAAGGGCGGGTCGTGCGCACGTTGCCCGCCAGCTCAGCGCCCCAGTGGGATGGCAACGACGCGCTCGGGCATCGTGTTCCTCGCGGCGTGTATCTC
The DNA here is from genome assembly GCA_035913415.1 of Fibrobacteria bacterium. Taxonomy (GTDB): domain Bacteria; phylum Fibrobacterota; class Fibrobacteria; order UBA5070; family UBA5070; genus UBA5070. The sequence goes on along the minus strand of JAMIIV010000209.1, from coordinate 23,131 downwards.
GTCCGGGCGATGGGCCTAGGCGTGATCCGCATCCCCGCTCCCTGAGGCTGCGGCGGCGAAGGTTGGATACGAAAAACGGCGAACCGTGAGGTTCGCCGTTTTTGCGTTATGGAGCAGGTGCCCGCCCGGAGGCGGGCCCGAGCCTCAAGCCTGGACCGAAATCTCGATTTCGAGGATGGTCTGGGGCTCGACCGGTCGGTCCTGGCCGCCGGTACGGGAGGTGGCGATGGCGTCGAGGGCTTCGTCGCCGGAGATCATCTGGCCGAAAACGGTGTAGCCGTCGGCGGGGCCGCCGTTCTTGGGGTGATCGAGGAAGTGGGCGCCTTCCTTGGGGTGGACCACGAAGAACTGCGAGCCGATGGAGTTGGGGCGACTGGTCTTGGCGTACGAGAGGGCGCCGCGGATGTGCTTGAGGTCGGGGTGGTATTCGTCCCCGATGGTGGTGCCCGGACCCTTGTACGCATGGCCGCCGGTGCCGTTGAGATTCGTGAAGTCGCCGCCCTGGATCATGAAGTTCTCGATCACGCGGTGGAAGGGCACGTTCTTGTACTTGCCTTCCTTCGCCAGCTCGGTGAAGTTCTTCACGCCTTCGGGAACCTGCTCGGCGAACAGCTTGAAGACCATGTCTCCACGGTTGGTCTTGATGGTGGCGAGGATGTCGCCTGCCTTGGGGGCGTCGGTCTGCATGGAGGGTCTCCTGGGTTGTCGATCCGTTCGTTCCGAAAGATCATCAAAGGTAACCCCGGCGCGGGAATGGTCAGGGGCGAGCCACCACGAAGGGGAAAAATACCGTGAAGCTGTGGCGAGGCTCGTCGAGCCAGGTCGCCTTCCAGCGCCATCCCAGGAGGAATACGGTCCACAGTTCCGTGGCCAGGGCCAGCTCCTCGTCGTGGAGAGCCAGGCCGCTTCCGATACCCCAGTGGATGTCGGGACGTGGAAATTCGCCGATTCCGATCTTCAGGAGCGCCTCGGCCGACAGCGCACCGTCCAGTCGGAACAGGCCGATCCCGATGCCAGGCCAGGCCAGTTGCGGGCCCCAGGAGTTGCCGGGCATCCCCGGGGGGTGATGGTAGAACGGCATCTGCGTGAATTCGTGATCGGTGTAGGCCGAAACGGTGAACCCCGCATCCGGCTTGTGCTCGGAGGAGGAGGTGAACCCCAGATGGGGGCTGACGATCACACCTTCCTGCCGCTCGAAGTAGCCCCCATGGGCGCCGGGTGAGCCAGGCAACCCCATGGCAATCGACCCCATGAGGGACAGGCAAGCCGCGTGTTGCCGGAGTGGGGAGACAGGGATGGGCCGAGACAATGAAGACTCAGCGGAGCGAGAGGGTCAGACCTGGCCAGGCCCAGCGGGTGCCATCCTCGGAAGGGATGGGGACCACCAGAGGGGAGAAGGCGAAGTCTCCCACCACCCCGTGTGAGCGTCGAGCCTTCTGGGGATGATTGGGCTCCACCAGATCCTCGGTGAGGGCGGTGGTGAGCAGGTAACCACCCCAGGCACCGAGGGTCGGAAAGGCCGTGATTTGCCCTGGGCTCAGGTCTTCGGGAGATTTCATGATCAGCAAAGCCAATCCTGTCAGAGCTCCCAGACTTGTACCGGACCCGATGTAGATGGAGCGCTCGCGGGTATCGCGACGTTCGGGCAGCAGTTTCAGTCCCGCCAGGGTGCCGGCGGTATTGCCGGCCAGCAGCAACCCGAAGAAGCTGGTGGGAGACGACGGTTTGGTGAGCATGACCAGCTCGAAACCGGAAAGCAGTCCCAGGTTGGCCAATGTGGTCACCCCCAGCCCCAGTCCTCCCGAAACCGGGCGATCACCGAACAGGCGGTCTCCGAGCAGATGCCCGCCCACTCCGCCGGCTACCGAGGCGATCGCTGCGGTCCGGAACAGGTTTCGCACGTCCGATTTGTCCATGCCGTCGCTCGGGGCGAGGGCGAGAGGCACCAGGGCACCGGTGAACATGCCTTGATTGGCCATGGATTGAGCCAGGTAGACTCGTCCAGGCTCGGCTCGGTGGCGATCGCCATAATGGTACCCGAGTCCCAAACCCGCCGGATAGGCCAGGGCACCGGAAAAGGCCGCGATACGCCAGGCATCGGGCTCATCGAAGCCCAGAAGGAACCCGGTTCCCACCAGAGCGCTGGCGTACAGGGTGTTGGACGCATAGGATGTTCCCGCCAGATGGGCGTCGGTCCACTCCTTGTCCTTGCTGTAGATGTAGTGTCCCAGGTACGATGCGGGGTACCCCAGCAGCACCAATCCCGTCGCGACGGATCCGGAGGTCGGTTGGAGGCCCAGTCCGACGGTCACGTAGAAGACGGCCGCTCCGGCGCCGCCTTGGAGGCGATTGAATGAGGTGCGGTTGCGGGCCTGGTCGCCTTCGGTGGCCGCCGCCGTTGGTTGTCCTGCCTGCACGACATCGCTCTTGATGCCCTCGAGTTCGGCCGAGGCCAGGACCTTTTCCCGCAAGCCGCTGGCGACGGACAATTGCAGGGTCCGGGTCTGTGCTCCGCTGCGCAGATCGACTTGGATCCTTCCCTCCCCCGCGGGATGGATCGCGACGATGGTGTCGGAAGGGGCAAGATCGACAACGGGGGCCAGTTCTTCGCGAACCGACGCGAAGGAGCAGGAAACGAACAACAGGAGAGCGGAGGTCCAGCGCATCGGGATGAGGATCCTTGGAATGGAAGTGGGGGCACCAAAGGTAGGTCGACTGGGCAGGCCCGCTCGAAGTGGTTGCGAACTGTCTGTTCAGGGGCGATTTGGGAGCGAAACAGTTCTGGATCGGAGGCTTCGGCACACCCCGAGGGATCGTCGCATGGTCCGGCATCGCGTCCTTGCTCGAGGCTTACTTTTGGGGTTCGCAGGCTCCCTGGCATTCCCTCCAAGGTCCGATTCCGTGAACGCTGGCCGTTTCTTCCTGGCGCTTGGCGCCGCCCTCCTCGCGGCAATTCCCGCCCAAGCTCTCTGGAGCCCGACATCCCCGACCGATACTCTGTGGCGTCGGGCGTTGACGGCTCCCGTGTTGTTGGTGCGCACCGGTGACGCCCGGTTCGACGACGCCATCGAGGAAGGGTTTCGCCAGTCGTGGACCTGGGGCTCCTGGAGCTGGGTCCCCGATTCCGGCCTCGGAGCCGTCGCCCGCGACACCACGGTGCTGGTCTTCCGACTGGCCGAACCCTGGAGCCCGTTGCGCAAGACGCGCGAAGAAGACTGCCTGAAATTGTCGGGCAAGGTGCGCGACGCCTGCCGGGCCGACCAGTCCAAGTCGTTTTTCGGACTGGGCATTTTGGGCCGGGATCTTCGCATGCGCAGCGGCACATGGCTTCTGACCGCGCCCAGCCAGGTGCGACAGATCCCCTTGGGGGACGCCATGACGGTCGACATCGTACGCGAGTTCTCGCAGGCCTTGGCGGTGTGGCAGGACAGTTCCTGGTCGCCTGCGTTGGAGGTGGTCGATACCCGGTACTGGGCTCAGGACGCCCTTGTGCGGGGGCGCCGCGAAAAGGTGCGTGGCGACACCCTCTGGGTCCCGTCCGAATTCGCGGGCAAGTTGGGAGGCGACGAGGCTTCCCAGGAACTGGGGAGTCCGGTACGGTTCCTGCCGATGCGGGATCTCGAAACGAGGATGGGTGGTTCGACGCCCGGGTATTATCTGGAGCCGGGGTTGCGCCCTGCCGCCACGCGATACCTTCGGGTCCGGGATCTGCGCACCGGGACGTTGGCCGTGTCCGACGACGGGCCCGTGGCATCGATGTCCGACACCCTCCTGCGTGCCGGTGATTTTCGGCGGCTGGCCCATCGCCTGGAGGGGGATGAATGGCGCCCTCGGTACATGGCCTCCGTGGCCTGGGAGATGTCGAGTACGGAGCTCAACGGCTGGGTGTTCCAGGGGGGGTACGAACTGTATCGCTCGATCTGGGGCCTGGCGGGTTGGTCGAACTTGATGTCGCGCCTGGATGATGGAAACAATCCAGCAAAGCAGGGGCACCTGATCGTTGGAGCGCGCTTGATCCCCTCCGTCAAGCGGGAAGCTCCTTGGCTTGGTCCGGCGATGGCTGTGGGAACTCGTCTTTGGATTCCGGTCGGCGATGGCCAGCCCGATGGCGGCGGCAATCTCATGGATATGGCGCCCATGCAGACGCTGGACCTGGACTATCTCGGACCGCTTTGGTTCGCGGGATTGTCGTTCCAGAAATGGTGGGGAACGAACAAGTTCGGGAATCCGGCCGACATGGAATCAGCCTACTCCAGTTCCTACTACGGGAACAAGGATGAGCTGGAGGCTTCGACGGCCGCCTCGTTCCGGATCGGAGTGCATCTGTCGGTGCCGGCCTGGGGCAAGGGGAGGGATTGGCCCACGGCCCGCGAGGTCGCCGCGAAGAAGACCCGCAAGCCCCGACCCTGAGCCGGGACCGGCATCGCCACGGAGGACTTACTTCGGATCGAGCAGCTTGCGGGCGAGTTTCCTGGCATGCTCCTCGATGGCGGTGGGACTATTTTCGTTCCAGATCTGCTGACGCGCGATTCCCAGCGCCGACCCATCCCGGGCATCGAACACGGCAGCCATGAGATAGGGCTGGGGTAGCACCCACGCCTGGGCGGGATTTCCCAGCCAGGCGGTGCGCAGGGGCGCGAGCCGGCGAGCGAAGTCCCCTTCCGGCGGACCCCAGTCGAGCGCCACGACCATGACCTTGTCGGCACCCGAGCCAGCAAGGCTCTTGCGGAGGGCGGGCAGACGAGGGCGGAAGCGGACCGCCCCCCGGGAATCCAGGCGATCCATCGCCCAGTCGTGGATGGAGGCTTCGCGTCGCAGGGTCGAGAGGGATTCTGCCGACCATCGGGTGGGGTCCGACCAGGCGAGCCGCACTCCTTTGCGGTCGAACTCGGCGCGAAGGGACTCGACGATCCGTCGCTTTCCGGCCTCGATCCCGTCGGTGGGACGGGCGAGGGGGGTCGGCCCCCAGGTGATCCCGGCGAGCACGACCGTGCCGCCGGACCACGAACGCAAAGCGGTGTCGGGGTCGAAGGACTGCGGTTTGGCGTGGACCACCTCCGGAACTGTTTGACGGATTTTGTCGAGAAGCGGCTTCTGGCGGCGCAGGCTGCGCGCCAGCCGGGTCGTGTCGGCGAGGTATTCCAGGTGCCGGGGAAGACTGTGGGCCCACTCGTCGGTCAGTTCGGCCGCCAGCAGGGGCGCCAGGGAGTCCTGGGGTTGGGCCGCGGATTCGTGGCGCAGCGCCAGCGTGGCGATGGCGAACAGGTGGGCGTCGTCGACATTGCGGAGGTAGTGATCGAGAGTCTGGTAGGCTCCCCAGATCCGGATACGGCCGGGCCGAGGAAGCGTTCTGCGCGCGGCGGCGCGATCGAACGCCAGATCGCCCCAGGCCAGGTGGAAGGCGCGGCGAAGTGTGGGGTCGTCGGGTCGTTGTTCCAGTTGCCCCCAGGCCTCGAAGAGCGCCGCCGTGGGTTGGGCAGCCTCCAGCCATCCTTGTGGTACTCCCCGTCGGGCCGCTTCGCGCACCGAGACGAAGCGTTCGCGATCGACCACCCAGGTCTGCCCGGAGCGAGGGGAAGGACCCAGAAGCCGCTTGGCCGCGGCGCGCCGTCGCGGGATCGCCGGGTGGGTGTGCAGGGAATCGCCCTCCTCGGATTCCGCAGGAGCGAGGGTGGTACGGGAGAGCGGGAGCCAGGCGGAGTCGGAGATGGGCAGGGCGGGGAAGGTCGACAAGGCTTCGCGAGTCCAGGGCCTACGGGAGAACGCGTTGTCGGAGGCGTCGAGGATCCCGAAGAGGGAATCCACGCCGGAGGTGGCGTAGGGGCTGGCGAGCAGGTAGGTCAGCGCGAGGCTGTCGGCGGCGGTTTCCCGCTCGCGCGAGTGCTGGAACCGGGTCCGGGCCCAACGGTCCGAACCATCCCAGCGAGAGGAGCGGTTCTCCCACCACGATTCCTCCACGTGGCGCAGCGCGTGGTGGGCTGCTTCATGGGCGAGCACAAGCGCCAATTGGGACTCGTCTTCCAAGCGGGCGAGCATACCCAGATTCACGAGCACCACGCCGTCGGCCATCTCGATGGCGTTCACGTACGGGGACGGGCAGGCATACACGCGGACCTGCTCGCGCAGTGCAGGTTGCGAGGCCAAAACGGCGTTTTTCACCTCTTCGAGGTAACGCGAGGCGGGATCGCCGAACAGGGCCCAACCGCGCAGGGCGAGATCCCGACGGGAGGAAAGCTGTCGCCACCAGAATTCCTTCCAGTCGCGGTCCTCCGCAGCCCGGCCGCTTCCTGGCCAGAACCCTTTGGTCGAGGCCGGACGCGCTTCCATCGAGGGCACCAGGGAGGTGGGATCGCCGCGGAAATCGGTGGGGATCGGGCCGTCGAGTTCCAGAAGGGGCGCGGGTTTGGGGGGCGTCTGCTGGCGGGCCGGTGGAAGGGTGGGTGACGGAGGCGGGGGTTTCGCAGGGCGACCGGCAAGGGAGCACAGCAGCAGGGAAACAAGAAACATGGAGGGGGGCTCCAGGGGACGAGGGATGGAGACAACGAAATTAGCACCGGGGGGAAATGGGCTATCCTTCCCACATCATGAATGCGCCTGCGAGACAAACACCGGTACGGGTCGCGACCGAGCTTCGCACCCGTGGCAACGGCCTGTCCGACCGCATCGGCCAGGCCCTCGAAGAGACTCGCCGGCTGGAAGACGAAATCCGTCTTCTGGAAGAGGCGCTCGGGCCGCTGCAGGCCCGCCTCGATGCCGCGGTCCGGCCGCTGGTCGAGGCCGTGATCCAGGCGCGGCGGGATCTGGTCGTCCTGGTGGAACGGCGGATTCGGTCGGCAGGTCCGCGGGATCGGCGTCTGATGCGCGATGCGACGGAGCTTCTGCACCACCTCGCGTCGGATTTGCAGGAGCGTTTCGGGATCGTGGTCCGCGCCGTCGCCGAGGCGCGCGAGGACGACGACCCCGACGAAGAGGATGGCTCGTGGGACCACGAGTCGTGGACCCGTCCGGAGCCCTCCCCGGATCGTCCCGGGCCTGCCCCGCGTCCGGCACGCCGACCCCTCGTCGATCCGGAATCCGCTGCCCGTGGCATCTACCGCAACCTCGCTCGGGAACTCCATCCCGACAAGACCCGCGATGCTGCCGAACGCGATCGCCGCACCTCGCTGATGCAGGATCTGACCTCGGCGTGGCGCGATCGCGACTTCCCGGCGCTGCTGGGATTGCTCCACCTCCACGGAAGCGACGCCGTCAAGTCCGACTCCCTGGATGAACCCACGCTCAAGGCCACGCTGCAGGGGGTGGAAGAAACGCGCGATCGGCTTCGGTTGCGCCAACGGAACCTCCGGCACCAGGGACTCCCCGGAGGGGTGGTCGACTGGATGCCCCTGGTGCGCGATCCGAAGCTCTTCGAGAAGGTTCTGCGCCGCGAGAAACGTGTCCCCCGCGAAGAACTCGAACAGATGCTTCGGATCAAAGCCTTGTTCGCGCGCCCGGGCGGACTGGAGGAATTCCTCGACGAAGTGCCCTGGCAGGATTGGCCCGCCGTGCTTTGAGCCTTTCGTGCGGGAAACGGATCCGGGTTCTATTTTTCCGACCTTCGTATCCGCTATTCCATTCCGCAGGAGCTGACCATGGCCACGCCCGAATTCGTCTACCAGGATCCGTTTCCCCTCGGCGAAGACACCACGAAGTATCGGTTGGTCAGTTCCGAAGGCGTTTCCGTGGTGGATTTCGAGGGCCAGAAGGTCCTGAAGGTGACCCCGGAAGCCCTGCAGTTGTTGTCGCGTACGGCCATGCACGATGTCAGCTTCTTCCTGCGCCCGGAACACAACGAATCGGTGGCCCGCATCCTGAAGGATCCGGAGGCCAGCCAGAACGACAAGGGCGTGGCGATGGCCATGCTGCGCAACGCCCAGGTGGCCGCCGAAGGCCAGTTGCCCACCTGCCAGGACACCGGCACCGCCAGCGTGGTCGCCAAGAAGGGCCAGCAGGTCTGGACCGGATTCTCCGACGAAGAAGCCATCTCCAAGGGGATCTACCAGACCTACACGCAGGACAACCTGCGCTACAGCCAGACCGTCGCCCTGGACATGTACACCGAGAAGAACACCGGGACCAACCTCCCGGCGCAGATCGACATCTACGCCACCGAGGGGATGGCCTACAAGTTCCTGTTCGTGGCCAAAGGCGGCGGTTCGGCCAACAAGTCGTACCTCTACCAGGAAACCAAGGCGTTGCTGAACCCCACCAGCCTCAAGAAGTTCCTGGTCGAGAAGATGAAAACCCTGGGCACGGCGGCCTGCCCTCCCTACCACATCGCCTTCGTGGTGGGTGGTACCAGCGCCGAGGCGGTCATGAAGACCGTGAAGCTGGCCAGCGCCAAGTATCTGGACCATCTGCCCACCTCCGGCAACGAACACGGGCGCGCCTTCCGCGACGTGGAGCTGGAGAAGGAGCTTCTGGAAGAGGCCTACAAACTCGGCATCGGCGCGCAGTTCGGAGGCAAATACTTCGCCCACGACATCCGCGTCATCCGTCTGCCGCGCCATGGCGCCTCCTGCCCCCTGGGCATGGGCGTCAGTTGCAGCGCCGACCGCAACATCAAGGCGAAGATCACCGAGAAGGGCCTGTTCGTCGAAGAGATGGACCGCAATCCCGGACGACTTCTTCCCGATATGGGGGGGGTCAAGCACAAACATGGCATCGAGCTCGATCTCGATCGCCCCATGAGCGAGATCCTGGCGGAATTGTCCAAACATCCGGTCAGCACCCCGCTGTTGCTCAAGGGCACCATCGTGGTGGGCCGCGACATCGCCCATGCCAAGTTCAAGGAAATCCTGGATGCCGGCAAACCCCTGCCGGAATACCTGAAGAAACACCCGATCTACTACGCGGGCCCCGCCAAGACCCCGGTGGGCAAGCCTTCGGGCTCGTTCGGCCCCACCACGGCAGGGCGCATGGACAGTTATGTCGATCTGCTGCAGGCCAACGGTGGCTCGATGGTCATGATCGCCAAGGGCAATCGCTCCCAGCAGGTCACGGACGCCTGCAAGAAGCATGGAGGCTTCTATCTGGGATCCATCGGAGGCCCCGCCGCGGTGCTTGCCGAAGAGAACATCAAGAAGGTCGAGTGCATCGATTTTCCGGAGCTGGGCATGGAAGCCGTCTGGAAGATCGAGGTCGTCGATTTCCCCGCGTTCATCCTGGTGGACGACAAAGGGAACGATTTCTTCAAGCAACTCGGGTGCTGACCACCATACGGGCCCTCGGAGGAGGGCCCGAGTGTTGCTAACTTGCCCTAGCTCCGCCTCCCTGGCGGAGCTGCCCGTGTGCCCTTTGCGGAGTTTCTCCCTATGCTGATGCAAAAGATTCGCGACAACGCCGCTTGGGTGGTTCTTGTCGCCGTGGTGTGCTTTGTCGCCTTGATCTTCGTGGACTGGGGTATGAGCCCCGGAAACTCCATGACGCAGAAGACCGTCGTGGGAGAGGTCGAGGGCGAAGCGATCCGGTACGAGGAGCTTGACCGCTACGTCCAGCAGCAGGCCACCCAGGCCACGCAGGGTGGGCGGGAGCTTTCCGCGGAAGACTATTCGCGCATGCGCCGTCAGATCTTCGACGAGCTTGTCCGCTTGCGGATCGTCACGAAGGTCTTCGCGACCTACCAGCTCAAGGGTTCGCCCGAGCAGGTCCTGGACTACCTGCGCCGCAATCCTCCTCCCGGAGCCGAAAAGGCCCCCTTGTTCATGGGCCCGGACTCCCAGTTCTCGCGCTCCCGCTACGAGAAGTGGCTTGCCGACCCGCGTATCTATGCCGATCCCTACATGCGCATGATGGAACAGGAAGTCAGCAGCCTGCGTCTGCCCGAAGCCCAGCTCCAGAAGCTTCTGGAAGCTGGCACCTATTCCACCAGCCTGGAAGTCGCCTTCCGCCAGCGCCGCGACTCCTTCCGTGCCTGGGGTGCCTCGGTCGTGGCTCCGGAAGATTCTTTCCTGGTCCCCGACGCCGCCGATGCCGACGTGAAGGCCTACTTCGAGGCCCACCTCGACAGCTTCTTCGTGCCCAAGGACATCGCGAAGGTTCCCTACGTCTTCCTGCCGCGGCGCGCCTCGCACAAAGACTCGGTTGACGTGCGCGATTTCGCCGACACTCTGCTGGCACGCATCCAGGCCGGCGAATCCTTCGATACCCTTGCTCGTGACTACAGCGAAGATCCCGGATCGGCCGCCAACTTCGGGTCGTTGGGCTCCCCCCAGCCGCGCACCACTTGGGTGCCGGTCTTCTCGAACACCGTCGCCACCCTCCAGCCGGGCCAACTTTCGGCACCGGTCCAGAGCTCGTTCGGCTGGCACATCATCAAACTCAAGGGGCGCACTGTCGAAGGCGCCGATACCCTCTACGACGTGTCGCACATCCTGTTGCGCGTCACCCCGTCTCCCGACGCTCTCGAAGAGATCAAGGGGCGTCTGGATTCCATCGCCTCGAAGGTCAAGGCCGGCACGCCGTTCGCCGAAGCTGTCTCCGCCGCCAAGCTGTCCATCGACACCGCTCGTGTGTTGCAAGGCGACATCGCCTCGACGGGCAACAAGGGCGCCGTGGTTGGTCTCTCGGGCTGGGCCTTCCGCGGCCAGAAGGAAGAGAAAGTCTCCGAAGTTCTCGACAACGACGCGGGATTCTTCCTTGCGGGCCCGGCTCGCATCCTGAAGGCGGGGCGTGATCTGGAAACGTCCAGTGGCCGCATCCGCAACAGCGTCATGGCCAAGCAGCGTCGCGACAAGGCCATGGCCTACGTCACGTCCAAGCTTCCTGCCATCACCGCTTGCGGTGTGGACACCGCCTGCCTGTCCGCTCTGGGCAAATTGGTTCCCCAGGCACTTGCCGACCGTCCCACCGAGAGCTTCCTGGTCGGATACGGTTTCGCCACTCCCGAGCTGTACGCCTCCTGGGCCGAGGCCTCCACCAAGCGCGGCACGTGGTCCAAGCCCATCGCCACCATCTCCGGTGTCGCCCTGTTGCGTCTGGATTCGTTCGTGGTCGCCGACTCCGCCAAGATCGCCACCGAGGCGCGTAGCGCGACCGCTCTGAAGGCCGCCCGCGACCGTCGGCTGTCATCGGCGTATCCCGAGTGGTACGGTGGCGTTCGCAAACAAGTGAAGATCGAAGACAACCTGGATCGCTTCTATCGCGACTAACCCCTCAACAGGGAAAGGGTGGCACCGAACGGGATGCCATCCGCGACAAAAGGAGTTAGATTCATGACCATGCGATGGATGCACCTTCTTCTGCTGGTTGTCTTCGTGGGTGGCGCCGCTTCCTCGGCTTACGCCAAGGAAGCCGTGGCCAAGCAGTCCAATTGGACGAAGATCAAGGAGATCTTCAAGTAAGATCCATACCCCCGTGCGCGGAGGGCGTCAGCGGGAACGCTTGGCAACGAGCGTTCCTTTCCTTTTTGTGAATTTGTGAAGTAGGACATGTTTCTCGACGAAAGCCGCATCCAGGTCAGAGCCGGTGGGGGGGGCAATGGCTGCATTTCCTTCCGCCGTGAGAAGTACGTGCCATTCGGTGGGCCCAACGGCGGGGATGGTGGGCGCGGAGGACACGTGATCCTCCTGGCCGACCCCCAGATCCAGACGCTCTTCGACATCGGAACGGTGCGCACCTTCCGCGCCGAACGCGGTGAACACGGACAGGGATCGCAATGCACCGGCCGCATGGGTGAAGACCTTGTGGTACGGGTTCCGCTGGGGACCTTGGTCAAGGATGCCGAAGGCAATCTGCTGGCCGACCTCACCGAAGCCGGTACCGAGTGGGTCGCGGCTCGTGGAGGCAAAGGCGGTCTGGGCAACCAGCACTTCGCCAGCGCTCGCAATCAGGCTCCTCGCAAGTGCACTCCGGGTCAGCCGGGCGAGGAACGAGATCTGTTTCTCGAATTGAAACTGGTCGCCGATGTCGGATTGGTGGGGTATCCCAATGCGGGCAAGAGTTCGCTTCTGGCGGCCCTGTCCCACGCCCACCCACGCATTTCCGATTACCCCTTCACCACGCTGGGGCCTTCCTTGGGAATCGTTCCCGCCCACGACGGTTCCTCCTTCGTGATGGCCGACATCCCTGGTCTGATCGAGGGCGCGGCCGAAGGCAAGGGTCTGGGGCACCAGTTCCTGAGACATATCGAACGTACCCGCGTATTGCTCTTCCTGGTCGACCCCTGGGATCCCCGGGCCGAGGATGAAAGCGACGCGCAGCGCGCCCAGCGTGTGCGTGATGCGATCAAGGTCCTGCGCGGGGAGCTGGAGAAGTACCATCCCCGCCTGCTGGCCAAGCCCTGGCTGGTGGCGGTGAACAAATGCGACCTTGGGCAGCCTGTCCAGGTGTCCGATCTGCCGCGTACCTTCTTCGTTTCCGCCCAGGCCCGCACGGGACTCAAGCCCCTCGTGGATCGGTTGTGGGATGTCGTGAAGACCGCTCGCGAGGCGGTTGCCCAGGAAGGCTGATGGGAAGACGGCCCTTGCGGTCTCCCCCTGGAGAGTAGGATCATGACCGGACGTGGAGCCTGCGGGTAGACCGGCTCCACGGAAGGATCCTGATGGAGCATTCACAGCCAGCCAATCGACAGGCCGCGACGGGAGCTCTGGTGGACAGGGCGCGCCTCTTCCTTGAGGTGTGTTTGGTCGTCCTGGGCGTCGAGGCGGTGCTGATGCTGGCCATCCCGTCCATTTTGCCCGGGTTGCCCGCCGTGCAGGCTGCACTGCTGGATACCTTGCTGCTTGCCTTGTTCGCTGGTCCATTGGTGTACTGGCGGGTCCAAACCGCTTTGGACCGCTTGGCGGGCCCGGTCCCCGAGGTCGGGACGGTTCCCGAAGACATGATGCTGCCGATCGTGGCGGCCCTGTGCGGTCTGGTGTTCACCGCGGGGTTGGTGCACGGACGGAGGCAGGACCAGGCGCAGGACCGACGCGCGGAACTCGAAGCTGTAGCGATGCGAGTGGAAATCGATGTGATCGAACGGTTCGACCGGGTTCGCTTCGGACTATTGGGCACTCGCGGGCTTGTGCAGGCCCATGCCACGCTGGATCGTGCGGGTTTTCGGGCGTTCTGGAGCGATCGCCGCATCGAGGAGGAATACCCGGGTGTCCGCGGATTCGGTTTGATCCGCCAGATTCCTCGCGTGGACTCCGCGAAGATGGTGCAAGAGGAAATACGGGATGGCGGCCGCGGATTCGCGATCCGTTCGGAGGGGACGGAGCCCGACCTCATGGTGATCACGCGGATCGAGCCCGTGGGACGGAATCGCGAGGCTTGGGGATACGATGTGGGCTCGGAGCATGTGCGAAGGCAGGCGATGGAGACGGCGCTGCGGAGCGGAGCTGCGTGCCTGACCCACCCGATCGTCTTGTTGCAGGACGGACGGAAACGTGCCGGATTCCTGTTTGTCCAGCCGACCCAGGGACCCCAGGGACCGGGAGACTCGCTCCACGGGCGGGGTCAGGTGGCGTATGCCCCGATCGTGGCCGAGGAGCTGCTCCAGGGCGTCGATTCCGTCGCGGGCGCGAAGTATGTCGTGCGACTGTGGGCGAGTGCTGCCCGTGATTCGTTCCAGTGCGTATTCGGGAATTCCGGGCGCGATTCGGTGCCGGCGGTGGGGGCGGGAGGCGTGCGCCAGTTCACGGTGGCGGGGCTCCCTTTTCGGCTCGAGTTGGCGCTCCGCGCGCCCTCCGACGACCACCTGAGCGTAGAGGTCCTCATCGCGGCGGGCGGAGGGATTCTCAGTCTGCTCGTGGGTGTGGTGATCTGGCTGTTGGGCCTGGGGCGTCGTCGCGCCGAAGGCATCGCCCTGTCGATGACCGGCGAGCTTCGCCATGCCAAGGCCGAAGCGGAAGATGCCTTGCGGTACAGTCGATCGTTCCTCGAAACCATCCACGCGCAGAGCATCGTGAGCGTCACGGATTCCGAGGGGCGTATGCTGGAGGTCAACGACGCCTTCTGCGACGCATTTGGATATGCGCGCAAGGATCTGGTGGGCAAGACCCATCGCATCCTGAATTCGGGTGCGCACGACGTCGAATTCTGGAAAAACATGTGGAGTCGCATCGGGACCGGGCGTTCGTGGCGCGGTGCCATCTGCAACCGCTCGCGCAAGGGCACCTTGGTCTAGATGGACACCATCGTGGCGCCCATTCTCGGCTCCGAGGGCACCCCGGTGAAGTTCCTCTCCATCGCAACGGACATCACCGAGCGCAAGGCCGCGGAGCGTGTCCTACAGGAAACGATGTCGCGTCTGCAGGCCGTGCTGGATGCCGCCACCGAGATTTCCATCATCTGCACCGATCTCGAAGGGAAAATCGTCCTGTTCAATCGAGGAGCGGAGAACCTCCTGGGCTGGTCGGCGGCGGAAATGGTCGGCAAGCAGACTCCCGCGATCCTCCACGAGCCGGGCGAAATCGAGACGCGCGGACGGGAATTGTCGCAGGAAGCGGGCTCGCCCGTCGAGGGATTCGCTGTTTTCGTCCACCATGCGGCGGCAGGAGGTTCCGAGACCCGGGTCTGGACCTACGTGCGCAAGGACGGCACCCGTTTTCCCGTCAGTCTGGTCGTGACGGCGGTACGCGACGCGGCCGGGACCGTGGTGGGATTCATGGGAGTGGGGACGGACGTGTCGCAATCCATCGCCCACCAGGACGAGATGCGCAAGGCCGTGCGTTCGGCGGAGGCGGCGAACCTGGCCAAGAGCACCTTCCTGGCCAACATCAGCCACGAGATCCGCACCCCCATGAACGGGGTGCTGGGGATGTTGCAGATCCTTCTCGAGGCTGATCTTTCCGCCGAGCAGCGTCCCATCGCCGAAGGGGCGCGGGCCTCGGCGGAATCCCTTCTTGGGATCATCAACGACATTCTCGACTTTTCCAAGATCGAGGCTGGAGAGCTGGATCTGGAAGTCCTTCCCTTCGATCTGGCAAGCCTGCTCGACGACCTGTCCTCCATGTTCGCCTTCCGTGCTCGGGAACGCTCCATCTCCTTCACCTGCATGGCCTCGCCCGACACCCCGCTGCGACTAGTCGGGGATCCCGGCCGCCTGCGGCAGATCCTGACGAACCTCGTCGGCAACGCCATGAAGTTCACGGCGGCGGGGGAAGTCGCCGCCACGGTCGATGCCCTGGAGCTCCAGGAGGACACGGCATTGCTGCGGTTCACCGTGCGCGACACGGGGATCGGCATACCGGCGGACCGGCTGACGACGATCTTCCGCAGCTTCGACCAGGGGGATCCCTCCATCTCCCGCCGTTATGGGGGCACTGGCCTGGGCTTGGCGATCTCACGCCAATTGGTCGAGATGATGGGAGGGACCATCGAGGTCGAAAGCGAGGTTGGGAAGGGAACCGTATTCCGCTTCACGTCGCGCTTCCAGGTCCGCAAATCCCTTGAAGGTGGAGCCGCCTCCACGGAACCGCTGCAGGGGGTCCGAGTTCTCGTGGTGGATGGCCACGAGGCCAGCAGGGGCGCGGTTCGGGAACAATTGCTGTCGTGGGGAATGGACGTCGAGGAGGCCTCGACGGGTGTGGAAGGGCTTGGAATCCTGGAAGAACAACCCCAAGGACGCCCCATTCGCGTGGTGGTCCTGGATGCCCGGTTGCCCGATCTTGATGGACTGGATTTCGGTCGCCTCGTGCGCCAGGGCAACGGAGGTCGCAAGATCGTCCTGGTGGTGCTGGCCAGCGCGGCCGAACGAGGTGATGCCAAGCGGTTCGAACTCGCGGGGTTCTCCGTCTACCTCCCCAAGCCGGTGCGGACGGCAGATCTGTCCGAATGCCTGGTGCAGGCCCTTGGCCGCGACCCCGCGTTGCCGGGCCAACCCATCCTCACCCGGCATCTGGCCCGGGAGCAGAGCGTGCTGCCGCGCTTCAAGGCCAGGGCGCTCCTGGCGGAGGACAACGCGGTGAACCAGAAGGTCGCCCGCTCCATGCTGCAGAAACTCGGGGTGAAGGTCGACGTGGTCGAAAATGGTCGCGATGCCGTCCAGGTCTTGGCCAGCGGCGGCTTCGACGTGGTCTTGATGGATCTGCAGATGCCCGTGATGGATGGGATCGAATCGGTGCGGCGGATGCGCGCGGGCGAAGCGGGGGAGATCGGCAAGCGGATCCCCATCGTGGCATTGACCGCCAGCGCCCTGGGAGAAGACCAGGAGGCCTGCCGGGACGCGGGAATGAACGATTATCTCACCAAGCCGCTTTCGCAGAGGGCCTTGGCGGATTCGCTCTTGCGCTGGTTGACGCCCGAGTCCGAATTCCCCTCGTGATCCGTGGGGGGGGTAAGGTCAGGCTCGGGAATCCAGGATGAAGGTCTCGACCACCAGGGCGACACCTTCGTCCATGTTGCTGGTCGTGACATGGTCGGCGATCGATTTCACCTCGTCGCGTCCGTTGGCCATGCATACGCCGAAGCCGGCCAGTTCGAGCATGCCCATGTCGTTGTAGCTGTCGCCCACGGCCATGACGGTGTCGCGGTCCAGGCCCAGTTCGCGCAGGAGCAGTCCGAGGCTGTGTTTCTTGTCGATGCCTAGGTCGGTGAATTCCAGGAAGAACGGCTTGGAAATGACCATGTTCATCCGGTCCTGCACGAGTGGACGGATCTTGTCAGCCGTGGCGCGCAGACGCGTCGGTTCGTCGACGACGATCACCTTGATCGCGTCGCGGTCCATCGCGGCCTTGAAGTCGGGGACCTCCTCCACGTCCATTCCGGTCAGCGAACGCTCGACCTCGACCCATTCGTTGCTGGCGGGCGTCACGATCCGGTCCTCGACATAGGAGAGGATGCCGGCGTCGTGGGCGTGGGCGTGGTCGTGGATCTCGTGGATGAGGTCGCGGGACAGGGGCTGTTCGAAAAGGGGGGTACCCGTGCGGCAGTCGACGACCACCGCGCCGTTGAACGAGATGATCCAGCCGCCGTGGAGATCGAGTTCCAGTTCGCGGGCGTAGCGCCAGATGGCGCCGGTGGGGCGGCCCGATGCCAGGACCACGCGCACGCCGCGATTCTGGGCCTCGATCAGGGCCGACCTCGTGCGGGGGGAGATCGTGAGATCGTCACGCAGCAGGGTGTCGTCCAGATCCAGTACGATCATTCCGTAACTCATCGCGTCGCCTTCCCGGTTCCTGCCTGCGGGGGATGTTCCCGCAGGCAGAGGCAAAGGTACCTATCGCGGCTTGCGAAAATATTCGAGGCGACGGCCCAGCGAGGTGACGAAACAGGCCACGCCGATGTATCCGGCCAGCTGGAAGGGGAACCAGCCCTGGATCGGGAAGTTGTAGGTCCAGTACCCCAGTCGGCTCATCGCCAGTTCCTGGGTGACACCGAAGGCGCAGTAGATCGCGATGTCGAAGGCCATGATGGTGGGGCCCGGGTGTCGGGAGTGCAGTTTGAGCCGTCTGCCGAGCGCGTCGGCGGTGGCCATGGCGAGGCTGCCGATGCCGGCCCAGCCGACGATGACCATCAGGGAAACGTCCCGCCACACGAAGGGACCGAGGACGGGGCTGTAGCTCCAGCAGAATTCGTAGAGGACTTCGTTGAAGCCGCCGTAGACGAGGCCGCCGGCGATGTACCCCCATTTCCACGATCCCGACAGCCAACGCGCCACTCCGAACGTGGACAGGGTGATGAGCCAGAAGAGCAGGTTGAGCATCATGAGTGGGTCTCCCATGGGGGGAAGCGGAGCCATACGAGGTCGTCGATGGGGCATCCGGTCGCGGAGGAGGTGTGATACGGATCGCAGGCGCGCACCGCATCGAGTTTCACAAGGGTAATTTGATGCCATGATGTTCCGCCCGCTGCTCGTTGCCGTTGCCGCTGTTTCCCTGTACGCCGGGGAACCCTCCCTCCATCGACCTCTCGACTGGGATACCTGGTCGGATAGTGACCGGGACTTCCACGTGGTGGCCGATTCACTGGGCGACGGCTGGTCCGTGTTGTCCCTGCCTGCCTGGGGACAGGACACGCTTCCGGCGGTGGCGGATGCTCGATACGTTCTGGTGCGCCCCGACGGGACCTTTGCCAACCACGCCTCGACGGGAAATCGCGGTGCGGCGCTGCGCGACACGGGCAAGGGGCTGTGCGCGTCGGATGGATTGCGTCAGGCCGTCGCCTCGTGGATGGACAGTGTCGGTCGTTCGGGTACCCTCGTA
This sequence comes from Fibrobacteria bacterium, assembly GCA_035913415.1. Taxonomy (GTDB): domain Bacteria; phylum Fibrobacterota; class Fibrobacteria; order UBA5070; family UBA5070; genus UBA5070. The sequence goes on along the minus strand of JAMIIV010000209.1, from coordinate 4,964 downwards.
TCCCCGTTTGCGACGCCCCCACGGGATATCCGCCCTTGGGGAATGCTCGGAACCCTCCGGGAACTTCCCGGCTCCGGGCAGCCTGATGTCAGAATCTGTCTGGCCGAGCTGCGGATCCCCTGGCGGAGCGAATCAGACTCCGCTACGACCAGCCACCAGACAGGTTTTGTGGTCGCCAGGAGAGACGGCGCCTGGCGTCTGGCGGTCGAGGGGATGGAAAACAATCCCGCCGGACGCTCCTGGCTGGCTTCGGCGGATTCTGCGATCCGAGGGCTGCGTCGCGGGGCTCCGGACCTGGAAGCGTTCTGGCCGCTTCTGATGCGCGGCGGATGGAAGCGGACGGGCCCGGGATTCCTGCTGGATCCTTGGAGCGTCGATCGGGCCGGGTCGGATTGGGTGGCCTGCCTGGACACGATCTGGCGTTTGGGCGACGACTGCCTGCGCTGGAAACCGGATGGATCGCTTGTCGGGACGCCGAGGTTGCGCTCCCTTCGGGGATGGCGCGGGTGCCTGGGAATGAAGTGCGCCGCCGTCGATACCGCGATGATTGTCGAGTTCGCCATGGAGGTGCTGTCCGGGATCCGCAGGGAGGAGGAATCCGCCCGCATGAACAGCATGGCTGCCCCGAAGAAACTGTCGGATGTGTATCCAGGCGATCCCGATCCGTTCTTCGCGATCCGCTGGGTCCCCCCCAAGACCGTTGCCCGGAAAGGCGATCGGCCATCGCCGCTGTCCTTGTGCCTCAGGAAAAATCCCCGGTCGTGCCTGGCCGAGGGGGCCACAGGCTGTTTCGAGGGTACGGGTCTGTTCCAGTCCGCTCGCGGGCGTGTGCTCCAGGCCGGACTCGACGACGGGGGGTGCCCAGGCCCCTGAATCTCCTCCGAGGCTAGATTTGCCGGCCATGAAGACCATCGCCATCCTCGCACCGATGCAGGAAGAGCTCGACGCGCTCGTCGCCCTTCTGCCCCCCGCGACTCCGACGCATCTGCGCGGAATCGATCTGCTGCAGGTGGACTACCAGGGGTTTCGTCTGGTGCTGGCGAAATCCGGGGTGGGCAAGGTGAATACCGCATCGAGCCTGTCCATACTCCTGAGCCACATGGAGCTCGACGCGGTGGTCAACCTGGGGTCGGCGGGAGGCATGCGAACCGGGCAGCGGATCCTGGATCTTGTGGTGCCCGACGAGGTGCTCGCCATCGACGTCGACGTCACGCCGCTGGGCTTCGCCTTCGGCCAGATGTTGGGTGAACCCGAGGTCTACCACGCCGACGCTGGATTGCGTGCACGCTTCCGTTCGGCCGCTGCGCGGTGGCCCGAGATGCCCCCCTTGCACGAAGGTGCCGTAGGCACCGGAGATTCGTTCGTCTACCGTCCCGACCAGGTCGAGCAGATCCGCGCGCGTTTCGGCGCCGACCGCGTCGCGTGCGTCGAGATGGAAGGAGCGGCCCTGGCGCAGGTGTGCCGTCGCTTCGGTGTGCCGTTCCTGATCGTCCGGAGTCTTTCCGACGTACCTGCCGCGGGGGAGGGGAACCATCTGGACTTCCAGGAGTTCCTGCACCAGGCCGCGCACAATGCGGCACGCCTGGTGGTGGAGATGCTGAACGAAGGTTGAGTCGGGGATGGGATCTGGTGGCCAGATTCCGTCATCCAGGCTCCGTCGTCGCGCGGAAACATCGGCGACCAAGGTGTCAATCCGGGAGGAGCATCCTTTCGGGTAGATGCCCCCGGATCCAGCGCCCGATCGTTCCGGTGCCAGCGTCGCCGATCACCAGGTCGACGGCGGCCTTCACCTCGGGCACCGCGTTGCCGACGGCGATGGCGGTGCCTGCCCAGGCAAGCATGCCCAGGTCGGGGATATCGTCGCCGAAGGCGACCACCTCTGAGGCGGAGATGCTCTCGGAGGACAGCAGGCGCGCCAGGGTGGATGCTTTGTCGACGTCGGGATGGACAACGTTCAGGAATGTCCCGCCCATGCAGGGAATGGCCCGTAGCCCGAGACCTTCGATGGACACAACGAGATCGAGGAGCGATTTTCCCTGTCCGTCGAGGGAGATCTTGACCGCCGAGGCGGGATCGAGGGATTCCAGGGAGAGTAGCTGGTCGGCGGTGGCCTGCTGGACCTGGTCCAGCCAGTGCGCATCGGCGGGATGGTTCGTGGCGAAGCGGAGCCCATCGGTTTCGAGGGTCAGGGTGATTCCCGAGCGCGCCTGCAACAGGGCCAGGACGGCAGGAGTGGAGGCGCCCAGCGGGAAGCTCTCCAGGAGGCGGTCGTCGCGAGAAGCAATCGCGCCGTTCAGCGAGACCACCAGGGCTCCCTCGAGGAGCTCGGCCGGCAGGAATCTCCGCACCGCGCGCAGGGGCCGGGACGTCGCGTAGACCAGGCGGATACTGGACGCTTGAGCATACTGGAGCGCGGCTTGGTCCTCGGGGTGGATTTCCTTCCCGGGTCCGAGGAGGGTGTCGTCGAGGTCGAAAACCAGGGCTTGGATCACGACGATGCCCCGCCTTCGCATTCCGGGCGGAGGGCGAACACCGCCTCGATGCGCGGACGGATTTCGTCCCACAATCCGGGGAAGACCTCACCGATCACGGCGTTGCGGGCCAGCGACTGTTCCCGTCGTACCCCGTGGGTCTTCCAGGCGCCACCCCCGGACGCGAGATTCTCCAGGCACGGCAGCATGCGGTCGATGGCCCACGCGGCACGGGCCTCCGGGGTGCGGCCTTCCTCGAATTCGAGCCACAGATCGCGCAGCTCGGTACGGCCCGACTCCGGCAGGATTCCCAGCACGCGCTCCAGGCACGAGCGTTCCTCACGGGCGGCCTTGGCTTCGTCCTTGCTGTAGGCCATCACGTCGCCGGTGTCGATTTCCCCCAGGTCGTGGACCAGCAGCATCCGGCTGACGCGGTGCGCGTCGGTGCCCGCGGGCATCAGGGGAGCCAGGGCGACTGCCGCCAGCGCCGCGTGCCAGTAGTGTTCCGCGTCGTTTTCCACGCGCGCGGTGCCGAACACGGGATTCTTGCGCCAGATCTCCTTCATGCGATCGAGTTCCAGCAGGAAGGCGAGGGGGCCGGAGGAGGGGATGGGTTCCATGCGGGAAAGGTGGAAATATCTGCGGGTGTTGGGAAGACGCGCATCCGATGCCATATTCGCATGGATGCAGGAATCGACGCAGATGCTTCAAGGCGGAAACATCAGTGCGGTGGAGCTCCGGGACGGGCGGGTCCATCGTTCGTCCGGTCCGTGGAGTGCCACCGTCCAAGCCCTCCTGCGCCACGCCCGATCGAACGGGGTCGCCTGGGTTCCCGAGCCGTTCGGATTCGACGAACAGGGGCGCGAGGTCCTCCAGTTCCTGCCCGGCGAAGTCCCCCACGCCATGCCTCCGTGGATCTGGTCAGAATCTGTCCTGCATGACGTTGCCCGGGCGCTGCGGGTCTGGCACGACGTTGCGGCCGACTTCCCGCGCGAAGGCGCCATCTGGCGCTTTCCGTCGTCCGCCCCGCCCGAGACGATCTGCCACAACGACTTCGCGCCCTACAACTGCGTCTTCCGCGAAGGACACTTCTTCGGCGCGATCGATTTCGACTTCTCCGCCCCCGGGCCGCGGACGCGGGACTTGGCCTGGGCCGCCTACCGCTTCGTGCCGTTGCAACCTTCAGCCGGGTCCGATGTGGCCGACGGGGGCGGGGAGCGGTCGCCTTTCGATCCTGAGGCCACCCGCCATCGCCTGGAGAGTTTCCTGGACACCTACGCGGAGCACCGCAGTTCGATCCGGCCCGACACCGGAACCTTTCTCGGCTGCGTGGCCGAGCGCCTGGACGAGGTGGCGGCTTGGACGCGCCAACATGTGGCGGGAGATCCCGAGAGCCCGCTGGTCGGGCATGCGCGTATGTACCGTGCGCACGCGGACTGGTTGCGCTCCGGCGGTTTGTCCACGCCCTGAGCGAAGGGGCGTCGGGTTTGGGGGAGTGTTGTCTCCGCCCGGGCAACTCCGGGGCCGGTGGGGACTCCATCGCCCGCGAATTAGGTACGTTTTCGTTCAGCCCCCCGATTCCCTCGATCGCAGGAAGTCCCCATGCGTCGTCAACTCGTTCTCCCGGCCTTTTCCATCGCTTTGGCACTGATCGCATCCGGATGCGATGGCAACTTCGCCGAAAGTGGCAACAACAGCTACAGCGGCGGGAACACCTACCAGACGAGCAGTCCGGAGGATTGGTCCCCGGGCACCGAGAAACATCCCAGCGTTCCGACCTCGGGATGGGTCGTGGCGGGTGCGGATTCGTTGTCCACCTTCGGCGCCGACGTCGACGAAGGGTCGTATACCTTCGCGCGCCGCAAGATCCTGGAGGGCTCCCTGCCGGACTCCGCCTCCATCCGGCCCGAGGAGTTCATCAACTACTTCGACCCGAAGTACGACCAGCCAGCCACCGACGTCTTCGCCATCCATACCGAAGTCGCCCCGTCCCTGTGGAGGGGTGACAGCCTGCACGTGATGCGGGTGGGAGTCCAGGCGCGTCGCGACACCGCCGCCGAGTCCAGGCCGTGGAACCTCACCTTTCTGGTCGACGTTTCCGGTTCCATGAGCTCCAGGATGGAGTTCGTGAAGGAAATCCTGAACCTGGTGGTCGACGGCATGCGGCCCGGCGACATCCTCTCGATCGCCGCCTACGACTACACCCCTCGAACCATTCTCGAGCCGACGACCCTCGCCGATCGCGACAAGGCCGCGATCAAGTCCCTCATCTCCGGTCTGGAGGCCGATGGTTCCACGAACATGGCCGCGGGGATGGTGCGGGGATACGAGCTCAACGACAAGATGCGGATCGCCGGTGGGAACAACCGCGTGGTGGTGGTCTCCGATGGTGACGCCAACGTGGGAGAATCGGATGCCGACGGCATCCTGACTCTGATTCGGCAGCACACCGACGCCGGAACCACCATCTCGACGCTGGGTGTCGGATCGGGG
>JAMIIV010000208.1:0-20426 GCA_035913415.1 Fibrobacteria bacterium | reverse complement strand
TCTCGGTGACGGTGCGGAAGGTCTCGTTCTGGTAGACCTGGGCCGAGAACGCGGGAACCTGGCTGTTGATGATCGACATGGTCGTTTCTCCTGGTGTACTGTGGTTGGATATCACGCCACTGGTGACAAGGAGAAACTTACCGGGAACCACCACCGAATCGAAATCGGACCTTCCGATGGGGGAGATCGGCGCCGCCGATGGCCGTCGTCCGGCTCGTGTTTCAGCGCTTCAGGCTGGAGACCAGCACGAGCGCGCCCAGGATCTGCAGGGTGCCTTCCAGTCGCCCGAGGGTCTTGAGGGGAACGACCTTTCCGCGCAGAAATTCCGATATGACGGGGCGAGCAAACACCAGCAGGGCCCAGGCCACGGCGTGCCCGGGGTGCAGGAGCAGACCAAAGCCGGCGGCGACCAACGCCCCGCTCCAAGGCCCGGTGCGGGAGGTGAAACGGGGGAGGCGCGATTGGACCAGCAACACCCCGACGCCGTTCTGCAGGGCCAGGAGCCCCCAAAGGATCAGGGCTTCGCGCGAGGACATGTATCCCAGGATCGCCAAGGTCCAGGAAGGACCCGCGAGGGCCAAGGCTCCCGCGAGGTTCGAGGGCAGGGCGTCCATCCGGGCCGGCCCGTTGTGGTGGCGGATCAGGGTGGCCAGACCGCTGGCGATCGCGGGGGCGAGAAGGGAGACGGTCACGAGATCGAGAGGGGCGACAGCCACCAGGCCGACCAGAGCCGCCAGGATGACCGCCAGCAGGGCGGGAATCAGTCCCGAGGGACGACGGGAGCGCGGCAGGAACACGGCGTGGTGCAGCAGGAACCCCGCACCCAGCACAACCGTTCCCGGAAGGACCGACAGGTGGGGATGTCCCACCGCCAAACCCGCCCCCAAGGCCACCGCGAACATCGCCCAGGCGCCGTGTTCGCGTGGCAACCAGGCGGCGCGCGGAAGATGGAGCGAGGACGACATGGCCGAAGAAATAGAAACACTTCGGTCGTGATCTTCGCCACGGCCATCGCCCTGACTTGGTAGTTTGACAAGCCAGGGACTCAGCAGGAAGGGTGATCATGGCGGCGGATTGTGGTGGCGGATGCGGTTGTTCCAGCCAACGCCCGGACCGGAAGGGAGACGCCTTCTGGAAAGCCCTGGTCTGGGCCTTCTGGCTGAACCTGTTGCTGTTCTTCGTGGAAGTCGCCGGCGCCCTGCAGAGCGGCTCGGTCTCGCTTCTGGCCGACGCGGTCGACTTCCTCGGAGACGCCTTGAACTTCGGGGCCAGCCTGCTGGTGCTGGGCATGGCCTCGATCTGGCGCTCGCGCCTGGCGTTGGCCAAAGGCCTCGTGATGGGTGGCTGGGGGCTTCTCGTCCTCGGGCGCGCGGCATGGGTCGCCGCGCATGGGACAATTCCTGTCCACGAGACCATGACCTCCATCTCCTTGCTGGCCTTGGCCACGAACCTTTTCGTCGCGTTCCTGCTGTACCGCCACCGGGAAGGGGATGCCAATCGCCGCTCGGTGTGGCTGTGCGCCCGCAACGACGCCTTCGCGAACGTGGCGGTGCTGGTCGCGGCGCAGGGCGTTGCCTTCACGGGCCGCGGCTGGCCCGATCTCGTGGCCGCGCTGGTGCTGGCGGGGCTGGGTCTATGGTCGGGCACCGCGGTGGTGCGCCAGGCCTGGCGCGAAATCCAGACACGTTAGATCACGACGGAGCTCCCGTCGTGATCCCAACGGGCGTTTGCCCCCATACAACGGCGTAGAGACGCCCCGCGGGGCGTCTCTACGTTGGTTCGGCCAATGGGGGCAAACGCACGTTGGTGCGCACCGATGGTGCGCACCAACGTGTTACGACGGGATGGACGAATTGCGGATTTCGGTCAGGAATTCCATGCTGTCCTGGAACCGCCGATACACACTGGCGAAGCGCACGTACGCGACTTCGTCGATGGTCTGGAGCTCCTTGATGACCAGCTCGCCGATCAGCTTGCTCTGGACCTCGTGGCTTCCCAACTGCTGCAGCAGGGTCTCCACGCGGTCGGCGATCGCCTCGACCTGCTTGACGCCCACGGGGCGCTTCTTGCAGGCAAGGCTCAGGCCCTTGATGATCTTGTCGCGATCGAACGATTCCCGACGACCGTCCGATTTCACCACCTGCATTTCCATCGATTCGATGTATTCGTAGGTGGTGAACCGCTTGCCGCAGCCCAGGCATTCGCGCCGACGACGGATCGCGCGGCCTTCCTTGGCGGCGCGGGAGTCGACGACCTTGTCTTCCGGAAAGCTGCAGTACGGGCAGAGCATGGCTCAGTGCCTCCGGGGGCGTCCGCGGTCGCCGCCGCCATGACGTCCACCGCGGTCACCGCCGCCGTGCCTGCTGCCGCCGCCGAAACGGGGGCGGTCGTCACCACCGCGATCTTCCTCGACGCCGATCTTCGACATCTCGGTGCCCATCAAGGTGGCGTCCTTCTGGCCGTAGAACTCTTCGCGGTAGGCCTTCGAAAGCAACAGGGCCAGGCCCATGCGGGTGCTTTCGGCCTGGACCAGGTCGGGCAGGGAAGCCGCGATCTTCTCGGCGGCGCGCTGCACGGCGCGCATGCTGTCGCGTTCGGCGCGCTCGAGCAGGCCCACGCAGCGTTCCACGAGGATCGCCGCCGACTTGTCGGACTCGAAGGCCGGGACCTTCTCGAAGCGGATGTCGAAGCGGCGTCCGATGCCCTTGACGGCCAGTTCTTCCAGCTCGGAGACCACGGACCAAGCCACACCGGTCTTGCCAGCGCGGGCGGTGCGGCCGGCGCGGTGCACGTACACGTCGGGTTCCATGGGCATCTCGTACTGGATCACGCACGGGATGTCCGAAATGTCGATGCCGCGCGCGGCGACGTCGGTGGTGACCAGGTACCGGGTCTTGCGCTTGCGGAAGCGGTCCATGACCTGCTCGCGGGCGGTCTGGCTCATGTCGCCCGAGAACGGCTCGGCCGAAAGACCCCACGAACGCAGGTAGTCGGAGAGGTAACCCACGTCGCGGCGGGTGTTGCAGAAGATGAAGGCCATCTCGGGGTGGTCGTGTTCGAGGATGTCGAACACGGCCTTGTCCTTGGCGAGCTTGTCCACAACCACGTAGCGGTGGCTGATGGCGTCCACCGCGCGCTTCTTCTGCGACAGCGACAGGAACTTGGGGTTGCGCAGGAATTCGCGGGCCAGGTGCTTGACGTTCTCGGTGATGGTGGCCGAGAACATGTACGTGCAACGGTCTTGCGGAATCATCTGGCGGATGCGCGACATGTCCGGGTAGAAGCCCATGGAGAGCATTTCGTCGGCTTCGTCGAGGACCAGGTCGCGGATGGATCCGGCCTTGAAGTAGCCCTTCTGGAGCATGTCGATCACACGACCCGGAGTGCCGATGACCAGATGCGCGTCCTTGAGGCCTTCGATCTGCTTCTCGTAGCCCACGCCGCCGTACACCACCACGGACTTCACGCCCTTGTCGGCGCCGAGGATCTCGGCTTCCTTGGCCACCTGGAGCGCGAGCTCGCGGGTGGGAATCAGGATGAGGGCCTGGGGAGCGTGGTGTTCGACCTCGATGATCTCGATGAGCGGGATCATGAAGGCGCCGGTCTTGCCCGAGCCGGTGCGCGACTGGGTGATCAGGTCCATGCCGTTGAGCAGGTAGGGGATGGCCTTGCGCTGGACCAGCATGGGGTTGGTCCAGCCCTGCTTGGCGACGGCGGACTGGACGGCGGCGCCGACCTGGTCGAAGGAGAAGTCGGGCAGCGGCGGATCGGGTTCGACGATATCGTCTGGATCGTCGTCGTTGCCGGAGATGTCCTCGGGGAGAGCGGAGGGATCGAAGCCCTGCGTGTCCTCCGAAGGATCGGAAGGAAGAGCTTCCGAAACGGTGGCGGGTTCGGCGCTCTCGGGCGTGGTCAGGATCTCGTCTTGGGGTTCTTTATGCATGACCCTCGAAAACTAGCTCACGCGAGGAAGTCGCGTCGGAGGACCCATCGGAAGGGGGCGACTCAGCGCCGCACGCCGTAGACCAGGCGCGCGAAGACGAACCCGTGGTCGGAGGCCCAGAGGGTGTCGCCCGAGGGAGTGAGGAACCACTCGTCCAGGTGCACACGAGCACTGTCGACCCGGCATCCGCCCTGGTGGCGCACGTAGTCGATGCGCCGCCCCGAGGCGCGGTAGCCGCCGGAGGCCGAACGGTTGTTCTCGACGCAACAGGTGGCGCCGGTGTCGCGGTTGCGCGTCAGGGCGTCGCTCCAGGCGTCGCGCCATCCGGAGATGGACAGCAGCGAGTCGGCTTCCAGGCCGGGATTGGAGTTCAAGTCGCCCAGCAGCAAGCGACCGGAAGGCCCTTGGGAGCGGCGGATCCAACGCAGGGAATCGGCGATGAAGGCGAGCTCCGTCGCCTGGTTGCGGCGTTGGTACGGGAGAACCTCCAGGTGGGTGTTCCACGTCTCCAGACGGAATCCGTCATCGCGGACCAGGACGGCGCCTTGCGCGGCGCGTTCGGAGGTGGCGCGCCTGCCGATCAGGTCGATGGACAGCACGCTGCGGTAGGAGAATACGTCGTGGTGGGCGACACTCCAGCGCGGCGAGTGCAGCAGGGCCAGCCCTTCGTGGAACACCACCCGCTCGGAGTCGCCGCCGGGAACACCAACCACGACGTCGACGGGGTTCATGGGGTGGGACAGGATCCGCCAGTCGCCCATCCCCTGCGCGGCGAGGTCGGCGCGCAGGGTGTCGAGCATGTCGATCACGACCACCCCGTTGCGCTCCAGACGCAGGCATTCCTGCAACCCCACCACCTCGGGGCGCACCGCGGCGATCTCCTGGGCGATGCGGCGGATGCGCTCTCGGGGGAGGGAACGATCGGCGTCCGTGAAGATGCCGCGCACCCGGCGCAGCAGCACGGAGTCGCTGCCCTGGTCGATGAACAGCAGGTCTTCGACGCGGAACCCGATGGAGAGATTGTAACTGGCCGCCCGCACCGTGTCGGAACGCGTGGAATCCAGGCAGGCCTGGGGGCCGGACAGGGGGGTGGGGCGCCAAGGGACATCGGCGGGTCCGTCGGCGCAGCCCAGCAGGACTCCCGAAGCCAGGGCCAGCAGGGCGGCGATGCGACGATTCATGGCAGACTCCATTCGAAGCTCAGGGCCGCAGCGAGAAACCAGCCGTCGAAGTCGCCGTCGACGGCGTGGTAGGCGTAGCGGCTGGAGCGGACTTCGGCATCGGCGCGACTGCCGATCCAGATCGAACGCGTCTGGGGGCTGCCTCCGGGCGACTGGATCCACAGATGGTCGCCTTCCTCGGGGAAGTCGAAGGCGGCGTCGAAGACCTGCGAGCTGCCCGTCTTCTCGGAGAGTTTGAAGGAACTCAGACGGGTGAGCCGATAGCCGCCCCGAAGTTCCAGACCGGCATGCCGGAAGGGTGTCCATTCCAGGGCCGCGAAGACCTTGTGCACGGGGTTGATCAGGGGGTCCGGTGCGACGGAGAAGGTGATGCGGTCGTCGGGGGCCGCGTCGGGACCGAAGTAGTCCGATTCCAGGGTCACCTCGGCGGAGCCGCCCAGGATGCCCAGTCCGTATCCCACACCGGCCCGCAGCCAGGGGGTCCAGTCGGGCATCCAGGCCACCTGCGCCGTGACGGGCAGGAACACGAACCTCTCGGAGGCCTGGATGCATCCGGCCAGGCTGGTGAGGCTCGAGGCGGCCGCGCGCAGATCGTCGCAGGTGATGCGGTTGTCGCGGTCGTTGTCGTCCAGATTGAAGGGCACCTCGGACTGGGCGAAGGTCTCGACCCAGCTTTCCACTTCCAGGTCGAAGTTCCAGGGCGCGCGGCGCACACCCAGGCGCCCCTGGCCGGCGGGGTGTCCGTCGAAACCTCTCACGGCGTAGGGATTGGTGCCTGCCGCCTCGCGTGTGAGGTTTTCCAGCAGGCCCAGGGTCTGGTTGAGGTCGTGGGCCTCGTAGTGGGACCATCCTGCCGAAATCTGTCCGCGCAGGATCCAGGGGCCCGAGGGGCGCCAAAGCTCCGGAGCGCCGGACAGCAACAGCAGGAGAGGCGCGAACACGGATCAGGGAAGGTGTTCGAAGTCCAGCACCCAGGATCCGCTGGCCAGACCGGCCATGTTCACCTTCATGGGAACGGTCCAGCGGCCGTTGGTCAGCGGGCGGGTGCGCACGGTGTCGGGCGCGCCGCAGACCACGTCCTTCAGGGGATTGGCGATCAGATTGCCGGAGGCGTCCGAGGAAAAGGGTAGGGAAAGGTTGAAGCGGGCGTCCAGTGCGGTGTCGGACTGCTGGCAGAGGTTGCCGGTAAGGATCAGGAGGGAGTCTCCGGGGGCCGTCCAGCGGCCGGAGCGGACATAGACGGTGCCCTGGACGTTGTTGTCCAGGATGTTCTCCAGATAGAGGGCGGCGCGGAAGGTGGAATCGGAACGGATTGTATCGTGGACGACCAAGCGCGGGAAGACGGTCAGGAATCCCGCCTTGATGGCCAAGGTGGTGTCGGTCTTCCAATTGCCAATTGCCGCTGCACCAAATGAGCCGGTCACGGGCGATGGTCCCGCCGGTTGCACAGGGGAGGCGTCGTCGCTGCCGCACCCCACCAGGGCCAGCAGGGAGGATGTCGCAAGGGCGAAGAAGGTGAGGCGCATGGTGGGTCTCCGGGAGGGACGTTGGTGGTGCAGACCAAGGTACTGCCCTTGTGGGCATCTGTCGCGGGACGCATCCCCGGGGTTCGATCAAAGCGTACGCAGGGCGGGATCGGGGGCTTCGGGGGACCTACCTTTCCTGTGCTATGATGGAAACGGATATCGTCGTCGTCGGGGGCGGGCACGCCGCCATCGAGGCCGCGGCCGCGGCCGTGCGGGTGGGCTGTTCGGTGACGATGGTCACACAAGACCTGGACGCCATCGGGCGCATGAGCTGCAACCCCGCCATCGGAGGCGTGGCCAAAGGGCAGTTGGTGCGCGAGATCGACGCCTTGGGCGGCCTGATGGGGGAAGCCGCCGACGCCAACGGCATCCACTTCCGCATGCTCAACGCTTCGCGCGGGGCCGCGGTGTGGGGGCCAAGGGCCCAACAGGACATGGACGGCTACGCCCTCTGGATGCAGCAGCGTCTGCGCCGCTTGGTGGGAATGACCCTGGTACAGGGCGAGGTCGAACAGCTCGTCCCGGCAGCGGGCCGCTGGGTCGTGGGATTGGTCTCGGGCCAGCGCATCGACGCGGGACGCGTGGTCCTCACCACGGGAACCTTCGCCAGCGCCTGTCTGCACCGCGGTGACGAATGCTGGGACGGCGGGCGCATCGGCGAGGCTCCCGCCAAGGGCATCTCGCGGATGCTTCATGACCTCGCGTTTCCGTTGCGACGCCTCAAGACCGGCACACCCGCCCGACTCGATCGCACGACCATCGATTGGTCCTTGGCCGAGGCCCAGCCCGGCGATGACCTGCCCTGGGCCTTCTCGACGCGCTCCTCGGGCGTGGCCAACCGCGTGGAATGCCACATCGTGCGCACCGGAGCGGACACCCACGAAGCCCTGCGTGCGGGGTTTTCGCGCTCACCGCTGTTCAACGGGCGCATCACGGGCATCGGTCCGCGGTATTGTCCGTCCATCGAGGACAAGGTCCACCGCTTCCCCGACCGCGACAGCCACCAGCTTTTCCTCGAACCCGAAGGTCTGTCCAACGAACGCGTCTACGTGAACGGCTTTTCCAGCTCCTTGCCCGCCGAAGTCCAGGACGCCGCGTTGCGGACCATCCCCGCTTTGGCCGGCTGCCGCGTGATCCGCTACGGGTACGCGGTGGAATACGACGCCATCGACGCCAACATGCTGCATCCCACGCTGGAGGCGCGCCACCAGCCGGGCCTGTATGTGGCTGGCCAGACCTGCGGCACCTCCGGATACGAAGAGGCCGCCGCCCAGGGGGTGGTGGCCGGGGCCAATGCAGCCCTGTCCATGCGTGGCCGTGCCCCGTTCCTGCCCGACCGCGCCACCAGCTACATCGGGGTGCTGGTCGACGATCTCGTCTCGATGCCCCTGGACGAGCCATACCGTCTGTTCACCTCGCGCGCCGAACACCGCCTGCACTTGCGTCACGACAACGCCGAGGCGCGCCTGGTGCCTGCGGGCCGGCAGGCGGGCCTGGTCGACGACGCCTCATGGGAGCGCTTCCAGCGTGCCGAAGTCGCCACCGAGCAGGTGCGCAGCCTGTTGGCGACCACCAAACCGGCTCCGGAGCGGGCCAACCCGTTCCTCCGTGCGCGCGGTTCGGCCGAGATCGAACGCCACACGGCTCTGGTGGAACTGGCGCGCAGGCCGGGAATCGATCTTGCGGCTTTGACAGGCGAGTTCCTCGGGGAGCAACTGCCCGAGGGATTCGACCGTCTGGCCACCCTGGCCCTGGAAAGCGCGTTGCGCTACGCGGGTTTCTTCGAGCGCGAGGCCCGCACCCGCGAGCGCGTGGCGAAGATGTCGGGCCGGGCCCTGCCGGCGGACATCCAGTGGGCCGACGTCAACGGCCTCTCCATCGAAGCGCGCCAGACGTTGGACAAATTCCGTCCGCTGACGGTGGGGGAGGCCGCGCGTCTTCCCGGTGTGCGGCCCGCCGATGTCGAGGTCCTGCTGCTGCTGGTGTGACCGTCCGGGGTGATCCACCGCCCGTGGTCCCGACGACGCGACCGTAACGTAGAGACGCCCTGCGGGCGTCTCTACGTGGAGCGCGATGGATCGCGATGGGGAACGCGGCGGATCCGTGGGCACAAAACGAAACGAGACGCCCATCGGGGCGTCTCGTGGTGCATCCGGGATGCCGTTTCCTGGATCTTGGCTTACAGCTCGCCTTGGCGGGCCTTGGCGGCTTCCTTGGCCTTGCGCTTCTCGAACTTGGCCTGGGTCTTGTCGATGAACTTGGAGGTGCTCGCGATGCGGTCGGTCAGACCGGCGGCGCGGGTGTCCAGGCGCAGGGTGTCCAGCGTTTCGCGGGCGCGGTCGAACTGGTCGAGTTCGGCGTAGGCGCGGGCGATGTCCAGGCGTGCCTGCGGGACGTCTTTGGACAGGGGGAACTCGCGGAACAGGTAGTTGTAGTACACCGTGGCGGCCAGGGGCTCGTCCATGCGCAGGTAGAGCTGCGCCGTCTTGAAACGGCGCTGGGCCATCTTGTCCTGGAGGGTGGACAGGTCCGTACGGGCGGAATCGGTGTGTGGCCCGGCGGGGAAGTCCGACAGGTACGCCCGGTAGCGCTTGATGGCGCCTTCGGTGAGACTGGGGTCGCGATCCCACGAGGGGGACTGTTCGAAGGCGCTGCGGCAGATCTTCCAGCGGGCCTCTTCGAGATGGCTGGAGCGCTCGTAGTTCTCCACGAGGATGCCGAACTCGGTCTCGGCTTCCATCCACTGCTCGGTGCGGAAGTGGCTCTGCGCCAGACGGTACTGGGCGTCTTCGACATACTCGTAGCCGGTGCAATTGACCGTGATGTCGCGCAGAAGCTCCTGGGCGTCGGCGTCCTTGCCCTTGTCGAAGAGCCGGACGGACTTGTCGTACTTCTCGCGGCACACCTTTTCGGGGCTGGCCGCGACCTTCGACTTGGAGCAGGATGAAAGGACGGGGAGAAGGGCCGCCACAACGAAGGGAGCCAGACGGATGTGCCTCATGATGGAGGGTAATGTAGTCTCCTCCGGCCTGACCGCCCTCCCCCCAGCAGGGTGTCCGCCTAAATCCGGATATTTTGGTCCGCAACCCCATGCAAACTGGATCCAGGGATCTTAATATTCGTTCCGCAGTTAATCCGGAAAGGGGAGATCTGGCTATGTCGTCCGAATCTGGTTCCAAGAAGATGCTCACCGTCGATGCCACCGAGGCCGTGGCGATGGTTGCCCACAAGACCAACGAAGTGATCGCGATCTACCCGATCACGCCGTCGACGCCGATGGGCGAGTTCTCCGACCAGTGGTCCTCCCAGAACAAGCCCAACATCTGGGGCACCGTTCCCCTGGTGGTCGAGATGCAGTCCGAAGGCGGCGCCGCGGGCACCGTGCACGGCGCGCTCCAGACGGGCTCGCTGACCACCACCTTCACGTGTTCGCAGGGTCTCCTGCTGATGATCCCGAACATGTACAAGATCGCCGGCGAGCTCACCTCGACGGTGTTCCACGTCTCGGCGCGCGCTTTGGCCGCCCAGGGTCTGTCCATCTACGGCGACCACCAGGACGTCATGGCCGTGCGCCAGACCGGCTGGGCCATGCTGTGCTCCAACAGCGTCCAGGAAGCCCACGACTTCGCCCTGATCTCGCAGGCCGCCACCCTCGAAACCCGCGTGCCTTTCGTGCACTTCTTCGACGGTTTCCGCACCTCCCACGAAGTCAACAAGATCCTGCCCCTCACCGAGCAGGAAATGGCCTCCATGATGTCGGCCGAACTGGTCGCCGACCATCGCCGTCGCGGCTTGAATCCCGAGCGTCCGTTCATCCGCGGCACCGCGCAGAACCCCGACGTCTACTTCCAGGGTCGCGAGAGCTCCAACGGCATCTACAACACCGTGCCCGGCACCGTGCAGAAGGCCATGGACACCTTCGCCAAGCTGACCGGCCGTTCCTACAAGCTCTACGAATACTTCGGCGCCGAAGATGCCGATCGCGTGATCGTCATCATGGGTTCGGCCGTCGAAACCGTCCAGGAGACCGTCAAGGTCCTCAACGCCAAGGGCGAAAAGGTCGGCGTTCTCGCCGTGCGCTTGTATCGTCCCTTCGACGCATCCGCGTTCGTGGCTGCCATCCCCGCCTCGGCCAAGAAGGTCGCGGTGCTGGACCGCACCAAGGAACCGGGATCGCAGGGCGAGCCCCTGTTCCTGGACGTGGTCGCCGCGGCCAACGAGCTGTGCCGCTCCTTCGACCTGATCTCCGGAGGCCGCTACGGTCTGTCGTCCAAGGAGTTCACTCCCGCGATGGCCAAGGCCGTCTACGACAACATGGCCTCGGCATCGCCCAAGAAGGAGTTCACGGTCGGCATCAACGACGACCTGACCCACCTGTCGCTGCCCTTCGATCCTTCGTTCAACACCGAAGATCCCAAGTCCGTGCGTTGCCTGTTCTACGGCGTCGGTTCCGACGGCACCGTGGGCGCCAACAAGAACTCGATCAAGATCATCGGCGAAGAGACCGACAACCACGCCCAGGGCTACTTCTTCTACGACTCCAAGAAGTCGGGCGGCTTGACGGTCTCCCACCTGCGCTTCGGGCCCAACCCCATCCGCGCCCCGTATCTCATCGAGCACGCTTCGTTCGTGGCCTGCCACGCCGAGAGCTTCCTCGAGAAGGTCGACATGCTGAAGAACGCCTCTCCCGGCGCCGTCTTCCTGCTGAACACCACCTGGGGCAAGGACCAGATCTGGGCCAAGCTGCCCCGCGAGGTCCAGGAACAGATCATCGGAAAGAAGTTGCGCTTCTACGTGATCGACGCCTACCAGGTGGCCAAGGACACCGGCATGGGCAACCGCACCAACACGGTGATGCAGACCTGCTTCTTCGCGATCTCGGGTGTGCTGGACAAGGACGAGGCCATCGCCCAGATCAAGTACGCCATCAAGAAGACCTACGGCAAGCGCGGCGAAGCCGTGGTGCAGCAGAACTTCAACGCGGTCGACAAGTCCGTCGAGAACCTGTTCGAAGTGTCCTACCCGGGTTCGGTCACCGCCGACCACTCCCGCGCCGCCGCGGTTCCCGCCTCGGCGCCGGAATTCGTCCGCAACGTGATCGGCCCCATGATCGCCTTCAACGGCGACGAGCTTCCCGTGTCGGCCATGCCCGTCGACGGCACCTATCCCGTTGGCACCACCGCCTTCGAGAAGCGCAACTTCGCCCTCGAGATTCCCGAGTGGGATTCCTCGATCTGCATCCAGTGCGCCAAGTGTTCGCTGGTCTGCCCGCATGCGGTCATCCGCATGAAGGTCGCCAAGCCCGAGGCCTTCGAGGGTGCACCGGACGGCTTCAAGAAGATGCCCGCCAAGTTTTTCAAGGAATTCCCGGGACACGACTTCGTGCTCCAGGTCTCGCCGGAAGACTGCACGGGTTGCGGCTTGTGCGTCGAGGCCTGCCCGGCCCGCGACAAGACCAACGCGTCGCGCCGCGCCATCAACATGGCTCCGGTCCAGCCCCTGCTGGAACAGGAGAAGGCCAACTGGGACTTCTTCCTGAGCATGCCCGAAACCGACCGCACCCTGGTGAATCCCTCCAACGTCAAGAACAGCCAACTGTTCCAGCCGTTGTTCGAATTCTCCGGCGCTTGCGCCGGTTGCGGCGAGACCCCCTACATCAAGCTCGTCACGCAGATGTTCGGCGACCGCATGCTGATCGCCAACGCGACCGGCTGCAGTTCCATCTACGGCGGCAACCTGCCCACCACCCCCTACACCAAGAACAACGATGGACGCGGCCCCGCCTGGTCCAACTCCCTGTTCGAGGACAACGCCGAATTTGGTCTGGGCATGCGTCTGGCGCTGGACAAGCAGGAAGAGTACGCCAAGGAACTCGTCAAGAAGTTCTCCGACGTGCTGGGTGACGAGCTCGTCGCCGCTCTTCTCACCACCAATCAGAAGAGCGAGCTGGGACTTTCCGAGCAGCGCGCCCGCGTGGCTCTGTTGCGCGAGAAGCTGGCTTCGGACAACTCGCCCGCGGCCAAGGACCTGAAGGAATTGGCCGACGTCCTGGTGCGCCGCTCCGTCTGGATCTTCGGCGGCGACGGCTGGGCCTACGACATCGGGTACGGCGGTCTCGACCACGTGCTGTCCACCGGCCGCAACGTGAACGTGCTGGTCCTGGACACCGAGGTGTACTCCAACACCGGCGGCCAGGCCTCCAAGTCCACCCCCACCGGTGCGGTCGCCAAGTTCGCCGCCAACGGCAAGGGTTTCCCCAAGAAGGACATGGGCATGATCGCCATGGCCTACGGCTACGTGTACGTGGCCCGCATCGCGATGGGTGCCAACGACGCCCACACGGTGAAGGTCATCCAGGAAGCCGAAGCCTACGACGGCCCCTCGCTGATCCTGGCCTACAGCCACTGCATCGCGCACGGCTTCCCGATCGAGAAGGGCCTCGAGCAGCAGAAGCTCGCGGTCCAGTCCGGTCACTGGCCCCTGTACCGCTACAATCCCGAGCTCCAGTTGGCCGGTCAGAACGGCTTCCAGCTGGATTCCAAGGACCCCTCCATCGAGCTCGAGAAGTACGTCTACAACGAGGCGCGCTACAAGATGCTCATCGCGCAGGACAAGCCCCGCGCCGAGATGCTGCTCGCTTCCGCCAAGAAGGGCATCGCCGCCCGCTGGAGCCAGTTGCAGTATCTCGCCGGTCAGGGAAAGGTGGCCGAGTGATGGCCACCCTCGCCACCACCTGGATGGGGATCGCGCTGCGGAACCCCCTTGTCGCTTCCGCGTCGCCCCTGACCCGCAAGGTCGATAGCGCCAAGAAGCTCGACGAGGGCGGCGTAGGCGCGATCGTGGTCTACTCCCTGTTCGAGGAGCAGTTCCTCCACGAGCAGAAGGAACTCGACCACTTCCTGTCCCGTGCCACCAACTCGCACCCCGAGGCGCTCGACTACTTCCCCGACCTGGGCAACTACAACCTGGGACCCGAGGAATACCTCAAGCACGTCGCGGCCATCAAGAAGGCTGTGACGGTTCCCGTCATCGCAAGCCTGAACGGCTGCACCAAGGGCGGCTGGACCGAATGGGCCCGCCGCATCGAGGAAGCCGGAGCCGACGGCCTGGAACTGAACGTGTACCAGGTCGCCACCGACCCGGACCTGTCCAGCAGCGCCCTGGAAGAGAAGCTCGGCGACCTCGTCGTCGAAGTGACCGGAAAGGTGAATATTCCCGTTTCGGTGAAGCTTTCGCCCTTCTACTCGTCGCTTCCCAACCTGGTCTGGCGGCTGTCGTTGGCCGGTGCCAAGAGCGTCACGCTCTTCAATCGGTTCCTGCAGCCCGACCTCGATCCCGACCAGCTCGCCGTGGTCACCCAGGCCTCGCTCTCCAGCTCGGACGACCTCCGTCTCCCGCTGCGCTGGACGGCCATCCTGGCCGGCCGCACCCCGGCGCAGATCGCCCTTTCCGGCGGTGTGCACAGCTCGCGCGACCTGATCAAGGGCGTGATGGCCGGTGCCCAGGTGGTGCAAGTGGCCTCCGAGCTCCTCCAGAACGGACCCCAGCGCGCTCGCGAGATCGTCGATGGAGCCGCCGCCTGGATGCTGGAGAAGGAATACGAGTCCTTCGACCAGATGCGCGGATCCATGAGCCAGGCCAAGGCTCCCGAGCCCGCCATGTTCGAACGCGCCCAGTACATGAAGGCGCTCAGCTCCCTGGACGACCGCTTCGTCTGATCTGACGGAATCCGTCAGACTGTTTCCCGAGCCCGCTCCGGCCATCCGCCGGGGCGGGCTTTTTCATCTTGGCGCTTGGTCGTTGGCTCTATGGGATTCAGTTTCCCACCCCAGTGCTCGAAAGAATGGATTCCGTTCGCTTGTACTTGTTGATCAATGGCTCTCACCCAGATGATGGAGGGCGGGAACCTACCTTTGCTCCCACCATGACCGCACCGCTGAAGCTTCCGTACGCCGTCGCCAACTTCGAGGAGATCCGCGAAGAAGGCTACCGGCTGGTCGACAAGACGGCTTACATCCGGGCCCTGGAGGCCTACCGGGTTCCGGTGTTCCTGCGGCCGCGTCGCTTCGGCAAGACGCTTTGGTGCAGCACGCTGGAGTGCTACTACGACATCCTGCGCCGCCCCAAGTTCGATGCCCTGTTCGGCGATCTGGATATCGGGCGCGATCCCACGGCCTTGCGCAATTCGTTCCTGGTGCTGCGGCTGAACTTCTCGCTGGTGCAGGTGAGCACCGACATCGCGGTGCTGGAGCGGAATTTCCGGAGTGTTTGCCGGGAGGCGTTCGATCGTTTCCAAAGCCGCTACGGATCCTTCCTCGAGGGACGCGTGGAGTTCGACTGGTCGCAACCGGCAACCCAGTGGATGGATGCCCTGGTTTCCGTGATTCTCAAGAACGACCTGCCCCCGCTCTACCTCATCATCGACGAATACGACAACTTCGCCAATCAGTTCGTGACCACGGGTCGCGACGATCTCTACGGCAACCTCACCAGCGGGGACAGCTTCTTCCGCACCTTCTTCAAGGCGATCAAGGCCGGGTGCGAAAGCCGGTCCATCGGGAAGGTGTTCATCACCGGGGTTCTGCCCATCACCATGGACGACCTCACCAGCGGGTTCAACATCGCCGAGGTGGTCACGCTCAAGAAGTCGCTGCACGGAATGTTGGGATTCACCCAGGCCGAGGTGGATGCGTATCTGGATGATGTCGCGCAAGGGTACGGCATCGCTGCGGAGAGTCTCCCTGCCACGCGCGAGCTGGTGCGCAACTGGTACAATGGGTACCGTTTTCTGTCGGGCGCGCCCGAGACGCTCTACAACAGCACCATCCTGACCTACTTCCTCAAAGCCTGGGCTCTGGACGGTGAATACCCCTCCGACATGATCGACCCCAACGTCAAGACCGACGTGAGCTGGGTGGAGCGCCTGGGCTTCGGTGACGAGTCCGCGCTGGCGCTCATGCAGGAACTGCTGCGCGGCAACGGCCTGCCCTTCGATATCTCGAGCCTGTCCGATCGGTTCAACATGGAGCGGTTCTTCGATCGCGACCATGCGGCGGCCAGCCTGTTCTTCCTGGGGATGCTCACCATCAAGGATCGCGATACCCTCGCCTTCCCCAACCAGACGCTGGCCTCGATCTTCGCCCATTACTACACCGAACTTGCCCGCATGAACATCACGCGTGGCTACGTGGAATGGTTCCGGGCCTTCCGGACAAACCTTGATCTGGGAGCGCTTTTCGGAGGCTACTGGCAGACCTATGTCGGACAGATTCCGGCCCAAGCCTTCGACAAGATGAACGAGAACTTCTTCCGCACCACGTTCTTCGAGCTGTGCACACGCCACCTGTCGGGCGAGTTCACGTTCGGGATCGAGGTGAACCACCCCAGCGGCCGCAGCGACTGGGAAATGCTGGGCCGCCCCGAAAGCCCGCACCGTCATCGGAAGTGGATCGTGGAGTTCAAGGACCACACCAAGTCCGGCGGCCTGCGCCTGGAAGACCTCGCGGAAGCCCCGCCCGACGCCGTGGCCCAGCTCGAGGGCTACAAACGCGACACCCTGGCCCAGTTCCCGCACCTGGAAATCCGCACCGCCGTGTGCGTCATCGCCGGCCGTGACGGCTTCCGTTGGTTCGACCTGTAGTTCCCTTCGGTCCCCGTAGCTCGACCACCGTGGTTCTCTCCGTATCCTAGGTTTGGTCCATGATCCTCTTCCCCCTCGCGAGTCTGGCCGCCCTCCTGTTCACCGCTCCCGTGAACCGCCTCGAGGACGGTGCCTGGTCGGTCATCGACACGGTGGGTACTTGTGTGGTGCGTGGGTGGTTCCGGGAGCCCGGGGCCGTGTCGATGCAGGTGCACAGCCCCTGCGACCCGGACGATTCCCTGGTGCGCGAGACCCAGCGCGCGGCGCTGGATGCGTTGTTCGAAGCCGCGGGGGCCAAGCCGCGCCGTGTGCTCACGGGTGTGGACCTTTTCCACTCGCCGGTCCTCATGGGGCGCTGGGGGGAGATCCTCAAGAGGTCCACCGCTTGGAAGCGCCGGCCGAAGAAGCAATACGCCTGGGACACGTCCGAGTATCCCCTGGTCCGCCGCCTGATGACCGATTCGGGGCTCTTCGCGGCGCAGACAAGGGTGTTCGCCTCTGCGGGGTTCCCGCGTTGTCTGGTCCACATCGAAAAACTCTCCTACCAGAAGGCGGGGGAATTCGAGTTCTACCAGACCCACCTGCGTCCCGCCGGATGGAAACCCCTCGAGAAGATCCCGGTGCCCTACATCACCACCCTTGAATGCCATCTGGAGCCTTGAGGTGGCCGACGCACCAAAACGGCGCAGTCGCGCTGCCGGAACGGGGAAGACGGAATCCGTCCGTGCGCGGAAGCCGAAGTCCGCCGCGGCCCGGGACCCCTGGACGCCGCGCGACGTGGCGATGGTCGTTTCCCTGGTCGCTATCCTGATGGTGGTGACGATCGCCGAGATGAAGGGCGGCGTCCTGGTTCCTCCGCGTTCGCCCCTGGCGGCGTTCCTGGTGGCTTCGGGCCCGTGGGTCGGATTGTTCGCGTCGGCGTGGCTGGTCCATCGTTCGAGCTGGTTCCGTTTCCGGCGGGAAATGGTCGCGCGCCACGGCAAACGGGCCCGCGACCCGTTCCTGCCCGTGCTGGCGGGCCTGCTGGTGGTCGCCGGTTCCGCCGCCGGCTGGTACGTCTCGCACCGGCTGGGCCCCCAGTGGGTCACCCGGTTGTGGGGACGCGAAGGGATTCGTCCCGCCCTGCTGCTGGACATGCCGGAGATCCCCACGCGCCGCAACTGCAAGCGCCCCGCCATCGTGGCCTTCCCCGACGTTCCGGAGGCCTTCGAAACCTGTTTCCTGACCGAGTCCCAGCGCGCCGAGATCGCACCGGGGGACACCTTGCTCCTGGCCGTGCGCGAATCGTCCGTGGGCATCCAGGTGGATCGGGTGCTCGGGGTGCACCCGGCTCCGTAGGATCGGCTCAGCCCGCGCCGCGGCTGCCCTGCAATTTCCAAAGACGCGCGTAGAGGCCCTGTTTTTCGATCAGGGCCGCGTGGTCGCCGCGTTCGCGCACCTCGCCATGGGCCAACACCACGATCTCGTCGGCGTCGCGGATGGTGGCCAGGCGGTGGGCGATCACCAAGGCGGAGCGTTCACCCAGCAGGCGGCGCGTGACCTCCTGCAGGGCCTCCTCCGACTGCGAATCGATGGAGGCGGTGGCTTCGTCCAGGACCAGCACGGCGGGATCCTGGCACAACGCCCGTGCGAACGACAAAAGTTGTCTCTGTCCGGTGGACAAGCGGGCGCCGCGTTCTCCCACCTCGGTGTCCATGCCCTGCGGCAGACTGTCCAGGAGGTCGCCCAGGCGCACCTCGCGCAACAGTGCCTCGATGCGCGCGCGGGGTACGTCGCGACCCAGGCTCACGTTGTCGGCCAGGCTTCCGGGGAACAGGTAGGGCTCTTGCAACACGATGCCGAAGGCGCGTCCTCGATCGGACGGATCCAGGTCGCGCAGGTCCACGCCGTCGACCAGGATACTGCCCGCGTCGGGATCGTGGAAACGCGCCAGCAGGGCGGCCAGGGTGCTCTTGCCCGATCCGGTGGCCCCCACCAGGGCGGTGGTGGTGCCGGGGCGGATGGTGAAGGAAATGCCCTTCACAACGGGATTCTCCGGAGCGTATCCGAACACCACGTCGCGGAATTCCACCTGCCCGGAGGGCGCGGGAAGGGGAGTGGAGCCGGTGGCCGGGACCACGGAGCGTTCGTCGAAAACACCGAAGACGCGTTCGGCGGCGGTCAGCGACTGCTGCAGGTTGGTGATGCGATCTGACAGTTCGCGCAGCGGGCGGAAGAACATGCCCATGGTCCACGAGAACGAGGCCAGGGTGCCCAGGCTCGCCATGTCGCGGGCGAACAGCCAGGTGCCCACCAGGAACAGCAGGGCCGTGGCCAGTTCCGTGAGCAGGTTCAGAACGGGGAAGTAGCGCGAGTAGTAGTCCACATTGCGGAACCACGCCTTGCGGTAGTCGGCGTTGTGGCGGGCGAAGTCGCGCTGTCGGCGGCTTTCCAGACCGAAGATCCGCACCAGCGCCGAACCCGAAAGGTTCTCCTGCAGGCTGGTGTTCAGGATGGACAATTCCTGCCGGACTTCCCTGTTGGAGTCGCGGACCTTGATGCGGAAGATGTGCGTGGCCAGGAGCATGGGCGGAAGGAACAGCAGGCAGCACAGCGCCAGCCGCCAGTCGGCCACCAGCATGTAGGCCGATCCGAACACGATCATCAGGATGGAGCCGGACAGGTCCAGTACGACCTCCGACAGCAGCCGGTTCACGCTGTCGACGTCGTTGTTCAGGCGCGTCATCAGTTCGCCCAGCGGCCGTTTGTGGAAGAAGGCCATGCCTTGGCCCTGCACATGGCGCCACAACGAGGTGCGCAGTCCGTGCACCACGCGGGCGCTCACGTTCTCGATGGCCACGGCGCGCAGGAAGCCCGCCAACGCGGCCCCCAGCACGGCCGACAGGAACAGAATGGCCATGGCGTGCACCCCCGAAACGGGGCCTCCCGCCTCGAGGTGGTCGATGACCTTCTTGAGCAGGTGGGGGCCGGCGAAGGGCAGCAGTTCTTCGGCGACCATGAGCAGGGCGGCCAGCGCCAGCAGGCCGCGGACGGGGCGAGCGAAGGGCCAGAGGCGGCGCACCAGGGAGGAGTCGCGGGTCTTCATGCGGAGGCGATCTCCTGTTCGAGGGACTGGAGCTGCCAGGCGCGGGCGTAGTAGCCGCCCAGACCGACGAGTTCGTCGTGGGTGCCCTGCTCGGCCAAGCTCCCGTTTTCCAGCACCAGCACCCGCGAGGCGAAGCGGAAGGCGGAGTAGCGGTGCGAGGCGAGGAGGAGCGAGCGACCCGCCAGGTGCGGTGCCAGCCGCTCCAGGATGCGCGTTTCCGTCTGGGCGTCGACCGCCGAGAGGGTGTCGTCCAGAAGCAGGATGGAGGCGTCTTTGGCCAGGGCGCGGGCCAGGGCCAGGCGCTGGCGCTGGCCGCCCGAGAGGTTGATGCCTCGCTCACCGAGCACCGCCTGGATGCCACCGGGGATCTGGGGAAGGTCCTGGTCGAAACACGAGGCGACAAGCCATGCGTCCGGCGATGCGTCCGGGGCGCCGTCGGGGCGGCCCATGGACAGGTTTTCGGCGATGGTGGCCGAAAAGAGGAAACCGTCCTGCGGTACCAGGGCGAAACGGGCGGCGGCTTCGGATGCCGGAACTTGAGACAGATCCTGTCCGTCCAGGAACACCGTGCCCGGGGGAGGGCGACGCAATCCCGAGACCAGGTGCAGCAACGTGGTCTTGCCCGAGCCGGGCCCGCCGGCGATTCCCAGTCCCTGGCCGGCTTCCAGCGTGAAGGAGAGGTCGCGCAGCACCCAGGGGCGGTCGTCGGCGTACCGGAACGAGAGGTTGCGCACTTCCAGCCGGGGCGGGGTGGTGCGGGGCGGGGGCAGGTGTTCCACCGACGCGGCGTTTTCGGAGGCCTCCCAAGCCGCGATGTCGCGCTCCAGAGCCTGGATGCGCCCCAGACTTGTGGCACCCCGCTGCAGCATGCTGGAGACCCAGCCCAGCCCGATGAGGGGCCACTGGAGGCGGAAGAAGAGCATGGTCGCTGTGGCGAGGGCGCCCACCGAGAGGGTGCCGTCGTGGACACGTACGGCGCCGCGCCACAACAACACCGCCATGCCCACACCGCCCAGGGCGGTGACGGCTGGCCACAAAGCTCCGGTGGCCC
>JAMIIV010000207.1:0-93865 GCA_035913415.1 Fibrobacteria bacterium | reverse complement strand
TTGGAGCAACAAGGACACGCCGGTGTCGGGGACCACCACGATCTCCAATGCACCGGTCAGTGTGACCAACGGGTCGATCACCGTTCCCGTGAACGTCGCGAGCAACCTCTACGCCTACCGGATCCACCTCACCGGGGCGCCCACCGGCGTGTAACGGGAAATTGCTGCAGTGGCGTCAAAATCTGGCGCCTACAGGGTCGTCGACCTGCAGGGCCGCGACTTCGGCATGGTGGGGACCAAGACGGGCGAAAACATCGAGCGATCGGTGGCGCGAATCGCACCGCACCCCGGGGTCTACATGCTCATGCCGGAAATCGCCACGGGTGCGGCACGCAAGGTGGTCGTTCCGGCGCGCTGAACGGTTTGCGATCGACCTTCGGACGGTGCGCGGGAGGTCTCTCTGAGACCTAACCGTCCGCGCCGGGCTCCGGTACGCGGTGGTACCTTTCGTGATCCCCTCGCTCCGTCCTTCCGGAGGTCCCGTGTCCGCCTCGCTTCTTGCCCTCTTCGCCACCGCCCTGGCTTCCGTCCAGGTCGCGGGTGGATCCGGTTCCGCTGCGCGCCTCCAGAAGGCGATCGACGCCTGCCCCGCCGTGGGCTGCGAGATCGAACTTTCCGATTCCCTCTACCGCATGGAACACCAACTGTGGATCGAGGGCAAGGAGGGTGTGCGCATCCGCTCGATCGGGAGCACTCCCTCCGTGCTGCGCTGGGAGGATTCCCTCCTGGTGCCCGACTCGACCGGGACGGCGGCCCTGTTTCGCTTGCAGCCCCCGGCCGGCGGCGGTCGGCCGGTGGCCCCGGCGGGCTGGCTACGCTGGCCCGTGGCCTACGAGGGGGGCGTGGGAACCGCGGCCGACCTCACCGATCCGCTTTCCACCACCGGGTTCCAGCACAATGGCCTGGTGCTGGTGAAGTCGTCCCGCTCGGTGCGCCTGGAGGGACTGGTCCTGGATGGCGTCCGTCCCGCGGCGTTCGTGAATCCCGACATCTGGAACAAGGTCTTCGACCTGATCCACGGCAGCGTCGGTGTGTCCGCGCTCCAGAGCCGCGGTGTCGAGATCGTGGGCTGCGAGCTCAAGGGATTCTGGACGGCCGTGTACCTCAAGGATCGGAACCTGGACTGCGCGTCGTGGATGGGCGGGGCCGGGGCGCGCCCGTGGAGCTCGTGCGGGACCATGGGAGGTCACCTCGTGGAGGCCAACCGCATCCACGGCAACACCGTGGGCATCTACTCCGAGTCGGCGTGGGACCTGGGATCGGTGTTCCGCGACAACCTGGCGTGGGACAACTACACGCGGGCGCGGACACAAACCGGCACCTCGGTCTATCCGCCCGCCGTCCTGGCCAGCATGGACTACGGCCTCCTGGACGGCGGCTTCATGCGCCTGAAGGACAACCTGTTCCCGGCGCACCCGCGGGCCTGTGGATTCCCCGCTTGGCTGGGGCGCGACCCGTGGTCGCCGGGTCTGTCGCAGGAGAGTGATTCTCCCTCATGGGGGATCGAGCCGCACGCGCGGCGGACGATCTCCCGGTGCGACCTTGGAGGAATTCGCAACAGGCTGGATTCCGCCCACACTGACCGATCGGTCGTGTGGCAAGTATCGTTTGCAGGGATCGCACGGGCCGTTTCGCCCCGAGCACGCAGTACATCGCCACAGGTGGTTTCTCGATGAAGACGTTCGCTGCATGTCTGTTCGCCGTGATGGCGGTGAGCACTCCCAGTCTGGCTGGCCCCAAGGACTGTTCGGGTGCGGAGATGTATTCGCTGAACACCGTGCAGTACGGGCGCTGGGAGGTCCGCATGCGGGCCGGCGCGAAGTCGGGAACCGTGTCGTCGTTCTTTCTCTACTACAACAATTCCCACGAACGCGGCGAGCCCTGGCGGGAGCTGGACATCGAGATCCTGGGGCGCAACCCCAAGGGGTTCCAGTCCAATCCCATCACCGGCACCGCCGAAAAACGCGCCACCGCCGACAAGTTCCACGACACCCCCGACGACCTGTCGAAGGGATTCCACACCTACGCGATGGAGTGGAGCCCGGACTCGATCATTTGGGAGCTCGACGGGAAACGGGTGCGCAAGATGGGAGCGGAGGATTCGCAGGTGGTGGCGTTGCGCTCCAAACCCATGAGCTGGCGCATGAACCTTTGGGCCTCCCAGTGGCCCAGTTGGACGGGCCCGTTCGACACCGCTTCGCTGCCTGCCTGCCAGTTCGTGAACTGGATCCGCTTTTCGCGGTACACTCCCGGAAAGGGCCCGGGCCGATCGAACTGGACCCAGGAGTGGGTGGACGACTTCGATTCGCTGAACACCGCGCGTTGGGGGCAGGGCACGTGGGGGTTCGAAGGGAATTTCGCCACCTTCACCCCGATGAACATGCGCACCAAGCGGGGCCTGGCTGTGCTGGCTCTCACGCGCAAGGGCGAAGAGGGGATCGATTGCGGCTACCCCAGGGGGATGTACCCCGAAGACGACGAAGGTCCGACCTACCCGGGCCCAGGAAAGCTCGGCACCCGTCCCTGATCGGAAGGGGCATCGAGGGGCAACATTCTGACTGCTTCCGTCTGTGGGGGGCGGTGTCGCACCACCGGCCGACGACGCTTCAGAACGCCGTCCAGACAATCCCCGCCTCGACGAGAGGCTGCAGGATGTCGGTCTGTTCCCCCGGAACGCCGCGGTATTCGTAGAGATGGAATCCGGCCGCGACTCCCGCCGCGACGCGCCAGGCGAAATCGGTGGACTTGCCGAAGTAGGCGGTGCGCTCCACCGCCAGGACCGTGGCGGTCAGGTTCGAGGTGGCGTAGTGGGGGTTGAATCCGGACGTGTCGGGATCGATTTCTGCGGCAAACCATTCACCCATTCCCCAGCCCAGACGGAGCGCCCAACTGTCCTCGCCGTCGCGGGTCCAGTGCAAGGCGACCTGGGGTTGGGCGACGATGGCGCCGCGGTCGCCCCAGAAGCCGAGTCCGAGTCCGAAGCGACCACTGGCGAAGACGGGCCAGCCACGCCGCTTGATCATCAACTCGAGCTGCGGACGCACGACGTCGGGGGTGCCGCCGTTGGCCGAGACCGCCAGTTCCAGGAACGTGCGCCGGTGGTCGTGGCGGGTTCCCGAGTCGGGGACTCCGGCCAGGAGCGTGCAAAGGAGCAAGGGGAACGACATGGGTCAGCTTTCGACGAGGTCGGACGGATCCCGACATCCGATGGTGTGTGCGACGGGCCTGGGGGGGGACTGGTCGGGGGAGGGGCTCCGGACTTCCTTTGCGGCGCCACCTGCGCTGCCGCCTCGTGGGGGGAAGGTGAGGGGCGGGGTCGGCGAGACCTTCAGCTCTGGCGGGCCAGCTCCTGTGCCAGGCGGTCGAGGTTCTGCTCGTTGGCCGACAGCAGGAAGTCCTTCATGGACTGGGCGAAGGTCTTGTTCTGGAAGTCCATGAGCCACTCGACACGGGTGCCCGCGCCGTGGGGAGTGAGGCGGATCTCGAGCGTGAAGAGAGGTTCGCAGTCGTGGTCGATCACCACGCGCATGTCGGGTTCGATCGCGCGGAAGACGCTCTTGTTGGGGTAGTCCTTGCCGTCGGGGCCGTGCATGGTGAACGACCACGCTCCGCCCGGAACGAACTCGAACACGTCGATGGTGTTCGAGAAGCCTTCTGGACCCCACCAACGGGCCAGGCGCGCGGGATCGCGCAGGCATGTGAAGACCTGCGCGGGGGTGGCCTCGTAGGAACGCTCGTTTTGGACGTCGGGCATGGGGGGCTCCGGAGGGAGGGCGATCGTGGGTGGAAGCGGGGGACAGATTCCGGGAGATGGATCCGATCCGCCGCCGTCAGGTGCGCTGGGATTTGGTCGCCCGTCGCCTGGATGCGGATAGGGTCAAGGCCAGGGTGCGGATGGTGTCGAGCGAGACCATCGCTCGAACGTAGGAAGGCGCAGCCGCGTTGCGGGAGGAACACGATTGGCGGAGCTCCACAGGGGGGCCTCAGGCGGTTCGGCTCCTCTCGGCCTTGTTCCAAAACAGCAAAGACCAGGTGAGGATTTGCGCGGTCCCGGTGATCGAGGCGAGGGCATTTTCAGGCCAGCAGGAGCGTCATCCGGAGTTCCCGGGGAAGCCTTGTCGGGAAACTGCCGGAGTGCGGTGGTAGAATCGAGAACATGCGCCCGATCTTCGAATACCTGGACTACCGCGATCTGCTGAAGGATGCCTTGGAGGACCACAAGGCCTCCAATCCTGCGTACAGCTTCCGGATGATGGGCGAGGCGCTGGGACTGCACACCAGCAACGTCTTTCGAATCCTCTCCAAGGAGACCCACCTGCCGGCGCGGTGCCAGTCGCGGGCGGTGGAATACCTGGGGCTCACCGAGCGCAGTGCCAGCTACTTCCTGCTGTTGGTGGGCTACGCCCGCGAGCGCAATGGGAAGGCGCGGCAGGAGATGCTCGAGAAGGCCATGGCGCTGCGCGACGTGAATCGTGTCGATCTGGGCGAAAAGGAACTCGCCTATTTCCGGGACTGGTGGGTGGCGGCGGTGCGCGGCGTGCTCGAGATGGTCAACGGCAAGGCGAATGCGGCCGAGATCGCGCACAGGCTCCATCCCCGAGTGACCGAGGCCCAGGTGGGAGCGGCGCTCGAACTGCTCCTGGATCTTGGGTTGGTGAAAAAAGGGGTCTCGGGGACCCTGCTTGTGGGGGAGCCGCATCTGGGGATCTCGCGCGGGCCGGAGAAGGTGCAGGCCGTGCGCCAGTACCAGCGCCAGACCTTGGGCCTGGCCGCCGAGGCCTTGGAGCGATTCCCCGCCGAGATCCGCGATGTCACCACCCTCACGATGGCGGTCGACCAAGTCGTGTTCACCCAGGTTCGGGAGCTTCTGCGGGAGTGCCGGCTCCAGATCCAGAAACACTCCGACTCGGCCAAGGTGCCCGACCGGGTGATGCAACTGGTGATGGCCTATTTCCCGCTCACCCATGTCGAGGCCGTGGCATGAAGGCGGTGCGCGAGGTGGCGGCGTTCCTGGCCGTCGGGCTGGCGCTGTTGGGCGGATGCGCCGACCGGGTCGCCGGCGGCACGACAGAAACCGACAACATGGTCGCGGCCAGGGTCTTCCACGTGGATTCCCTGCTCGAAGGCTGGAACCGCCCCATGACCGTCCCCACGATCGCCGTGCTCCGCGTGGGGGCTTCGGATCTGGACTTCCGGCAGACCACAATGCAGGGCTCCGATCTCCGCGTGGAGACCGTCGACAGTCTGCCGATCCCGTTTCGCATCGTCTACTGGGATCGCGATGCCTCGCAGGGTCGCATCCAGGTTCGACTGGAACCGCATCTGCAGCGCCCGGGCACGCGCATCCGTTTGCGATGGGACTTGCGGGATTCCACGCGC
Source organism: Fibrobacteria bacterium (assembly GCA_035913415.1). GTDB lineage: Bacteria > Fibrobacterota > Fibrobacteria > UBA5070 > UBA5070 > UBA5070. Next base: position 88,486 of record JAMIIV010000207.1, on the reverse strand, counting down.
AGCGATTCCGGCGCGGTCTGGACAGGTATCGGGGAGCGCCAACGACTGGAGCTCAATTCGGTCCTGGTCAGCGACTTCGAGCAGAATTCACTCCTGACCCTTCTTCCCTATCCGGCGGCCTGGTACACCAATTCCGGCGATTCCGCCAGCGTCTCGGCACCCTTGCGGGTCGAAGCGGGCGCGGGCCGAGCGGGATACGCCCTGTACACCACCTTCACGGCTCCGATCCGCAAGACGTTCGCCCTGGCGGGTGTGCCGTTGGGTCGGAGGGCGTACAACCTGCGCAGCCTGGATTCCATCGAGGTGTGGGCGCGCGGAAGGAACACCATAGTGACGGTGGCCTTCGATCATCAGGGAGTCAACGCCCGCAAGGCTTGGACCCCAGTCTACCCCGACTCCACCTGGAAGCGGTTTTCCATTCGCCCCTCCGACCTCGATCCCGCCTCCGCCAATGGAGGGAACGTCGGCTGGCTGGGGGTGCGCGATTCGGTCACCCATTTGTCGATGTTCTTCGCCCAGGGAAGCGAAGTCTGGATCGACGAGATCCGGTTGCACGGGATCGATCGCACCGACCTGCGCTGAACCTTGGGCCCCCGCTCGGGCTGTGCTGTTTTGGGATAACCGGCCCGATGAAACCGGAACGCGTCGCGTGTGGGGGGCCCTATCGTGGATGGGAGAGATCGCAGGGATGTCTCGAAGCCGCTCGCGACCGCCGTCTGGCGGACTCAAGGCGCGCGTCATGATACAGTCTTGATCGAGATCGAAGCGGATGGATGTGAGAATCCGGGCCCCGAGTCCGGGCAAGCGGGGGGAAACATGGGCACGAATCGTCGAATCCTTGGAGTGTTGGGCCTTTGCGCCCTGAGCGCGAGCTCAGCGAGGGGCGCAACCTTCCAGTTGGGGGTGAGCCTGTCGGACAGTCTCCGCCCTGTGACCCATGCCGCCTCCGGCTCGCTCTACGGGATCACCGAGACCCTTCCCACCGACATCAATGGGATGGTCGCTCCCCTGAAACCCCGTTCGCTCACCAATCCGGCGTTGTCGGGCACCGGGAGGCAACAGCCCATCGGCGCCGCGATCCCGGTGGCCCGTCGTGTCGCGTCCGTGGGAACCAAGGTCCAGATCCGCCTGCCCGACGTCCTGCCGGGATGGCCCTACAAGTGGCCCGGCCAAACCACCTGGCTCAATGAAGTGAAGAACGTCATCGCCGCCAAGAAGGCCTCGGGTCTGACCAACTGGGACGGCTACGAGATCTGGAACGAACCCCCCGACACCTGGCCTGCCGCCAATGGCGATTTCAATACCCTCTGTTGGAAACCCACCTACGACCTGATCAAGTCCCAGGATCCCGGGATGCGGGTCATCGGACCCTCGTTCTCGTTCTACAACAGCACGCGCATGTCGGACTTCCTCAAGTTCGCCAAGGCCAACAACTGTCTTCCGGACGTGATCAGTTGGCACCAGTGGGGCTCGGCAGGATTTGTCGGCGCTCTGGAAAATTACCGTGCCCTGGAGAAGAGTCTGGGCATCACCCCGCGTGCGATCAGCATCAACGAATACTCCTCCAAGATCAGCGACCCTTATGAAGGGTCGCCGGGATACTCGGTCCCGTTCATTTCCAAGTTCGAGCGTCACGGCGTGGAGAGCGCCATGATTTCGTGGTGGTTCACGGCCTTGCCGGGGCGGCTGGGAAGCCTCCTGACTTCCGGGAACCAGAAGGGCGGAGGCTGGCATCTCTACAAGTGGTACGGCGACATGTCGGGCTACATGGCCAAGACCGTTCCTCCCAACGACAAGAGCGATGGTGTCGATGCGTTCGCCAACGTCGACAAGTCGCAGCAGTTCGCGAGCATCGTGCTGGGAGGCAAGAGCATCGGGACCGTGAACGTGAACGTCACCGGGGTGCCCTCGTGGATGGGCTCCAGCGTGAACGTGAAGGTCGAGCAGGTCACCTGGGCCAACAAGGACACGCCGGTCAACGGGCCCACCACGCTGTCATCCACCAAAGTTGCCGTGACGAACGGATCCTTCACCGTGCCCGTCAACGTGACCAGCGAATTCTACGGGTATCGTTTGTCCATCACCCCGGCAACCACGGGAGTGGAACCCCGGAGCACAGGGATCGCCGCGCGCACCGAGACCTATCGGATCGTGGATCTCCAGGGCCGCGATGCGGGATCGGTGGAAGTCCCGGCAGGCCGAAGCCTGATGGCGACGATCTCCCGGGCAGGGATCCGCCCGGGGGTGTACATAGCCACCCCCGATGCGGCCAAAGACGTGGCCGTGCGAATCGTGGTTCCATCGCGGTAGGAATTCCCCCGAGCCTGTCGGGCACTGGCAACTCGGTCGCGGCGATGGCCGTGGCGATGGAGGTGCGCCGACAGGGTGGTCATCCGCTTCTCGTCGAATCCCTCACGGACCCTCGCGCTGGTCTCCGTCGCAGGCGGGCTCGGAGTTCTGGACTCCCATGATCTGGATTCTGAATCGCCCACCTGGTGCGGACAGGTCCACGATGTCGCCGCTCTTCTGCCCAAGGATCGCTCTGCACAGTGGAGAGCGCACGCTCATCTTCCCTTTGAATGGATTGGCTTCCTGCGGCGCCACGACGGCAAGTTCGCGGCGGAGCCCCTTGTCCAGATACAGTACGTCCACGACGGACCCGAGGCGGATGGGTTCCGTGTAGTTGTCGGTCGAATGCATGATGTCTCCTTGCGCTGTTTCGGATGCAACAAAAAAGCCCTCCCGGTGCGGGAGGGCTTTGGGAAGGTCAACCTGCGTCGATCCTACCGAAGTCCTCCGCGTCGGGAATACCCCTCCCGACCAGCGGCCGGGACGGCGAGGAACCGGTTCATGTCCGGCTGCAGAAGGATCTTCAGGTTGACCATTCCTCTAACATACCCTGGAAGCAGGAAAAAGCAAGCGCTTCACCACCGCTGTTCCGGACAGGACGCGCACGGTCTCGATGCGTGATCAGGATCGCCCCACCGCCCCGGATTCAGCGACCCAGGCGCTCCAGCTCGGCGCGGATGGCTCGTTCCAGGCCGGGCGAGGGACGGCGGCAGGCGGAGCTCCAGCCTTGCAGGAAGCGCTGGAAATCCAGCCATGCCACCGGGAACAACGCGCGCCATTCCGCCTCGATCTCTTCGGCGAACGGGGCGTGCGCGGGATTGCCGGCCAGGGCCTCCCGGAAAGTGCGGAAGTACCGGTCCAGCGCCGGACGCGTGGAAGCCTCCTCGAGGGCGCCGCCGCGAAAGTCGTCCAGCAGGTAGGCCAGGTCGCGCATGCCGCACCCCCCTCCCACGTACTGGAAATCCACCGCCGCGACGCTCCCCGGAGATCCGAGACAGAAATTGTCAGGTTTGGCGTCCCCGTGGACGATGGTGCGGAACCGCGCCCCGGAAAGCCTCCGATGGATCTCCGCCGCGGCGTCCCGCAGCGGCCCCGCGGGCATGCCCTTCCATTCGTCCGGACGCGTGTCCAGATGCCAGTACGAGCCTTCCTTCCACAATCCCTCGGGCGGGATCCCCAGGAAGGTCGCGTGGAAGCGCGCCAACCAGTCGATGGCGCCTTGCAGGTCTTCCCTCCCCAGGTGCGAGCTGCGTCTGGTGTACCCCGCCGCATCGAGATCCTCCAGCAGCAGGACCATGCCGTCGGGTCGCGTCCGCACCTCGCGACACGACGGAATCCGGCACACCGCGGGAACCCTGGCACCCCAGTGCCGGTACCAGTGCGCTTCCACCTGGTAGGAGCGCAGCTTGCGCCGGTGCGAGAGGTCGGTCTTCCCCGGAGGCCAGCGGACATCCTTGACGATTTCCGTCCCCTCGGGGGTGCTCCGGCGCACCAGTCGCCCGTAGCCTCCCCAAAGCTCCTGGAGCAGTTGGTCGCCGTCGGATCGTTTCGCCATCGTGTGGCCTCAGGTCCGCAGGAAGAGAAACAGCGAGACGCCCAGCAGGAAGGTTCCGAAGAGCTTCTTGAACAGGGCGGGTTTCAAGCCGATGGCGATGCGGGTTCCAAAGAACGTGCCGGCGACCAAGCCCAGAGCGACCCACCCGGCGAGACGGACGTCGAGCACGCCGTTGCGCGCGTAGAGCAGCACTCCCGGAAGCCCGACGGGCAGTTGCAGGGCGGCCAGCGATGTGCCTGTCGCCTCCTTGGCGCGGTAGGCGTAGAAGGCCATCAGAATGGGGACGACGACGACGCCTCCGCCCTTGCCGAACAGACCCGCCACGATGCCCGCGGCGAAGCCTGTGGCCAGCCAAACAGGGATGTGCCCTTCCTGGCGTGGCCCGGGTTCGACTTCGGCGAGGGACTCGCCGCGCAGGATCTTCCCGAGTCCCAGATACCCTTGGGCGATGTAGAGCAGGAAACACGCGTACGCACGCTCCAGCCAGACTGAGGGCAGCGAGAGCGCGAACTGTGCGCCCAGCGCCGAGCCCAGCAACAGACCGGCGGAAAGCCATCCCGCCACCTTCCACTGCACCAGACCGGCCTTGTGGTACTGCCACACCCCCAGGGCGCCGACGGGCAGCAGCAACGCGGCCAGCGACGTGGCGCTGGCGTGCAGCACATCCATGCCGGCCAGGGCGATCAGGCACGGCACGATGAGGCTGCCCCCGCCGATCCCGAAGAGCCCGGAAAGGATGCCGGCGCCAACGCCAACGGCCAGGAAGATCACGGCGCTCATGGGGGATCCTCTGTGCCTGGTGCGAGAGGGCATGGTTGCCATCTGTCGCCCAGGGGTGTCGAGGGAGGAAGATATTTCCTCGATTTCATGCGCCGTGATGCGAAATGGTGGTCTTATGCATGCGGAAAGTGCATGGATTGTAGGACTCTGGAGCCTCCGAATCTTGTGTCCTGGCGACCGGACCTCGCGGTGATCGAGGTTGTGTCGAGCAAATGTGCTCGAGCCGGAAGACGGTGCAGGAACAGGGCTTCACTTCGGCAGGTTCCTCTTCCGTGAAGCGAATGCAGATGGATGGCCCGGAAAATGCTTAGGACTTTCGGGATGCGAAAGAACAACCAAATGAACTGCAGGGCAATTGCACTGGCACTGGTCGTGGTCGGCACCTGTGGCGCGTGGCAGGTGCAGTACGACCTGCTGGGACCGGTGCTGGAAAAGACGAAGTCGCACATCGTGCAGGTGGGCCACGAGTTCGACGGATGGGGTGTGGGGCTTGCTCCGGAATGGATGGATCGCGAGTACGCCAACTTCAACGGTTGGGTGGACGAAGAAACCGGTGATGTCCAGGTGCGAGGGGGCGGCCTCTGGGCCAGTGCCTGGATGCGCCCTTTCGACGAACCAGGATGGCGGTCTCTGAAGTTGGGTGCCTATGGTCGCTGGCGGCGCATCACCTTCGCCTACCAGGATCGCCGGGACTGGGGTTCGGACGATTTCCGCCAGCACGTGGAGACCTGGGCGGCAGGCATCGAGGGCGGCCTGACCTGGGGACTTTTCGAACACGCCACCATGGAGCCCTACGCTCGGTGGGGATTGGCGCACCACGATTGGTCGTTGACCGGGCGTGCGTCCGACGACCTGAAACATTCCGATTTCCGCTACGAGTGGGACCCCGATTTCCGCATGGGCGTGATGATGGGGGTTCGGTGGTGAGGGAGAGCGGCCTCGAGGACTTCGATGCACGCCCTCGTTCCGCCTGTCAGCCCGCTTCCACGTATTTGCGGAAATTGTCGAGGATGGCCTGCCAACCGGCCCGTTGCATCTCGGCGGCGTTGGTGTCCTCGGTATCGAAACTCTCGCGGACGCGGACGCCTTCGGCCTCGGGCTCGAAGGTTACTTGCACGGTCCGGTCATCTGCCATGCGGTATTCCAGGCGCCGCAGGTGGTCCACTACGGTATAGGTGCCTTCGAAGTCGAAGCCGAAGGAGCCGTCCTTGGCTTCCATCCTGGCTCCGAATGTGCCGCCCACGCGCAAGTCCACATGGGCCGAGGGGCAACGCCAGTCGTCGGAGGCGAAGTTCCACGACACGATGTCGGTGGGAGAGTTCCACGCCTCCCATACGCGTTCGATGGATGCGGCGACGAGGGTTTCGATGGTGATCTTCATGGGCGCTCCGTTCTGCGTGACAGCGCAAATGAGATACATTCTCATATGCGCCATCGTCGGTGGTGCCCCGCGCGGAATGCCGCTTGAGCGATCGCATTCCCCCGACGGAGGTCCCGTCGAATCCGGCGGCTGGACCTGGGCGAGGTTCACTTCGGTCATTGTCTTCCAAGAGCGAGATTGGGGCGACCTACGCTTTCCGCCCCCCCGCAGCAGGCCTGCAGGGCGGGCCTATCTTTCGGCGCTCCCGGAAATGGCCCGGCCGGCGAATCCTCCAGCGGAGATTCTTCCCATGTCTGTTCCTGCCTTGTCCGCATTCCTGTTGTCCCTCGCATTGCTTGCCTCGGCGTCCGGCGCCCGCGAGGACTACGTGAACCACTGCAACGCGCGCTTCGCCTTCTGCCTGGACGTGCCGGCGGGATTGAAGGAAATGCCTCCGCCGGAAAACGACGATGGGCGGACGTGGCGGGGTTCGACGGGAGCGGAGATCCGCGTCTGGGGAATGTGGAACGCCGCCGAGGAAACCCTCGGTGAGGCGTGCGATTTCGATGCGTCCGAAATCGATTCCGTCGTGCTGCGCACGACCAAGAAGGACTGGTGCGTGGTGTCGGGCTTTCGCAAGGGGCGCATCGTCTATGAACGACGGCAGCTCGCCCAAGGGCGCTGGGTGGTCTTCCAGCTCGAGTACCAGGACAAGGATCGGCCGCTCTTCGACGGCAAAATCGGGCGCATGGCCAAGTCGCTGAAGGTCTTCGAGATGCCCGACGCTCCATGAGCACCAAGCCCTCGCTTCGGAAGTCCTGGATCGAGTTGGGTGTGGCGTCGGCCGGAAGCCTGGCGCTGGCGATCGGTAGTCCCTATCCGGAGATGATGCCGCTGCAGCACGCGGGGACCCTCGTGGTCGCGGCCTGGATCGCTTCGGGAATCGCGCGAGGTGCGGCCTCGACGGCCAGTTCCCGCTGTCTGATGGGGTTCATGTTCCTGCACGCGTTCGCGGCGCGCTGGATCTACTCGTACGTGCCCTACGACACCTGGGCCCGGAGTCTCGCGGGGCACACCTTGTCGGAGGTGTTCGGGTGGGAGCGCAACCATTTCGACCGGCTGGTACATCTTCTGTTCGGCGTGCTGGTGTCGCCGCGCCTGATGGACGGATTCCGTCGCGTGGTGACGCGGCCCCGCACGGCCAGACTCCTGGTGGTGCAATGGGTGGCCGCCGCGAGCCTGGCCTACGAACTGTTCGAATGGGCGTTGACGCTGCTCCTTTCGGCCGATGCCGCCGAGGGATACAACGGGCAGCAGGGCGATCCCTGGGACGCCCACAAGGACATGGCCCTGGCCGTGGCGGGATCTGTTCTGTGGGGCCTGGTGGATGGGTTGCACGGGTGGTGGCGGGCCCGGAATCGCCGAAACCTGGCGGAGTGAGCCGAGCGGAGGCTCGTCGCGGGTGCGCTGGGCCAGCGGATTGTCCGTGGGAAGCCGCCTAGAAGTGCCAGTCCCGCATGAGGTAGGCGACGAGGAATCCGAGTGCGAGAATGCCGCCCGCCACGGGAAGAAGCGCGGGTTGCGCCACATGCCAGGCTGCCACGTACAGGGGCCAGGCCGCGACGTCGACCGCGACGCCACCAGGCACGACCACCCACCCCCACACGAGAGGGTTGAATCGCGGGTGCCCGATCCAGACCAGGGGCTCCATCACCGGGGTCCGGTCCCGAAGGCGCAGGGCCCAGGCGGGCTTCCAGTCCACGGAGGAGCGTGGCCGACTCCAAAGCGCGATGGCTTGGCGACCGGCGCCGGACAGCAGGGCGGGTGGGACGCGGGCGGTGGTGTCGGACATCAGGTAGACATCGATCGTGTCGACTCCCGTCGTGTCCCATCCCGGGCGCGTCTTGAGGTGGTGGTCCAGCGAATCGCGGGAGTCCGACAACACAACGGGGTTGCCCGACGACGGCCACAGAAGCCAGATGTCGGCACCTTCGAATTTCCACAGCGACGGCCCGGCACTGTCCGCGGTCCGCCCCTCCAGCGTCGCGCGGAGCATTCGGTCTTGTGATCCGGTCGAGTCCCAACGATGGATCCGCTCCTCCCGCAACGGGATGCGCTCGGCCGTGGACAGGGCGACGAGGGTCGCGCAACCCTGCAGCACGAAGGCCGCGACGATCCCCGCCGCGAGAAGGTGGGAGGGCTTCACGGAAGGCACCTTCGGAATCCCGTTTTGTCGTCGGCGAAACAGGTGCGTGCCACGACGGAATCCGACATCACGACCTCGACCAAGGCCAGGCTCGAATCGAGAACCCGGCAGCGCAGCTCGGGATCGTCCGGAACGTCGGGCTCGGTTCGGATCTCGGCGCGGGAGGATGGCGTGGGCGTGCCGAGGATCAGGGAATCAGAGTCGGATCGGGCCACCATCCACGCGCGGCGCAGCGTTCCCGTGCGGCAGGGATCACTCACGCCCGAAAGCTCGACCACCACGCCTCGTCGATCGGGCTGCGGGAACGAGATCAGGCAACGATCGAGATGGCCGTCCGTCCCCTGCACGGGGGAGATCGAGCCGTCGGCGCGAAACCGGATCGCGGGGATCGGGCAGGAAGAGTCCGGGCGCAAGAATACATCGGGTTGGGTGACCGAGGTCCGAACCAGGATGGGGGCGGGGGCGCAGCCGACGCACACCAGCATCGCCGCGGTGGCGACGATCGTGACGCGAGTTCGGGAAGGGTGCGGAGTCTGCATCGGTCTCTCGAAGGTAGTCCTGGCCACCTACCTTTCGAGTCCCGGAACCCCCTCAGCCCTTCACGCAGACCACCTGCCGGAGCGTGTGCACGACCTCCACGAGGTCCTTCTGCGCCTCCATCACGGCGTCGATGTCCTTGTAGGCGCCGGGGGTCTCGTCGATCACCTCGGCGTCCTTGCGGCATTCGATTCCCGCGGTCCAGCGTTCATGGTCTGCCAGGGTGAAGCGGCGTCTGGCTTCGGTACGGCTCATCGCCCGACCCGCGCCGTGCGAGCACGAACAGAAACTGTCCGGGTTGCCCTTGCCGCGCACGATGTACGAACGGGTTCCCATGGAGCCGGGGATGATCCCCATTTCGCCATCGCGGGCGCGCACGGCACCCTTGCGGGTGACCCACACGTCCTTGCCGAAGTGGTGCTCGCGGTCGACGTAGTTGTGGTGGCAGTTCACCGCGTCCAGGGTGCGTTCGAAGGGCGGGATCCCGGGCAGCGACGCCAGGGCCGCCAGGGTGGCGTCCATCATCAGTTCCCGGTTCTTCATCGCGAAGCCTTGCGCCCACTTCAGGGCCTTCACGTAGTCGCCGAAATGCTGCGAGCCTTCCGGCAGGTAGGCGAGGTCGGCGTCGGGAAGGTGGATGTGCCAGCGTTCCATCTCGCGCTTGGCCTTCTCGATGAAGTACGACCCGATCCGGTTGCCCACGCCGCGCGATCCGGAGTGCAGCATCACCCAGACGGAATCCGTCGTGTCCAGGCAGACTTCGATGAAGTGGTTGCCCGTCCCGAGGGTTCCCAGGTGGTTCCAGGAGTTGGAGGCCCCGATCTTCGGGTGCTTCTCGCGGATCTGGTCGAAGATGGGGCTCATGGAGTCCCATGCGGAACGGACGGCCTCGGGAGGTGTGTTCCAGGCGCCGCGGTCGTTGCGGCCCCCGTTGTCGGTGCGCCCATGGGGGACGGCGCGTTCGATGGCCGACCGGAGGGAGGCCAGATTGTCGGGAAGGTCGCGGGCATTCAGCGAGGTGCGCACGGCCATCATGCCGCAACCGATGTCGACACCCACGGCCGCGGGAACGATGGCGTCGAGGGTGGGGATCACGGATCCGACCGTGGCGCCCTTCCCGGCGTGCACGTCGGGCATGATGGCGACCCACTTGTGGATGAAGGGGAGGCTCGCGGCGTTTTCCACCTGGCGGCGGGCTTCGTCCTCGAACAAGACGCCGCGGGTCCAGGCCTTCACGAGGCCGCCACGGGAGGGCTGGAAGATTTCGGGATGGTTCATGGGATGTGTCTCCAAAGGAAGTATCCCCGAATGTCGACAAGGGTGGACAAGTGGCCCGCGAAGCGGGGTTGCTCTACCACTGAGCTACGCGGCCGAAGAGTGGCCGCGCCGGGAATCGAACCCGGCACCGACACGTGTGATGTACACCTGTCCGGCATTCGACATAAGGGGGGGCACAGGGGTGGGGCCCCCTCGAGGGCCCCGGGAAAGGGAAAAAGCGCGGAAGACAAGGTGTGGAGGGATTTGGGACTTGAACCCACACCACCGTTCTTGCAAACGGAGGTGTTGACCAATGGATTCCCGTCCAGCATTCTTCCGCGCCAAAGAAGGAGCGCCCAGGACGACAAGGGTGGGGGGAGGTGCCTGCCCCGGAGTCGGGGTGCCGCCCCTCCCGGGGCGGCGCGGCGGAGGTGGAGGATGGACTCCCGTCCGGTATTCGTCTCGGGCGCCCCCGGTCAGGGGCGTTGGGAGGATGGAGGGGGCGCGGCGACAAGGATTGCGTGGTCTGCCGGCTTTCGCCGCCTGGTGCGTCCTCTGGCGACGCCTCGGGAGCCTTGCGGCTCCTGCGGGATCTTCCCCCGCGCTCCGGAATGGATGCCAGGTCCAAGTGTAGACCGCCGCGGTATTCGTCGCGCCTTTCCACTCCGCCCTACGCCGCGTTCAAGAGGCGTTCTCCCTCCCGTTCGATGCGCGTCTCCCAGGCGCCGGCTTCCAGACCGCCGGAGGCGAATTCCCCCACCAGTCCGAAGACCTGGTCGGAGAAGCCTCCTACGTTGAGGATGTCGGGCCGATCGGGCGCCTGCACCGTGGTGTTGGGGGCCAGGTCGATGCACACCAGCCGGGCGCCGGGATTGCGGGCGCGGAAGGTTTCCCATTCCCGCAGGGTGGTGGTGCAGCGTCCCCGGGCGGGGTCCATCCACGACTCGTTGTCGGAGACGAATACGACCAGGTCGGCCTTGGCCTTGCGCTGGTTCAGGTGCCGCAGCGGGGCCGAACAATCGGTCCCGCCGGGGCCCACGGAAGCCATGCGCTCGGCGTTGGTGCTGATGGAATCGCGAGGATTCAGGACGAGGTTCACGATGTCTTCCTTGAAGGGGATGACGGTGGCGGAAGGGTTGCGCCGCAGGATGGCGGCGGCGAAGAGGGCGGCGACGTCCACGCAGCGCGTGGCCGAGCTCGCACCCGGACGGAATCCGGTGACGGGGCTGTGCATGGAGCCGGAGACGTCGGGCAGGACGACCACCTTCCCCGCGAAGGCGGGAACGTTCTCTACCGCATGTTCCAGCGCGTCCTGGAGGGCGTCGCGGACGACAGAGGGGAGGTCGGTCCCGGCCGCCTTCCAGGCGGACAGGATCTGGTAGGGAAAGACGCGCGACCGGGCGATCAGAGACGGATCCCGCAGCCGGGCGGCCACCAGGTCCACCATCGCCGGATCGGCGAACACGCCGTGCCGCGCGAGGGTGGCGAGGTTCATGCGCGTCCACTGCCAGCCGGCGCGGCGGGCGATGGCCGCCCAGGATCCGGTGGACAGGGGCCGATCGGTCAGGAGTTCGAACGCGGTTTCGGGGACCGTTTCCCGGTCTCCGTCGCGCCAGGCCAGCAGGGCCCGCACCCGCTCGGGAAGCGTGTCCGTCGCGACCTCCTTGCCCAAGAGCCAGCCGTAGAAGGCTTCGCGCTCGGGACCGTCGGGCCGGGGATGGACCATCTTCACGATGTCGGCGAGCGAGGGCTGGTTGCCTACCGAAGCGTCCAGGAGCTGTTCGAGAGTCCGTGATTCCAGCCACTGCCGGATCCAGCGCCGGGGCGCCGAGCCGAAGGACTTGCGTCCCGCGGCTCCCGAGCGGACGATCTGTACGAAGGTCCGCAGCATCCGGGCGTTGTCGATCACCAGGGGAAACGCGGTCGCCGCGCTGTCCCGGTCGCGGACGGCGAGGGTCGCCAGCAGCAGGGCGGGAACGTCTTTCATGTGGCCCTTCTTGCGGGCCACCAGGGCCAGCTTGGCGATCCAGGCGGGATCGATCTCCGCAGTGCGCTTGAGGATGGCCTCCAGTTGCACTTCGGCCTGGGCATGGAAGGTGCCGTTGAGGCATCCGGTCATCGCCAGCTGGGCCAGCTCCGACTTGGGGGAGCGGGTGTACGCAACGCCGCCCGCTGCGTTGCGGGTATCGGTGGCGGGGATGAGTCTGCCCGCGATGGTCTTGAACAGTTCGAGATTGGGCATGGTGATGATCCTTGCTGTGGAATTCGAGAAAGTGGAGAGGACGGGGATCGAACCCGCATCGCCGCGACAAGCCAGGCTCTTGGGAAACGCGCTTCCCTTGCTGCTTCACCCACCTCGGGGGAGTGATGACCCTTCGAGGCCGCTATAGGTGCCTCCGCAACCCTGCCCGGCGACCTTGCGGTTCGCGGTGCCTGTTACAGTGCCGTTGTCCAACGTTTTTCCGGTGCTCTTCCGTTTGAGCTACCTCCCCTTTCGGTATTCCACTTCAAGTGCGAAGGGCGTGCCAATCGTTGTCGCGCGGATCCGTCGGAGAAACGTGTGCCCGGATCGGGGTGCATTGATATCGCAAGGCATAGGATCTATCCTGTGCGATAGAATGACGCGCAAAACGACTTCCAGGCCCCTCGTGGGCATCGGTATCCTCGGCACGGTCCTCGACGGGGGCATGGGGCGTAAACGTTGGGATCGGTGGCGTCCCACGGTCGATCTGGCCCGGCACGACGACCCTCCCTTCGATCGCTACCATCTGCTGTTCCAGGAGAAGTTCCGCGAGCTGGGTGAGGTGGTGGCCTCCGATCTGCGCCAACTGCGCCCCGGGATGGACGTGGTCTGCGAGATCCTGCCCGCCCACGATCCGTGGGACTTCGAGGCGGTCTACTCGGTGCTCCTGGACCTGTCGCGCCGCCTGGCCTTCGATCCTGCGCGGGAAGACCTGCTGGTGCACATCACCACGGGCAGCCATGTCCACCAGATCTGCCTGTTCCTGCTCACCGAGGCGCGTTTCCTGCCGGGGCGTCTCCTGCAGACCAGTCCCCCCGAGGGCAACGACAAATCGCTGCCCGGCCGCATCTCCCTCATCGATCTCGATCTGTCCAGGTACGACCGCATCGCCTCGCGCTTCCGCGAAGACATCCGCGACCGGCGCGACTTCCTCAAGGACGGCATCCGCACCCGCGACAAGGCGTTCAACCGCCTGATCGAGCGCATCGAAGTCGTGGCCTCCCGGTCGCGCGATCCGATCCTGCTGGGTGGACCCACCGGATCGGGCAAATCGAGCCTGGCGCGGCGCATCCACGAACTGCGCCGCCAGCGGGGGCTGGTGGCCGGCGAGTTCGTCGCGGTGAATTGCGCCACCCTGGCCGGCGAAGGGGCGATGTCGGCCCTCTTCGGGCACGTGAAAGGAGCCTTCACCGGGGCGGTAGGGGATCGGGCCGGTTATCTGCGTGCGGCCGACCGGGGGATCCTGTTCCTGGACGAGATCGGCGAGCTGGGGCTGGAAGAGCAGGCGATGCTTCTGGTGGCCCTGGAAGAGAAACGCTTTCGCCCCGTGGGTTCGGATCGGGAAGTCGAGAGCGATTTCCTGCTTCTGGCCGGATCGCACAAGGATCTGGGGGCCGAGGTGGCGCGCGGGCGATTCCGCGAAGACCTCCTGGCGCGCATCCAGTTGTGGACCTTCGCCCTGCCCGGACTGGCCGACCGGCCGGCCGACCTGGAGCCCAATCTGGAGTACGAGCTGGAACGGTTGCGTGCACGCGAAGGACGCCAGGTTTCGATCACCCGCGAGGCGCGCGAGCGCTTCCTGGAGTGGGGGACCTCGGCGCGTGCTTCGTGGAAGGGGAATTTCCGCGACCTGGCCGCGGCGGTGACGCGCATGGCGCTGCTGTCGGACGGCCGCATCACCAAGCCGAACGTGGACGAAGAAATCGAACGTCTGGAACGCTCGTGGATCCGCGCCGGCGATCCCGTGACGGAATCCGTCGTCCCGTCCCGCGTGGGACGGCTGGACGAGTTCGATCGGGTGCAGCTGGCGCACGTGCTGGGAGTCTGCCGTTCGTCGGCCACGATGGCAGAGGCGGGGCGATGCCTGTTCTCCGTTTCGCGCGAGCGCAAGGAAAGCCCCAACGATTCCGATCGGCTGCGCAAGTACCTTGGCCGCTTCGGACTTTCCTGGTCCGAAGCGCACGACTCTTCCTCCCCGAGGCGTCCATGATCCTCTCTCTTCTCCTGTTGCTGGCGGGAGCCTCGGACACGGCGATCGTGGCTCCGCGCGATCCCGAACCACGCATCGTCCTGCGGGACTCGATCGGGCGAGACCCCGATTCGGTCTTCCCGCAGTTTCTGAAGGAATACCTGGAGACCTACCGCCGAAGCCGCAAGGAGGCCAGTCGGTGGATTCATCCCAAACTTCCCTACCGCACGGCCGACAACCCGGGGGCGAGCTGTGTTCTGGATTACCCGTCGACGCAGGTGGGGAAGGATATCATGGACGGAACGGAGGTCATACCGCCGGACACCCGAATCACCATCCGTCGGGGTATCCCCGCCGTGAAGAATCCTTGTGACGACGCCGGCCCGTATCGCGGCCACCAGGGCTTTTTCTGGGATCCGGTCCAGCCCCGCGATCTCCCGAAATTCGGCCACTGGCGCAAGGATGGCGACCTTGAGTTCGTGGTGCCGTGGCTTCCCGTGCCCAAGCCTTGGCGGGTGATGCAGGTCGTCTTTGTCGCCAAGGGGTGGGACCAGCTACGCATGTACTTCGTCTGGTTCGACGGCGGGTGGCACCCGTGGGTCGACAACCATTGCACTCCCTGCAGCGCCTGATTCCATCCTCGGTTCGGCAAGGGCTCGGGCCCTCCTCCAGGCGCGGTGAGCCCGTTTTCGGCCGCGGGCACCAGGGCTCTCGATGCGGGTGTGCGCGAGCCTATATTCGAGGTCCCTGACCCCGGCTGCAACAGTCGCTCGTTCTCGACAGCGGCGGCCTCAGCCAGATCCTCCTTATCCCCCTCCGGAAGGCCGATCCCGATGACCTACCTCGAATTCAAAGACGGCACCTCGCACAAATTCTGGCAGATTGAACTGGAAGGGTCCGCGTTCACCGTCACCTTCGGTCGGATCGGGACCGCAGGGCAGGCCAAGACCACCACCTGCGAATCGCCAGAAAAGGCGACCAAGGAGCGCGACAAGCTGGTCGCCGAGAAGGTCAAGAAGGGTTACGTCGAGGTGGCCCAGGCCAGCGAGAAGAAGATCTCGCGACGCCTCGCGGTAAGCTACGACGAAGCGGAAGAGGGCAAGACCCTCCTGTCGAAGATGGAAGCGTTCCTGGAAAGCGATGGGGCCAGCGGCGTCGATTCCCTGGTGATCGCCTCGTGGGAGGAGCCGCAGGAGAATTCCCCCCAGGCCGCTCTCGATCTGCTCTGCCGTCACGCGGCGCGCCTGCCGGGCCTCAAGGAAATCATCGTCGGAGACATGGACTCGGAGGAATGCGAGATCTCCTGGATCATCCAGGCCGATTACACGGGGGTCCTGGCGGCCTTCCCGGGTCTGGAATCCTTGCGCATCCAGGGTTCGAGCAGCTTGGTGCTCAGCCGCGACCCCATCGCCCACGATTCGCTGACCAAGCTCGTGATCCGCTGCGGTGGATTGCCCAAGGTCATTCTCCATCTGCTGGCGGCGGCGCGCCTGCCGGCGCTCCAGCATCTGGAGCTGTATCTGGGTGTCGACGAATACGGCTTCGACGGCTCCCTCGACGACCTGCGCCCGTTCTTCAGCAAGGGCTTGTTTCCTTCGCTGCGGAGCCTGGGACTGGTCGACAGCGAAATCGCCGACGAAATCGCCGCGGCGATCGCCGGGGCCGAAGTCCTCGGGCAGCTCGACGTGCTCGACCTGTCGCAGGGCACGCTCACCGACGTTGGAGGTCGCGCCCTTCTGGATTCCCCCGGTGTCCAACGTTTGAAGCGGCTCGATCTGCACTACCACTACCTCTCGGACGCCATGGTCAAGGAGTTCAAGGCCACGGGGCGGAACATCGACGTCTCCGACCAACAAGAGGCCGATGGCGAAGGCGAAGACGCCTGGCGCTACCCCGCCGTCACGGAATAGGCTTCTTGGGCGCATCTCCCGACCTGCTGGTCCTGGCCAACCCGGAAAACCGCCGGCTGTCCCTCTTCCAGGGGGCGGTGTGCCGGCGTGGATGGAATCCGGCCAGAGTGGTGTCGCATTCCGACCTGCTCGCGGGCCGGACCACCCTCCGGGAACACGTGCGGTCGGGGACGGTGGTGCGGATCGAATCCACGGGCGAGAACCATGGCGTGGAATGCCAGATTCTGTCTCTCGGAGGGATTCCCGAGGCCGGGAGCATCCCCGAGGAGCGGGGGCGCCTGTTGCATCCCTCGGCCTGGTTTCGTGGCTTTTGCGCCTACATGGAGTCGCTGGAACGCGATGGGGAGGTGTGCGGGGTGACCTGGTTCAATTCCCCCTCGGACATCGTCGCGATGTTCGACAAACCCGGATTCAAGCGCCTCCTGGGCGATCTCGCGCCCCCCACCCTGGGGACTTTCGGCTCGTCCGCGGAATTCTCGCGGTGGGCCGAGGAATCGGGGGCGTGCGGAGTCTTCGTGAAACTGCCCGCGGCCTCGTCGGCCAGCGGGGTGGCCGCCTGGCGCGCGCAGCGTTCCACCGGCAGGCAGGTGCTGCGCACCACTCTGGAGATGGCCGACCCCGACGGACAACCGCGCTTCTACAACTCCCTGCGGCTTCGGGAATACCGCGACCCGCATCGCATCACGCAGGTGCTGGACTTCCTCTTCTCGGAAGGGGCGTTCGTCGAACCCTGGATCCCCAAGCCGTCGTTTCGAGGCATGGCCTGGGATCTGCGGGTCCTCGGGGTGGCGGGCAAACCTGCGCACCGGATCGCGCGACTCTCCCGTGGCCCCATGACGAACCTCCATCTGGGCAACCACCGCCTGGACCCCGAGGGGCTCGGTCTGTCTCGGGGGGTGTGGGAGGCCGTGGAGCGCGTGGTCGAAGAGACCCTGGAGCGGTTGCCTGGAAGTCTGTACGCGGGGCTCGACGTCGTCGTTCCCGCCGGCTCTCCGGAAGCACCGGTGCGGCCTCTTGTGCTGGAGGCCAACGCTTTCGGCGATCTGCTCCCCGGCCTGAAACACGAAGGCCTGGATCCCTGGGAGCTGGAGCTTAGCCGGCTTGGCACCAAGACGGACCTCCCATGACAAAGTCCGGGATTTCGCTGCTCCTGCTGGACCTCGACAACACCTTGTTGGATCGCGACGCCGCCTTCGATGATCTGTTCCGGGAACTCCTGGTCCAGACCGGGACGGATCCCGATTCCCCTCGCGGCTGCCGCGCCTTGGCCGATCTGGTGCGGGCCGACGACCGGGGGCGGACCGATCGCGACGCCTTCCTAACGCGGGCATTGGAGCTGGTACCCGAGCTGGGAGGTTCGATGTCCGACCTGCGACGCCACCACACGACACTCCCGGATCGGGTGCGGCCTCTGCCTGGGGTGCGCGCCATGCTCGAGAGACTTTCGACGCGCCACACGTTGCGCCTGGTCAGCAACGGGGCGGGCGACACGCAGAGACGGAAAATGTCTTACGCCGATCTGGACGATCTGTTCGAATCGGTCTGGATCTCGGGCGAGCAGGGCATGGAGAAGCCCGATCCCCGGTTGTTCCTGCGCGCGTTGGAAGGCGCCTACCCGACGTCCGCGATCATGGTGGGCGACGACCTTGTGCGCGACATCCAACCGGCACGGGCGCTGGGGATGGGAACGGTCCACGTGGACCCCCTCCATCGCCGCGTGTTTCCGCTTCCCCATGCGGCCATCATCGGCATCCTCCAACTCGAGGAGATCCTTCCTTGCTCGACATGAACGCGATCGTGGGCACCCACGACATCCTGATGGTCACCTTCGACACCCTGCGCCTGGACGTGGCGGTCTCCGAGATGGAGGCCGGACGGACTCCGAACCTGCACAGGTGGGTGGAGGCCTGGGAAGGGCGCCATGCGCCGGGATCGTTCACGTGGGCATCCCACTGTTCCTTCTTCGCGGGGTTCCTCCCCACGCCCGCCGCGCCGGGCCGCCACGAGCGGCTTTTCGCCCTGCGCTTTTCCGGAAGCGAAACTTCGGGCTCGCGCACCCTGGTCCTGGACGCCCCCGACATCGTGTCGGGCCTCGCCGAACGGGGATACCACACCGCATGTATCGGGGGCGTGGGGTTCTTCAAGAAGGAAAACGCCTTGTCGCAGGTCCTGCCCGGGCTGTTCCAGGAAAGCCATTGGGAGCCGCGCTTCGGGGTGACGGAGCCCCGCTCGACGGAGTACCAGGTGGACAAAGCTCTGGAAATCCTGGAACGGTGCCGCGACCGCAAGGTCTTCCTGTTCCTGAACGTCTCGGCGCTGCACCAGCCGAATCGGCACCACCTGGAAGGCGCCACCGAAGATTCCATGGAATCCCATGCCGCCGCGCTGCGTTATGTCGATGGCTGCCTGCCTCCCCTCATGGATGCCTTGCGGGCGCGAGGCCGCACCTTGTGCCTGTTCCTCTCCGACCACGGCACCGCCTACGGCGACGGGGGGTACACGGGGCATCGGATCGCCCACGAGTGCGTCTGGAACGTGCCTTACGCGGAATTTGTCCATGGGGCCCAGCAGCCGTGACACCGTCGCTTGAGCAATTTCTGTCCGGAGACCGTTCGGATTGGGCCTACCTCTACTCCTATCCCCACAAGACGGCCTACCGTCCTTTCGATGAACGCGTTCCGCTGGAGCGCCTGTGGCGGGACGAGCCGAAGGACTCCCTGTACCTTTACGCGCACATCCCCTTCTGCGCCAGCAAATGCTCCTTCTGCAACCTGCTGTCCGTCTCGCGGCCCTCCGAAGGAATGGTCGATCGGTATCTGGGGGCCCTGGAGAGGCAGGCGGCGGCGGTGCGGGAGTCCATCGGTCGGGCCTCCTTCTCGGGCTACGCGATCGGAGGCGGCACCCCCAGCCTTCTGGATACGGCCCAGTTGGAGCGCTTGGTGGGCATGCTCCGTACCGTGTTCGGGATCGATCCCGCCCGGGGGGGATCCTTCGAGGCGTCGCCGGACACCCTCACACCCGGGAAGATCCGGTTCCTGCGCCAGGCGGGAGTGGAGCGACTCAGCCTGGGGGTCCAGAGCTTCGACGCCGACGAGGCCCGCCTGCTCGGCAGGCCGAGACCCGATCGCGCCCTGGACAACCTCCTGGACGCGGTGGCCGCGGAGGGGTTTCCCGCGTTCAACATCGATCTCATCTACGGCATGCGCGGACAGACCGAGGACTCGTTCCGCGCCAGCGTGGCCGCGGCCTTGCGCCATGCGCCCACGGAACTGTTCCTCTATCCCCTGTACGTGCGGCCCCTGACCGCGCTCCACAGGCGCGAAGGACGGCACGATCCGGAAGGGGTGCGCATCGACTCCTTGCTGGAGGCGGGGCGTGGCGTTCTGCTGGAAGCCGGCTACGTCCAGGACTCGCTGCGCAGATTCTGTCGTCCGGGAACCGCCCCGACGGCGGCGTCCGAGTATTCCTGCCAGGAGGACGGGATGGTGGGCCTGGGGGCCGGGGCCCGATCCTATACCCGCGACGTGCACTACTCCACGGATTGGGCCGTGGGGCGGGACGAGGTCGAGGTCATCCTGGGCGATTTCCTGGCGCGCGGCTCCGCGGACTTCGCGCGGGCCGACCACGGGATCCGCCTGACGCTCGATGACAGAAAACGTCGATTCCTGATCAAGTCCGTCCTCAAGTCCGCAGGCCTGGATCTGCCGCGCTACCGCGGGCTGTTCGGAACGGACGCTCTCCAGGACTTCCCCGATCTTCCGGAACTGCTCCGCCTGGACCTTGCCGTGCTCGACGGCGACCGCCTGCGGCTGACCGGGCGCGGCATGGCGCTCTCCGACGGTGTGGGGGCCTGGTTCGTGTCCCGGAGAGTGCTCGAGCGGATGCGGGAGCTTCCGCCGCGATGAGGCTGAAGATCCTCTACCGGGGCCATGTCTCCGACTGCAACCTCGAGTGTCCCTACTGCCCGTTCTCCAAGACGCGCCACGACGCCGCCGACCGCGCACGCGACCGTGCCGCGGTGGATCGGTTCCTGGCCTGGATCGACGAACAGGGCTCCCGGGGCTGGGTCTTCGACATCCTGTTCACCCCCTACGGGGAGGCCCTGATCCATCCTTGGTACCGCAGGGCCATGGTCGAACTGTCCCGTCGTCCCCACGTGGCGAAGGTGGCTGCGCAGACGAACCTGTCGTGGGACACCGCCTGGACCGAAGGCCTCGAGCCGTCCAAAGCCGCGTTCTGGGCCACCTTCCATCCGGGGCAGGCCCGTGAGGACGTGTTCCTGCGCCGGTGCGGAGAGCTGGCGCGCCGTGGGATCTCCCACAGCGTTGGGGTGGTGGGGCTGCGGGAGCACTTCGCGGCGATCGGGAATTTGCGGAGCTCCCTGCCGGAGTCCACCTACCTCTGGGTGAACGCCTTCAAACGCGATGCGGGCTACTACGCAGCCGAAGAGATCGCCTGGATCGAATCCATCGATCCGTTCTTCCGGCACAATCTCCACCACTACCCGTCACGGGGTCTGGCCTGTCCCGCGGGCTCGGCTGTGGTGGCCATCGAGGGCAACGGCGATCTGCATCGCTGCCATTTCGTGCGCGAGCCCATGGGGAACATCTTCCGACAGGATCTGGCAAGCCTGCTGCGCGAGGAGGCCTGCCCGCGCGAGACCTGCCATTGCCACATCGGCTACGTCCATGTCCCGTCCCTGGGGTTGGCGGGGCTCTACGGCGAGGGCATTCTCGAGCGCATACCCTCTCCGTGGCCGCGGAAGCCAAGTGATGCGGGATGCTCCGCCATGTCCTCCTCCCCGAACCCAGGCTGATTCCCGCGGCCTTCTTTCCGCCGATGGGAAGCCCTTCCCAGCCGAGAACGCCCTCGAAAATGGATATTGCCCTCCATGCACAATGCTTCGGTCGTGGGGGCCTCTGGCCTGGTGGGTTTGAGAATTCTGGAATCCCTGGGCCGTCGCGGTTCGGTGCAGGCCTGGGTGCGTCGCGACATGGCGCTTCCAGGGCGCGCCGAGACCGTGGTCTCCGCCCGGATCCCCGATCCAGATGACGGATTCTGGCGTTCGGAGGCGCTCTTCGTCGCGCTGGGAACGACCATCACCAAGGCCGGCAGCCGGGAGGCGTTCGAAGCGGTCGATCTGGAGCTGGTGGTGGAGTGCGCCCGTCGGGCCCGGGGGATGGGTTGCACGACGCTTGCTCTGGTCTCGGCGACGGGGGCCGATTCCCGGTCCGTGATCTTCTACAACCGTGTGAAGGGGCGGGCTGAAGAGGCCGTGGTCGCCTTGGGCTTTCCGCGCGTGGCTATCGCCCGTCCGTCGTTGCTGCTGGGGGATCGCGCGGAGTTCCGGTTCGGCGAAGCCTTGGCGCGCCGTTGCCTGGGCCCCGTACGAGGCCTGGTGCCCGCCGCCTGGCGTCCCGTGCGCGATCGTGAGGTGGCGTCCGCGTTGGTGGATGTGGTCGGTGATCCCGCCTGGTCGGGTGTGCGGATTCTCGACAACGCCACCATGGTGCGGGGCGGCTGAGCCGGGAGCGTCGGTTCAGGTCGCGACGTCGGTGCGGCTGCTGTCAAGCCACGGAGCCGGCAGGGCGTGGTCGTGATCCCGGGCGGGGTTAGGGGGAATGTGATCGCTCTCACGAATCCAGGATGACGGATCGTGTGGTGGGTTATGTTCCAAGGCCCCCGCACATCCCCCTTTCCAACAGAAAGTCGAACTCCATGAACCTCGACAAGATCCGCGACCTCTCGAAGACCCCGCGAACGCTCACCAAGGAGCACGAGAAGATCTGCTCACGTCCGTTTTTCTTCCTGCGCAAGGCCGTACGCGAGTGGGAGCAGGAAATGACCCACGGGCCGGTGGTACTGGGGGCGGTGGTCCAGGCGCACGAATGCCTCTACGACAAGGAAGAGGCGCAGTTCGCCAAGGGCGTGATGATGTGGACTGTCGATTCCGCCCGTTCCCAGGACAAGGCCTGGCTGCAGTCGGTCGCCGAACGCCTGGTCGCCTGCCGCGAAAAGGCCGAGACTCTCGACGAGCGCCACGTGGCCAACCTGCTCAACGACGAGGAGTCGAGCATCGAGGGTGTGGTTCCGAAGTCGCTCACCGACGGTGTCGAAGTGCGCTGGGTGTCGCAGTACATCGATCCGGACGATCTGCCCGGAGGTTGTGTGCCCCAGGACAAGCTGTTCGCCGCGATCATCATGGGGGGCGACCTGCGCATGATTCCTCCCGCCTTGTACAACTGAAACGCCGGTTCCGTCGCTTCCCGTCCCTAGAGGGCGGGAAGCTGTCCGGGCTCCGGCCCGGGAGCCTATGTTTCCCGCCATGACCACCGCGTCCCTTCAGGATTTTTCGTGAGCCTCGTGCCACGACGCGGCGCGATGCTGGCTATCGCCGCCGTGACCTGGAAGGAGTGGGCCGCCTTTCGCTCGCACATGGCGGTCTCGCTCTTCACGGGCCCTCTGCGCTTTCTCGTCATGACCTGGATTTGGACCTCCACGGCCTCAACCGGGAGCCGCGCCGCCGGCATGGATGTGGTGGACCTCGTGACCTACTCGGGCCTGGCGATCCTGGTCGGCTACGCCGTCTTCGATTTCGCCGACTGGAACCTGCAGATGCTGGTGCGTACGGGGGCGTATTCGAACCACCTGCTGCAGCCCATGCACCACGCCTGGTACGCCCTTTCGCAGAAGCTGGGGCACCGCGCCCTGGCGCTGCTGGTCGAGGCGGTCCCCGTCTGGGTGCTCGTCTCGCTCTTCCTCGGTCGTCCCCTGTTGCCGCACCATCCCGTCTGGTTCCTGCTGTCGGCAGGTCTGGGCTTCCTCCTGATGTTCGTGGTGAACTACGCCTCGGGACTGGTCGGATTCTGGTTGGTGCGGGCCGAAGGCGTGCGCCGTTGCGTGGTGCTGGTCCGCGACCTGCTGGGCGGGGCCATGCTGCCGCTTTCGTTCTTTCCCGCCGCGGTCCAGCCATTGTTGTTCCTCACGCCCTATCCGTGGGCTCTGTACATCCCGCTGCGGCTGGGGACGGGGCACGTCGAAATCCTCGGCCGGATCGTCGAGCCCGCCCAGGCTGTGGGGTTGCAGGCGCTGGTCCTGGCGGCTTCGCTCACGGGCTTGACCATCCTGGATGCCCTGGCGCGCCGTCGTTTCCTGGCAGCGGGAGGATGAACCCCCTGGAACGCTGGAAGGGGCATGTGGCGCTCCATCTCGAAGGCATACGCTTGGGGTTGGCTGTGCGCCTGTCCGATCGATTCGATTTCCTGGCGAGCGTCCTGGTGATGATGGGAATCGAGTTCGTTCCCACCCTGGTCACGGCACTTCTCTACGGCAACGGTCTGGCCTTTCCGGGTTGGACGGTGCGCGAGGCCCTGCTGGTGCAGGCCGTGTTCCTCATGTCCAAGGGTGTGGCCTACCCGCTGTTCGGCGGCATGGTGTGGAACACCGCCGAGATGGTCCGCGCGGGCACTTTCGAACTGTTGCTCCTGCTGCCGCGCCATCCCCTCCAGTCGAGCGTGGTGCGGGCCTTCGACGCCGAGGACCTCGGCAAGCTGATGGGGGGCGTGGGCCTGGCGGTCTGGTGCCTGCAGGGGATGGAGCTGCCGGGAGCGGCCGCCCTGGCGGGATTCGCGCTTCTGTTCGCGCTTTCGGTCCTGCTGTTCCTCGCCTCGGCGGTGGCGATGTCGTCGCTTCTGATCGTGTGGGTGGGCAACTTCCGCGTCTACGAGATCTTCGAGACGATGGCTTCGTTGGGGCAATTTCCGCCCACGATCCTCCCTCCCCGGCTGCGTGCCCTCGGGGTCGCGGGCTTTCCCTTCGCGGCCTTCGCGGTGCTTCCGGCGTCCTCGCTCCTGGGACGCTCGGTCGACGGAATCTGGACGGCCGTCGTGAGCGTGGTGGTGCTGCTGGCATTGGCCCTGACGACCTGGAACCGTTTGCTGCGCCGCTTGGTCGGCGCGGGAGGATGAACATGCCCAAGGCCCTGGAAGTCCGAGGACTGGCGAAGACCTACAGGGTGTTCCGCCGCGGGTCGGGATTGCGCGAGACCCTCGCCAGCCTGGTGCATCGCCGTTTCGACGCCGTGGAGGCGGTCTCGGGCATCGATCTCGACCTGGAGCAGGGCGAGCTGGTCGGGTTTCTGGGGCCCAACGGAGCCGGCAAGTCCACCACCCTCAAGATCCTGTCGGGAATCCTGCATCCCACGGGAGGAACCGTGACGGCCCTGGGGCGTTTCGTGCCGTGGAACGACCGTCAGGAGTACGTGCGCCACGTGGGGGCGGTCTTCGGACAGAAATCGCAACTGGTCTGGGACGTGCCCGCCCAGGACGCCTACCGCATGGCGCGGGCCATCCACGGCATCGCCCGTACCGACTACGACCGTCGTCTGGGGGAGCTGGTCGAGCTCCTCGACATTTCCCGGACCATGACGCAGCCGGTGCGGAGCCTGTCGCTGGGCGAGCGCATGCGCTGCGAGTTCTCCTTGGCCATGCTGCACGCGCCGCCGCTGCTGTTCCTGGACGAGCCCACCATCGGGTTGGACATCGAGGCCAAGGACCGCATCAGGTCCTTTGTGGCCGAGATCAACCGCCAGGGGACCACGGTTTTGCTCACCACCCACGACCTCTCCGACATCGAACATCTGGCGCGGCGAGTGGTGGTCATCGACAAGGGGAAAATCGGGTTCGACGGCGGCCTGGACGATCTGCGCTCGCGTTGGGGCGAGCGCAAGCGCATCCGTCTGAGAAGCAAGGACCTGCCGGCGGATTTTTTCATGCCCGGACTGCTGCAGCTTTCGCGCGATACCGGCGACCGCCGCGAGTTCGAGCTGGATCTGGAGCGGGGAAGCCTCCACGACGTGCTCGAACGGCTCGCCGCGTCGTGCCACATCGACGACCTCACGCTGGTCGATCCGCCGCTGGAAGACGCCGTCCGGCGCTTGTATCAGGGCCTGGACGCTACCGCCTCCTGAAGGCTTCGGGGCGGGAGGGACTCTGGCGCCGGCCAATTCGGACAAAAAATGACGACGATTTTCGGGGTGTGCGGGAGGTACCTTGGCCGCATGCTGTCCGCCCTGTTGCTAGTGGTCCTTCCGCTTTCGGCCTCGGTCGACGATTCCGCGCCGCGTGTCCCCCAGGCGCTGACCGCGCAGGTGGTGGGGATGACCTTCCATCCCGGTGGGGGAACCCAGCCCGCCTACTACCCGCGCAAGCTCGATCCCGACGGATGGTGGGTGCTGCAACTGGGGGGCGCCCTGGCCTGGGATGTCCAGCCCTGGGAACGCTTCGGTCTGCGTGCCAAAACGGCATGGTACCGCGATTGCGCTGACAAACAGCAGGTTTTCCTCCATCTGGGCCTGCGGGGCTGGATCCTTCGTGGAAAAGACTGGGGCATCCAAGGAGGACTGGGACCCACCCTCGTGTTGCGCGAGGATTGGCAAGGCTTGCCGGGCTACAGGAGCAACGGATTCTTCTCGGACGACACCTGGCATGGCTGGCAACACCGGTTCCTGTGGTACGGCGGAGAATTCGACGCCTGGAAGACCGTGGGGGACCGTCTCGAGGTGGGTGTCTCGATGATTCCTGGCTTCCCCTGGGCCATCACCTCCATGGTGGGGTTGCGGTACACCCTCTGATCGCCTCTGGGGTTCGAGGCACGGCATGAACTTCTAGGTTTGCCTGCCCAACCGAACGCTGGAGGATCGCCGTGGACCTTGGAACCCCTCTCTCGCCCGCTGCCGTGCGCGTCCTGCTCCTGGGCTCCGGGGAGCTGGGCAAGGAGGTCGTGATCGCCCTCCAGCGCCTGGGCTGCGAGACCATCGCGGCCGACCGCTACGCAGGTGCACCGGCGCACCAGGTCGCGCACCGTTCGCACGTCCTGGACATGACCGACGCCGCCGCTGTGCGGGCGCTGGTGGAGAAGGAGCGTCCACATCTGGTGGTCCCCGAGATCGAGGCGATCGCCACCGACGAGCTGGAGCGCATCGAGGCGGATGGTCTGGCGGAGGTGATCCCCACGGCTCGGGCCGCGCGGCTCACCATGAACCGCGAAGGGATCCGGCGCCTGGCCGCCGAGACGCTGGGCCTGCCCACGTCGCCCTACGCCTTTGCGTCCAGCCTGGAGGAGATGCGGGCGGCGACCTCGGGCGGCATCGGATTTCCCTGCGTGGTCAAGCCGGTGATGTCCAGCTCGGGCAAGGGACAGTCGGTGGTGCGCTCGGAGGCGGAGTTGGCCGCGGCATGGGAGTACGCCGCCAAGGGCGGGCGCGTCGATCAGGGGCGCGTGATCGTGGAAGGGTTCGTGGAGTTCGACTACGAGATCACGATGCTGACGGTGCGTGCGATCGGATCCGAGGGTCAGGTCGAAACCCACTTCTGCGAACCGGTGGGGCACATCCAGGTGCAGGGAGACTACGTGGAAAGCTGGCAGCCCCAGGCCATGTCGCCGACGGCGTTGGCCGAGGCGCGGCGCATCGCCGGGGCGGTGGTCGAGGCGCTGGGGGGCCGCGGATTGTTCGGCGTGGAGCTGTTCGTGAAGGGCGACCTGGTCTGGTTCTCCGAAGTGAGCCCCCGGCCACACGACACCGGTCTGGTGACCCTGGGGACGCAGCGATTGTCGGAGTTCGATCTGCACGCCCGTGCGATCCTGGGGCTTCCCGTGGACACGTCGCTGCGGCGTCCAGGCGCCAGCGCGGTGATCTACGGGGGTGTCGAAGCCGGGGCCTTGGTCTTCGAGGGTGTGGCCGAGGCCCTGTCCGTTCCGGAATCCGACCTGCGCCTGTTCGGCAAACCCGAGTCGTTTGCGCGCCGGCGCATGGGTGTGGCTTTCGCGACCGCCGACGATGTGGATACGGCACGGGAGCGGGCGAAAGCCGCCGCCGGGAAGGTGAGGCCGCGCGCGGCCTGACCTGGGTGCGCGGCGCTCGGATTGTTTTTACGAATTCGGAAATAGCCCTACAACCCCGCCCTTCGAGACGCGCCTTTGGCGCTCCTCAGGCATGTCCTGAGCTTGTCGAATGGACGAGCCGAGAGCTCTGGTCGACATTTCGCAAACGCCCTTTGAAGGGCGTCCCCGTCGTTCGGCCGGGCATAGTCAGTCCCCTCGGTCGATGTCCAGGGTGTGCGATCCCGGGAGCCCGAACCAGGCGACTCCCCTGAAGTTCGGGTTCCCGCGCGCGGAATCGGCCAGTCCCTGCTCCAGCGCGGCTCGTTCGGCCGGGGTGCGGAACCGCGATCCGCGGACCCCCACCACCGTAGGTGCGGCTTCGACTTCGCCACGCGCGTAGCGCCAGGTGGTGGCGATCTTCGCATCCAGGGGTGCCGCCTCCCAGCGATCGCCGTCGAGGTAGGCCATCGGGACCAACACATCCAGATGCTTCGCCCAGATGGAGGGGGCTCCGGATGGAGTCTTCCCGGAAACCGCTTGCCGGTCGTGGAAGTGTCCGATGGCCGCCGAGAGCCGGGCCCAGGGTAGGCGCCCGGGAACGGAAATTGTCCCGTGGGTCAGGGAGTCGATGCGGCGCAGCAGTTCTTGATAGGAGCGCAGCAGGGTTTCGCACGCCGCCGGATCCCGCGACGACCAGGTCGGCAGGGCGTGCGGCTCGACGTCGAAGTGCAAACCCACCAGGGGGCTGCCGCGCAGCCGGGGATGGCGATCGACGAAGCGCGCGAACGATTCGATGCGCGCCAGGGCCCGGGCGTGGTGCTCCACCAGGGCCAGTTCGTGTTCCTGCAGGATCATGGCGTGGACGGCCAGGCCCGCGGCGGCGCACGAGTCGAGAATTTCGGCGACCGTGCGGGAGTAGCGGGGAGAGCCTCCGCGCGCCGAATCGTCCAGGCGCAGAGGGTCCAACGAGAGGTAAAGGCCACCCAGGCGGGCCGATTTCCAGGCGCCCACCGCTGCGCGGATGTTGGTGGTGTCGCGGATGCGGTACACCCAGGCGAACCGGGCGGAATCCGGAAAGGGCGTCGCCTGGGCCAGACCCAGCAGAAGCGCGGACAGCATGAGCATGGACAGGATGGTAGCGTTTTCCGGTCCAGGGGACGATCGTTGTTCTACGAGGGATGCCCAGGGCTCGGGGGGGCGGGGAGATAGATTCGTCGTGTACCCGTTCGATTCCCAACCTACTCCGCCGAGGCGCTGCATGGCCGTCCGCACTCTCCTCCCCATCCTGGCCCTCGTCCTTTCGGGGCTTCCCGCCCACGCGGTGTCCCTGTACGGTCGGGTGGAGGATCTGGCCGGGGCGCCCCTGGCCGGGGCTTTCGTCGAGCTGCGCGGTCCCGATGGGCCTTGGTCCACGAGGACTGACGCAGCGGGGGCTTGGCGCATGTCGAACCTCCAGATCGAAGGTGTCGGGCGCGAGGCGGCAATCGGCGGGGTGGATCGACAGGGCAATCTCGAGCTCGAATCCGGTCGTCTGGGACTTCGATTCGAAGGGCGAAGCCTGGCCGGTCGGCTCGGGACGGGAGTGCAGAGGGCGGTGGGCGGCCCGCGACCCACGGCGCCTTCCGCCGCCCGGGTCCGGAGTGCCGTGCCGGACACCCTGGTCGTCACCTGGGGTTACACCTGGGTCGTGCGGCGGGTCCTGGCGACCGCGAACCAGGGGGACCTCGGAACGGTGCGGATCGACACGTCCACGCGGCGCGATTCCCTCGATCTGGCGGCCGCCTGGTACCGGCCCTGGCGACTGGGACGGTACACGTACACCCTCTTCGATTCCTCGTCCCTCCAACAGCCCTCGCTGGTCATGGCCACGACCGAAGCGGAGGTCGTACGGGCCGAAGCCTACGACTCCTGCCGGGGGACCCTGAGGCGCCTGTCGGTCGATCAGGGGTCCCTCCAGGATTCCGTGCGCTCCGATTCCTCCTGGGAGGTCGACTCCCTCGGGTGGACCGCGAATCTCGCCAACCGGTTCGAGAATCCCGCGTTCGGGCGCGACACGGTGGCCGTCCTCGCGGGGGCTCCTCGGCATATCTGGCTTGTGGAAGGGGGATATTCCAGCATCATGACCAATGGTCGGGAGACCTTGCTGGTGGTGCCCGGATGGGGAGTTGTGTTCGCCCGATACCAGGCTTTGGTGTTCAACGGGCTCCAGGCCCGCCGACGGACCGTTCGCATGCGCAGCGTCGATGGCGTGCCGTTGGATCCGGCCGAGTTGGAACGCCTCTGGAACGCCTTGCAGTGAAGAATCGCGGGATCAGGCCTTGTGGGCGCGCCCCAGTCGGAATTCCCGTGGCGTGAGCCCCGTGGCTCGGCGGAAGTACTTGCCGAAGCTGGTCTGGTCGGGAAAATGCAAGGCTGCGGCGACCTGCTGGATGCTCTGGCCCGAGGTGCGCAGCATCGCCTTGGCCTCCAGGATGGTGCCGCGGATCAGCCAGTCCCGAGCGGGTACGCCCGTGGCTTCCTTGACCAGGGCCGACAGGTACTTGGGGGTGAGGCCCAGGCGGTCGGCGTAGAAACGGACGTCGCGGGCTTGCCTCTGGTGCAGGGTGGCCAAGGTCAAAAAATGTCTAACGACGGCCTGGAGGCGATCTTCCTGCGCCTGCGGCGCGTTCGCGACCGACCGCTCCTGGATCGCGCCGACCAGGCCGATCAGCGACAGCACCTGGTTGCGCACCAGCGACGGGTAGGTGCGCTGGTGCGCGTAGCGGCGGGTCAGGGACATGGCCTCGCAGAGGTTGCGGAAGAGCTGGATCTCTTGCGCGTCCAGTTGGAGGATGGGGTTGCGCTCCAGTTGGAGGTAGCCTTCCAGATCGCGCTCCAGGCCGCTCTCGAGGCTGCGGACGAAGGTGTGCGACAACACCCACACGCGGCAGTCGAAGTCTTCGGAGCAGCCGTGGATCTGCAGCAGGTGGCTGGGAAGCAGGCACACCACTTCCCCAGAGACCAATCGATGTGTCTGCAGTCCGATGGACAGCTCCATGCTGCCGCCCAGGCAGATGCACACGGAAAACGCTTCGATCCGAACCGGGTCGCCGTGGCCGTCGGGAAGGACCTCCGACAAACGCCCGAAGCCGAATTCGGGGAGTTCGCTCTCCAGGTGGAGGGCGGCCTTGGCATGCTCGATGTCGTGGACGCGGACACCGCGTTTCGGGGGGCGTGCCAAGCGGGACTCCGGGGGTGGTGGAATGGAGGACACGCATCGGTCAATGGTGTCGGAGCGGATAGATGGTTCAGGAAAAATGGACCATTCGATAGGCGATAATTGTGCAATAAGAATGGAATGTCAGCGAAATTGACCAGGAATAGGGGCTTTTGCCTCTGTTTTCATGGGGGTAAGCAGAGGAGATTCTCTGGAGAGAGGAGCCCACCCTTTTTGTCGAGGGGGTAAGTCGTGCGGGGGTTTCCCGCACGTCAAACCGTGGGCTGTACGCGGGAATTCATGACCGACAATGCCGTGTTGCGCCGGGCGACGGTGTTCATGCTCTTGGACAATGTCTCCAGGGTGCTCGAGCCGATCGTGAAGATGGCCTGTGCCGTGGCCTTCGTGGGCGGTGCCTGGGGCGCCTTCGCCTACCAGGAATCGCTGGTGTTGGTGCTCATGCGCCTGGCGTTGCTGGGACTGGAAAAGGGGGTTGTGTGGCTGGGCGGATCGGAATCCGACGATCGCTCCTTCGTGCGCCAGACCAGCGGTGCGTTCGGGTTCGTCTTCCTGGTCGCGGGGCTGGTCGCCGCGGTCGGCTGGACGGGTCTCTCCCTCCTCGATGGAGCGGGATTCTACCGGCAGGCGGGTCATACGGGATGGATTCTCGCAGCCGTGCCCTTCCAGGCTTTGGCGATGGTGGTCCTGCAGGCGTTGGTCTCGCGCCAGCACCTCGGCGAGATCATCGTGATCCGCAACGTGCTGCTGCCGTTGGGGACCTTCGGCGTGCCCCTGGCTCTGGTCGCCTTCCTCCCCCAGGCTCGGGATTCGATCCTCCCTGCCGCCTACCTCGCCGCCAGCGCTCTGGCCGCGGCGGCCGCCTTGTCCGTCTTCGCCTGGCGCTTCCGTGCCAGCGTGGGGTCCTGGTCCCTCGTGCCCTGGCCGGGGGCGTCGCTGCTTCGGTACTCGCTGCCGGTTTCCGTCACCGACATCCTGCAGAGCATCGCGTTGCGCACCGACAATGCGCTGCTCTACCAGTTCGGCGGTGCTCGCGAAGTCGAGATCTACTCGGTGGCGATCATGGTCTCCAAGGCGGTCCAGGCCGTGCGCGAGTCGTACGACGGCACGGCTCTCTCGTTCTTCAGTCGCCGCGAGCCCGAGTTGCTGGGCAAGGCCAAACGACAGGGGGCGCGCTACGTGGCCTGGGTGGTGGCGGGGTTCCAACAGCCCCTCCTCGCGGGCATCGTATTGTTCGGCTCGCAGGGTCTGGGGTTGATGGACCAGACCTACGCCTCCGGGTACGCGACCCTGGTCGCCACCTCGATCCTGTTCACCCTCAGTCTGCCGGGCAACCTCGCCGGGACGGCCCTGATGGGCATGGGCAAGACCTACCTGCTGCCCGTCACGCAGGTCGTGTTCCTCGTTTCGTTCGTCGGGCTCAACGCCTGGCTCATTCCCGTGCACGGATCACTCGGAGCGGGATTGTCGCTGGGGTTGTCCACCTTGGCCTCCGGCCTGCTCAACTACCTCCTGGTCTATCGCGTGGCGCAGCGCTGGCTGCTCGACTGGAGGAGCTTCCTGCGGCCACTGGCGGGTGGCGCCCTGTTCCTGCCGCTGGCCCTGCTGCATCGCCCGGACGATCACGGGACCGTTCCGGCCCTGCTGCTGTGGGGTGTGTTGGCCGCGGCATGGTCGGCTTACGTCCTGCGGACAGCTCGCGCCGAACGCGAGGCCATGGACACCTGATTTCCTCGAGGGCGGATCGGGAACACCCCGTGCGGGACGACATCGCGATCTTCGCTTCGCCGACCTTTACAAGGGGCTACGTTTTCCGTCCATGACCGATTCTCCTGCCGGACTGTCCTGGATCCACGCTCCCCTCGAAGCCTCCCCCGACGAGGTGGGATTTGATGCGACTCGTCTGGATCGCCTCGAGGAGATCTTCGAACGCCTGGTCTCCGAAGGGAAAGTCCAGGCGGCGGCCTTCTGTCTGGCGCGCCACGGACGGGTCTTCGCCGATCAGGCCCTGGGGCCCCGCCATCCCGCAGGCGGGGCACCCATGCAGCCCACGACCTGGCGCGGCATGGCCTCGGTCACCAAGGTTCTCACAGCCATCGGCGTGCTCAAGCTGGTGGAAGACGGGCGCATCCTGATGGAATGGCCGGTCGCGAAGGTCCTGCCGGAATTCGACACCCCCGAGCTGCGCAACCTCCGGTTGGAACACCTGCTCACCCACACCTCCGGACTGATGCCCGATCCCGGATCGGACGGCGAAGCCGCGCCCGACTTCCAGGCGGCCTGGACCTTGCTCCAGCGCGAAGACTGGCTTCATGCGCTGGCGGCGCGTCCGGTGCACGGCACGCCTGGTCAGACCTGGCGCTACAGCAGCGCGGGGTTTGCCGTGATCGGCGAGATGATCGCCCGCACCGTGGGCGAGCCTTACGCTCTCTGGATGGAGCGCGAAATCCTCCGGCCTGCTGGCCTGCACGAGACCTTCTTCGACCCCGGCTCGCGACCGCTCGACCAGTTCGCCTGGGTGTCGGACTTCGAACGTTCCATGATCGAGGGGCGCTCCAGTTGCCTGCACCATTCGCGTCTGGCCCTGGGCCACGCCTGGTCCACTTGCCGCGACATGAACCGCCTGGCGCGCCTTCTGGCCGAAGATGGATCGCTGGACGGCGTGCGCATCCTGGGGCGACGCACCGTCGAGGCCATGCGGCGGGTCCACGTGAACGTGCCCGCTCCCCACTGGGGCGACAATTTCTCCGACTGGAGATACGGGCTGGGCCTGGAGCCCGCCCGCCATCCGCTGGTGCAACCGGGAATGGTCTGGGGCCACGAGGGCGCCAGTCGCTGCGCGATGTGGTTCGATGTCGGCAGCGGCATCACCATGGCCTGGACGCTTCCCACGTCGCTGGACTGGGATCCCGATTTCGGCTGGACGCCGCGGGCGGTGGTGCTCTCCGGCCTGATCTGAGCGCCCGCGTGCCCGATCGACGGATTCTGTCTGGAATGCCGCATCGCGCCTTGTACGCGTCGTTCGATCGCGTGCCCTCGCCCAAAGGTGCCGCGACCCACATCGAGCGCTTCGCCGGGGCGTTGTTCGGGGCTTTCGGCGGCGGCCTGCTCCATGTGCTGGGCGGGGGCGACCTCGCGGCCCACGAGGTCGAAGGGGCCATCGAGGTGGTGCGCCATCCGGGGCGGGAGCCGAACTTCCTGGATCGGGCCGAATCCTTCGGCCGGTCGCTGGCGCGCGTTCTGGACGACGCCGGTGAGACGTTGGAACTGTGCCACTTCCGCGATCCGTGGAGCGGTGTTCCCATCCTCTCGCGCCCACGGAAGTATCGCACCGTGTACGAGATCAACGGGCTGCCTTCGATCGAGCTGCCCGGCACCTACCCGCTGCTCTCGCCCCGCACTCTGGACAAGATTCGTCAGCAAGAACGGTTCTGCTGGGAACACGCGGATGCGCTTGTGGTGCCGTCGCGGACCATCGCCGGGAACCTGGTCCGTCTGGGCGCCGACCAGCGGCGGATCGTCGTGATCCCCAACGGAGCGGATCCCGTCGTGGGTCGTCCGCCGCGTCCGGTCGAGGCTCCCGCTTCGTACTTCGTCTACTTCGGGGCGCTCCAGCCCTGGCAGGGACTGGACGTGCTGTTGCAGGCCTTCGCGCGTCTGGCCGATCTCGACACGAAACTCGTGGTGTGTTCGTCGTCGCATCCCCGCCAGGAGAAGGGCCCTCGCCGACTCGCACGGCGGCTGGGGCTGGAGGATCGCGTGGTGTGGAAACAGGCGCTGGGACGTTCCGAGCTTGGAGGCTGGGTTGCCCATGCCATGGCGAGTGTGGCTCCCCTTGTCGAGTGCGCCCGCAACCTCGACCAAGGCTGCTGCCCCCTGAAGATCCTGGAGGCGATGGCCCTCGGGACGCCCGTGGTGGCCAGCGACATCCCCGCGGTCCGCGAGATTCTGGGGGAGGGAACGGGGCGTCTGGTGCACCCCGGAAGACCGGCCGAACTGGCCCGCGCATTGCGCCTGGTGCTCGAGTTCCCCGATGCCGCCCGGGACATGGCGACCCGAGGGCGGGTCCACCTGGAGCAGACCCTGACCTGGGCCACATCGGTTCAACAACTCCTTTCGTTGTACGGGAGCCTGGCGGAAAACCATCTTTGCGGCATCCGCCCGTCATCCCCCACCTCCCCGAAAGCACTCCATGGGCCTCCTGACCGCCTGGTCGCGATACCAGAAACTGGACGACCGCCAACGGGACTTCATGCGCACCAAGATCCTGAAGGCGAGCCTCACACTCGACGAATGGATTCGCTTCCTGCACCCAGTGGGTCTCGTGGATCGTGAAACCGACGTCGTCCGCAAGTTCGCCTTCTGGGGAGGAGTCTCGTGTTTCCCGGTGGGCTTCTTCGCTGCCATGGGGTACGGTTCGGGCTGGCCGCTCCTCTTGTGGCCTGTGGGAATCGCGCTGACCGTCTTCGCCAGCAAGATGGGCAAAATCGATGTTCCTCCCGTCCTGGAGGAATCCGTGCTTCCCTGGCTCGCCCTGCTGCGCGAAGACGTTGTTCCCGGATCCCAGGTGCACTTGGCGCTCGATCTGCGCGGCAGCGAATGCCCCCCCAAGCGCCAGGTCGTCCGCAGCGGCGAGATGAACGGCGCGGGTTGGACCACGGACTTCTTCCTCGATCCCTGGTTTTCCGGCGAGGCCACCTTCGCCGACCATGCCGTGGTGAAGTGGGATGTCTCCGACCTGGTGCGTCGGCGCACCAGGAGGCGCCGCAACCCCCGCGGCAAGACCAAGACGAAGATCAAGCACAAGGTGCTGCGGACCTTCGACGTGCAGGTGCGGGTGCGAGGAAAGGACTTCCACGCCTCGGCGGCAGCGCCCGAAGGGGGCGAGGCGATCCGCACCGACATCAAGGCGGGTGAGAAGCGGACGTGCGTGCGGGCCCGATCCCGCGTGCTGCTTTCGAGGGTGGATCAACCTCCCCGATTGGTCGAGATGGTCGACTCCGTCGCGGCCGCCTACCGGCACCTGAGCCCCGCCGACTCCCGAGGAGCCAACGGATGAACGTCTGCACCGCCCCGCGCGGCATCTTCTCCCTGCGTCCGTGTGGCGCCGAATCCTCCGATACCTGCACCTCGTGCGGCAAGGCCCTTTGCCAGGAGCACGTGCTCTATCGCAGCGCCCAGGTGTTCTGCTCGAAGTGCGGTGCCCAGGGAGGAACGGACGATTCCTCTTCGGAGGGGAACAACGCCCGCCCCGGTGCGCGCACCGGTCGGACCGGTACGACTGGTGCCACGGGGGACGACGTCCCCGAATGGGATCGCCCGGGATGGTCGGATCGCTACCGCACCAATTACTACGCCTCGTCGTCCTACCATCCGGTGGTCT
This sequence comes from Fibrobacteria bacterium, assembly GCA_035913415.1. GTDB lineage: Bacteria > Fibrobacterota > Fibrobacteria > UBA5070 > UBA5070 > UBA5070. The sequence continues at coordinate 52,843 of JAMIIV010000207.1, read as the reverse complement.
TCTACGACGGCTACGACCGCGGCTCCTTCAATGAACGCGCCGACCTGGGCGGGGACGATGGGCCGGACGGAGCCGCCGGATTCTCGGACAGTTGACGCTGTGACGGAATCCGTCCAAACTGCTGTGCGTGCGCTGTGGGTCACCGAGAACTTTCCGCCCGGCCCGGGAGGGATGTCGGTCTCGTGCGATCGGATCGTGCGGGGCTTGCGCGCGGAGGGTGTGTACATCGACGTGGTGCACCTGGTGCGCCAGGGCCATGCGCCGCGCCTGGAGGCGCAGATGGGCGGCACATTGCTGTCGTTTCCCGTCGGCGAGGACGCGGCCCACGCCTTGAACCTTCTCCACGAACGTCTGGTGCTCGACGAACGGCGCCCCACCTGGACGCATCTGGTCGCGTTCGGCGGGAACCTTCCCGTGCTCGCCGGGCCCACCCTGGCCGCCTGGTTGGATCTCCCCCTGCTGCTGCTGTTGCGCGGCAACGACTTCGACGCGGCGATGTTCTCGCCGTCCCGGCGTCCGCTTCTGCGCGAGGCGATCGAACGTGCCGCGCGCATCTGCGTGGTGAGCGGCGACAAGAAACGGCGCATCGAGGCGCTGTGGCCTTCCGCCGCGGTGTCGTGGACACCCAACGCGATCGATCCCGACGACTGGCGACCCCTGCCCTCCGACCTGGAGCAGGCCCGGGCCTGGCGCGCGGAGAGGATCGAACCGGGGGTGCGGGTGCTGGGCGTCTTCGGACAGCTCAAACCGAAGAAAGGCGTGCTGCAACTGGTGGATTCCCTCGCGCGCTCGGGATGCACCGACCGCTTCCACCTGTTGCTCGTCGGTGAGCTGGACGAAGAGATCCATTCGCGACTGGCCTACGGCGAACCGCCGGTACCGCACACGCTCCATCCCTTCTCGGACCGCTACGCGTTGTTGCGCCACTATTGCGCCTGCGACGCGGTGGCGATCCCCAGTTTCTACGACGGCATGCCCAACGTGTTGCTGGAGGCCATGAGCCTGGGGCTGCCGCTGGTGGCCTCCACCGCCGGTGGCATGGGCGACGTCCTGCGCGATGGCGTGCACGGATTCCTGTTCGCCCCGGGAGACCCCCACGGTTGCCGTCTGGCGCTGGCGCGCCTGGCCGAGGCCTCCAACGACACTCTCGCCGCCATGGGCGAGGCGTGCCGCCAAACCGCGTCGGAGTACCCCCCCGTGCGCGAGACACGCGCCTACCTGGAGGCGTTCTCGTCCTGCCCCCGTGCCGCCATCCCCCCAATGGAGAATCGCCCATGAACGCCCGCTTCCTGCTCTTGCTCGTCGTCCCCCTGGTCCTGTCTTCCTGCCAGAAGAAGGACGAACCCGCCGAGGCCACCAACTCCGCTGAGACCCCGGCCCGGAGCTCGGCCCCGCTGGCGGCCGATTCGGCCGAGGTCCGCGATCCTTCCGGTGCGGTTCTGGCCACCTTGAAGACAGGATCCGTCTTGGAGGCCGTGCTCGGCCCGGCCGATCGGTCCCGCGTCCTTCGCGGCCAGTTGCGCGACGACGGCAAACGCGCCTACGCCCAGGTGGGAGGGGCCGCGCTCGGCGAGGTCAAGCCGGGCGACGAGGGCTTCAAGCTCAAGAGCCCCGATTCCCGCCTGCTGTGGAAAGTCAAGCTCAAGGACGGCAAAGTCAAGATCAGCGACAACGAGGAGAACGCGCGACCTGTGGTCGTGAAGGTGCGCGAAGGATTCCTGGAGGTTGAAAACGACGGGGTGCCCGCCGGCTCGGTGCGCTTCGACGCCGCCACGGGGTTGGCACGGGTGCTGGATGCCACCGGGGCCGAGGTCGGTGTGGTGAAGGCACGAGGTTTGTCCGCGGGCTGGGCGCTTCTGCTGGTGCCGCGCGTCCCGGAAGCCGAGCGCTGCGTGCTGCAACTCGAGCTTCTTTCCCGCGGGCTCTGACCGATCATGGGAGGAGGCGCTCCCGTGGTGCATTACGCCTTCGGCGGCGGGCTCGGACATCTGGTGCGGGCCCGTGCGATGAAGCGCCTTCTGGCAGCGGGTGATCGCTTCGTAGTCTTGACCTCCAACGCCTCCACGGACGACCTCCGCGTGGTGGAAGGGTTCGAGGCCCGATCGCCGCCCGAGGGTTCGGGCAACGATCCGGACAGGCTCCGATCCTGGGTGCGGGATACTCTCCAGGATCTTCGACCTCGGACATTTTCCGTCGACGCGTTCCCTGCGGGGATCCTGGGCGAGCTCTCCGGGCTGGTTCTTCCCGGCGAAGTCCATACGGTGCATGTGGCTCGTCTGGTGCGCTGGCAACGGTACGCCGAACGCCTTCGGGGACCGCTTCCCCGGTACGATCGCATCCTTGCCGTCGAACCCCTGGGTCAGGAGCAGCACGACGCGCTGCGTCCTCAGGCCGGGACGTGGGAAGACGTGGAGCTCCCGATGGAGCCCGTCGACGTCGGGACAACGCTGCGCGCAAAGGTGCGGGGATGGCGCGCGGTGGGGCGTCCGGTGTGGTTGGTGGTGCATTCGGGGCCGCTGGGCGAGGTGCGCGAGCTGGTGGCCTGGGCGAGGGAACATGCCATGATGGAGGGGTTGGATCCCTACCTGGTGGTGGCCAGTCCCTTGGCCGAGGCCTTGGACGATCCCGAAGTGGAGTGCCTGGACCTGCACCCGGTGCGTGGTCTGTTCCCGTTGGTCGATCGTCTGGTCACGGCGGCGGGGTGGAACACCATGCGCGAGACGCGGCCCTGGCGCGAGCGCCACCTGTGCCTGCCGTTCCCGCGCCCGCTCGATGACCAGTTCGCCCGTCGGCGCTTGGCCTTCCTGGGAATGCGCCCGCGAGACTGACCGACGAGGTCGGTGGGGTGCCCGGGGAGACTCCCTTCGCTGGTCGCTCCCCGCGGGCCTTGGTATCCTGCCTCCTGGACACCCTTCAGGGAGCGCGACATGGCCAAGATCCACGAGTTTTCCGTACCGGCCCTGGGGGGCGGCGAGATCCGCCTGGGCGACCATGTCGGCAAGGTGTTGCTGCTGGTGAACACCGCCAGCGAGTGCGGCTACACGCCCCAGTACGACGGACTGGAAGAGTTGCACCGCAGATACGCGGCCAAGGGATTGGTGGTGATCGGCTTTCCCTGCGACCAGTTCGGAGGGCAGGAACCGGGAGGGCCGGCCCAGATTGCCGAATTCTGTCGCCGCAATCACGGGGTGACCTTTCCGCTTTCGGCCAAGATCGACGTCAACGGAGTCGGAGCCCACCCCCTTTGGCAACACCTGCGTGCGGCGAAACCGGGATGGTTGGGGTGGTTGGGGAACTCGAACGTGCGGTGGAACTTCACCAAGTTCCTCGTGGACCGGCAGGGAAACGTCGTGGGGCGGTTCGCTCCCCGAGTCACGCCCGCGAATCTCTCGGGTTCCATCGAAGCGATTCTCTGAATTTCGGGGCCATGGCGGTGAAACCCCGTCCACGTCCATCTCGTCCAAGGCTTGCGGCAACGCGTTCACAAGATCGGTGACCGACATGCGGCGGCGGTCGCGGGCACCTGCCAGGCCACCGGTCCGGGCCTTGCACCTGGTGCTGGAGTTTCTCGAAGCAGCCCAGGCGGTGGCCCGGGAGGGGCGAACGCACCTGGACAAAACCTGATCTGGCAGCGTTCGGTGGCGGCGCTCTTCGGGTTGCAGACGGATCTGATGGAAAGTCATCTTTGTCGCATCATCCTGTCCTCACCCTCTCTCCCCCCCGAAAGCACCCCATGGGTTTCTTGACCGCCTGGGTGCGCTACCACAAACTGGATGAGCGCCAGAAGGACTTCATGCAGAGCAAGGTTCTTCGGGCGAGCCTCCCGCTCGATGCGTGGATCCGCTTCCTGTATCCGGTGACCGTCGTGGAGCGCGATGTCGACGCGGTGCGAAGTTGGTTGGTCCCCGGGGCGTTCTTGTGCGTCCTGGGGGGGATCATCAGCGTGTTCGCATTCCGCATCGGGTGGCCCCTGCTGGCTCTTCCCCTGGGGGCCTTCCTGGGAGTGTACTCCAGCAGAATGGAAAAGCACCGCTTCCCGCCGGATCTGGACGAGTTTGTGCTCCCCTGGCTGGCGCTGCTGCGCGAAGACGTGGCCTCCGGATCTCCCGTTTTGGTGGAACTGGATCTGCGCGGGCGCAATTGCTCCGCCAAGGAGCAGAGGGAGCGCAAGCAGTTGAACCCGGACGGCGCCGACACGCAGTACTATCTGGATACATGGTTTTCCGGCGAAGCCGCCTTTGCCGACCACGCGGTGGTGCGGTGGGGAATCACCGATCAGGTGCGCACCCGCACCAGCATGCGGATCAACCCCCGCGGCAAGAGCCGGCTCAAGGTCAAATTCAAGGTGGTTCGCACCTTCGACATTCAGGTCCGCGTCCGCAGGAAGGACTTCCGCGTCTCCGCTGGCGGCGATGAAGGCGGCGTGCGCACCGACATCCGCCCCGGAGAGAAACGCACCCGCGTGCGATCCCGCTCCCGAAAGGTGCTGAACACCATCTACAGTCCTCCTCGCCTTGTCGAGATCGTCGACGTGGTCGCGGCGGCCTACCGCCATCTGTCCCCTTCCGATTCATCTCCATTGCGGGATCCAGATTGGACCGTGGCAGGGAGTCTCAGGACGCTTCCATCTCCTCCCAGGCTTGCGGAAGGGCATTCACCAGGTCGGTGACCGACATGCCTCGTCGTCCGTTCGCACCCGCGATGTCTCCGGCTCGGGCGTGGGCACGCACCGCTTGGCAGGCGGCTTCGTACGGTTGCACCCCTTCGGCCAGGCGCGCGGCGATGGCGCCGGCCAACGCATCGCCCATCCCGCCAACGGCCATCCCAGCATGTCCCGCGACCCCGATGGCCAGATCGCCCGTGGGCGAGGCGATCACGGGGGTCGAGGTCTTGAATACCGCCACGCAGCCGAACTGGTCGGCCAGGCTTCGTGCGGCACGGAGAGGGTCGGCCAGGAGTTTGTCCATCGGTGTATCCAGCAGGCGCGAGGCCTCCAGAGGATGCGGGGTGAGCACGACTCCGTGGGCGTGAGCAGCGAGGACCAACAAGGCGCGAAGGTGCGAATGGGAGGCCAGCAGGTTCAGTCCGTCGGCGTCCAGCACCACGGGGGAATGGGCGTGGCGTAGCAGGAGTTCCAGCGCCTGGGCCGCTTCGGGCGATGTGCCCAACCCGGGGCCCGCCAGAAGCGCGTCGGCGGTCTCGATGCGCCGCTGCAACGCGGTCGGGTCGGAGATGTTGCCGATGGCGACGGAAGCCATGGCCTCCGGCACGGCCGACACCACGATGGATCTGACGGATTCCGTCGTACCCACCGAAACCAGTCCGGCGCCGGAGCGCAGGCAGGCCGAGGTGCAGAGAATGGCGGCCCCGAGATACGCGTCGGATCCGCACAACAGGAACGCCCGCCCGGCTCCGCCTTTGTGCGTGCCGCGGGGGCGGGGGACCAACCGGCGATGGGACCACGCCTCGTCCAGGAGCGCGACGGCGCCTCCGGCGAAATCCCACGAGGCCTTGGGCAGGCCGAGGTGCACCACATGGACCTCGCCGGCGAACTCGCGTCCCGGATGGAGAAACAATCCGGGTTTGGAGCGGCCGAAGGTCGCGGTGGCCACCGCCGAAACGCAGGGCCCCAGGGGTTGGCCGGTGGCGCCATCGAGTCCCGAGGGCAGGTCGAGGGCCAAGGTGGGGTGTTGGGAGAGCCAGGCGGCGGCCTCGGCGGCCTCGCCTGCCAGGGAGCGCGAGAGCCCCGTCCCGAACATCGCGTCGACGGCGGGTGCTGGCGGGGCTTCCGACGGCCGGGTGTGGAATTCGGACCAAGGGGTGACGGACACCCCCAGGCGGCGCAGGATCTCGTATTGCCGCCCGGAGGCCGTCGAGGGATCGGGCTTCGGGCCGATTCCCACCACGGTAGGACAAAAACCGTTGACGAGCGCGTGGCGCGCCAGGGCAAGGCCGTCGCCCCCGTTGGCGCCCGGCCCGCAGACCACGACCAGATGCCTTGATTCGGGGAAGTGGGCACGGAACACCTGCCAGGCGCCCAGCGACGCACGCTCCATCAGGACGTCTTCCTGCAATCCCCACGTAGCCATGGCGTGGCGTTCGGCGACCCGGCAGGCGGCGGGAAGGACGGCGGGAAACGAAGGAGACGACTCGGGGGTGGGCATGTGGCAGAGTGTAACCCATCCGGTCGGCGCCGCGAGGTGGGAATGGGGAGTGTGTCCGCAACGGTGGTGTCGAAACGGCTTGCGGAGCTCTATTCCGACTCGGTATACTCCAATCTGGAATAAGGGGGGCGTTCCCCGGATCCGGAGGCTTGCCATGGACGTCTACTGCTTCGGTCATGTCAGTACGGGGCGCCTGCTGCGCCTGAAGGATGCCTTCCCCTCGGCCGATGGGTACGGAGAGGTGGTGGAAGATCTGGAGAACCATTCCGGCGAGGCGACGGGCACGTCGCTGGTGCTGGCCCGATTGGGTCTGGAGGTGCGTCTGGAGGGCAACTGGATCGGGGACAACGAGTCCTGTCGACGGACCCTGGCGTTTTTGGCTTCGCGAGGTCTGGACGTCTCGGGACTGCGGGTCGAGCCGGGGTATGCGGGGGTGCAGGAGTTGGTCATCGCCGATGGGCATTCGCGTACGGTTTTCGGGCGCTACTGCGACCTTCTGTTCACCACCCGCCAGTGGGACCTTCCGACGGTGGATCGCCTGCGCGGAGCGCGTGTCGCGGTGGTCGATCCCGCCTTCGGGGAAGCGACGCTGCGTGTGGCGCGGGCCGCGCGCGAACTGGGCATTCCCTTGGCGGCCTGCGACGCCGGGCCCGACACCGAACTTGCCCGCTCGGCCGCGATCCTGGCGATCTCGAATGAATTCTTGCGCCGTGAATTCCCCGGCACGGAGCTCGAAGGCGACACACGCGAGGCGCTGTTCCATCGCTATCTCCAGACCTGCCCGGGTCTGGTGGTGTTCACCTCTGGGGCGGGACGGTTGCGCTATGGCCGAGCCGGAGGCGAAAGCGGCTGGATCGAACCCTTCCGTGTGGACGTGGTCGATTCGGCCGGTGCCGGCGACAGCTTCCGCGGGGGACTGGTGTGGGGCGTTTTGCAGGGATGGGACGATCGCCGCACGGTGCGGTTCGCCGCCGCGGTGGCGGCGCGGATCTGCACCACCACGCCGGGATGCCTGTTTCCGCCGAGCTTGCAAGAAATTGAAGACCTCCTTCTTGCGCAGGGAGCGTCGCCGGCGTAGATTCGTTGCGGGCCCGCGTCGGCGGCGCCCGACCATGCGCAAACACTGACACCAACCAACCATCACGCTCCGCGCTCGTGCCCTTGGGCGGCGACGGAGACGAATCCCGAGGAGGTCTCGGGCGTTTCGGTCCCGTGGGTCCGAAGCGGGAGATCGGTGCAGCCCCCGCTCCGCGGAGTCGGGGGAGAGTGGAAAGGAGCCGCGCATGGCTCATCTGGATCTGTGGTTGGATCGCGTGGGATTCTGCTGGCCGGGAGGTCGGGACCTGTTCGCGGACCTGTCGTTGCGCTGCCGCCTGGACGGGGTGGTGGCCGTGTGCGGGCTGAACGGCTCGGGCAAAAGCACGCTCCTGGAGCTGGTGGCGGGACGGCGATCGCCGACGTCGGGGCGGATCGTCTCGGGCGCGAGAGATGTCGGATTCTGTCGGCAACGGACCGGCGACGCCGCGTCTTCGCCGGGACAGGAGCAGGGGGCGCGCCTGGGAGAGATGCTGGCGAACGATCCGGACCTGCTGCTGCTGGACGAGCCGACGAACCACCTGGACATCGATGCGGCCACCGAGTTGGAGGCGCGGCTGCGCCGACGGCGTGGGCCCACCCTGCTGGTGAGCCACGATCGGAATCTGCTGGATCGCCTGGCGCGCCAGACCCTGTGGATCGAGAGGGGGGGCATCGTGGTGACCGAGGGAGGATTCGCGCGTGCCTGGCAGGCGCGCCAGGAGCGTCAAGCGGCCTCCCTGGCCAGCAGGGAGGAGTACGACGGTCGCCTCGAGGCGGTGCAAGACCGGATGCAACGGGCGAAGGAGGCCGCCTCGAGGGCCGATCGCGATCGTACGGCGGGAGGACGCATGAAGGACGCCCACGATTCCGACGCCCGATCCCTGGCGGCCGACTTCCGCTTCCGGCGCGCCCAAGGCCGGACGGGGCAGGACCAGGGGCGTCTGCGCGCCGAATGGGAGCGTCTGCGCGCGACGGAGGCCCCCGCGGTGCGGCGCGACACCTTCCGCGAGGTCGAGTTCCCGTGGGTGGGCCGCGGACGCCGCATTGCTTTGCCGGCGGGGTGCCTTCCGACCCCGGGGGGGTGGGCTCTGGAACACGGTGGATTGGTGGTGGAAGCTCGCGAGCGGGTGCTTCTGGAGGGTCCCAACGGCACGGGCAAATCGACCCTGATGCAGGCGTTGGTGCACGCGGCGGAAGGGTTCGCCTTCCACCTTCCCCAGGAGACCACGGCCGAAGAAGATCGCCTGCTGGTCCGGGAGATCCGCGGGGGTGGGCGGGAGCGATGCGGACGGATTCTGACGCTGGCGGCGGCGTTGGGGGCCGGGGGCGATGCGCTTCGGGAGACCGAAGCGCCGTCTCCGGGCGAGGCGCGCAAGCTGCGTCTGGCTCTGGCGTTGGCCTCGCCGGTCGAGGTGCTGCTTCTGGACGAGCCCACCAACCATCTCGATGCGGCGAGCATCCGTCTGTTGGAGGAAACGCTCGTGCGCTGGCCTGGAGGGTTGGTCCTGGCGACCCACGACCAGACCCTCGCCCAGCGGATGGGAGCGGTGCGCTGGACGTTGGGAAGCGGCCGCATTCGGTGTTGAGAGCGGAGCGGAACCTGGGACCCATTCCCGCGAGGCGACCGCTTGCGGGGGGCATTGGACCTTTGCTGGAACGTGTTTGCGGGCAGGCACCCAGGAGGTACCTTCTATCCCGATGCCCCACAACACCCTCCTCGACGCTGCCACCCTGCGGGCCCATCTGCACGATCCCGATTGGATCGTCTTCGATGTCCGCCACGATCTCCTGCTGCCCCGAGCCGGCATCGCCGCCTGGCGAGCGGGACATATCCCCGGTGCCTTGTTCCTGCCGCTGGACGAGGCGCTGTCGGGTGCGCGCACGGGGCACAACGGGCGCCATCCCTTGCCCGACAAACGCGTCCTGGCGGGGATCCTCGCGGGGCTAGGGGTGAAGGCCTGTTCGCAGGTGGTGGTCTACGACGACGCCGGCAGCATGTTCGCGGCGCGCTTGTGGTGGCTTTTGCGTTGGCTGGGCCACGAGGCCGTGGCCGTGCTCGACGGTGGGGTGGCCGCCTGGAGGGACGTCGGTGGAGCCCTTGAGGAAGATGTGCCCGCACCTCGTGGGCGCGGCGATCTGGTCGCCAAGGAATCCTTGATGCCCACGGTCTCGGCCGAACAGATTCTGGCCAGCCTGGGTGGACGGTCGTTGCTGGTGGTCGATGCGCGTTCGCCCGAGCGGTTCCGGGGCGAAGGCGAATCCCTCGATCCCGTGGGGGGCCACATCCCCGGCGCGTGCAACCGTTTCTTCCGCGAGAATCTCGTCGACGGCGAGCGTTTCAAAACCCCCGAGACGCTGCGCGCGGAATTCGAACGTGTCCTGGAAGGTCGCTCCGTCGCCGAAGCCGTCATGCAGTGCGGATCGGGTGTCACGGCCTGCCACAACCTGCTGGCCCTGGAGGTCGCGGGTCTTTCCGGCGCCGCCCTCTACCCCGGCTCCTGGAGTGAATGGTGCGTGGATCCGCGTCGGCCCGTCGAACGATGAGCCACCGCAGTTCCGAAGGCGTCAAGTTCACAGCCCTCCGATGGACTCCTTCGGTTGGCCTGCAGTCCTCGGGCAGTGTGGCTTCCGCGGCGGCGCTGATCCTGCTGATGATGGTCGCGGGATGTCGCAAGGCGCCGCCCGCTGCCGCCGCGCCCGTTGCGACAGATTCCGTTGCCACTCTCCCTCCGGCGACGGGAGCCTTGGAAGGGGTCGAGGAATCGCTGCGGTGGTGGGTCTACGAAGTGGAGTCCCGCAACGGTCTCGATCTGGTCGATTCCAACGTGATCCATCGTTCCGGCTCGAGTTGGGTGGTCGACGTCTCGAACCTCCCCCTCTGGACCCTGCCCGAAGAAGACCGCGTCTTCCAGGTGGGCCGCACATTCCCCGACTCCATCCGCATCGACGGTGCGAGTCTCTGCGGCGACCTCCCCGAGGGTGTCCGGCCGTGGCTGGATCGCGCCGCGCCGGGATGGCGCAGCCGTCAAACCTGCGGGGGAGAGGCCGAAGCGGCGCGCCTGCGCCAGTGGATGGCCGCCGAGTCGGGCAAGGTGGTCGCCAAGCAGGTGCTGCGGGCGGGCGGGAAAGGCCCCATCCAAGGGCTGGTCCTGGCGTGCTCCGGTACCGAAGAGATCAATGTGGGCCGACTGGCGATGTTCCGTTCGTTGCGCAGGCTGGAACTGCGGGGGTGCAGACTCGCAACGGAGCAGGACGGCGGATCGTGGTCCAGGAGCCAACACCGGCTGCAGTGGTTGCCGGTACAAACGTTGGTATTGCGCAAGGTGTTCGCGCCCCGGTTGAATCTTCGCTCGATGCCGAACGTGGACAGTTTGGAAATTCTAGGCGGGAACGTCTCCTGGCTGGATCTGCCCGCGCGTTGCCTCGAGGGCGGTGAGGATTGCGCCGAAGACCAGAAGATCACTCCGGATTGGGTCGTGTTGCGCGATGTTCCCATCGTCGATCCCCGTCAGATCGATCTGATCGCGGCGACCGTCGATTCCTTCGATGGTCCGGGATTCACCGTCGAGGAGACCGAGGTTGTGGCCGCCTCGCGCCGGGTCGTGGACCTCTTCTTCGAGGCCTCGTCGGAATGGACCCCTGACATGCTCGCCTACAAATCGACCCCGTTCCCCGAAGAGCAGCTCCCGGAGCGTTCCAAAATCCGGGGGTTGGTTGCGCGTGGAGTTGTGCCTGGCACGTCTTCGTGCATGCGCAGCGACTACTACAAGGGTGATGCCTACGAGGTAGGCCCCTTCGCGACTTGGACGGAGCAAGAGGGATTGGTGCTCGTCGGCGACTTCGGATCCCGCGCCTTGGGGCGGCTCGCGTCGGGCAACAACCGGATGGACGTCGAGGAAGCGATCCCGGGCGCGCTCCTCTCTGCACCGAACCATCTGGTGTGGGCCGAGGACGATCGCATCCAGCTCGTGGCCGTCTTCGAACAAGACGTTCTGATCGCTCTTTTCGTCCCGCAGGGATGCCGGGTCGAACATCTTCTGGACGAAATCAACCGACGACCCGCGTCCGGCGAAAGCGAAGGCGAGTGAGCTCGCGATCCCTGGTTGGAACACGTAACCCCCATTCCCCTGTATCCCTGGAGTGCACCATGAGTCGTCGCTGGATCCTGCCCCTGTGCCTGGTCAGTTTTGCGGTGCTTGGTTGTCAGAAGAAGGAGGAAGCCGCCCCGATGGTCGAGTCGGGATACGCCGATGCTGTCTCGTCCGCTCCGCAGGAAGCCGCGCCACCGGCGCCTCCCGTCGGAATGAGCGCCGCCCCGAGCCCGGTGGTGGCCGATCGCAAGTTCGTGCGCAGCGCCGAGATGCGCTTCCGATGCCGATCGGTGGTGCAGACCACCACGGCCATCGAGCGCATCGTGGCCGACGCGGGTGGATACGTGGCGCGCAACGATCTCCAGGTCCGGATGGCGGAGGCCCACGAAGAATCCCACGGCGACGATTCCCTCATCCGCATCGAACGCGTCGACATCGTCAACGACCTGCAGTTGCAGGTGCCCAACGACCGTCTGGATACGGTGCTGGCGCATCTGGCACCGCTGGTGGCGGCTCTCGATCGCCGGGTGGTGACGGCCCAGGACGTGGGGCAGGAATTGCGACGCGCCGACCGCGAGCGTCGGCGGCAGGAGCGAGCCAGCCAACGGATGGAGAATTTGGTCGACGAGCGGACCGGCAAGATCCGCGACCTGTCCTCCGTTCTGGACAACGCCAACGACCGGGCGGATCGCGCCGACGCGGCCCTGTCCCGCGAAGAGGATCTGCTCGGCCAGGTGGCACTCAGTGCCGTGGCGGTTTCGATCTACCAGCATCCCGAAACGCGCATGGACACCTTGGCGCAGCCTCTGTACCAGATCTGGCGCGAATCGCTCGGGAGCCGCTTCGGTGCCGCCGCCCGGGAGGGATGGGACGGCTTCGTCGGGTTCGTCTTGTGGTTCGTGTCGCACTGGACGGTGTTGCTGGTGCTGGGTGGCATGGTCTACGGGATCGTGCGCCTGCGGCGCGCTCGTCCACGTACGTCGGAGTAGTCGGGTCTCCCTGCGGCGCGAAAGGATCGTACCGCAGGGATCGTCTCATCCCTTGCTGGATTTTCCCCGAGGACGAGGCTTCGCGGCCGCTTTGGGGGCGGCCTTGAGCGGAGCGGGTTTCTCCGTGGCCGTGGCTGGTTTGCGGCCCGCCGGGCGCCTGGGGCCACGGGGCCGACCCGGTGTTCCCGACGGGCGTGCACCTTCGTTCACGTCGCCTTCGTCCGCAGTCTCCTGGGCCGAGTCGGGGATGTCCGGTGCCGCTTCAAGGCTGGCGGGAGGCAGTTCCCGTGAGTCTCCAGGAGTGTTCTGCGCCACGTCCAGGAACGGGGGCGGCTCCGTTGTGAAGGACGCGGCTTCGATGGCGGCAACGTCCTCGACGGCGATGGCTCCATCGACCAACGGGTCGGGGACTTTCTCCAAAGCCTGGGCGATCCGTTCGGCCACTCGCCCCGGCGAGCGGTCCTGCGGCGCCTCCTGCCGTCGCCCATCGCGATCGCGGCGACGTTCGTCACGTCCTCCACGTTCGCCGCGCTCGGGACGATCGTTCCGGTCGCCACGGTCTCCGCGGTCGCCCCTGTCCCCACGGTCTCCGCGTTCATTGCGCTCGGGTCGTGTTTCCGTCCCGCGCTCGGAGTTGTTCTCCATCGGGCGTTCCGACTGCCGCTCGCCTTTGCCGCGGATGCGGACTTCCTGGTCGTTGCGCCCGGCGCGCACTTCGAGCAGGTGCTCGAACTTGCGCATGAAGGCCGAGAAACTGCGACAACCGTGCTGCTCCTCTTCGAACGTCGGGTCCATACGCTTCATCATCGGACGGATGGATCCCTTCAGGACCCACGAATCACCGCCCTTGCCCGACAGGCGCAAGATCGCGCGGCGCAGCAGGTCTTCCGGACGCGACATCACGAAGTTGTCGGGGTCGGTGGGTGCCGCCACCGGGGAGGTGGTCTGTGGCTGGGGCACCGCGGAGGCGGGTAACACCGGCGCCGAGGTGGGAGCGGAGTCGTCGTCGAGGATGAGAGCTTCGTAGAACTTGAACTCGTGGCAACTGTGGGCCCAGTGGCGGTTGGTGTTGGCCGCCGCGCCGATGCCCACGAGCATCTTGCCCTGGGCCTTGATCTTCTGGGCCACGGGCAGGAAATCGCTGTCGCCACCCACGACGACCACCACGTCGATGTGCGGGAAACGCATGAGGTCTTCGGTGCAGTCCAGACACAGCTTGATGTCGCCGCCGTTTTTGCCCGAGGCACCGGGATGGAACAACTGGATGAGCTCCAGACCGTTGTGGAGAAGCTGTTCGCGGTACTTGCCGTACCACTGCCAGTTGCAGTACGCGCGATTGATGGACACCACACCGAAGGTGGCGGCGTAGTCCATGATGGATTCGATGTCGATCAACGCTTCCTGGGCCTGGTACTTCGTGCGGCCGTAGGCGCCGGATCCGCCCTTCTTCTCGACGAGGCTCGCCTGGAGGTTTTCGAAATCCCAGTAGATGGCCACGTTCGTGGGGTTGTCGCGCATGGGGGTCTTGGTTCCTTGGCGAAAGAGAGGTCGGGAACAGGGGAGTACCCAAGGTAGACACGGCGTTCCGGCGGTAGGGGTGGAGACGGCCTGACAACACTTCCGCGGACTTTCGCTTTGCTTTCGCCCTGCGCGGAAGTGATATTCCAAAGCCCCGGTCATTCCCTTTCAGCGCACCGGGCGGCGAGGTCTCCATGTCCGGAATGTTCCCACCCGCACCGTCCGCGTCCGCCTCAGTGGAGGGCGATTCCCCTGCCCATCCCGACAACCGGACTCGCTCGGATGTGGTTGAGGGGCGAGTTGAGCCCAGCGGCCACTTGGTTCTTCCTCCCGATTTGATCGGGGCGCCTGTGCGAGTCCTGGACTCTTTGGGGCAGTTGCTCTGGGCATCCTTTTCGTCGGGGCGTCGCACGGACGGGGTGCTTTTGCCCACGGGGATGGGAGTCCACCTGCGGGTTCAGGTCCGTACGATGGAGGGTTGGGTCGACTGCCGGCTGCTGATGCCGTAGGCGAATCAGAGGCCCGATGCCACCTCGTGGATGGCGCTGATGTCCAGGTCGCCCAAGGATCGCTCGAAGGCTTTGGTGTAGAGGTGTTCACAGGCGTTGGCCTGCTCCAGTTCCAGCCCGGCTTCCCGGGCGCAAGCCAGGGCCAGCCGGACGTCCTTCAAGGCCAGCCGCAGCGGGAATTCGGGGCTCCATTCCTTCGCCTCGAGCTTCGGTCGTTTGAACGTCAGGAACCCCGGGGCGACGTGGGACGGCAGGATGGCGTCGTGGACCATCTCGATGGACAGTCCCAACTTGGTGGCCAGTCCCAGCGATTCCGACCAGGCCGCCTGGGTTTGGGCGAGAAACAGATTGTTGATCAGCTTCAAGGCGGATCCGGCGCCGACAGGTCCGGCATGCACGATGCGCACGCCCATCGCCTCGAGGGCTGGACGTGCTTGGTCCAGGTCTTGGGCATCGCCTCCCACCAGGAAGATCAGCTTGCCTGCGGCGGCGGCGCCCAGAGATCCCGACACGGGAGCGTCCAGGAAGCGCAGGCCTCGCGAAGCGGCCTCGGCGCCCAGGCGCCGCGAGGTCTCGGGGTCGACGGTGCTGCAATCGAGCCACAGGCAGTTTTGGGGCATCGCGGCCAGGAGCCCGCCTTGGTGGGCGACCGACTCCAAAGCGGGAGGATCGGCAAGCATGGTGATGACCAGCTGTACCCCTTGGACAGCCTCCGCGGGAGTGAGGCAAGGAATGCATCCGGCGCTGGCCAGGGCCTGGGCTTTGTCGGATGAGCGGTTCCAGACCCGTACGGTGTGACCCGCGGCGGAAAGGTTGGTGGCCATGCGGGATCCCATGATTCCCAGACCCAGAAAAGCGATGTCCATGTACTCCTCCATGACCGGTCAAGATAGCCTGCCACGGGGGGTGGATGGAAACCTGCTATCCCGTTGCGAGCATTGACTTTCGGACTCCCGGATGGTTTCCTGTGGGGAGTCATGATTCGAACCCGAGGGAGCTCCTTGGTGAACACGCCGCAGCCGACCGAATTTCTGCCTGCCGAACGCAGTACCTCCGCAGATCTCCAGCGGGGTGCCGGGATCGTGCGCGCCGAAAAGAGTTTTCGTGAGGCGCTCCAGCTGGTGCCCAACCTGGTGGTGGTCCTGGATTCCCACCGGCAGATCGTCTTTGCCAACCAGGCCGCGCTGAAGGTTTTGGGGGCCGAAGATCTCGAATGCCTGGTGGGTATGCGGACCGGAGAGGCCATGGGGTGTGTGCACCACGACGAAAGTGCAGGTGGGTGCGGGACCACGGCGTCGTGTCGTTACTGCGGTGCGGCCAACGCCATCAAACAAAGCCAGGCCGGCAGTGCCGCCACCGAAGAATGCCGCTTGAAGGTCCGCCGCGAGGGTCAGGAAGAAGCGATGGATCTGCGGATCTGGGCGTCTCCGGTCGAGATGGGTGGTGAGACCTTCACGCTCTTCACAGCCGTCGACATCGCCGAGGAAAAACGCAAGAACTTCCTCGAGAAGATCTTCCTCCACGACATCATGAATACCGCCTCCGCGTTGCGGGGGTTCTCGACATTGCTGGGGATGGAAGGCGACAGCATCCTCGATCGATCCGAGCTCGTCCAGCGAGTGGGGGTGCTCTCCGAACGCATCGTCGACGAGATCAACGCCCATCGCATCCTGCTGGCCGCCGAGGCCAACGAACTGCTGGTCCAGGTGCGTTCCGTACGCTCTTCCGAGGCGATCGAGACCGTGCGGAACAGTTTCGATCGCCCCGACTATCTCGAAGGGCGCCACCTGGTGGTGTCGCCCGATGCAGCCGACATCTCGTTTTCCTCCGATCCCACGTTGTTGCTGCGCGTGTTGTCGAACATGACGAAGAACGCCTTGGAAGCCTCGTTGCCGGGAGAGACCGTCGTGATCGATTGCCAAGATCGGGACGGCCAGGTTGCCTTCGCGGTGCGCAACCCGGCGTACATGCCGGAGAAGATCCGGCTGCAGATCTTCAATCGGTCCTTTTCCACCAAGGGCAATGGCCGTGGATTGGGCACCTACAGCATGAAGTACCTCACCGAGAAGTACCTCGGGGGAAACATCTCGTTCGTCTCCACCGAAGAGGGCGGCACCGAGTTCGTCGCCGTCTACCCATTGGCAGGTTCGCTTGAGCCGCGCAAGAAGGCGGGTGACGCATGAACTGGGGAAGAGACAAAAAGGCGGCGGAGGTGCAGGTGCCCGTTGCCTCCCCGACGCCCTCCACGCCAGCACCAGTCGCCCCCCCGGAGCCCCCCGACCAGCAGCTCCTGCCCAAGGTGGTGGTGGCCGACGACGAGCCCCACATCCGCATGCTCATGAAGGCCGTGTTGGCGCGGGCCGGGTTCGAGATCGCCGCCGAAGCGAAAAACGGCAAGGAAGCCATCGAGGCGGTCCGTGAACACCGGCCCGATGTGATCCTGCTGGACATCAACATGCCCCAGATGTCGGGGGAAGAAGCGCTGCCGGCCATCCTGGAGATCTGTCCGGAAATCGCCGTCATCATGCTCACCTCGGTCACCGACCGCATGACGGTCGAGAACTGCTTCGACATCGGAGCGGCCAACTACCTGCGCAAGGACACTCCCGTCCAGGAAATCAGCCACCAAGTGCTCAAGACCTGGAGGGAATGGACCGAGGGCGAGGTCCAGGAATGAAGCCGCGGTTCCGGCTTTCCGAACTGCTCGAGGAGATCGCGCAGGACGAGATGATGGATGCCCCGGCCAAGTCGCTGCGGGTTTCCCAGGAGGAGATCAACGAATTGATGAAGTCGCGCCGCAAGAAGCCCAAGGGAGGCGGCCATGACCCCGAATCCTGACTTCTGGAAGGGGTTGATCGCTTCGCGGCTTCTGGAGCGAGCCGACTTCGAAGGCGTGTTCCGCGAATCCGAAGGCGATCCGTTCCGGGCGCTGCAGATCCTGGTGCGCATGCGCCCCCACGACAAGAATCCCCTCTGCCGGGTGTGGGGCGACTCCATCGCCGTCGCCGTGGTCGATCTGGACACCACCATCTTCGCCTCCGACCTCCTGAGCCGCATTCCCAAGGCCTTGGCCGAGAAGGTCTCGGCCATCCCGCTCTACGAACTGGGCGGCACGGTCACCGTGGCCTGCAAGGACCCCCTCGACCGTCAGGGATTGCAGGAATTGTCATCGGCGCTGCGCATGCCCGTCAGCCCGGTGTTCGCTTGGCCCGACGACATCACCTCCTCCATCGAGGTGCACTATTCGTCGGAGGACAAGGTCGAGAAGAAGGTCCGCGCCCTGCAGGCCAAGAACTTCTTCTCCAACGAGGAACCCGTCTCCCACGAGATGCTACAGCAGATCTCTGGTGATCAGGGCGTGGTGGAGTTCGTCGAAGCCCTGTTCCTCTGGGCGGCCAAGGATCGCGCCTCGGATATCCACATCGAGCCAGGTGAGACCAAGGTGCGCGTGCGGTTCCGCATCGACGGCGTGTTGCACGAACGCACCACCCTCACCCACGGGGTGATGCTGGCCCTGGTGTCGCGGCTGAAGGTCATCGCCAACCTCGACATCGTGGAAAAACGCAAGCCGCAGGACGGCCGCATCCAGTTTCCCCTCGAGGGACGTTCCCTTGATTTCCGATTCTCGTGCATTCCCACCATCTACGGCGAGAAGGTGGTGTTGCGCCTGCTCAGCCAGATGAAGAAGGCCTCCACCCCTGGGTTGGACGCCATCGCCCTCTCGGTGGGCTCTTCCAAGGCCGTGCACAAGGCGCTCCGCCATCCCAATGGCGTGTTCCTCATGACCGGCCCCACGGGCTCGGGCAAGACCACCACGTTGTACGCCATGCTCCGCGAGCTCAATCGCGAGGGCGTCAACATCATGACCATCGAGGATCCCGTCGAAATCCGTCTCGACGGCATCACCCAGGTGCAGGTCAACCCCGCCGTCGACCTCACCTTCGCCAACGCGCTGCGAAGCTTCCTTCGCCAGGATCCCGACATCATCCTGGTGGGCGAGATCCGCGACGAGGAAACCGCGCGCATCGGTCTGCAGGCGGCCCTCACGGGCCACTTCGTGCTCACCACTCTGCATGCCAATTCCGCGATCCACGCCGTGACGCGCCTGATCGATTTCGGCATCGAGCCCTACCTGGTGGCGCCCGCCCTGGTGGGGGTCATGGGGCAGCGCCTGGTGCGTCGCATCTGCGAAGCCTGTCGCGAGCCTGTCGACACCCCCGAAGATCTGATCGAGGAGCTCTTCGAACGCGATGGGCCCACCGAGGTCAAGTTCTACCGCGGCCGCGGTTGCAACGCCTGCAGCGGCACCGGGTTCTACGGCCGTATCGCGCTCCACGAGACGCTCATGTTCACCGACGAACTGCGCCAGCAGATCTCGCAACGGGCCACGGCCGTGGAAATCGCCGAGTGCGCCTTGCGCACGGGTTACAAACCGCTGCGCTGGGACGGCCTCAAGAAAGTGCTGCGCGGTCTCACCACGTTGGAAGAGCTCGAACGCGTCTCCCTCGATTGATCCGTGACGGAGCTCACTCCCGGAGCTTCGGAGTTCGGCGGTTTTCCTTCATTTCTCGATCAAGCCGGATCCTTGCATCCCCTTCATCCTCCCTCGGTGGGATTTCGGCAGGAGTTCCCCCCATGCGCGATGTCATCCTCCACGCCTTCCACTGGACCTACCAGGAGATCGCCGCCAAAGCCCAGGAGATCGCCGCCGCCGGCTACGGTGCGGTGTTGTTCCCACCGCCGTTCTATTCCGATCCCGAGGGGTCCGAATGGTGGCAGGCCTACCAGCCCAAGGACTACCGCGTGGTGCGCTCGTGGTCGGGGCGCAAGGCGGATCTTGTCGCGGCCATCCAGGCTTTGAAGGCTCTGGGCGTGCGATCGTACGTCGATGTCGTCTTCAACCACATGGCCAACGAGAACCGCACGGACCGATTCCAGTTCCCCGGCCGTGCGGAATTGGCGCGCTACGCCGCCGAACGCGAGGAGTTCGAGAAGGACCGGCTCTACGGCAACCTCGACGAAGGCCTGTTCACCGAGCGCGATTTCCACCCGCCGCGCGACATCGCCGACTGGACGGATTCCGAGGAGATCGTCCATCGCGCCCTGTCGGGTTTGCCCGATCTGGTCTTGTCCATCGCTGTGGTCCAGGAACAGATCCGCTGCCTCAAGGCTTTGGTCGACATCGGCTTCGAAGGCTTCCGTGTGGACGCCGTCAAGCATCTGCCCACCGACCACATCACGGCCGTCTTCCACTCCGAGCCCTTGCGGGGCAAGTTCCTGTTCGGCGAGACCCTGACCTTCGACGACCAGCAGAATCGCGAATTCCTCTGGCCCATCGTACGCGACACGGGCCTGCCCTGCTACGACTTCCCGCTCCAGCAATCGCTGCTGCGGGCGTTCTCTCCGGGCGGCTCCATGCGCTGCCTCTCCGATCCAGCCGCGGTGGGGATGGCCCTGCCGCCGCACCAGGCCGTCACGTTCACCATCACCCACGACGTCCCCAACAACGACGGATTCCGAGGCATGATCCTGGAGGGGCACGACGAGTTTTTGGCCAACGCCTACGTGCTGGGGCGCGACGGAGGCGTGCCCATGGTCTATTCCGACCACGGCGAGAGTGTGGTGCGATTCCCCGAAGACAACGGTCGCTGGGACGGGTGCTGGGATCGCTACGACATCGTGCAGATGGTCGGATTCCACAATGCGGTACACGGTCTCCCCCAGCGCACGCTGTGGGAGGACGACGACTGCCTGGTCTTCGTGCGGGGCGACCGCGGCCTGGTCGCCGTCAACAAGGGCCGGCACTGGAGCAGTCCTTTCCTGGACGCCTCGTGCCTGCGCCGGGGAACCTACCGTTGCCAGATCCACCAGCACCGCATGACCATCCTCGACGAACACCTCCACCTGGCCTTGCCTCCACGGCAAGCGCAGATGTGGCTCCTGGAAGACTGATCCCTCGCGGGGCCCTGGTCGAGCTGCTTGATCGTTTCAGCCCGGTGGTCGAGCTTGTCCGTCCGGTGATCGAGCGTGTCGAGATCCCCGGAGCAAGCCGCCTCGATTTGTCCGCTCCGGCGAACGCAACGGGGGGGCGGTCTCTTGCCCGGAACGATATTGGCGGAACCATGCATTGTCTCTGGGTCTGACTCCATTGTCGAAGTTTGTCTGATTGTGTCCATGAAGGCGGCGGATCCTGCCGGGTTCCGTTTGTCCCCGAGCTCCCGTATGCGACGGCACGCTTCCTGCAAGATGCGTGAATGGATGCGGAGTGTTCGCGGGAGGAGGCTCTCATGGACTTGGTCGACATCGGACAACAAAACCTGTTCGGGTGGTTCGTGGAACGAATCCTGGACGCGCGGAAGGAACGCGAAAAACGGGACGTCCTTTTCGAAGAGGATCCGGCGGCGACGATCTACCTGGCCTCGCTTCTGGCGCACATGGCGCAAGCGCCGTGGCTCCTGGAGGTGGATCGCCAAGGAGAGCGTCTGGACATGGACGTGGCCGACAAGACATCGAAGATGAGAAGTCCACGGGAACGCCTGGACGGCTACCGCACGGCGGCCGACCGCTATCTGCTGCATCTGGGGTTGTGGGATGGCTTGCAGGGCCGGCAGGTGGGGCGTTATTACCAGATCACCGAGAACAATCTCGCCGATCGCGCCAGTGCCTACTACGGCTTCGCGGCGCACTTGGCGGAACGGATGCCGCCCCCGGTCTCGCGTACGGCCGGGATCTTCGCGGAGTTCGCCCGCAATCTGCGCACCTATCTGGGCATCCTGCTTGCCATGCGGGGCGACATCCTGCATCTGCTCCCGGTCCTGACGCCGGGGGAGGAGTTCCACTTGCTGGGGGGTGCGGGCGGCGCCCGCGGCGCGCTGGCCTGATCAGACCGGAGGACGCTGGCACCGGGGGAACGGATTCCTATCATCGATCCATTCCCGGAGCTTTTATGATCAGCCTCGTTGCCCTCGTCCTTGCCTGTGCCATTCCCTCGGCCCCTTCTCGGCTCGATGTCCGTCCGCTCTGGAACATCGGCTTCACCGGTGCCATGCCCGGCGTCGGAGGCATGGACTCGGTCACGCTCTCCGATGGCAGACATTGCCTTGCGGTGGCGTCCAACGACGGCATCTACGGGGGATGGACCACGGGTGGCAACATCGTTCAGATCTTTTGTTCGGAAGAAGGGGATACCACGCTGGTTCCGATGCCCCGGTACTGGGGGGCGGGTGGAGAGATCGGTGCCAGTGCCCTGCGCAGTCTGCCTCCGCAGAATGGCCGTCTGCGCATCCTTCTGGGACGCTCCGATGGACGCCTGCTGCTCTTGGAGGGAGATTCCCTCGTACCTCGGTCGCTGTCCGTCCGGGGGGATTCACTGGACGGCGTCCGCAGGATCGATCTGGTCGACATCGACCACGATGGGGCTGAGGAGATCGTGTGCCTGAGCGGGGACGACCAACGGACGCGGGGACAGATTCTGTTCCTCGACCACCAGTTCCGCGAGAAGGGACGTGCGTCGTTGGCCAGTGCCGCGGCGGTCGCCCTGGGACACCCCCTCCACCGCGATTCGATCGACTTGGTCGAGCCGAACGGGATCCTTCGGCGCTGGCGCGGCACGGGCTTCGACAGTCTGGGGAGACGGCCTGGACGACTCCCCTGGGGCATCCGAGTCCATCTGGGCGACCTGGATCAGGACGGCTTGGACGAGATCGTGGCCGACAGCGGCAGGGTGGTCGGATTCCGTGCCGCCACCGGCGAGCGGTTGTGGTCCTTGGAGGCCGACGGTGGCTATTTCGATGCGGTCGCGGTGGCGCCCGAGAGCCTGGGTGGGCCGGACCGCCTGTTCGTGGTCGACAACCAATCGGGTGATTTGTACCGCCTGGGTCCGGATTCGTCGGAAAACTGGAAGACCCCCAACCCCAATTCGGGAGCTTGGGGGTTGTGGGTGGGGCCGATCGGGACGGGCAAGAAGGCGAAGGTCGTCTGGGCCGGCGACGTTGGCACGACCGCCGACGACCAGTTGGTGATGGCCGACGCCTCCCGTCGCCGAGTGGTCTGGCGCAGCCCGGGGCACCGTTTGCCCGTTCTCCCCTCCAGTTCGGTCCTCGACGAGGAAGGCCGAAGGAGGATCCTGGTCGCCATCGAGGATTACGTGTTGTCCCTGGACAGTTCAGGGGCGAGCCGGGGTGCTCGTTTTCTGCCGGGCAGCTACGTGCGCAAGGAGGTTCGACCGGGATCTGACGCGCGCACGGCCCTGCTTCTGTCCGATACCTCGCAATTCGTCACGGCCGATCTGCGGCGCGCTCCGGAATCCTATGCGGTCTGGTCCACCCTGCTGGACGGGGGAGCCTCTCGCAGCGAGCCACATCTGACCCACAACGGCCAACTCCAGTTGCGCAACGAGCTGGATTCCGTGATCTGGAAACGCTCGTCGCCCTCGGTCTATCGGCAGCTCACCACGGGAACCATCGCCCGTTTGCGCCACATCGATTCGATCGATCTCGTGATCGGCTCGCCTCCCACCCAGTGGGAGAACGGTGGCGTCTGGGTGTTCGACTCCTCTGCCGCCAAGGCCGTGCGACTCCCCAGCCAGACCAGGGCCAGTGGTGCGTTCGCGCTCCTGCCCAACCCGCCCAGCGGAATTTCCGACGTGGTGGTCGCCGACCTGGACACCACCCTCTTCGCGTGGTCGCGCCGCACCGGAGCGCGGGTGTGGACTCGCCGCTACGCGGTGGGCGCTCCGATCGAACAACTCGTCCTGCTGCCGGGCAGCGATTCGACGGCGCCGCTCTACGCGTACGCCACCTCCGCAGGACGGTTGGGGATTCTGACTCTGGACAGCCCCGATCCTCTCTGGCAGAGTCCGGTCCTCGGGTCGGCCATCACTGCGTTCTCGCTGTCGGTCCTGCCCTCGGCGGGGTCGGCGGAGGGTTGGATCCTGCAGGCTTCGGCGACACACGCCAGTTTCGGGTATGCGGTCGCGATCCAGGAACCCGTCCGAAGCCGGGGTGGTGGGGCACAGGGTTCGGAGGCCATCCATCTCGTCCTCCGAGGTCGGGTCGCCTGCGTGCGTTCGGTCGTGGCGGGACCCGCGATCCTGGAGGAATTCGATCTCGGTGGTCGGCGCCTCTGGAGTCGCGAGGTCGTCCTGGAGGCCCAGGAAACCCGGATCCCCTTGCCACGGCGGGAGGGTTCGACCGTGGTGCGGATTCGCTGCGCGGCCGGTTCGTCCACCGTGTTCGCCCCGGGACTCTGACCACGGCGCGGAAGGGACTTCCAGGGTGTCGAATGGACAAATTCCGCACGGTGCGGGCATGTGAGCGCCGTCACGGTTTGCGCGTTCCGGCGGCATGTAGGTTTTCAGGTCCACCTCGACCTGTTTCCTTCCCAGTCCCCCCGGGTCCCTGCTGCCATGAAGTTCCTGTTCGTGTTCCTGATGTTCGTGGGCCTGGCCCGCGCGGCCCAGATGCCCTTGCTGGCGGTGGAAGACCTCCGTCCGCGAGGGCTCGGTCGCGACGAAGCCGCGATCCTCTCCGAGCGGCTGCGGGCCGTCCTGTTGCAGTCGGGGAAGGTCCGGGTCCTGGAGCGTTCCGAGATGGATCGCATCCTGAAGGAGCAGGCCTTCCAGGCCAGCGGCGCCTGCGAGCGGGGCGAGTGCGCGGTCGAGATCGGGCGGTTGCTGGCCGTCGACCGCATGGTGGTGGGGACCGTGGGCAAGATCGGCGACCAGTACGTGCTGGCGGCCCGCATCCTGGATGTGCAGTCGGGCGAGGTGCTCTTCGACGCCAGCCAGGATGGGGCGTTGTCGGTGGACGAACTGCTCGCGGTCTCGGTGCCCCGGCTCGGGGAGCGGCTGGCGCAAGGCGCGTTGGTGGCGCGCCAGCGGGAATCCACCGAGGTGGGGGCCGGCGACCTCCAGGTGGAACTCTCCGACACGACCGCCGTCCTGTTCCTGGATGGGAAACGCGTGCTCGGGCGCAGTCCGTTCCTGCTGGAGGGTTTGCCGGCCGGGGTACATCTCCTGGAAGCGCGCACCGCCACGCGGCGGGGGGCGCAATCGGTGCACCTGCAACGCGACGATCTGAAGCGGATCGAGCTCCAACTGGACAGCGGGATGTCGTCCCTCAAGGTGTTCTCGGAGCCGTCGGGGGCCGCGGTCTTCCCGGATGACAGAACCCGTCGCGAGTTGGGCACCACTCCCCTGAAACTCGATTCCCTGCTGGTGGGTTCGCACCAGGTGCATCTGCGCAAGGCGGGTTGGCTGGACACCGTCGTGACGGCCTCCCTGGTGCTCGACCGTCCCACGAGCCTGAAGGTCCGTCTGCGTCCGGCGGGGTATCTGGTCCTGGATCCGGCTCCCGAAGCCGCGTTGCTCCTGATCCACCGGCGCGACACCCTGCGGGCCCATGCGGGGGTCGATCCCATCGCCCTGCCGCCGGGGCGCTGGAAGGTGGTGTTGCACCACCCGATGTGGGACACCCTGGACCGGGACGTGGAGATCCGCCAGGGGGCCACCGAAACTCTGGAGCCCCTGCGCCGCTTCGCGGGCGTGTTCTTCAGCGCCTCCGCCGAGGCCGAGGTCTGGATCGACGAGCAACCGCGAGGCCGTGTCCCGATGCGGATCGACACCCTTGCGCCGGGGCGCCGCGTGGTCACGGTGCGTGCGCCCGGCAAACAGGATTGGCGCCGGGAGATCTTCCTGCGCAAAGGTGACGAGACCATGGTCGACGCCCGTTTGGAAAGTCGATTCTCGTCCTTGCGCGTGCGGACGGGCAACGAGGCCCGCATCACCCTCGACGGCACCTCCCTGGGTGCGATGATGCCGGAAGCCACCCGGCATCGGACGATCGACGGAAATCGGGTCGAGTCGCAGGTGGTGAGTTGGGTCTGGTCCTCCGACTCACTGGAGCCCGGGCCGCACCGTCTGGTGGTGCAGGCTCCGGATCGGGTCCCCTGGGAGCGCGATCTCTCCCTGACGGCCGGACTGACCACGAGCTTCTACGCCTCGCTCCCCCTGTCTCCCGAAGTCCAGGCCCGGCGTCGGGAGCGGGTGCGCACCTTCTTCCGGGTCTTCAGCGGAGGCGCCGCCCTGGTGGCCGGCGTCGCCGCGGGGTGGTACGTCCAGCAGGCCGCCGAAGCCTCCGACGAGGCGCAACGAGCCCAGGACGCCTACCGTTCGGCGGAATCCGACTTCGCCGTGCCCAAGGCACGCTACGACCAAGCGCGCGCCGACGAACGGGACGCTCGCGGCAACGCTTGGGTGGCCGGCTCCCTCGCCGTGTTGGGGGCGTCCGGGTTCGCGCTCACCTGGGTGTTCTGAAGGGGAACCCGAATGAAGTTTCCACGCGCCTCGAAGACCTTTCCATCCCTGCTGGCCCCGTTGGTGCTGACAGCGCTGACGGGCTGCACCACCGACGTGCCGGAAGGCGATTGGGACAATCCCCGTGATCCCGAAGGCACCGCCTACCACCCACCGGCCGTGGGCCTGCGCGATACGGTCATCCGCGATCCCGAATCGGGCTTGGTGCTCGCCCGTGCCTCCAGCCCCGTCCGGCGCGTCGCCTCGGTGGAATGGACCCTGGATGGTGCGCTCCATGAGTCGCGCGACACCGCCTTGTCCACCGCGGGCTGGTGGCCGGGTTCCCACCGGGTCACGGCCCGGGCGACCGACGAACTCGGGATCGCCGGAACCACCGTGCAGGCGGAGGTCTGGATCGGGAACCTCCCGCCGCGCCTGGAGCCGGTGGCCACCATGCGACAGGATCTGTACACCACCGCCGACCTGACCCTCCGGGCCTCCGATCCCGACGGCCCGAATCCGGAGGTCTCCTGGGACACCGTCCCCGACCGGTACTCCATCCGCACCGAACGCGTGCGCCTCGATCCGGTCCCGGGAGGCGGACGGCGCGAAATCCACTGGCGCGCGATCGACTCGGACGGGGCGGAGTCCCGTGCGTCGTTCCAGGTGCGCCACCTCCCCATGCCGACGATTTCCGTCCAGCCCGATCTGCGCCATCCGGACGTGCTGTCGGCCTCGGGTGGAGGAGGAACCTGGACGGTCTCGCTGCGTTCCGGGGCGATGGTCCCGCTGGTGGTGTCGGCCGTGGTTCCGGGATTTTCCGACGAACCCGTGTCCGTGAGCATCGAAGGGATCGCCTGCACGGCGGCGGAGGGCGGGTTGATCTCCAACACGGGGCTCTACGTCCAAACCACCCATCGCTGCGCCCCGGGGCGCTACTCCTCGGGAACCTACACCGTCGTCGGGGCCGACACCCTGGGCCGGTCCGCGTGGGGTTCGGTGTACATCAGCGTCTGGTGAGGTCCGCGAGGGAGAGGTTGGGCGCGAGCCGTCGGATCATGGACCAATGCAGGGCCTTCGCATCGTCGTCGTCATGGCTCCCGGGCGGGAGGGGGAGACACGGGAACCGGTGTCGCCTTCCAGACGTTCCATCCCAGTTCCGGGAACAACGAGCCGTCGGCATGTTGGGCGACGCCGGAGAAGCCGGAGCGGAAGCTGTAGGGAGTCCAGCCGTGGCCGTTGTGGATGTTGACGTTCGCGGATCCATGGGAATCGGGAACGTCATCGGGGTTCATGGCACTCATGAAGGGGCGAATCCCTCCTGACTCGCTGACCGGCATCAGGGCCGAGATCCATCCGTCGACGGTGGGGGTGGAGCCACATCCTCCCTTTGCTGGACTGAACCGTACGAAAGCCTTCCAGAAGGCGCGCGACGGGTGACCCTCCGAGGCGCGGACGAATTCTGCCAGAACAGGATCGACCTGCCTGGTCCAGCCTCGCAGGCCGCAGACCCCGAGGTGCCGCACCCGTCGGCGCAGCAGCTTCCAGTCTTCCGGCGTGCCCTCCAGCGTGATTTGGGGAATGCCGCAGATCGGATAATCCAAGTACGTGAAGTAGTGCTTGTACAGGGGCAGGAGCCGTCCACGTGTGGCAAGGGAGCGTGTGGGGGTGGTGGTGGAAAACACCGGGGCGAGATTCGAACCTCCACCGGCAAGTACGTGGCCATCCATCTGGGCCAGGATCAGAGAGACGATCCGATTCCAGGTGGAGTCCTCGGAGAGCAAGGTTCGATGGGAAGGATCCAGCTCGAAGCGCAGCTCGAGCTGACCCTGGTGGCGGACCATGTCCCTGCGGCAGCCTTCGGGGTTTCCTTCGATCCGGGTGGCCAGGGCTTCCAGGAGCACCATCCATACCGCATCGGGAGACAGACGCAAGGGACGGTGTTCATTCCAGGCCTTCACCGCCGCACCCAGGAAGGCATGGCCACCTTTCACCAGGCTGTCCGAACCGGAATTCCCCGCGACCCATTCGAAGAGGGTGTCGCGTGCTTCGTACCGCTTCTTCCCCCACAAATCCTCGAAGGAAAGCGGGGGAAGTCGGGTGGTGACCGGGGTTACGTCGGCGACGGGAAACGAAACGCCGCCCGAGACGGCAACGGCCCTCGTGGAGGAGGAATCGAAGATGGGTGCGACTTCGGGAAGGGGAGAGAGAGCCCGGAGGATGCGGGCGCTCGAACCACGAGTCCACAACAGCGAGGGAGCGCGAAGACTTGGCGACGAGTCCGCATGTGGGGGAAGATCGGGTTGCCAGGGGCGGGCGGTTTCGAAGACCAGGGAATCCCTCCGCAGAACCAGATTCCAGGGTCTTCCATCTCCGATCACTTTGGCCCCGCGCCAGAGGGGAAGCTGCTCGGAAATGGTGTCGAAACGGACTATGGGCTTCCTCGGAAAGCCGATGCTGTCGCGCCCCTGGCCGCGGAGCCAGTCGACGGCCACGGCAACGGGCAGAGAATGGCTGCCCAACGTTCTGCGATGCCTGGCAAGCGGTGCCAATCGACCGTGCGCGAACAAGGTGCCGTGGCTGTTCGAGAACGTTCCGTCCCAGGTCACGGCCCCCAGTCCTTCCACCCGCGAGATGGAATCCGGGCGCAGGTAGGGTGGCGAGGTGATCCACCGTGTTCCCTCGTGGACATTGGTGGGCGATGTTGTCGGGGTGGGAATGATGCCCGACCTCGGAGCCACGGACCAGGACCGACCATCCCTCCGCCAGGACATGCCGGAGGAAGCGCTGGGGATCGGGATCATGAAGCCGCTCCATCCGAGCATGTAACCGCTCAGCATGGCTTCGTGGGCCGGACGTTCCCAGTCATCGCCAAGGAGAGCCCGAGGGAGGTGGATCTTTCCGATGCGCCTCATGTTCATCCGGTTTGATTTGTGGGGATACAGTTGGAGGGCTTCGGATTGCGAGCGGAACAGGGTGTCGCCCGATCCCGGGACGGTCAGCCACATCGGGATCGCCGTGCCATCGGCGAAAAGACTCCATGCGATCTCCGTCCAGAGCCCACGTTCGATCAGAATGACGGAATCCGCATCGGGCCAGGGAAGCTGGTCGCCAGGAGCGAGCCGTTGCCCCGATTCGTCTCGCCAAGTGGGTTCCATCACGGAATGCAGGCCGGCGTCTTCGGGAGGATGTGCGCTGTCCTCAAACTGAAGGTCATTCCATCTGCCAAGCAACAAGTGGGACGGGGGCCGGGTGAAACGGCCCCCATGGACCTGGTCGCCGCTGTCGCGGCGCATTCGCAGACCGGGGAGCACAAGATCCTGGTACGTGGGAGCTCCCAGGGTTCCAGATCGCAATCTGCCGAGATCGAAGCATGCCTCGATCCAGTGCGCCGCATCCGCGTTCGACAGGGTCACTCGCTTAGGGGCCGGGAGGCAGAACAGACCGGCTCGGAACTCCAGGATCCGATCCTCTCCCTGATCCAGGCCGAGATCCGGAACAAGGGGGGGGAACGATCGATACAGCCTCCATCGGGTGCCGTTGGGGATGCTGGGCAATTGGCCGGGGAGGGTGTCCAGCACCACGGGGCCGAAAAGCGTGTGGTCTCCGTAAATCGACCACCGCCGCATATCGCCGGAGATCTCTATCCACTGGGTGTCGAGCACCAATCCGCGGGAGTCCCGTTTCAGAAGTCGCTCTGGCAGACGAATCGTGTCCTGGCCCAACAGGACGGGGATGGTCGGATCCGGGTTTACCCAGGATCCGAAAAGGGCGATGAGAAGGGTCGCGAGCATCGGAGCACTCCTGCCAAACTGTGTCGAACCATAGGCATCAATAGACCTTGCCGCCTCGGCGGGCGATCAGAATTTGGATGCCGGATGGGCCAGAGCATCCGCGCCGTGCACAGACGTCGTCAGTGCACCACGCCGATGCAGGCGCTGTCGGAGCCCAGGGCCTTGCCCGTGGTGTCGGAAACCGTGTAGAACAGGAAGTAGTGGCCGGTGGGAACGGGATTGCCCGCGGCGTCCGTCAGGTCCCAACCGAGGTTGGTGGCATAGGCCGGAGTGCTCCCGTACTGTCCGGTCTGCATGGAGAAGGAGCGTTGTGTCACCGGGGCCCCGTTGGTGTCGTAGATCTTCATGAAGACCTGGACGGAGGGTGAGGGTTCCACTACGGGCGAAGTGTAGGGGTCGGCGGCAGTGCGACCCGCGGGCAAGGCAGGACACGTGGACCGCAGGCGCGCCGAGAGAGGGCGGGACGGTTCGATCATCGTCGAGGGGGTGTCGTCGTCGCAGGCGGCAAGCGCCAGGAGCAGGGATGCGGCGATGGGGGCCAGGCGCATGGGGAGTCCGGGGATATGGGGAGGGGAGACGAGGGGCCCGCGCCGAGGCGATGACGGAAAATGTCGAGGACGCGGCGCGGAGCCGAGGCGGGGGGAGGGGCGCGCCTCCCCCACGATCCTCAGCGTTTGAGGGACTTGTAGCGAATGGGCTTGGGGGTTTCGGCGCTGAGTCCGTTGCGGGCCAGGTAGTCGGCCTCGTACTCGGTCCAGTTGCCCTCGAACCACTTCACCTGCGAGTCGCCCTCGAAGGCCAGGATGTGCGTGGCGATGCGGTCCAGGAACCAGCGGTCGTGGCTTATGACCACGGCGCAGCCGGCGAATCCCAGGATGGCCTGTTCCAGGCTCTGCAGGGTCTCGATGTCCAGGTCGTTGGTGGGTTCGTCCAGCAGCAGCAGGTTGCCCGGAATCTTCAGGTTCTTGGCCATCAGCACGCGGTTGCGCATGCCGCCCGAGAGCTTGTCGAGGGTCTTCTGCTGGTCGGCGCCCATGAAGTTGAACAGGCCGCAGTAGGCGTGTCCGTTCATCTTGCGCTCGCCCACCTGGATCTCGTCGGCGCCGCCGGTGATGGCTTCGAAGACGGTGGCGTCGGGATCCAGCGATTCGCGTCCCTGCTCCATCGAGATGATCTGCACCGTCTCGCCCATGCGGAACGTGCCGGCGTCGGGCGTTTCCTGTCCGAGAATCATCTTGAACAGCGTGGTCTTGCCCGCGCCGTTGGGACCGATCACGCCGACAATTCCCGACCGCGGCAACTGGAATGTGAGGTTCTCGTAGAGCACCTTCTCGCCGTAGGCCTTGGCGATGCCGTTGGCCTCGATGACCACGTCGCCCAGGCGTTGTCCGTTGGGGATCGCGATCTGCGCGCCCTTGAGGGTCTCGCGCTTCTCCTGTCCCAAAAGTTCGTCGTAGGCCTTCAGGCGCGCCTTGCTCTTGGCCTGGCGGGCCTTGGGCGAGGCCTTCACCCACTCCTGTTCGCGCGACAGACGTTTGGCGCGGTCGGATTCGACCTTTTCCTCGCCCTTCATCCGGTCCAGTTTCTGGTCCAGCCACTGGGCGTAGTTGCCCTCCCAGGGGATGCCCCGGCCGCGGTCCAGTTCCAGGATCCAGCCGGTGACGTTGTCCAGGAAATACCGGTCGTGGGTGACCAGGATGACCGAGCCCTTGTAGGCCTTGAGGTGGTGTTCCAGCCACGCGACGGATTCCGCGTCCAGGTGGTTGGTGGGTTCGTCCAGCAGCAGCAGATCGGGCTGTTCCAGCAGCAGGCGGCATAGCGCCACGCGGCGCTTCTCTCCGCCGGAGAGGTTGGTGACGGCCCAGTCGCCGGGGGGGCAACGCAGGGCGTCCATGGCGATCTCGATGTTGCGCTCCAGGCTCCAGAGGTCCTGCGCGTCGATCACGTCTTGCAGACGCGCCTGCTCGTCCAGGAGCTTGGTCATCTGGTCGTCGTCCATGGGCTCGGCGAAGGCCATGGAGATCTCGTTGTACCGATCCAGAATGGCCTGGCTCTTGGCCACGGCCTTCATCACGTTCTCCTTGACGGTCAGATTCTGGTCGAGCTGCGGCTCCTGCGGCAGGTAGCCCGCAGTGCGCCCGGGTTCGATCCAGGCCTCTCCGGTGTAGTCCTTGTCCATGCCCGCCATGATGCGCAGCAACGTGGACTTGCCCGAACCGTTCGAGCCGATGATGCCGATCTTGGCCCCGTAGTAGAACGAGAGCGAGATGTCCCTGAGCACCGTCTTGTTGGGCGGATACTCCTTGGTCATCTTGTGCATGTAGAACACGAACTTGTGCGGTTCCTTCGCTTCGGCCATCGGTCGGATCTCCTGAGGTCCGGCGCGCGTGTCGTCCGCACGGCGCGGGAAGCGACGAATCTAGCTCGGAGCGGGGTTTCGGATAAGCGTTCCGTGACCGAAGGCTGGTGGTCGGGCGCCTCCCGGTGGTGCCCCCGAGGGCACACCGGGACCGGGCTGTCGCGCGCCGGGCCTCCGCCCCCCGTTGGATTCGCAGATAGAGCCGCCCCGCAGGGCGGCTCTACGTGGGTGTGGGGGCGCGGGGTCCCGGCCCTACGGGCGTCCATCCCTGGCGCAGGGCAATGATGCCGCCCGGTGCTGCCTTCCCCCGCCGCTCAGCGCCCTCCCGCTCCCAGCCTCCGGCCCTGCAGGTCGCGGCCTCCGGGCAGTTCCACCCGCCCGGCTTGCAAATCAACTCGCAGGCCCGTCGTCACCACGGTAACGGGACCCATCCGGCCGTTGGCCGATGTGGTCGATTCCGGGCAGCTTCCCGTGGGGCACCAGTGGAAGAAGACGTTCTTGGCACGCACGTCGTCTTCCACCAGGATCTGGTATTCGCCGTTGGAGCGCTTGAAGACCTGCATGCCCCAGGCCATGTCGACCCAGCCCAGGCTACCGTAGGTGCCGTAGAACAGCACATCCCCCGCGATCTCGGGACCGGGCAGGATGGTGCCTACCAGTTTGCCGTCGGAAAGGGCATACACGTAGATCGTGGTGGCGGGCGTCGAGTTGCAGGTCACGAAAAACGCGTAGTCGCCTTCCACCCACATGTGTTTGAGGGTGGCGTCCCCGATGCCCACCGCGGGATTGTCCAACGGCAGCACGATCTTCCAGGCCATCGTGCGCGACCCCTTGGTCCAGCCGTCGTAGCGGGCGAAGACGGTTCCTGTCCGGCCCCACTCGTTGGGGGCGGGGTGGTCCTGGTCGTAGCCCGAGACGTAGAGGGCGTCGCTGGTCGAGTCGTAGTGGATGCGCTGGATTCCCGAGACTTCGCGGGGGCGGGGGAACGTGTCGGGGTGCGCCTGGTCGTAGCGCACGTTGCCTTCGGCGTCCAGGCCCTGGAACGGGTAGCGTTTGATCCGTCCGTGGTTGTCGGCGTTCCATACGTTGCCGTTGGGTTCGATCCACCAGGCCCAACTGCCGTCGGCCAGGATGCCCGCAGGGGTGGCCAGCCGGTCTTCCAGACGGTAGAACCGGAAGCCCCCCGACATCTGGTCGGAAGCCGTGGTGGCCAGGATCTTCCTGCCACCCAAGGTTCGCACGATCACGGATCCGCCGAAGACCGAAGGGGTGTCGTTGGCGCGGTCCCAATGGAACGACTCGTAGCGCTGGCCTTTTCCCGGTGCCTGGTTGTAGTCCATGCTGTAGTGGTAGTCGCGGAAGTAGATGTCGCGCCCGTCGGTGGCGGGGTCGAAGCCGCCGCAAGCCACGAAGGTGTGCCCCAGAACCTGCCAGCGCATGGATCCGGCGGCTGTGTACGAACGAATATCCGAACCCGCGACGGGAGCTACGCCGCCCCAGGCCAGGTAGAGGTTGCCTGCCGCATCGCTTCCCACACCGGCGCATTTGGGCAGCAGTTTGTCGGGGGCCACTTTGCCCTTGATTCCCGAATAGATGCCACCCTTGGTTCCCAATGTGCCCGCCAATCGGGGCGTGGTGGCCAGGTCGGAGAAAATGTGCACCTGGAGCGTCGAATCGTCGAAGACCAGCAGTCGTCCCTGCGCATCCATGGACAGGCGCGTGGGCGAGGCCAGGCTCGCGATCTCCAGTCCCGTGGCTTCGCCGCGGTTGCCGTATTTTTGGATGCGTCCCTTGCGCAAGATCCAGAGGCTCCCCTTCTGGTCGGCCACCATGTCGTCCACCCCGTCGATTCTCCACGAGCCTTTGGGCGTCTGCGACATGGTCTTCGCATCCAGGATCAGGATTCCACCGGAGACAGAATCCGACAGATAGAGCTCCTGCAGGGACGTGTCCAGGGCCAGGCGGGAAATGCTCGGATTCCATCCCGAGTCGCGGACCACCAGGTACGAGTTGAGGTAGCCGCGCCCGTCGGTCCAGCCCGCCACACGGCCGTCGTGGGTGTAGCGCTGGATCCCGAAACCATGGCGCTCCCAGTTGGCCCAGTCCACCCCCGTGGTGGTGTACACGTACCGCCCGTCGCCGACCAGGTCGCCGTTCTGCCCGAACAGGTCCTTGCCGAAGGCCAGTTGCCCCAGCACCTTGCCGTCCTTGTAGATGCCGCACGTGCGTGAACCTTCGTCCCAGTTGCTGTAGGCGAAGACCTTGCCGTCGCCCGACACCCAGATGTTGGCGATGTAGTTCTGCACCCACATGCGGCTCATCGGATCGGTGGCCGACCCGCTCGGATCGATCATCTCGGCGCCCCCGAAGGTGTTGCCGATCCAGTCGGTACGAAGGGTGCCCGGCACACCCGCATGCAGGAGCGAGGCGCACAGGAGCAGCATCGGCGCGCATCTGCGGGCCGACGGAAGCGGAGCGTTCATGGCGATTCCTTTCAGGGAGTCTTGGAGATGTCTCCGGACCGGATCTTGCCCG
Organism: Fibrobacteria bacterium; assembly: GCA_035913415.1. Lineage (GTDB taxonomy): Bacteria > Fibrobacterota > Fibrobacteria > UBA5070 > UBA5070 > UBA5070. Next base: position 18,514 of record JAMIIV010000207.1, on the reverse strand, counting down.
GAGTCTGCAGATAGGCTTGGTGGCGGATCCAGGCGTCGGGACGTGTTTGCAACTCGAAACGCAGGTCGTCGATCCTGCCGATCAGGCCGTCGTCGCCGCTTTCCTGGTTGCCCACGATGATCTGATGTCCGGCCACTGACAACAACGTGGTGTCGGCCTGCAGGAATCCTTGGGGCATTCCGTTCACGAAGAAGGTGCCGCGGCGGGTCGACGGGTCCCAGCGCGCCGCCAGATGGACCCACCCATCCAGGGCTTGGGCCCCCGGGATCCGTTTCCATGTGCCGTCGGAAAAGGCCATCTGCAATCCCGGTTTTCCGGTGGCGCTGTCGATGTCCAGCAGTATGGTGCCGTAGGGCTCGGCGTTCCCGCCCAGGTCCAGGATCTTGGCCCAGGGCCTCTGCACACCCTCCGCGAAGACCCAGCACGAGACGGTGAACCCGTCCGCCAGGGCGCTGTCGGAGGGCGATGCGATGCGCAGCGAGTTGGTGCCGTCGAAGCGGCGGCCCTCCCCGAGGATGCCCGGGGCGACGGTGGTTCCCGAATCGGTCACTCCGGAGGGCAGGACTCCCAGAGCCCACCAGCCGAAGTCGGAATCCGTCAACTCGTCGCCTCTGTCCGGAAGGCCTGGTTTGCCCCATAGCAGCGAGAGGGAATCGCCGCGGGAAGGCGTCGTGGCCGGAAGTCGGACCCACACCAGGGCGGAACCTCCGGCCGAGTCCCATGCCTCGATCTGAAACGGCAGGTCCTGTCCGGAGGCGGAGACGATGCGCAGGTCGGAAGGTGAACGCAGTCCCGCGTCGAAGGCGTTCTGCCCGATGCGCACCGGCACGGGAACATCCACCAGAGGGACTGCAGATCCCTGGGGGTCGGCCTCGATGCGCAGAACCTGCCTGCGAGCCCACGTGGAGGCATCGAGGATCAGCGAGTCCAGACCGTCGACGGTCGCGTTCTGGGCGGGGGTGACCACCACGGCGCGTTCGCCGATCAGACTCCCTTCCGTGGAGGCTCCAGAATCGGCGCGCAAATTCCAGATTCCTGGGGGCAGGGAATCAAGAGTGACCTGCCCCTGTTCGTCCGCGGTCCAGACACGATCGCTTCCGTAGGCGCGCACCCTGCTGCGTGGTGGCACCTCGATCCGCAGGCGCGCCAGTGGGGACAACGAGGTGGTGAGGAATCCTTCGGAGGCCCGGAAATCCTGGGTCCGGGCGATTCCCCACCCTTGGAAGTACGACTCCAGGCGATACGAGCCCCTTGGAATGCCCGCCAGCTCCACCGATCCCGAGGCATCCGCAAGGGCATGGAAGACCCGGGCGGAGTCTCCGGCCAGATGGCTCGATCCGGCCAGCACCACTCTGGCTCCGGCGGCGGGGGAGCCGTCGGGCAGCACCAGACGCACCTGGATGCCGTTGGTGGTCTCGTCGACCACGGGTTTGCCCGCCACCGAAGGGTCGGAGCACGAGACCAGGGCCAGGGCCCCGAGCAGTGTACAGGCGTGGCGCATCATCCTTGCGACACCGGGAAGATCTGGATGTTCATCTGGAACACCTGGTCGGCGTCCTGGCTGGCCAAGGCCCAGCGGGCCAGTCGGCTGCGGAAATCGCGCACCATCTCGTTGAGGGCCGGCATCTCCTGGGTCGGGATGGCGAAGGTCAGGGTCGAGATCTCGCGCTCCGTCTTGGGCATGTCCTCCAGGGCATCCAGGGCTAACTGCAGGGTCTGCTTCTGGAATCCGCGGACGGCATGCCCCGTCCAGGCGTCGCCGGACGACAGATGGGCGTCGAGGGTATCCCATGCGCCATCGGCCCGCCGCTGGACCATCCCCAGTTTCTCGAGTAGCTCCACCGCGGCCTTGGCCTCTTCGGGCCGGATGGGTGGCCGCAGTTTCTCACCCAGGGCCTTCCAGTCGCCGCGAAAATCGATGGCCGCCAGCAGACAACGGATCGCGGGGACGTACCAGTGGGCGTAGTAGCGATGTTCCCGACTGGAGACCTCGCGCACTTGGCGTTCGCGCAGCTCCATGAGTTCCAGGAAACGTCTGGAGATCTCGGCTTCACCCTTGGCTTTGCCGAAGGCCACCAGGCGGCGGAAGTACTCCGACTCCTTGGCCTTGAGCTTCAGGAGTTTCACCAGGCTCGGCACATGCCGTTCCGCCAGATGCTTCTGTCCGTGGAAGATGTGGACCAGAAATCCCGGATCCAGCTCCAGCCGCGTGGCCATGTAGCGGTACGAGAGCGCAGGGAACGACTCCTTGCTCTCTGAGAGCCAGTCGCGCAGATAGGCGCGGTAGTCCGTGTACTGGTAGAGGTCGGGCATTGCTCCTTGAGAGTACCTCCACCAGGGCGGGCTGCGCAAACCGATGAGCGGATTTCCGGTGACCAGGAGCTCATCACCCTCCCACTGGCCGCGACTCTGCCGGAGACGTCCCGCAGGGCGTATCGAGGCATCTGTTCCCTCCCATGAAGGCTTCAGCCCACGCGACGGTCCCGGCGGAACCGGTGAGCTTCCATGAGCTCGAGCTTGGTGCCGGCCGGATCGAAGAACGTGCAGATCGTGCCCCAGTCGAAGTCGTCGATCCACGCCTCGGCGCCCCTGGCGCGAAGCGCCTCCGCTTCCCTGCGCACGTCGGCGACGTTCAGCCGCAGGATGAGGTTGGGGCTGGGCTCGTTGGATGCGGTTTCGTCGGGGGGTTCGATCAGGATGTACGACTCGCCGATTCCCAGGCAGGTGACGTCTTCGTTGCGGAACCAGACCGGACACTCCAGCACGTCGCGGTAGAACGCGATGCACTCCGCCACATGGGAGGTCTTGAGGATCAAGCCGGTGCGTTCGATGTCCATGGAGTGTTTCCATCGAAAGTGAAAGGAGGGGGAATGCGGCGGCGTATCCTGCAGTCTAGGATTCCAGCCTTGCAGAAGGCAACCCGCAAGCGTGCAGAACGAAGGGTTTTTCGCGACGCCTCGGTAGACGCCGCACACCCATCGACTTCCTGCAGGTTTCCACCGAGGGAGCTAACTTCCCGGCTCCAGTCGGCCGGACCTATCGCGTCGGCCGGCAATCGCACGCCCTTCCAAGGAGCCCGCATCCCATGACCCGCATCCTCGTTCTCGGTTCCCGCGGCCAGGTTGGTTACGAGCTTCGCCGCACCATGGCTCCTCTGGGCGACGTGGTGGGGCTCGACTACCCCCAGATCGATCTGTCGGACCTCTCGAACGCGGTCAAGGCCGTCGAGGAATCCCAGGCTGATATCGTATGCAATGCCGTGGCCCACACCCAGGTCGACAAGGCCGAGGATGAACCTGAGGTATGTCGTCGGCTGAACGCCGCGCTGCCGCAGGTCCTGGCCGAAGCCTGCAAGAAGCGCGGAGCTTTGTTGGTGCACTACAGCACCGATTACGTCTACGAGGGCAACGGAACCCATGCCCGTACCGAAACCGAGCCGACCAAGCCGCTGTCGGTGTACGGTCTCACCAAGCTCGAGGGCGATCAGGCCATCGCCGACATCGATTGCGAGCACCTGATCTTCCGTCTCCAGTGGGTCTACGGAGCCCGTGGAAACAACTTCCTGCGCACCATGCGCAAATTGTTCCGCGAGCGTGAAGAGCTCAAGGTCGTCGACGACCAGGTGGGCAGCCCCACCTGGAGCCGCGCCATCGCCGAAGCCACCGCCCAGGCGGTCGCTTCGCAGCGCAAGCAGGGGCAGAAGGGGGTGTACCACATGGCAGGCCCTGGATTCGTTTCCTGGCACGGCTTCGCCTCGGCCATCCGCGAGCTGGACCCGATCCCGGGGGAGCAGGTCGTGAAATCCATCCTGCCGGTGCCGTCCAGCACCTACCCCACCAAGGCCGTTCGCCCCCTGAACAGCAGGCTTGACTGCGGCAAACTCCAGCGTGATTTCGGTCTGTGCCTGCCTTCGTGGCGCACCCAGCTTGAGCAGGTCCTCGAGGATTGAAGGTTGGTGGAGGGCCCGATTCCTAGATTCGGGTTCCCATGAACGTCACAAGAATCCGCGTCGCCGCCCTTTGCCTGCTCCCTCTCCTGGGGTGCGACAATCGCCCGGGAGTGCAGAAAGCCGCCGCTGTGGCGGATTCCGTCCTCGGTGCGGCTCCGGACGCCCCGGGAGCGGCTTTGCGCTTGGCCTCGTCTGCAGGGCCCATCGCCTGGCTGGCCTGCGAGGTGGCGGGACCTCCCTGCGAGGCGGTGGGTCTGGTTCCTCCCGGTGCTTCGGCCCATACCTGGGAACCCAAGCCCTCCGATCTGACCCGCCTCAAGGGTGTCGACGCCTGGATGCGCACCGGCCTCTCCTTCGAGGCCTCCTGGACCACTCGATTCCAGGGCGCGTTCCCCGATATGCCGGTTCTGGATCTGCGTGGGGCCCTCGATCTGAAACCCGCCGAAACCCACGACCACCAATCCCATGGCGCCGAACCCATGGATCCCCACGTCTGGGCCTCTCCGCGGGCCATGCGTGTCTTGGCCGAAACCCTCGCGGTGCGTTTGTCCGCCAAACGCCCCGATCTCGCCTCTCGTATCGCCTCCCGCATGCCGCGGGTCCGGATGCACCTGGATTCCCTCGACGAACAGGCCCGGACCACCCTCGCGCCTTGGTCGGGGCGCACCTTCCTGATCAACCATCCCGGACTGGGCTACCTGGCCCGCGACTACGGGCTGGTCCAGAAAGCCCTCGAAAGTCACGGACGGGAACTGTCTCCCGTGGCCCTGTTCGAGCTGCGCAAGGTCGCGCGGGCCCAGGGCATCAAGACCGTGTTCCTCCAGCGCGAGGCACCCGACCGGGTCGCGCGCTCCGTGGCCTCCGACCTGGGGGTGCCGGTGGTCTCCGTCGATCTGCTGGCCACGCCGTGGGATTCGGCTTTCCGCGTCGCCCTCCAATCCCTGGCCCAGGGCCTGTGAGCGTCGTTTCTCCGGCCCTGCGCTTGCGCCAGGTCACCGCGGGGTACGCCGGTCGCAGTGTCCTGGAAAACGCCGACCTCGAGCTGCCGCGCGGCGGCATCCTGGGGCTCATCGGCCCCAACGGGGCCGGCAAGAGCACCGTATTGCGACTGGTACTGGGGCTGCTGACCCCCACGTCGGGATCCGTCGAGGTGCTGGGCACCACGGCGCGCAAGGCGCGTCCGCGCATCGGGTACGTGCCCCAGTCCCTGGTGCTGGAGCGCGACCTGCCGTCCACGCTGCGCGATCTGGTCGAATCGGGCTTCCTGGGATTGGGCTCCCTCGGCGGGGGGCTGAAAGCCCAGGAGAGGGAACGCGCCGCCGCCTGGATGGAGCGCCTGCGCATCATGCCCCTTGCCGACCGGAAATTGTCGCAGTTGTCCGGGGGCCAGCTCCAGTTGGCCCTGGTGGCGCGCGCCCTGGTACGCGAACCCGAACTCCTGCTGCTGGACGAACCCACCGCCAACGCCGACGCGCGCGCCGAGGGCACCGTCTTCTCCCTGCTGGAGGAGTGCTGCAAGGACCGCACAGCGGTGGTCGTCAGCCACGACATCGGCGTGTTGGCCCGCAACGTGGGGTCCATCGCCTGCGTGGGGGCGGGCCGCATCGTCTACCACGGTTCCTCCGACGTCCCGCAGGAGGCCCTCGACGAGGCCTACGGGTGCCCGGTGGATCTCATCGCCCACGGTCATCCCCACCGGGTCCTGGCCCACCATCCCGGCGACCCTTGCGGCTGCCACGAACACGGGGAGACGCCGGCATGAGTCTGATCTTGCCGGCCATCATCGCGGTTCTGCTGGCTGCGGTCGCCACCGGAGTGGTGGGGGTTCTGGCGGTGTCCAACCGCATGGTCTCCCTCGGCGGCGGACTGGCCCACGCGGCCTACGGCGGAGTCGGCTTGGCCTTCTTGATGGGCTGGGCGCCCCTTCCCGTCACATTGGCTTTCACGTTGGCGGCGGCGTTCCTCGTCGCGTTCCTGGTGGAACGCTCACCCGAACGGGCCGATACCCTGCTGGGAGTGGTCTGGGCATTGGGCATGGCGTTCGGCGTCATCTGCGTCGACCTCTCGCGTTCGTACGCCGGCGACCTCCAGTCGGTGCTCTTCGGGAGCATCCTGGCCATTCCCCGCTCCGACCTGTGGGCCTTGGGCGCGGTCGATGTCGTGCTGGTCTTCCTGGCGTGGCGGTTCCGGCGCGGCCTGCTGGGCCTGGCGCTGGACTCCGAATTCGCCGAGGTCGCGGGGTTTCCGGTACGGGTCTTCCGGTTCGGGCTGTTGGCGGCCCTGTCGGTTTCCGTCGTCCTGCTCATGCGCGTCACGGGCCTGGTGTTGCTGGTGGCCCTCCTGTCCATCCCGGGTGCCCTGGGCGTGCGCTGGTCGCGTTCGTTGGGCAAAGCCATGATCGTGGCGGGAGCACTGGCCGCCGTCTTCGGCCTCGCCGGCCTTGGGATGTCGTGGTGGCTCGATCTCTCGACGGGTGCGTGCATCATCGCGGTCGCCGGTGCCGCCTACCTGCCGTTATCCCTCTGGAAACGCGCGTGATCGCCGTCGCGTCCCCCGACTCCCGCAACTCCGCGCCGCGCTCCCTCTCGGCAGATCCTTCCTCCGCCCCGATCCCCCAGTTCGACCTTTCCCTGCAACACCAGACTCTCGGCCCCGAACTCGAAGCGGCGATGTCGGCGGTGGTTCGGTCCGGGCGCTGCATCCTGGGGCCCGAAGTCGAAGCGTTCGAGCGGGAATTCGCGGCGTACCTGGGTGTCGAACACGTCGTATCGGTGGGCTCGGGCACCGACGCCCTGGTCCTGGCCCTGAAGGCCCGGGGGTTCCCGGCCGGCGGCGAGGTCGTCACAAGCCCCTTCACCTTCGCGGCCACCGCCTCCAGCATCGTGCAGGCGGGGCTGCGCCCGGTCTTCGCCGACATCGATCCGGACACCCTCTGCCTGCATCCCCAGGCCGTGCAGGCAGGGCTCACCGATCGCACCGTCGGGGTGTTGCCCGTCCACCTCTTCGGGGCCGTGGCCGACATGCCCGCCTTTCGCACCCTGGCCGAAACCCGCGCCCTGTTCCTGCTCGAAGACGCCGCCCAGGCTTGCGGGTCGCGCCTGGGGGGGCGCGCGGCCGGCACGTGGGGCGATGCCGGGTGTTTTTCCTTCTACCCCACCAAGAACCTCGGCGCGGCCGGAGACGCCGGTGCGGTGGCCACCTCCGATCCCGCCCTCGCCGAACGGATCCGCCTCCTGCGTGGCCACGGTGCCGCGCGGCGCTTCGAGCATCTCGAGGTGGGCGGAACACACCGCCTGGATGCCTTGCAGGCGGCCGTGCTGCGCGTGAAACTGCCCCGCCTTTCCACCTGGTTGGCCGACCGGGAACGCATCGCGGACATCTATCTCGATGCGTTGGCCGGGACGGATTTCGTCTTGCCCGCCCGTGCCCCGGGGCGCACCTGGAATCTGTTCTCCCTCCAGCATCCCGACCGCGACGCGGTGGTCGAGCACCTGCGTGCCCGTGGTGTCGGCACCGAGATCTACTACCCCAGGCCCCTGCACCTCCAGCCTTGTTTCGCCTCCCTCGGATATGGGCCGGGCGCGTTCCCCGTGGCGGAATCCGTCGCCGCGCGGATCTTCTCGCTGCCCCTGTGGCCGGAACTTTCCCAAACGCGCGTTGCGCGCGTGGTCGAGGCGCTGGTATCCTTTGGTCGCCGCGTGCCCAGGAGACCTCGATGATCCACATTCCCGATTTCCCGCGATTGTTCAAGCGCGGTGTCGCCCGGGCGGGCGCCTCGCCTTTGGCATCCGGAAGCTGGGAGGCCCTGCGCACCATCCTGGTGGTCGCGGTCTGGACCCTGGGGCTGGCGTTGGCGGGAATCCTGGTGAACCTGGGATTGTTCGTGGCAAGCCTGCCGGAAATCCTCCGGCTTGCAGACGCCGGATCCGACGCCATCCAGGGCGGAGGGATACTGGCCATCCTCCTGCAACTGGTCCTGCTGTTGTTCCTGGTCTTCACCAGTCCGCTGGCCTTGGCCATCTCGGTGGTGTATCTGGCCGTTTTTCCCGTGTTGTGGGCCTGGATCGGACTGCGCCACGGGTGGGCTCTTTCGCTGCAGCGCTGGGAAGGCGCGGTGCGCCGGCAGGTCGCCGAGCTGGCCCGCACCGTGGCCCAGTCGGCTCCGGAAGAGGCCGTCGAGGCCCTGCGCGCCACCTCGCGCGGCATGGGCGAGGCCTTCGACCGCATGATCGCCGTGCGCGACCGGTCGGGTCTGCTGGTCCGTTGGCTCTCGCGCGGACCTATGAAGGTGGTCCAGCAGCTCAAAGGCATGTTGCACGAGATCCCGGGCCATGAAAGCGCCATCGCCGCCGAGCGGATGCTCGAACAGTTCGGTTCGCGTCTGCGGTTCGCCCTGCCTGCCGCCGTTTTGTGGGGCGTGGTCGTCAACGCCTTGTGGTTTCTGTTCGTGAAACTCGTCTTCTGAGCCCGCGCGCCCAAAGCTCGGGAATCTCCCTCGGTCGCCATTCCGGCTGACAGCCGCGCCGCGGGAGCGCATTTTCGGAGGAGCGCATGAGTCTAGTCCTGGAATACCTGTCTGTCGGGGGCCTCCGCCCCGATCTCGCCGGCTTCGAAGCCTGGCGTCGCGAAATCCCGCATTTCCAGGATCCCTCCGAGCAGGACGGGGTGCGCACCTGGTGGTACAGCAATCCCTGGACGGGTGTGTACTTCTCCGTATCCTACCGCCACCAGGATCCCGTCGACGGAGACGTCTGGGCTCCCTCCGGCATGGAGGCGCTGCTCAACCACCTGCGCCCAGACTACTTCGTGCGCGAGGCCGGCCCCATCCTGTCGGCCATTTCGCGCGAATTCGGCCTGGTCCCTCGCGACGGCGACACCGGACAGATCCTGCCCATGGACCCCGACGCCGAGCTCATCCTCGACCTGTGGACCCAGGGCAACCGCCATGTCCGCGAAGAGACCCTCGACCTGGGCCGCCGCTTGCACATGGTGCCGCACCAGGTGAACCTCAAGTGGTGGGAATACTCCCGCCGCCGCCCCCTCATCGAAGAGGCCCTCCGACGGGAAGATCCCGGCATCGCCGTTCCGGAGCTGCATTTCCTGCACTCGCGCCCCCTGGATCGCATCCAGTTGGCCTTCAGTTGGGAAAACGAAGGCGCCACGGTGTTCCCACCGGCGGACCTGGTCATCCTCGATCGCACCGAGAAGAAGTTCCTGGGGCTGCGCAAGGAACGCAAACTCGCCTACGTCGCGCAAGATCCCCTCATGCGCCAGATCGTCGGGGCTCTCAAGACCATCGAGGTCGACGGCTATCCCGTCCGGGTGCTCACGCGCGACAACGCCTGGCGCGCCGCCGAGCGTCTCCCCATGCTGCCTCTCAACGAGGAACTCGACGTCTTCCAGCATGTCCCGGCCAGCCGGATCGCCGATGCCGACACCTGAATTCGTCTCCGACCTCCTCTCCTTCCTCGACCATGCCCCCTCGCCCTGGCACGCCTCGGCCCTGGTCGCCTCCCGGCTGGAAGATGCCGGATTCCGCGAACTGCGCGACACCGATCCCTCCTGGTCCGCCGCACCCGGCGAAGGGCTGTTCGTGCGTCGCGCCGGTGCGATCGCGGCTTGGGTCGTGCCTCTCCAAGAGCCCGCAGATGTGGTCCTGGGACTGGCGCACACCGACAGCCCCTGTCTTCGCCTGAAGCCTCGTCCGGAGCATTCCTCCTGCGGGTGCCGCAAGCTGGGAATCGAGGGCTACGGCGGCCTGCTGCACCACTCCTGGCTCGATCGCGAACTGCGCGTCGCCGGCCGGGTGGCTCTGCGCGAGGGGCTGGACCTGCGCGAAGAACTCGTCGAACTCGACGGATTCCGTCCCATCGTCCCCTCCCTGGCCATCCACCTCGATCGCGGCGTCAACGAGCGTGGCCTGGTGCTCGATCGCGAACGCCACCTGCCCCCGCTGGCCGGCCTGGATGGCGAAGACGTCCCCTCCCTGGAAGAGCGCATCGGGCTCGTTCTGGGAGTCTCCCCGTCCGACGTCCTGGGGTGGGATCTGTGCCTGGTCGACGCCGCCCCCGCCTCCTTGGCGGGCTCCGGTGATCTGGTGGTCTCGGGGAGACTGGACAACCTCGCCTCCTGCCATGCCTTGCTGGGCGCCTTGGTCGCCTTGAGCCCCTCCGACCATCGTATGCCCGTGGTGGCCTTCCTCGACGGGGAGGAGGTCGGCTCCGGCATGCCCGAAGGCGCCGATTCCCGGTTCCTCCCCCGGCTTTTGGAACGCGCCTTGTCCGCATGCGGCCTCTCCTCCGAGCGCATCGGTGCCGTTCTCGCGTCCGGCTTCGCCCTGTCCTGCGACATGGCCCATGCGCTGCATCCCAACTTTCCCGATCGCCACGATCCCCGCCATGCCCCGATCCTGGGACGGGGCCCTGTACTGAAGTGGAACGCCGGGCTTCGGTACGCCACCACCGCCACCGGGATGGCGCGCTTGCGCTTGGCGGCGGGAAGGGCTGGTGTGCCCCTGCAGGTCTTCGCGATGCGCGCCGATCTCGCCTGCGGATCCACCGTCGGACCGCTGGTCTCGTCGAGTCTGGGCATGGATGTCGTGGATTGCGGGGCTCCCATGCTGGCCATGCACGCGGCGCGCGAAACCATGGCGGCCTCCGATCATGTTTCGTCCATGCGCCTCTACCATGCGGTGCTCTCGGGAAGCTGAACCTGGATCCCGCGATGGAGAGGGATGTCCAGGTTGAATCGGCTGCGTTAGGGTAGATTGCAGGCATGCGCCTTGTCGCCCTCCTCACCGCCCTCCTTGTCACTGCGTCCTCCGCTGCCTTCAAGTTGTCGGCGGGGGTGGCTCCCGCCATTGTTGGAGGCGACGTCGATCCCGCGTTGGCGCCCTGGACGGGGCGTGCGGTCGCCGAAATGCTCTCGTGGGAGATCTCGATGGTCCAGACCATCCGGGTCATCGATCCCGCCACGCTGGAAAAACAGCTTCCCGGCTGGGGGGCACGAACGGAGCTGGGTGCCGACGAAATCGATCGCGCCCGCGATGCAGGGCGTGCCGTCGATGTCGAGGCTGTCCTGGTGCCGCGCCTGGTGCACAACGGATTCGAGGCCACGCTGGAGCTGGCCGTGGTCGTGCGCAAGGACATGAAGGAACGGCTCATCCGCCTCGAGACCCAAGGCCCCGACGACGCTGTCCTGGGTCGGTTGCGCGGCCAGGTGGTCAACACTCTGGACAGTCTGGGTTTCCCCGTTCCTGCGTCCCTGCGTCAGATGGTCAGGAACCGTTTCACCACCAAGTGGGCTGCCCTACTGGCCTATGGCCGCGGTTTGCGCAGTCTCTCGGAAGGCAACAAGGAAGAAGCCTTGCGCCATCTGCGTGAAACGCTGACCATCGAGCCCAACCTCTCGGCAGCCTTGGTGCGCACCCGCACCCTGGAAAAGGAACTCCCCGGCCGCTGACCTCCTCTGCCCTGGGAGCCAGGGCATTCCGGTGGTCGAGCCTCGGTGATCGAACTCCGGTGGTCGAGCCTGTCGAGACCCACCGCGTTGGTCTCGACAGGCTCGACCACCGAATTCCCTTACTCCAACAAACGCCGCATCCCCGCTTCCAACTCCCGGGCCAGCACCTCCGCGGACGGCAGTTCGTGCCAGGGGCGGTCGTCCACGGTGTCCAGTCCGCTCAGCCACTTCTGGAGTTTGTCTCCGGCCGGTCCCAGACGAATGGCGCCATGTTGCAACAGTGCCGTCTGCCCCAGCCGCCGAGCCGAACCCACCCATTTGTAGCCGTACCACTTCAGTTCATGTCGACTGGTACTGGCAAAACACGGAGCCGGACCGATTCCCAACGGGTCGCGACCCGTCACGCCACGTTCTGCCGTAAGCCCTTTCACCCCGGCCGCCTGGCCAGCCTCCAGCAACCAGGTCCCGAAGACCTCCTCCGGGGAGCGCAGTCCCCCCTGGAAGACCGGATGATCCAGAGGGAAGATCACCCCGTAGGTGATTTCCTGTTCGTGCCACACGGCACGTCCGCCGGTCGGGCGGTGGACCACGGCACCCGGACCCAAGGGGTCGGCGGAAGGGTTCGAGTGCCAGGTCTCCCACCGGGGCGCCAGGGCGACTTCGGGGGTCTGCGACTTGCCCAGGGTCACCGTCGGAACGTCCCATTGGTACAGGCGCAGCACGGGGAGGGTCTCCTCGGAGCGGCTGCCCTCGCGCAACAAGGATTCCATGCGACGGAAGAGGTCTTCTTCGTGGCGCATGTGGTGGGCGCCGGAGGCGACGTGGAGCGGTTCGAATCGGAGAGCTTCCATGGGACGAACAACGTACAAGCCCGCCCGAGGGCGTCTACATTGTCCGTCCATGCCAAGACCCGTCCGGATCCTTTCCGTCCTTGCCTCCCTGCCCTTGCTGGCCCTGTTCGCCGGTTGCGGCTCCTCGGACCAGAAGTCCTCCGCTGGCTCCGCCAAGACGGACACCGCCGACGTCGTCGGCACCCCGGGTGGAACCATGGTGCTGGCCACCTGGGGCGGCCCCAAGACCTTCAACCCCATCGTGGCGGGAGAAAGTTCCTCCAGCCAGTTCATCGGCTTGATCTTCGCTGGCCTCACCGATACCGATCCCTACTCCGGTCTGCCCACGCCGCTTCTGGCCGAAAGCTGGACCATCGATTCGACGGGCAAGATCTACACCTTCAAGTTGCGGCCCGGCTTGCGTTTCAACGACGGCTCGCCTCTGCGGGCCTCGGACGTGGTCTTCACCTGGACCCGGCTGGCCTACGACACCACCGTCGACTGCTCCATGCGCGACATCCTCAAGGTCGACGGCAAACTCCCCGAGGTGAAGGCACTCGACAGCCTGACGGTCGAATTCCGCACCCCCACCGCCTTCGGGCCCTTCGTCGCCGCCGTTGGCGGCGTGCCGGTCCTTTCCGAGAAGCGTCTGGCCTCCAAGGCGGGCAAGAACTTCAGCTCCGTCTACGGCATCGACACCCCTGTGGATTCCCTTGTCGGCGCCGGCCCTTTCCGGCTGGCCCGCTACGAAAGTGGCAGCCGCGGCGTCTTCGTGCGCAACCCCCACTGGTTCCGCAAGGATGCCAAAGGCCAAGCCCTCCCGTACCTGGATACCATGCTCCTGGTGGTGGTGCAGGACCAGAAAGCCGAGGTCCTGAAGTTCAAGGCCGGCGAGCTCGACCAGCTCGACGTCATGCCACAGGACTTCCCGGTCATCAAGCCCCTGGAGGCCGAAGGCGACTTCGTGGTGCGCAAGCTCGGTCCTACGCTGAACCAGACCTTCGTCTTCTTCAACCAGAACACCGGCGCGGACCCCAAGGGCAAACCCCTGGTCGACCCGGTCAAACTCTCCTGGTTCCGCGATGTCCATTTCCGTCGCGCCGTCTCCTGGGCCATCGATCGCAAGGCCATCCGCGACATCGTCTGGAACGGCCTGGGCACCGACGCCAACGGGCCTTCCTCGCCCAGCAGCGGCTACTGGTGGAACGCGTCCCTGCCGCCGTTGGCCCGCAACCTCGACTCGGCCCGCGCCGCGCTGAAGGCCTCCGGCTTCGCAACCGGCGCCGACGGCAAGCTCCGCGACGCCAAGGGCAACCTTGTGAAATTCACCCTGCTGACCAACGCCGAGAACCAGTCGCGCATCGACATCGCGGGCCTGATCCGCAAGGATCTCGAGGCGTTGGGCATGGAGGTCGTGTTCGTCCAGATCGAGTTCAATACGCTGGTCACCCGCCTCGACGCGAACTTCGATTGGAACGCCGTGCTTCTCGGACTGGGCGGCGGTGGCGCCGAACCCCATTTCGGCTCCAACGTGTGGGTCTCGACGGGCCGGACCCACATGTGGTTCCCCAAGCAGAAGACTCCTTCCACCTCCTGGGAGAAGGAATTGGACAGTCTGGTCGTGGCAGGTGTGACCACCACCGACACGGTGCAGCGCAAGAAGGCCTACGACCGCCTGCAGACCGTCGTGCACGAGCAGCTCCCCTACATCTACCTGGGCCACCCCGAGGCGATGTCGGCCGTGCGCAACCGCTTCGGGAACATCCGCCCCACCGTCCTGGGCGGCACCCTGCACAACATCGACCGCATCTTCGTGCGCCCCGGTGCGGCCAAGACCCCGACAATTTCCGCCCCGGCTCAGCCGGACTCCGCGGCCAAACCCGCACCCGCAGTGACGGCCGGGAAGACCGACAAGGGTGGAAAGTGAGCCGTTCCTCCTTCGGCTGTAGGGAATGACGTCGTTCCTGCTGCGTCGTTTGTTGGCGATGATCCCCATGCTCCTGGGGGTCTCCTTGATCGCGTTCCTGCTGCTTTCGCTGTCGCCCGGCGACCCTCTGGCCGCCCAGCGCGGCAATCCGCAGGTCTCCGACGAGATCATCCGACGCATGGAGGCCCAGTACGGATTCGATCGCTCGGTTCCCGAGCAATACCTGCGCTGGTTGGTCCGGGTGGTCCAGGGCGATCTCGGCTACAGCTTCAAGTTCAAGCGCCCCGTCGCCGACGTCATCGGTGAGCGCATGGCCGCCACCCTGCTCCTGGCCCTGTTCTCGAGTTTGCTCACCTGGTTGTTGGCCGTGCCGCTGGGCGTGTGGTCGGCGTTGCGGCGCGGGGAATGGCCCGACCGCACCACCTCGGTCCTGGCGTTTGTCGGCATGAGCCTGCCTTCGTTTTTCCTGGCCCTTCTGCTGCTGTACGGCGCCACGGTCCTCCCCTCGCTGCCTTTGATCGGTCGCATCCCCATCGGTGGACTCGTCTCTCCCGACTTCGACCAGTTGGGCGCCGTGGCGCGCGTCCTGGATGTCCTCAAACACCTCCTGCTTCCGGGTGTGGTGCTGGCCATCGGTGGTCTGGCGGGACTGCAACGGGTCGCGCGCGGCTCCACCCTCGAGACCCTCTCGCAGCCCTACATCCTGGCCGCCCGCGCCAGGGGACTGAGTGATCGCCGTGTGTTGTGGGGCCACGCCTTCCGCAACGCGGCCAACCCCCTGATCACCCTTCTGGGTTTCGAATTTTCGGCGCTCCTGTCGGGGGCGGCCTTCACCGAGATCATCACCAGTTGGCCCGGAATGGGCCTGGTGGCCCTCGAGGCGGTCCGTTCCAAGGACCTGTTCCTCGTGATGGCCACGGTCCTCATGGGTTCGCTTCTTCTTCTCGTGGGCAACCTGCTGGCCGATCTCTTGCATGCCTGGAACGATCCTCGGGTGAAACTCTCGTGAGCGCCTCGTCTTCCACCCGCTCGCGTCTCCGCGCAGCTTTCGCGGCCTCACCCATGGCAACTGGCTCTCTGGTGGTCTTGGCCTTGCTTTACCTCTCGGCCCTGCTGGCACCGTGGGTCGCTCCCTACGGCATCGACGACGAATCGCGCACCCATTCGTGGGCACCCCCCTCCAGCCTGCACTGGATCGATGGGCGTCTCTCGGTGCATCCGGTCTCGTTCACCTTCGACGACAACGCCCACCGCATCTACGTGGAAGACACCACCCACGTTGTGCCCGTTCGCCTTTTCGTCGGAGGGCGACTTTTCGGACTGGATTCCCTCGAAGCCGCCCATCCCTCGGGCAGTGGCCCTGCCGCCCGCCTCTATCTGCTGGGAGCCGACGCCCGGGGACGCGATCTCCTGTCGCGTCTTCTCCATGGCGGTCGCGTTTCGCTTTCCATCGGCATCGTGGGTGTGGCCATCTCCACGCTGATCGCCTTGGTGATCGGCGGTCTCGCGGGTTTCTTCGGCGGGTGGGTGGATCGCCTGCTCATGCGGTTGTGCGAGATCGTGATGCTGATCCCCGCCTTCTACCTGCTCATGCTGCTGCGCGCGACGTTGCCTCTGGACTGGGACTCACGGGTGGTCTACCTCTCCATCGTCCTGATCCTCTCGTTCATCGGTTGGGCGGGATTGGCGCGCGTCATCCGAGGGCTGGTCCAGTCGTTGCGCTCGGCCGACTACATCGTGGCGGCCAGAGCCCTGGGCGTGAAACCTCTCACGATCCTGCGCCGCCACGCCTTGCCACAGACCTTCGGGTTTCTCGCCATCCAGGCCACCCTCTCCATACCCGGTTACGTGGTTGCCGAAAGCGGGCTTTCGTTGCTGGGCCTGGGCATCCAGGACCCGCAGACCTCGTGGGGCAACCTGTTGCAAGAAGCCATGAGCATCGCCGAGATCCGTCTCCACCCCTGGAGCCTGCTGCCCGGCGTGCTGCTCTTTTGCGCGGTGCTGTCCTACAACCTGGCCGGCGACGCCCTGCGCGACGCCCTCGACCCCCGGAGCGCCCGGTGAACGCCCCCCTCCTGCAAGTCCGCGACCTCTCGATCGCCTTCGGCGCCGTCCAGGTCGTCGACGGACTCTCGTACGAAATCCGCCGCGGCGAGACCCTCGGCCTGGTGGGGGAGTCGGGCTGCGGCAAGTCGGTCAGCTCCCTGGCCCTGCTGGGACTCCTGCCGCCTCGCGGCTGCCGCGTCGACGGCTCCATCCGACTCGACGGACGGGAATTGACCGCCCAGGATGCGGCCGGATGGCGCGCCGTGCGGGGCCGGCGCATCGCGATGGTCTTCCAGGATCCCATGACGGCCCTGAATCCGTTGCTGACCGTGGAACGCCACCTTTCGGAGGTGCTGGCCCTCCACAAGGGCCTCGTCGGCGCACCGGCTCGCGCGGCGGCGGTCCGGTGGCTCGATCGCGTGGGCATCCCCGACCCTTCGGCGCGCCTGTCCGCCTGGCCGCACGAACTTTCCGGCGGCATGCGCCAGCGCGTGCTGATCGCCATGGCCCTGGCTGGCGAGCCCGATCTCCTGGTGGCCGACGAGCCCACCACAGCCTTGGACGTCACCATCCAGGCCCAGATCCTGGATCTGCTCGCCGACCTCCGACGGGAATTGTCCATGGCCATGTTGTTCATCACCCACGACCTGGGGGTGGTCGAGCGCGTGGCCGATCGGATCGCCGTCCTGTACGCGGGTCGCAAGGCCGAGGAAGGGCCCGTATCGGAGGTCCTCCGCGCACCGCGCCATCCCTACACCGACGGGCTCCTCGCGTCGGTCCCGGGGTTCCGGCCCCGTACCGGGCGGCTCCGCTCCATCCCGGGACAGGTTCCGTCTCCGTCCGCCTGGCCCACCGGATGCCGGTTCCACCCGCGCTGCCCGCGCGCCACCGATCTGTGCATCGCCAGGACTCCCCAACGCCTCGATGGCGACGGTCGCGAGTGGACCTGCCACCACCCGCTCGAGGTGCTGCCATGAGCCTGCTGTCGGTGCGCGGACTCAAGGTCTCCTTTCCCGTTCACGGCGGTTTGTTCGGCCGGGTGCAGGCCCGCATCCATGCCGTCGACGACATCTCCTTCGACCTGGGTCCGGGAGAGACCCTCGGGCTGGTGGGGGAGTCGGGCTGCGGCAAATCCACGACCGGTCGCGCCTTGCTTCGCCTGATCGAGCCGGACGCCGGAGAGATCCGCATCGACGGCGTCGATCTGCGCTCCCTCCAGGGGGAGGCCCTGCGGCGGTTCCGGCGCACCGCCCAGATCGTCTTCCAGGACCCGTCGGCCGCGCTCAATCCTCGTCGCACCGCGTTCCAGGCGGTGGCCGAGGGGTTGTTGACCCATGGAATGGTGCCGCGTCCTGCGGTCCGCGATCGGGTGCGCGAGCTGTTCGATCTCGTGGGACTTTCCGACGAACACCTCGATCGGTTCCCCCACGAGTTCTCCGGCGGGCAGCGCCAGCGTATCGGCATCGCTCGTGCCTTGGCGGTCGAGCCCAAACTTTTGGTGCTCGACGAACCCGTCTCGGCTCTCGACGTCTCGGTGCAAGCCCAGGTGGTGAACCTGCTGGAAGACATCCAGGAACGCACCGGGGTCGGCTACCTGTTCATCGCCCACGACATGGGCGTGGTCCGCCACGTGGCCGACCGGATCGCGGTGATGTACCTGGGGCGTATCGTCGAGGAAGGGCCTGCCGAGGAGCTCTGCACCTCGCCTCGCCACCCCTACACCCGCATGCTGATCGCCAGCGTGCCCGCCCTGGGCGGCACGACCACCGAGCCGCTGCGTTCGCGCGGAGAACTTCCCAGCCCTTTACGCCCGCCTTCGGGATGCGCCTTCCACCCTCGCTGTCCCCTGGCGACGGAAACTTGCTCGACGTCGCGCCCGATGCTCCAGGACAAAGCAGGCCGTCGCATCGCTTGTTCCAGCCTGGAATAGTGGGTACTGGAGGAAACTTGACGAAAAAACCGATAGCGGCGGGAATCAATCCTCCGTATTCTCCTTTTTAGAAAGCGACCGTTGTCTGCGGAAGTCCGCCAGACAACGCGCTGGGAGCCATCCGATGTCCATTTTGCGGCACCTTTCCGGATTCCTGAAGTTCCACACCGCACGTCCTTCGCGTGATTGGGCCCGCGACCGCTGGTTCGAGACCGCCGGCAACTAAGAACCGCTCCCGTGGCCTCGGGATTCCCCGGGTCACTCGCCAGTTCTTGGTGCACCGTCGCAGCTTCACCGCTCCGGACCACCATCGATCAACACGTCTGACCTGCCATGGCCGCACCTGTGCGGGCATCCACGGTCGTTTGGAT
>JAMIIV010000206.1:0-29452 GCA_035913415.1 Fibrobacteria bacterium | reverse complement strand
TGTCGAGACCCACCCGGCTGGTCTCGACAAGCTCGACCACCGGGAACAGGCTACCGGATTCGTTTGGGCTCGGAAGCGGTTCCGAACGACACTGGGTCGAAGCGTCAGCTTTCGGGGGTGAGCTTCGGCCGGAAGTTCGTGGCCACCGCGACAAGCTCGCCCGACACCTGGTTGACCATGGCGAGGTATTCGGGGAGGATGGCCGCCGGCAGGGGAGGTGCGGGCGGGGGCACGACGGTCAGTGGGTTGACCGGCGAGCCGTTGCGGTAGAAACGGAAGTCCAGATGGGGGCCGGTGGACAACCCCGTGGAGCCGACCCAGCCCAGAACCTGACCTTGACCGATGCGACCCCCCACGCGAACCGAACTGGCGATGCCCTTGAGGTGCATGTAACAGGTGCTGAAGGTGCCGTTGTGTCGGATCTTGACGTAGTTGCCGCCGCCGCGGGCATCCCAGCCGCGGGCGATGATGGTGCCGTTGCCCACGCTCATGACGGGAGTGCCCGACGGAGCGGCGTAGTCCACGCCATGGTGGGGCCGCACGATGCGCAAGACGGGGTGCAATCTGCCGTTGGAAAACGTGGACGAGATGCGCGAGTATTGCAACGGGGCCTTCAGGAACTCGCGTTTGCAGGGGCGTCCTTCGGCGTCGTAGTAGCCCTTCAATCCCTCGTGTTCGAACAGGTAGGCGTCCGAGGTCTTGCCCGAGGCGGTGAAGGAAACCGCCTTGATGTCGCCAAGTCCCACGGATTTGCCGTCGACCTGGAGGTCTTGGTAGAGCACACGGTATTCATCGCCGGGTTGGATGGAGAAGAAGTCGACCTGGTAGGCAAGCACGTCGGAGACACGGGCGATGAGCGTGGGGGAGTGGCCTTGGGCGGCCAGATTGGCCCAGAGACTGCCTTCGATGGTGCCGCCTACGGAGCGCGCCACGGTGTCCACCTTGTGCATCTGCTTCTGGACGCGTGGCAGGCTGTCCAGGTCGAACCGTACCCACTGGAGGGCGTCGGGTTCGTAGACGAGATGGCGGAGGTTCCCCGAGGTGTCGTACCCCAGGTGCAAGGGCTGGCCCGCGCGCAGCTTGCGGAGGTCGTAGACGCCGGCGCAGGCTTCCACCAAGCGTTGGGTATGGATCCCGGTAAGGCCATGCGACGAGAGAAGTTGCGAGAACGTGGTTCCCGCGGGGACGACGGTGTCCTTGATGCGAACGGTGTCCAGGGAAAGGCCGAACCGGATCTCGGGCTTCGGAACTGCCGCCGCCGGAGGTGGTTCCTGCTTGCCGCACGAGGCCAACAGAAGGCCGAGGGGCAGCGCCAGAAGCGCGGTCTTGGAGTGTGGTCTGCGGAACGGCACCTTGGAAACCTAGCCCGGAGGCTTCGATTCCGGTGGCCGTTTTGTCGCCCGGAACGTCAAATCTGGCGCCTGAGGAAAACTCGATTCACGGAGATCGGCTCGGAAGGCCACAGCAATTGGGATCGAGGAAAACCTGCCAATCCATGACATTGGCACTGCCGTTCCTCTTGAATCTCGACTTGAGAGATCGGGCCGCGTTCGGCTCGCACCTTGCTAAAAGACTCCGGAGTCAGGTTGATGCCTCATGCTCCGGAGCCCCCCAATGCCTTTGCCCTCTTTCCTGTCCGATCGCCCCGCCCTTGAGGCGGCCAATGCCCTGGAATCCATATGTGTCACGGTCCTTTCGGCGTTCGCCGACGAGGGGGTCATCCTCTCCACCGAACTGGAATACGGATGGGAAGACTTGTCCGTGGTCGCCGATTTTTCGGCCTTGCTGGCGCAGGAAACTCTCGCTTGGCACCGCACCCGCGGATTGCCCACCGACTTTCGTGTGGTCCAGCGTGCGTTTGTCCACGCCTTCCTGTGCGGACTCGATCTGGCCGTCCAACTGCACCGTCGCGACGGCGAAGGGCTGATCCTCGAAGCGTCTTTTGCGGGAATCCTTGACGGGAATCATCTGCATCGGCCTGACATCTCTCTGCAGCCGGTGGCCGACGAGCTCCGGTCCAAGGCCGAGGACGTCTTCGTGGTCTTCCAGGACCGGGCTCTCGCCACGGCTGCCAGCGTTCGCAATGAAATCCTGTTGCACGATTTCCTCGCCTGCGGGTACCTGTGGGCCGGCCTTGCAGGGGTCGAAGCCGGCCTGGTGGCTCTTGAGGCTCCCGCGATGGCATGACTACAATAATGGACATTAACATCTCCCGCTGCCTGTGTGCGCTTCCCCTCGTGCTGGCATTGTCCGCCTGTGAGGAGTCCTCTTCCTCGTCCACAGCCCCTGCCGTAGACTTGCAGGGCACTTGGCTCCATCACGAAGGTTCCGACCTTCGCGATCTCCTGCGCTTCCAGGGCGACAGCATTCACCACGAATCCTACCGCATGCGCTGCCAGACCGGCTTGACCGAGGGGACTTGGACCTTGCAAGGCGGCATCCTGCGCGTGACGTCCGACACCTCCTGGGTGCGGAATCTCGATCCCGATGCCAAGGATTCCGCCTCCTTCTGCGCCTGGGAGCCCAGCGAGGTGACGGTGACCGGCAGTCTGCGGATGGAGCTGGCCAATGTCACGTCGTCGAGTTTCGACGTGAAGAGCCACACGTTCACCTTCAAGGACGGCGTCTCGACCGACTCCCTGATCATCGAACACTTCGTGCGGCAGTGACCACCACCGCGGGTGGCCCCACCTGCGGAAATCAGGGAATCGCCACCGTGCGGTTCCAATTCGTGCCGCCGAGCGAGCGGACCCGCACGATCCAGGCCCCACGGGGGAGCTGGTGGGGGATCTGGCTCCAACCCGACATGTCTCCCGGGGGCAGTCCCCCCGACCAGAGGCGGGCACCCGAGGGCGACAGGACCTCGATCGCGCTGCCGGCCTCGGCGCGCACGTGGACCACTCCGCGACCGACGCGCAGTTCCACGGGAGCGGCAATCGCCTCGCGACGGACCTGCGTGGTCGGGGCGCAGGCCGCGCCCTCGGGGCACCACGAAAAGGCCATGACTTTCCCGAAGCCGTCTTCTTCCACGAAGATCGCGCGGCTTCCGTCGGGGCGCTTGCGGGCGTTCAGACCGTAGAGGAGGTCGATCACCCCCACGTGGCCCACGCTGGAATCCTGCAGGAACCAGCCCGTCTCGCGGCCGGTGCGGGCGTCGTAGACCCCGATCTCGCCGCGGTCGCGGCTGTGGCGCCCGCGGTCGATGTAGCCCACGTACACGTGGTCGCCATCGGAGGTGAACGACATGGGGAGGGTCATGTCGGCGGTGTTCACGTCCAGACGGATCTCCCGGATCCCGTGGTCCTGGTATCCCAGATCGAAGACGGCGGACAATTTCCGACGCGCGGGATCGCTCCAGTTCTCGTAGCGCCGGATGCCCTGCAGGAAGTAGTTGCCGGTGGTTCCCAGCAGCATCGCGTCCTGGTCGGCCAGGTACTTCAGGCGGCCCACTTCGGCGCTGTCGCGGGGGAACGGGATGTCGTGGTGGACAATCGAGTCCAGGTTCCACAGGGGCACGCCTTCGGAAGAAAATCCGACCAGGGGGAACTCCTGGATCCCGCCGCCGCGGAAGGTGGGGCTCCAGGCTCCCGCGCCTCCGTGCCACAGGTGGCCGCGATCGTCCACGTCCAGCGACTGGGAAAAGATGTTGGCCAGGTCGTAGGTGCCGAATTCCGTCCTCTGGTGGATGCCGTCGCCGTTGCGATCGATCCAATACCATCGGATGCGTTTGTTGGTCTCGTTGCGCTCCCAGGTGGGGGCGCTGTCGGATCCCCAGGTGTTGTTGGCGTCTCGCAGGCAGAAGAACGCGCTGGGGACGGCGAGTTCGGAGCCCTCCTGGAACCGGTGCACCGCCAGGAAGTCGCCGTACATCGAGGTGGAAAACTGGAGCAGACGTCCCTGGACGCGGCGCAGGAACACCGACTCCATGGGCTGCACGATGCGCGGATCCTGGGGGAAGCGGAAGGGATCCAGCGTGACTCCCGCCAGTCGCCAGCTTTGACCGGGAGATCGCGTCCAGTCCATCTCGAAGCGTTTGGCGTTGAGGAAGACCGATCGGGCGTCGGAGGCGGGATCGGCGTCGGCACTGTTGACGAACGACAATCCCTGCACCTGCCACAAAAGGCTGGAGTCCTTGCCGGAAAATACTCGGATGTCCGTGCCTCCCATGGTCTGCATGGGAATGCCCGTGTTCCCCACGTACACGTTGCCCGAGCTGTCGACGCCCAGTCCGCGGATGCCCCAGAAGCGACGGATTCCGGCTTTGCCTGGAACTGGGCCGGCGAAGACGCCTCCCGAGTCGCCGAAGGTGCGCAGCAGGCGCGGGCTGCGGCCGGCCAGCGAGAAGATCTTGACGTTCTGGTCGGGCCCGTTGTCGGCCACCAGCAGGTTGCCCGAAAGATCGAAGGCCAGGGCGGTGGGGTCGGTGACCGACCGCAGGGTGTCGTGGCCCGAGCAGGCCACGTACGGTGCCGAATCGCCGACCGGGGGAGGGGCGTTGCGCATCAGGAAAGCCCGACCCCACAGGTTTTCGATGGTGCAGGTGGTGGTTCCGCGCGTGGCGCTGTCGGAATGGATGCGTTCCTTCCACCATTCCGCCTTGCCGGCTTGTTTGCCTTCGTGGTAGGAACAGAATCCGCACGAGCCTTCGTCCCAGAACGAGGCGGTGAGCACCAGGGGGCTGGGGAACTGGGGATCCTGCGGGCACCAGACGACCATGTCGGTCAGGAAGTTGGCGATGTGGCCTTCCGGCGTGCCGCTGGTGTTGGCCAGCCAGTGGCTTTCGACGGGCAGTCGGGGGGCCTGGGCCTCCGGCAGATGCGCAAGGGCCAGGACGACGAGGAACGAACGCAGAAAATTGACCTTCATGGACTCATTCTATCGCGATGAAGCGCCTTGGAACAGAGCGTATCGCGAGAAAGAATTGACCTCCGGATCAAGAAAAGGTGGTCAATCCTTCACGTGGAAGGGCGGCCGGACATTAGCTTCCGATGGTGGAGTCCCTCTTCCAGGCAACAGACTATCGCGTGTGGCTTCGCGGCGCCCTCCGCAATGCGCGCCGCAGTCATCCGGCGCGCACCATGAAGGCGCTGGCGCAAGCCCTGGACATCGACCCCGCGCATCTGTCCCGCGTGCTGGGTGGGCACAAGCACCTCGCGGTGCGTCACGTTCCCGGGGTATCGGAGTTCCTGGAGCTCAAACCCGACCACGCGCGCTATCTGGAAGAGCTCGTCCGGTGCAACACCGCTCCGGATGCCCGTGCGGCAGGGAGACATTTCCTGGCCATGCGTGCCATGCGCGGGGAGCTCGGTCGCACTCTGGAAGATGACGCCCACGACTACTTCTCCAGTTGGGTCCATCCGGTGATGCGCACCTTGCTCAGCCTGGTCGAGTTCCGGGGTCTGGGCTGGTCGCGGCTCGGTCAACTCTTCCGCAGGTCCTTGTCGCCGGAGCAGGCGCGCGAGTCCGTCGAGCTGTTGGGACGACTGGGGCTTGTGGAACCGGATGCCCGCGGCATCCTGCGCCCGACCGCGGGTACAGTGCGCTCCGGCGAGGCGTGGAAAGGCCAGGCGGTCCACGCTTTCCAGAAGCAGACCTTGGGTTTGGCCTCCGACCTGCTGGACACCGTTCCCCGCACGGAGCGCGACGTGAGCACCCTCACCCTTCCGGCCTCGCGCAAGCGCATGCCCGAACTTTACGACAGAATCCGTCGCTTCCGCGAGGAGACCATGGCCTGGGCGCGCGATCTCCCCGAGGAGGACTGCGTGGTGCAGTTGAACATCCAACTTTTTCCGGTCGCCGATGCCCGTCTGTCCGACCGTCCGCGTCCCGAGGCTCGGGCGTGAAGTCCCGCCTCTCCGCCCTGGGTTTGGCCCTGCTGCTGGTGTCCTGCGGTTCGGAAGAGCGCTCGGCCGGCAAAGGGGTGATCACCGAGACGACCAACGCCCCGGCGGCGCGCGGCCTGGTGCGCACCAGCGACTCCGTCGCGGTGGTTTCCGGCACGGTGAAGGTGGTCCGCGCCGACGACGTCCCGGAGGCCTGGAACGGGGTGGTGCGCTCCACCGCCGACGTCGATGGAGATGGCCGGTACCGGATTGGGGGGCTGGTGCCCGCCGCTCTGGAAGTGCACGCTGTGGTGCGAGATTCCCGAGGGCGCCTGCTGCAGGGCAAGGTTCCGTTCCGCGTTTTGGCGGACGACACGCTCGTGATGGTCCCTGAACTGGTGGCCAGCAGAGCCTCGGTGCTGGAGGGGCGTTTCCTCGCTTACGACTCCGTCGTGGCCACCCTGGAGTCGGGATGGAGGCTCCGCTCGACAGCCAGGGGATTGGGGGCGTGGGTCTTCCTGGACAGTCTTGGCGGTTGGCGCTTTTCCGATGTCTCGGCAGGTACCTGGCGGGTGCGTATCCAGAAGGTCGACGGCATTCCCGGGCACGAGACCACCCTTTGGGAAGGCGACGTGTCCGCTCCGTAACGCTCTCCTCGAAGAACCTGCGCCGCATGGCGGTCGCCGGGCTTGTGGATTGGGATGTTGTTCCCATGCACCGTCTCGAGATGCGGACCCGGCTTCCCGGAACGCCCGCCGAACTCTTTCCCTTCTTCGCCGACGCCGCGAACTTGGAGCGCATCACGCCTCCGGAGTTGGGCTTCCGGATCTTGACTCCGCAGCCCATCGACATGCGCTCTGGGGCGCGGATCGACTACCGGATCGCCTTGTGGGGAGTGCCCCTGCGCTGGCGCACCCGCATCGCCACCTGGAATCCGCCCCACGCCTTTTCCGACGTGCAGGAACGGGGACCTTACCGCGTGTGGGACCATACCCACATTCTGGAAGACGACGGCCTGCAGGGCACGGTCATGATCGATCGGGTGGATTTCGCGCTGCCGCTCGAGCCGCTTTCACTGGTGGGCCTTCCGTTGGTGAAGCTGCAACTGCGACGGATCTTCACGCATCGCGACGGGGCGTTGCGCCGCGCCCTGGGGCTTCCGCCTTCGCTGGATCGGCCCAAGCTGACCATCGTCCGCCTGTAGGGCTGGCCCGGGGATTCCGGAAGACGAGCAAATCCGGTGGTCGAGCCTGTCCGATCACCACGCCGTCCGGTGGTCGAGCTTGTCGAGACCCACCGCGCTGGTCTCGACAGGCTCGACCACCGTCGACCGCCGGGTTCGACAGGCCACCGTGTTCCGGAGGCTCGACCGCCGGGTGGGTCCCCATGTCGAATCGACAGATTATGACTTCATGGAGGGCATCGGTGCCTCGATCCGTTTCAGCTCCCCCCAGACGCGCACCTCCTGGGCCGCTTCGCCGAAGTCGCGATCGTGGGTGACAAGGGCCTCGGCGTTGTGTGCCAGGGCCGCGGCCAATTGCAGGGCGTCGGGCAGTTTGAGCCGGTAGCGGATGCGCAGTCGGGCGGCGCGAGCGGCGATGTCTCGGTCCAGCGGGACCAGGGTCCAGCCCAGCCCCCGGCAGAGAGCGTTTTCGTAGCGCTCGGCCAAGGCTTCCTTGCCGGCCTTGAGGGGGCCTGCCAGGACTTCAGCAAGGGTGATGGGGGTGATCAGGATGCGAAGTGAGCCCTCTTCCGCCCGCCGGAACAGAGGGAGAAAACGCGGCAGGAAGATCGGGTGCTGCTCCAGCAGGTAGATGACCGGTGCGGTATCGAGCAGCACTGTGGCGTTGGGTGCAAGAAGGACTTCACCACTCATCGCGTTGTTCCCGCACGTGGGAGCGGGCGTCTCCCCACAACCCGGCACCACTTCCGATCAGGCTGTCCAGCGAGGTGCGCTCGCGGCCCCGGCGCAGCGAGACCGGGCCCAGGACGGCCACGGGGCGGCCCCGGCGCGTGATGATGGTCTCGGTGCCCGATTCGGCGGCTTCCAGCAGCGAGGGAAAATCCTCGCGGGCCTGGGCCACCGAGCGGGAGGGATCGGAATTGGGGGACATCTCGCTCATGTACATAATGTACAGAGCTATTCCTTGTTTCGCAAGCATGCTCCTTGCCCCCCAGCTACCCCTGGCAGGAAGTGTACTCGAAAATGTGCCCACCACCTCCTCGTGGTCTGTCCTTGCAAGCCTCATATTTGCTGATGTGAACGAACCATCCGTGTACTCGTACAGTGACTTCCGACGCTACCTGGCCGACTGGCAGGCCTGGGCCCAGGCGGGGAATCCGGATCTGTCCAAGAGCGAAGTGTCCCGCCGGCTGGGGCTCCCGCGCACCCGCAGTTATTTCACCGACGTTCTGTCGGGCCGCAAGGTCTCGGGAGCCTTTGTGGATCGATTCCTGCGCGTGCTGGGGCTGGAGCGGGACGAGTCGCGCTACTTCCGTACGCTGGTGCGCTTCAATCAGGCGGACACTCCCGAAGACCGCGAGATCGCCTTCGACGAACTCGTGGGGCAAAGCCGGATCCATCGCACCTCGCTGGAGCTTTCAGCCTACCGCTACTACCGCCACTGGTGGGTGGGAGCCGTGCGCGCCCTGCTGGCCACCGGAGACTTCTCCGACGATCCGATGCCCCTCAGTCGCGCCCTCCAGCCCGCCGTGACCCCCGGGCAGGTGCGCGAGGCCCTCGAGCTCCTGCTCGAACTGGGTCTGGCCGAGCGCGACGCCCAAGGATTCGTGCGGCCCACCGAACGCCACCTGGTCACTCCGGAAGCCTCGCGGGACGAATTCGTGAAGCAGCTCCAGATCCAGCAGATGGGGGTCGTGCAGTCGTCCCTCCTGGCTGGCGACGATCCGCGGCGGCGCGTCGTCACCAACACCGTCTCCCTCTCGGCCGGAGCCGCCGAACTCCTGCGAGAGCGTGCCGACAATTTCCGACGCGCCGTGGCCGCCATCGTCCAGCAGGATCCAGACCCCGCCGATCGTGTCCTGCAGATCACCCTGTCCCTCGTGCCCCTCACGACCCCGGAGACTCTCCGATGACCCGCTTCTTCCCGCGTTTGGCGGCACTCCTCTCTTCGGTGTCGTGCGCCGCCCTCCTGGGTGCCTGCGATCGCGCCTCGGGCGGGACGACCGACGAAACCTCCACGGTGACCTTCTATCTGCCCGACGGAGCGCCCGCGGCAGGCGCGCGTGTGCAGATCTACGCGTCGTCGGACACCACGCGCAAGCCTCGCGACCAGGTGTTCGCCGACCGACAAGGACGGGTGCGGCTACCCCGACTGGAGGCCGATTACTACAACCTGGTGACCCGCGACGAGAACGGTCGGGCGATTTTCCAGGATTCCCTGGTTTCCGACGGCAAGCGCATGGATTTCGCCTCCGACACTCTGGTGGAGACGGGTGTCGTGGTTGGCCGGGTGCGAGTGCAGCCCCAGCACAGTCCGCGTATCGTGTGGATCGCGCTCCTGGGGTCGGGCACCTACCTGAATGTCGACGACTCGGGGCGTTTCCGGATCGAAGGTGTGGCCGAAGGGCGATACACGGTTGCTGGCTTCACGAAGACCGAAGGGTACACCACGACCTTCGGAGCCTTGCGGGTGAAACGCGACAGCGTTTCGGACATCGGGACGCTGGAAATGGTGTTCACGGGGTTGCCCGTGGTGAGAAATCTGGAGGCACGCTTCGACACCTTGGCGGGGGTGGTGCATCTACGCTGGGACTCGGTGGGTTTGCGAGAGACCTGGAAGTACACGGTCCTGCGCGATGGCATGCCCGTCGGGGCGACTACGGGTGCGCGTTGGATCGACACCGTTTCCGATGAATATCCCGCGGATGTCCCATCCGAAGGACGTCACGTTTACCGGGTGGTGGTCTCCGACGCCGAACGATCCGGACCGGTCTGGGAGTCCATCGAGATGCGCATCCTCAGCGCCTACCTGTACCAGGAGGTGAACGTCGACTGGGCGCACAAGGCGGCGTTGCCGTGGCCCGAAGGTTCCTTCGAGGTCGAGGTCTCCGATGGGGTGCTTCATGCATGGAGGTCGGCCGAGAAGGGAAGCATGGTCCAGTTGGAAGGCGACAGCATCCCGCGCAGGAACCTTCATGGAGGGTTGGTCGAACGATGGGAATCCCGGGACTCGGGAGCGACCTGGTCGAAGGATGTGGACTCGCTCCGGTTGGCCTGCTTGCCTGTCCACCATGCGGGACGCTGGTGGGCTGTGAGGGAGAAACCGGGACCACTCGAGCGCTGGAGCTTGCAAGGAGATTCGGCCACCTACGAGTGGAGGCCCGAGGACGTCACCAAGTTCTACGACACCTTGGTGATCGTGACGAGCACGGACGGCCGCCGGTGGGATTCTTTGACGACTCTGTCAGGGGTCTCGGGAACCACCAGTTTGCGGTTCGAACTGGGGTCGACCGGTCTTTGCCTGGTAGGATCGAAGTCCGCCTGGATGGTCGACGAGGATGTCGCTTGGTGGTGTTTGGAAGGGTCGACCTTCGTCAGATCCATCGCCCAAAGCGTATGGGAAGCCGCGGCTCTTGGTCTCCCGGCTCGGGGGTATTCATCGGTCACCTCGGCGTACTTCTGGCGAATGGGCATGTGGTCGATACGGATCAATCCCATGCGCTTCGGGGTAGTGGAAATCAACCAACGAGATATCCCGAGCGAATGGCAGCCGTACGATGCCGACAACCCACCCAGGGTCGTTCCCGTATCCACCGATCGCGTGGTGCTCTTCCAATCCATCGACGCGATCTCCATGGATTCCAGCCTGACCACCTTCCACACCATCTCCTGGCCCGGTGGCGGCTTCCACCGCGAACTGATGTGGGGAAGCCGCATCCTCTCCATCTCCGACTCCGGCGTGTACCTCGGGCGTATCCTTTCCGGCCTCGAGGGCGGTGATCCCCGTGGCACTTGGGTCAAGAAAACCGAAACCCCCAGGGTTTTTTGATCCCTCCCCCCCCGCCGGGGATGTTGCTCATTTCCAGAGTCCTCGACGGTCCCTCAGGGCCCCCCACCCCCTCCCGGGTGGTGGGGCCTTCCTTTTTCTACCCTCCTCTTGTCTTTTTTCCTACTAAACCCTATATTCCTGTATGTTGAGTCGGATTAAGGGCGCCGCCCCACAATCCGACACCCAAAATCACCGACCAGGAGTCTTTCGCATGGCCATCGTCCTCATCCCCACCGCGCTGCGCAAGTTCACCGCCGAAAAGGCCGAGATCGAGGTCTCCGGAGCCACGGCTGGCGAAGTCATCCAGGGCCTGGCGGCCGCACACCCCGCGCTGGGCGCCCAGATCCTCGACAACGGCCGCATCCGCGGTTTCGTGAATGTCTTCGTCGGCGACGAAGACATCCGCTTCCTCGACGGCGAGGCCACCCCCGTCAAGTCCGACGACGAAGTCACCCTCATCCCCGCCATCGCCGGAGGATTCTGAGCCATGTCCTTCACCGAACTCACCGCCTCCGAACTGCGCCGCTACGAGCGGCACATCATCCTGCCCGAGCTGGGCAAAGAAGGCCAGCTCAAGCTCAAGAACGGCTCCGTGCTCATCGTCGGCACGGGTGGTCTGGGCTCGCCCCTGGCTCTGTACCTAGCCGCCGCCGGTGTGGGTCGCATCGGCCTGGTCGACTTCGACATCGTCGACGAATCGAACCTGCAGCGCCAGATCATCCACTACACCTCCGACGTGGGCACGCCCAAGCTGGAATCGGCCAAGCGCAAGATCCTCGAGATCAACCCCACGGCCATTGTGGAAACGCACAACATCGCCCTCAAGAGCGACAACGCGCTGGACATCCTCAAGAACTACGACGTCATCGTCGACGGCACCGACAACTTCCCCACGCGTTACCTGGTCGCCGACGCCTGCACCATCCTGGGCAAGCCCAACGTGTACGGCTCGATCTTCCGCTTCGAGGGACAGGTCACCGTCTTCAACTACCAGGACGGTCCGTCCTACCGCTGCCTCTACCCCGAGCCTCCTCCTCCGGGACTGGTGCCCTCCTGCGCCGAAGGCGGCGTGCTGGGCGTGCTGCCCGGTGTGGTCGGCTGCCTCCAGGCCACCGAGGTCATCAAGATCCTGACCGGCATCGGCACCGTGCTCAAGGGACGCCTGTTGCTGTACAACGCTCTGGACCTCACGTTCAAGACCGTCAAGGTCCGTCGCGACCCCAAGTGGGCCGTCGGCACGCCGCACCCCACCGTGACAAAACTTGTCGACTACGAGCAGTTCTGCGGCCTCAAGCGCGGCGGCGAAGTCTCCGACGAGATCACGGTGCAGGAGCTCAAGGAATGGCGCGACCAAGGCCGCAGCTTCACCCTGGTCGACGTGCGCGAGCAGAACGAATACGACTACGCCAACCTGGGCGGCAAGCTCATTCCGCTGGCACAGGTGTTGGACCGCCAGAGCGAGATCCCCCGCGAAGGCGTGGTGGTGGTGCAGTGCAAGGTCGGCGGGCGTTCGCGCCAGGCCGTCGAGGCGCTCAAAGCCGCCGGGTACAACAACCTGCTCAACCTCGCGGGCGGCATCGCCGCCTGGAGCCGCGAGATCGATCCCAAGGTCCCGCGTTATTGAGAAGGTGAGGCAAGCCTGAAGCTCGGCCCACAGTCATCAGCCTAGTGGGCCGAGTTATTCGCCGGTAGTCGAGCCTGTCGGATCACCATGCAATCCGGTGGTCGAGCTTGTCGAGACCCACCGCGCTGGTCTCGACAGGCTCGACCACCGGGCAGCGCTCAGCGCAGGCTCGACCACCGGGCAGCGCTCAACGCAAGCTCGATCACGCGGAGCGACTATTTCTCCCCGCGTGCGGCCTTTTCCATCTCCAGGCGCATCGCCCGACGTCCCTGGGCCCAGGCCCACAGCCATGCCACGGCCGCGGCCACGCCGCCTGCGGTGTCGGCCAGCCAGTCGGACAGGCTCATGGAGCGGCCCGGCGAAAAGGATTGGTGGAATTCATCGACGGCCCCGAAGGCCATGACGCCCACGAGGGCCATCCAGGCGGCGTGCCACTTCCAGCGTGGCCCGGCACCCAGCGCCAGGAGATATCCCAGCACCCCGAATACGCCGGCGTGGATGGCTTTGTCCAGCGGGGGCTTGATCTGCACCTGCGATCCAGGTTTGGAGGAGAGGTACCAGACCAGCCCCATCCAGCAAAGGGCCGCGACCCGGAAGGCCCATTTTTCGAGTTTGGGATTCATGGTGGGCGGGAAAGGTGCAAAGCCGCCGGGCCGCACAGGGGCTCGGCGTGCACATCTTTCCATTCCGTGATCCGGTCCGGTTTCCATGCCCTGCTTGCGCTGGCGCTGCTTCTGCTAAGTGCCCCACCCGCCGCGGCCATTCCCCCGGGGGGCATCCCCCTGGCACGCGGTATCGTGTGGACCGGCCAAGGCCTGGGCGCGTCCGGGTACGGGGGCATCTCGTTGGCAACCCGTGATGCCCTCCCCATGACGCGTATGGAGGGGTCGGGTTGGTACCACTACAAGCCTTGGTTGGTGGGCGGCGGCGCCTTCGCCTTGGCCATGGCCACCCCGCACGACGATGCCCGTCTTTTCACCGCGCGGTACGAATTCTTCACCTCGTCGGTGTGGGAAGTGGGAGATCGTTCGGCCTTTCAGGTCATGTGGGCCGTGGGAGGATCCAAACGCGACTTCTACGCCGACACCGCGATCGGGGCGCCCCCGGAGCTGTACAATTCCACCGCGCTCGGGTCCGGCATGCTGCTATCGTACGGACGCCGACTGGCCGGAGCGGGAGCGGTGCGCCTCTCGGGGGGGGGGCGTTGGGCCTGGTGGATTCCCTCGAACGCACCGGGTGGATTGGAATGGACCTGGGAAATCGAACCCGGCATCTCGACGGGTCTGCAGGAGTATTGGCCGAGGTCCGGAGAGGTCACCAAGGCTTGGGAGCTTTCCCTGCGTTTGCCCATGGAATTCTCTCCCCAGCAGGTCGATTTCGCCTCTCTCACGGACGAGCGCTACGTCCCCGGTCGTTGGCGCGTGGGCGTGGCGTGGGGGCTTGCGGTCGGATTCTGACATCGGCCCTGCCCCGGTGATCGAGCCAGGGACCTCGGGGGTCGAGCTTGTTTCCGGTGGTCGAGCGTGTCGAGACCAGCCGGGTGGGTCTCGACAAGCTCGACCACCGGTCCTGAGGCTCGGCAGGCGGCCAGGAAGGTCACAACGCTGAAAGTTCCTCCTCGAAGCCGCCCGACAGGATCGGGAAGCGGCACCACGAGCGGGGGTCCAGGTTGTGCTGGTCCAGATGGAAGCTGGGGGCGTAGCGTTCGCGTTTCCACTGGTTGCGCGCCCACAGTCGGAAGAAGCGTTTCACCCATTCCTTGAGACGGGCGGGATCTTGGTTCCAGGCGGGATCGGCAAGCAGCGTCTCGAGGCATTGGGCGGGCGACTTGCGCTCGCGCAGCGACAGCGCCTCCAGCCGCGACAGCAGCGGGTAGGGCATGAGGTCGGCTTCGTCGGTCTGTTCGGCTTCACCCGCCTTGCGGGGCCGAAGCTCGGCGGTGGGGGCTTGGGCCGTGATGGCACGAAGCCAGGGCAGGCCCGGTACGCCGGGCAGGCTGTCGTGCTCCAGGGCGGAAAGCCATCCCAGCAGGAAGTGTTTGTCGATGCCGGCCAGCGGACTCACGGAGCCGGCGGTGTCGCCGTCCATGGTGGCGTAGCCCACGGCCATCTCGGACCGGTTGGAGGTGGTCAGAAGCAGGCGTCCGGTGGCGTTGGCCAGAAGCCACACCGACGGCGCCCGCACCCGGGCCTGGATGTTCTGGAGAGCGATGTCGTCGGTGGCCCACGACAATTCCCGTCCCACCGCCTGGGCGCCCAGCGCCAGGTATCCCTGCACCAGGGAATCGACGTCCCATTCCAGGAGTGGCGCGCCCACGCCCTCGGCGACGGTGCGGGCGGCCTCCAACGTGACCGATCCCGAGTTGCGCGTGGCCTGGTAGGCGCACACCAGCAGGCGGGCGGTCAGCGAGCGGGCGTCCAGGATCTCCGGAAGGTCGCGCATATGCGACAGATCTTGCCTGACCTGCGTTTCGCCGCGTTCGGCCAGGGCCCACAGGCAGGCCAGGTGCACCAATACGGCGCAGGCGGCGGAATCGGCGCCCCCGGAAAGGGAGAGCACGTAGCCGTGGGAACGCGACTTGCGCAGGTAGTCCCAAAGCCCCATGGCGGTGGCGCGTGCGAAGCGTTGGTGCGGGCTCTGCGGAGGCGGCGCCGGACGGGGCGGGGCGGCCAGCGGCAGCGAGGCGGGAGCTCCGTTCAGTCGGGTGACCGGTGGGGCGGGACGCGCCAGAGGGTGTCCCGAGACCGCGCGGCGGGTACGCAGGTCGTCGATCTCGACGTCGGCGGTGGCCAACGCGAAGGGCGCGAAGGACAGGGCCGGGGCCTGGGCGCGCAAGGTGCCACCGGCGGCCACGCGGGCGCACCCGTCGTACACGATGCGCCCGGCTTCGTTGCCCGAAAGATTGGCGTAGGCGTAGGCCACGCCCAGCGAGCGGGAACTGTCCAGCACCAGTCGCTCGCGGATCTCGTCCTTGGCCAGGGCGAAGTGCGAGGCGCTGGGGGACAGGATGATGTCGCAGTCGGAGGCCGCCAGATCCAGCCCGGGGCGTTCGGCGGCCCAGGCGTCTTCGCAGATCTCGAACCCGATGCGCACGCCCCCCCAGTCGAAGACCTGGTCGCCCACGGGGCACCCGAAGGTGCGCGACTCGACCCGCTTTCCCTGCGGCCATGGGGTGAACCAGCGCGGCTCGTAATGGATGCCTTCGCGGGCCAGGTGGCGTTTGCAGGAAATGCCTTCGATGCGCCCGCGCGTCAGCAGCGCGGCTCCGTTGTGCAGGGCCCCACGCAACCGCACGGGAATGCCCGCACCCACCACCATGCCATCGGGGATCGCGGCAGCCAGCGACAGCAGCGAGGCCCAGGCGCGATCGGCCACCCAGGGGTTCAGGAAGGCGTCTTCGCAACCGTAGCCGGTCAGGCACAGTTCGGGCAGCAGCAGGATGTGGGCGCCCTCCGCCGAGGCGGCAAAAAGGGCCTCACGACAACGGGCCAGGTTCCCTTGCCAGTCCATCGGGGTGGTCGAGAGGTTGGCAGCCGAAATCCGCAGGATCACTTAGGCGTTCTCCGAGGGCTGGAGGTCCAGGAACGCCGCCAGGACCTCGGCGAGGTCCTCGTCGCGCAGTCGTTCCAGTCGTGTCCGGAAGGATAGTCGCGCGAGCCGTCCGGCCCACGAGAAATGGCCCGCCATCAGGAATTCGTCGTCGCGGGTCTCGCCGTAGCTGCGCACCATCAGGATGCCCGAAGGCAACTGCTCGATGCGGGTCTCGTGGGGGTGCAGTTCGTGGTGTTCGCACCAGTCTTCGTGCAATTCCACCAGGGTGTCGGGGTCGATGGGCTGGGTGGTCTGGAAGGCTTCGAGTACCTGGAAAACGCCCCCCGAGGGGCTTTTCCAGCAATCGGTTCCGTGCGGATTCCACTCGGGGGGGAGGTCCAGATGGAACCATCGGCGGGTGGGTTCGATCAGCACCGCGCCACCGCGCGCGTCACGAGATCTCCCCGCGCGCCCTCCGGTCGAGGTGGTCCTGAAGGAGCACCCGCGCGGCGGCCTTGTCCACCTGCGCCTTGTTGTCCTTGCCGGCTTTCCAGCCCCCGGCTTTCAGACCCTGCTCGGCGGCGAAGCTCGTGAAGCCTTCGTCCTCGAACGAGATGCGACGGCGCACCACCGGGGCCAGAAGCTCGGCGAAGGCGCGCACGGCCCGCGACGAGTCGGATTCTTCCCCGTTGTCGGTGCGCAACGGAAGTCCCAGGACAATTTCCGACACGTCTTCGTCGTCGCAGATGCGGGCGATCTCGCGCACGGGATCGGTTTTGGCCGTGTCGAGGGTGCAGTACCCGGTGGCCAGTCGGCCTTCCAGATCGGAGAGCGCCACGCCGATCCGGCGGGCGCCCCAGTCAAGCCCGAGGAACCTTGGCATTTTCGTCGTGCTGGCGGGCGAACTCGTGCAACAGGGTGAGGGTGTTCTCCTTGACGCGTCGCTCGGGAGGGGTGACCCCGGCCCGGAACGAGAACGTGCCCTGGGTGAGTCCCAGACAGTGGTACAGAGCGGGAATGCCCACCAGGCTGCCTGCGATGGCGTGGCGCAGTTGGCCGTCTTCGAGCCACAGCCAGGAGGGCTCGGGGCCGACCTTGACCTCCACGCGACCGGTGCGGCGGGCCGAGGCCAGGAAGTGCAACAATTCCAGAAGACGGCCTTGTCCGAGCCGACCTTCGATTTCGGCATGCCGGGAGAGCTGCTCCGGGCCGGGCACCACCTTGGCCAGGCGCTCCAGGGTTTCGAGGATGGTCGAGACCTTGGAGCCCGGGGGAAGGAATGCGCGTGAAGGGTCCTGGCGGGCCACCACCGTGGAATCGAGCCACAGGACCGGGGTGCTGGCCACCGAAGCGCTGCGGGCCTCCAGGGCGGAGATGTCGGCGCTGTGGACGGCTTGGTCGGCGATGACGATGGTGGGGCGGGCGTGCGGGAGAAACTCCCGCATGCGCGTGCCTTCCGGGAGTTTCTGGACATCCCAGCCGGCCTTGGTCAGAGCGTCCACCAGGGCTTCGTGGCGGCTGGCCAGCAGCACCCAGCGGCGGCGGATTTCCTGGAAGCGGCGGCGGCGCACCACGATGCCGACACCCAGCAACAGGGCGACAACGCCTGCGGCGACACCACCGACGATGGTGCTGAAGCTGCGGGAGGACGCCTGGCTGGCCAACTGCTCATTGCGCCACACGCTGGAGGTGGTGACACGCACGGCCTTCTGCGGAGTCCAGACGAGTTGCCCCTGGTATTCGGCCTGGAACCAGCCATCGGCGGCGGCCACCAAACGAATTTCGGCGCCTTGGGGGGCGGTGGCAATCACGGGCAGTTGCAGGCCGATGGTGTCGCGAAAGGATGCCACCGTGGCCGTGACGATGCCCAGCACGGTATCGCCGGGCGGGGCCTGGAGACGGATGGCCTGAGCCCCGGCCACAGGGCCAGAGCCCGCCAGGAACATGGCGACGATCACCGGGAGGACGCGCATGAAGGTCAATGTAGCACGGAGGCCAACGAAAAACGGCCCAGGCAGAGCCCGGGCCGTTCCATCCGTTGTCCGAATCCGATACCGGATCAGTACTCGATGGTGGCGCGACGCGACATGCGCTTCGCACGCCTTCGGGCTCCTCGCCTTGCGGAATGGAGCCCTGCGCGCGCCGATGTCGCGCTAGCGATTATTCCTCGATGACCCGACCGCGCGACATGCGCTTGCGTTCGTTCTCGTCCAGGTACATCTTGCGGATGCGGATCGATTCGGGAGTCATCTCGACGAGTTCGTCGGTGTTGATCCAACTGATCGCGTCTTCCAGCGTCATGGGGCGAGGGGGCGTCAGGACGATGTTTTCGTCCGTGGCCGTCGTGCGCATGTTCGTGAGCTGCTTGCCCTTGACCAGATTCACGATGAGGTCGTCTTCGCGGCAGTGTTCACCCAGGATCATGCCGGTGTACACGGGGGTGCCCGGATGGATGAACAGGGTGCCGCGATCCTGCATCTTGAACATCGAGAAGCCGGTGGTCTCGCCCTCTTCCTTCGAGATGAGGGCGCCTTCCTTGCGCTCGGCGATTTCGCCCTTGATGGGCTCGTAGCCCTTGAAGAGCGTCTGCATGACCGCGTAGCCGCGGGTGAGCGAGAGCAGCTTGGAACGCAGGCCGATCAGACCGCGCGACGGAATGTGGTACACCACGTTGGTGGCGTTGCCATGCGATTCCAGGTGGACCATGTCGCCGCGGCGACTGCCCAGCTCCTGGATCACGGGGCCCTGGTGCTCGGTGGGCACGTCGACGGTGAAGATCTCGATGGGCTCGCAGGTGACGCCGTCGATGTTCTTGAGCACCACCTGGGGCCGACCGACCGCGAATTCGAAGCCTTCGCGACGCATCTTCTCGATCAGGATGGACAGGTGCAGCACGCCGCGACCCGCCACGAGGAACTTGGAAGGATCGGTCTGCTGCGTGACATGCAGGGCCACGTCGCCGAGCTGCTCGCGGCGGAGGCGATCGCCGATCTGGGTGCTGGTGACGAACTTGCCTTCGCGTCCGCAGAAGGGCGAGTCGTTGACCTGGAAGATCATGCTGATCGTGGGAGGATCCACGGTGATGCGCGGCTGGACCACGGGGTTGTCGGGATCCGTCACGGTGTCGCCGAGTTGGAAATCCTGCACGCCGGCCAACTGCACGATCTGGCCGGGGCCCACGTCGGGCATTTCCGTGAGCTTCAGGCCCAGGTAGGCGTAGATCTTGGTGATGCGCGTGCGCTTCACGGTGCCGTCGGGCTGGGAGAGTCCCACCGTCTGGTTCACCTTCAGGGTGCCCTGCTTGAGGCGCCCGATGGCCAGACGACCCAGGAATTCCGAGTAGTCCAGCGAACTGATCAGCATCGAGAAGGGCGCGTCGGCTTCGCCGGTGGGGTGCGGGATCTTCTCGACGATCATGTCGAAGAGCGGCGTGAAGTCGGAGTCCTCGTGATCCATCTCCTTGCGGCAGGTGCCGTTGCGGGCGGCCGCGAAGATGTGGGGGAAGTCGAGCTGCTTGTCGGTGGCGCCCAGTTCCACGAACAGGTCGAAGACCTTGTCCAGCGAGCCGTGCGGATCGCAACCGTCGCGATCGATCTTGTTGACCACCACGATGGGTTGCAGGTTCAGCTCGAGGGCCTTCTGCAGGACAAATCGTGTCTGCGCCATGGGGCCGTCGAAGGCGTCCACGACCAGCAGCACGCCGTCGACGGTGGACAGCACGCGCTCGACCTGGCCGCCGAAGTCGGCGTGTCCGGGCGTGTCCACGATGTTGATGAAGTGGCCCTTGTAGCTGATGGACGTGTTCTTCGAGAGGATCGTGATGCCACGCTCCCGCTCGAGATCGTTGTTGTCCATCACCCGTTCGGCGACTTCCTGGTTTTCGCGGAAAGCTCCACCCTGGCGGAGGAGCTGGTCGACGAGGGTGGTCTTCCCGTGGTCGACGTGCGCGATGATGGCGACGTTGCGGATTTTGCTGGATTCAATCATTTGGGGCGCCAAAATAGCTCCTGGAGCCGAAAGCGACGTGGCATTTCTGTTGCGATCCGGTACGGGACCGGGGCTGGTTTCCCTCCTGGAGGGTTCCGGCGGGTTCCCGGGGGGCGGTCCGGGAATTACATTCCCCGCTCTTCGTTCCGTGTTCCGTCCGTTCCTTTCAGGAGAACCGTCCAATGGGTATGATTCCGTCCAACCTGTGGAAGAAGCGCATGCGCGTCCAGATCGAAGGCGTGCCCTACGTCTTCGTTGAAGTCGACTTCGTCAAGCCCGGCAAGGGCCAGGCGTTCCTCCGCTGCCGCCTGAAGTCCCTCCTGGACGGCCGCCAGCTCGAGCGCACCTTCAAGTCCGGCGAGTCCCTCGAAGAGGCCCTGGTGGAAGAATTCCCCATCCAGTTCCTGTATGCCGACGGCTCCACCTGGCATTTCATGAACCAGGAAAGCTTCGAGGAGCTGGACCTCAGCAAGGATCAGATGGACGGCGCCGAGCGCTTCCTGCTGCCCGAGATGGTCTGCTCGGTGATGATGTTCAATGGCAAGCCCATCGGCGTCACCCCTCCCACCTTCGTGGAACTGCTCATCACCTATTGTGAGCCCGGCCTCAAGGGCGACACCACCAACACCCCCTTCAAGCCCGCCACCCTGGAAACCGGAGCCGAGATCGCGGTTCCCTTGTTCGTGGAAAACGGCGAGAAGATCAAGATCGACACCCGCGACGGGTCGTACGTGGAGCGCGTGAAGTAAATCGTTGCGGTTGTGAACCTTGGCGCGCCTTGTCGCGACCAACACCCTAGAAACGCCTTGTCTTTCCGGATAAGGTGCTCTACTTTCCGGCTACTCACTCCTCCCAAGTCCCTCTCACATCGTTCAGGAGTATCCTATGAGCAAGCTTGCTCTCTCCCTGGCTGGCGTGGCCCTTCTGGCTGCTACCGCCTCGGCCGATCTCGTGCTCGGCACGTTCGACACCCCCGCCGCGGACTCCGTTGCGGTCAAGAAGACCTACAGCGCTGACGCGTTCTCCAACACCGCCTCCAAGCGTGGCCTGGCTGTTGGTGCCGACGGCGCCCTCACCCTCACCGTCACCCTGGCTGCTGACGCCGGCAAGGACTACTCGGCCAACGCCGGTATCCTGGTCCCGTTGAACAACCTCTGGGCCCCGACGGACATCCGCACGGCCACCGCCGTTTCGTTCCGCATCAAGGGTTCGGGCGCGTACAACGTCAACTTCGCCCTCGGCTCTGACACCTACCCCAACGCCGATGACGGCGTCGTGATGGTCGCTCCGGTCAAGGTCACCACCGCTTGGGCGGAAAAGACCATCGCTCTGCAGCCCACCCCGGCTCTGGCCTGGCTCTCCTGGATGGAAGACGAAGATCGCTTCCCCGGCGGCACCGCTGCCTCCATCATCATGGACCCCGCCGACCCCGCCTACGCCGATAAAGCCGTGAACGTGGCGATGACCATCAAGCAGGTCCAGTTCAACATCGACCCCACCTGGAAGGGCGCGACCGCATGGACCGCACCTGCTGCGGGCGTCACCACGCTGTCCGTCGACGACATCGTCATGGTCGGTATGGACAAGCACCCCCCCGTCCTCGGCAAGAGTTGCTCCCAAGGCCTGCCCTCCGCCGTGTTCTCGTCCAACAAGGAACTGATGAACGCTGCTGGTGGTTACTGGTACGCCTTCACCGACACCGGAGCCGCTGGCCTGGCCCAGGGCACCTCTTCCATCGTGCTGCCTGCCGAATGGAAGAAGTGGAAGGTTGACACCGCTCTCGGAGCCGTCAAGCTCGTCGCCAACCTGACCCGCGCCGCGACCAACCTCTACGCCGGTTTCGCCGACGTCGGTTCCAACGCGCCCGACGAGACCTACCTCGATCTCACCGGCCTGGCCGGCATCGGTTTCTCCATCGCCGTGCCCGAGGGAGCTGCTCTCGACAAGGATCTGGTCGGCGGCGTGCACTTCAAGGTCGGCAAGCTGTCCGTTGGTGACTCCGCCACCCACGAAGTGGTCATCCCCGCTTCCCAGGTCATCGCCGGCACCGACATCTGTGTCGACGTCGAAGATCTCAAGATGCCCGCTTGGATGAACGACAAGGACGGCTTCAAGGACTTCACCCCCGAAGACGTGAACAAGTTCAACTGGGAAGTCAAGCTCGAAGACCAGACCGGCAAGGTCACTTCCGCTCTCAACCAGGGCTTCATGATCGGTGAGATCAAGTTCCACGGTCTGGCCGCCATCCCCGACCCCACCCCGCTGGTGCCCTGCACCCCTGGTGTCGATTGCCCCATTTCGGTTAAGGGACACGCTGTCCGCGCTTCCTTCTCGGCCTCCTACGCCAACAGCATCCTGTCGGTCAAGGGCCTCGAAGGCTACAAGACCGTCGACGTGATCTCGCTCTCCGGCGCTCGCGTCGCTTCGTTCAAGGCTGGCTCGGCCACCAAGATCCGTCTGGATCGCGGCGCCTACATGCTGGTCGCTCGCGGCGAAGGCAAGAAGACCCTCTCGCGCACTCTCGCAGTCGCCAAGTAAGATCCTGACCACGCTCCTCGGAGCGTGATTGGTGAGATTCGGAGCCTCGTCCCTTTTGGGGATGGGGCTCTTTTGTGTCTGGCGGAATCCTTTCCTGCGGGCAAGTTGGGCGTTGTGGCTTGCGGAAAATCGTGAACCCGTCCTCGACAGAATTCGACTTACTCTTCGAGCGCCCCTGCGCTTCGCCCCATTTCCCGAACTCCCCTTCGGAGACGCCCCATGCTCAGTCCTCTGCTCGCTCTGCTGGTTCCTGCGCTGTTGTCCACGCCCTCCTCCGGCGGAGCCCACGTCGTGGGCACGTTCGACGCCCCCGCCGCCGATTCCGCCGCGGTCAAGAAGACCTACAGTGCGGACGCGTTTTCGAACTCCGCCTCCCCTCGCGGGTTGTCGGCCGTCGATGGCGCGCTCACCCTGACGACCACGCTGGCCAACGAGCCGGACGGCCAGTATTCGGCCCAGGCGGGAATCCTGGTGCCGCTGAACAACCTGTGGGCTCCGGTCGACATTCGAACGGCCACGTCCATCTCCTTCCGTATCAAGGGCTCCGGGGCATACAACGTGAACTTTTCCCTGGGTTCCGACGCCTACCCCAACGGCAAGGATGGCGTGGTGATGGTGGCTCCGCTCAAGGTCACCACCACCTGGGCGGTCAAGACCATCGCCCTGCAGCCCACCCCGGCGCTGGCCTGGCTTTCCTGGATGGAAGACGAAGAGCGTTTCCCCGGGGGCACCGCGGCGTCCATCATCATGGATCAAATCGATCCCAACTACGGCGACGAATCCCGCAACGTGGCGATGTCGGTGCAGTACCTCCAGTTCGCCATCGACCCCACCTGGAAGACCGATTCCACCTGGAGCGCGCCCGTCGCCGGAGCGACCACATTGTCGGTGGACGACATCGTGATCGAGGGGCTGTCGAGGCCTTGCGGGATGGCGTACGGCTATGCCTGCCCGCTACCTCCAGGACTCTCTTGCACGAGTGGACTGCCTTCGATGACCTTCGCATCGAACAAGACCCAGGCCAATGCCGCTGGAGGCTCCTGGTTTGCGTACACGGACAGCAGCGCTTCCGGTCTGGCCAAGGGGAAATCCTCTCTGGTGCTGCCCGAAGGTTGGACCAAATGGCGTGTCGACACGGCTTTGGCGGCCGCGAAGCTGGTCGCGAATCTGGAGCGACCCGCGACAAACATCTACGCCGGTTTCGCGGGTGTCGGAACGGGGGCACCCGAAGGGGAGAGCATGAATCTGACGGGATTGGTGGGGATCGGATTTGCGATCGCCGTTCCGGAGGGCAGTACGATGGATGCGGCCAAAGTCGGGGGCGTCACCTTCAAGGTCTCGAAGGCTTCCGTGGGAGATTCCGCCACCCACGAAGTGGTCATCCCAGCTTCCCAGATCATCGCCGGCAGCGACATCTGCATCGACAGCGACTACCTCAAGATGCCTGGCTGGATGTACGGCAAGCCGGAGTGGGCGCTCTTCACCCCGGAAGACGTGACGAAGCTCTCGT
Organism: Fibrobacteria bacterium; assembly: GCA_035913415.1. Classification (GTDB taxonomy): domain Bacteria; phylum Fibrobacterota; class Fibrobacteria; order UBA5070; family UBA5070; genus UBA5070. The sequence goes on along the minus strand of JAMIIV010000206.1, from coordinate 5,428 downwards.
GGGAGATCAAGATCGCCGACCAGACCGGAAAGGTCAATTCGGTCCTCAACCAGGGCTTCATGGTCGGGCCGGTGACGTTCTACGGCTTCTCGCAACTGCCCGCCGCCAGCGTGGGCCCGCGCGCCACCCACGCACCATTCTTCGCCGCCCGCTATCTCGATGGTGCTCTCGTGTTGCAGGGCCTGGACGGCTACGCCTCACTGGAGGTGCGCTCCCTCTCCGGCGCGCGCATCGCCACCCTGCCTGCCGTCGGTGTCGTCAAAATCCGTCTGGACCGCGGCGCGTACCTCTTGGTGGCCCACGGTGAGGGCAAACCGACCCTGTCGCGCACCCTGGCGGTCGCCAAGTAAGATCTCCCGAGCGCCCCTCGGAGCGCTTCGGCCGAGCTTCGGAGCCTTGTCCCAGACCGGGACGGGGCTCGATTGCTGGCAAAATTCGACCTACTCTTCGAGCGATTCCTCGCTTCGCCCCTTTTCCCGAACTCCCTTTCGGAGACGCCCCGTGGTCAGTCCCTTGCTTGCTCTTCTGGTCCCCGTCCTCTTGTCTACTCCGTCTTCCGGCAGCACCACGGTGCTGGGCACGTACGACACGCCCGCTGCGGACTCCACCGCGGTCAAGAAGTTCTACAGCACGATCGCGTTTTCGAACTCCGCCTCTCCCCATGGTTTGTCGGCCGCAGACGGAGCGCTCACCCTGACGACCACGTTGGCCAATCCCCCCGGGACCAAGTATGCGGCGAGCGCAGGCTTCCAGGTGCCCATGAACCACTTGTGGTACCCAATCGACATCCGCCAGGCCACGGCCATCACCTTCCGCATCAAGGGATCGAGCGCGTACAACGTCAATTTCTCGCTCGGTTCCGACACCTACGTCAACGCCGATGATGGCGTGGTGATGGTGGCTCCGGTCAAGGTCGCCACCACCTGGACCAATGTGACCATCCCCCTGACGCCCACCCCGGCTCTGTCCTGGCTGGCCTGGATGGAAGATGTCGCTCGTTTCCCCAACGGCACCCAGGCATCGATCATCATGGATCCCACGGATCCCGCCTACAACGACTCCACGCGCAACGTGGCCATCAGAGTGTGGTATCTCCAGTTCGCGATCGATCCCACCTGGAAGAACGACTCCACCTGGAGCGCGCCCGTCGCCGGCGCGACCACGCTGTCGGTCGACGACATCGCGATCCAGGGGTTGCCGACGCCTTGCGGTTTCGCGTATGGCATCCTTTGCCCAACCGATCCGCGGGACGCCTGCTCCCTCGGATTGCCTAAAATGACCTTCGCTTCGAACACGACCCAAAGGAATGCCGCCGGAGGTCACTGGTTCGCGTACACGGACAGCAACGCATCCGATCAAGCGAAGGGAAATTCCTCGCTGATCCTCCCCGAAGGCTGGACGCAGTGGCGTGTCGACACGGCCCTGGCAGCCGCGAAGCTGGTGGCGAACCTTTCCCGGCCGGCGAGCAGCGTCTACGGTGGCTTCGCGGGTGTCGGAATGGGGGGGGGCGATGGACAGGTCATGAACCTGATCGGCTTGCAGGCGATCAGCTTCTCGCTCGCCTCTCTAGATGGCAACCCTCTCGATGCCGCCAAGGTCGCCGGGGTGCACTTCAAGGTCTCGAAGGCTTCTGTGGGGGATTCGGCCACGCATGAAGTCGTGATCCCGACATCGCGGTTCGCGGCGACTTCCGCCGACTTGTGCATCGACATCAACTTCCTCCGGATGCCGAACTGGATGTGGGGCAAACCGGAGTACACGATATTCGAGCCGAACGATGTCACGAAGCTCTCGTGGGAGATCAGAATGGAAGATCAGACCGGCGCCGTGACGTCGGTTCCCAACCAGGGCTTCCAAGTCGGGCCGGTCACCTTCCACGGCTTCTCGCAACTGCCCGCCGCCGGCGTGGGCCCGCGCGCCGCGCACAGACCCTCTTTTGCTGCCCGTTACCAGGAGGGAATGCTCTCCCTGCGAGGCCTGGACGGCTACGCCTCCCTGGAGGTGCGCTCCCTCTCCGGCGGGCGCGTCTCCACCCTGCCTGTCGTCGGCGCCGTCAAAATTCGTCTGGACCGCGGCGCGTACCTCCTGGTGGCCCACGGTGAGGGCAAACCGACCCTGTCGCGCACCCTGGCGGTCGCGCGCTGAACCTGAAGTCGAATTGATGCACTCAGGGGGCGTTGCTTCCGATCGGTCGTCGAGTTCGCCGTGCGGTGGTCGAGCTTGTTTCGGTGGTCGAGCGAATTCCCGGTGGTCGAGCCTGTCGAGACCAGCCGGGTGGGTCTCGACAAACTCGACCACCGGAAGGGATTTGCAGCCACTGGAATGCAAGCTCCACCGCTGGGTATCGGATCCCTCTAGCTCCCAGAGGGAATTACTCCAGTTTGGAGCATAATCCTTGCGGAAAACGTGAACCCGTTCCGGGCAGAATTCGACCTACCCTTCGAGCGCCTCCTCGCCGTCCCCCCTCAGACCCGAACCCTGTTTCGGAGGTTTCCCATGTCAGGCACCCTCTTTCGATTCCTGCTACCGGCCCTACTGGCAGGCACCGCTTCGGCCGACCTGGTGCTCGGCACCTTCGATGTCTCCGCCACGGATTCGGCCGCGGTCCGCAAGATCTACGCCGCCGAGGGGTATTCAAATCCCGCGTCGCCCCGCTCGCTGTCGGTCAGCGATGGCGCGCTCACTCTGTCCACCACCCTGGCTGCGGATGCCGGCAAGGACTATTCGGCCCAAGCGGGCATTCTCGTCCCGTTGAACAACCTGTGGGTTCCGGTGGACATTCGGATGTCGACGGCAATCACCTTCCGGATCAAAGGCTCGGGGGCCTACAATCTCAACGTCTCCTTGGGTTCCGACGCCTACCCCAACGGCAAGGAAGGCGTGGTCATGGTCGCTCCGGTCAAGGTCACCACCGCCTGGGCAGCCAAGACCATCGCCTTGCAGCCCACCCCGGCCCTGGCCTGGCTCTCCTGGATGGAAGACGAGGATCGCTTTCCCGGTGGCACAGCGGCTTCGGTCATTATGGATCCCACGGACCCCAAGTACAACAACGACTCCCTCAATGTGGCGATGTCGGTGAAGTACGTGCAATTCGCCATCGACCCGACCTGGAAGAGCGCCTCTACCTGGAGTGCGCCTGACGCTGGTGTGACCACGCTGACGGTGGATGATATCGTGGTGGTGGATATGGGCGATGACTTTCCTCTAATGGGCGTGTCGTGCGCCGCAGGACTCCCATCCATGGTCTTCTCCACGAACAAGACCGGGAAGAACGCGGCGGGGGGAGATTGGTTCGCGTACACGGACAACAATGCCTCCGGTCTGGCCAAAGGGACCTCAGCCCTGATTCTCCCCGAAGGTTGGACCCAATGGCGGGTGGACACGGCCCAGGCGGCCGCGACCATGGTCGCGAATCTGGAACGGCCCGACACCAGCATCTATGGTGGGTTCGCGGGTATCGGAACTGGCGCGCCCGAAGGGGCGAGCATGAACCTGACAGGACTGGCGGGCATCGGATTCGCGATCTCCTTGGCTCCTGGGAGCACCCTGGACAAGGACCAAGTGGGAGCGGTCCTCCTCAAGGTCTCGAAGGTCTCCGTGGGAGACTCCGCCACGCACTTTGCCGTCATTCCCGCTTCGCAGGTCATCGCCGGCTCCGACATCTGCGTCGACATCGAGTATCTCAAGATGCCCGGTTGGATGCTCCCCAAACCCGACTTCACTCTCTTCACACCGGAAGATGTGACCAAGCTGTCGTGGGAGATCAAGATCGCCGACCAGACCGGCAAGGTCAACTCCGTGGCCAACCAGGGATTCATGGTCAGGCCCGTCACCTTCTACGGTTTCTCACAACTGCCCGCCGCCGGGGTTGGTCCCCGTGTTGCGCATGCCCCCTCCTTCGCCGCCCGTTACCACGACGGCTCGCTCTCCCTCCGTGGCCTGGAGGGTTACGCTTCCCTGGAAGTCCGCACCCTGGCTGGCGCAAACATCGCGACCCTGGCCCCCTCCGCTTCGGTCAGAATCCGTCTCGATCGCGGCGCCTACCTGCTGGTGGCCCGCGGACCGGGCAAAGCCGCCCTGTCGCGCACCCTGGCGGTCGCACGATAACAACCACATCATTGGTCGACCCGGTTGGGTGGTCGAGCTGACCGCCCGGTTGTCGAGCCTGTCGAGACCAGCGCGGTGGGTCTCGACAAGCTCGACCACCGAACAGCTCGGCGATCGGACAGGCTCGACCACCGGAGGATCGTCCAATCCCGGCCGGGCAGATCCTCAGGCCTCCTCGACCAGGAGTTGCGCAGATTGGTGAACCCGTTGGCGTCGGAATTCGACAATCTTTCCGAGCGCATCCTCGTTATCCCCCTCAGTTCCCGAACCCCGTTTCGGAGGTACCATGTCAAGCTCCCTGATTGCCGCCTTGTTGACCGCCATGCTCTCCCTGCCGTCTTCGGGAAGCAACTACATCCTGGGCACCTTCGATGTCCCCGCCGTGGATTCCGCCGCGGTCAGGGAACACTACGGCATCGAGGCGTTCGCGAACCCGGCATCTTCCCGCGGGCTTTCCGTGGGCGAGGATGGTGCTCTCACCCTGACCACCACCCTGGCCGCGGATTCCGCCAAGGACTATTCCGTCAAAGCGGGCGTCAAGATTCCCTTGAACAACCTGTGGGCTCCGGTGGACATTCGCCAGGCCACGGCCATCACCTTTCGGATCAAGGGCTCAGGAGCCTACAACGTGAACGTTTCCCTCGGGTCCGACGCCTACGCGCAAGAGGGGGGCGTGGAGACGGCTCCGATCAAGGTGACCACCGCCTTCTCCCTCAAGAGCATCCCTCTGCAGCCCACTCCGGCGATATCCTGGCCAATCCCATGGATGGAAGGGGAGCCTGATCCCGTCAGTCACGAAGCGTCCATCATCATGGATCCTTCGGATTCTCTGTACAACGATCCGAAACGCAACGTGGCGATGTCTGTCCGGTACCTCCAATTCGCCATCGATCCCACCTGGAAGAGCGCCACCGCCTGGACCGCCCCGGTAGCCGGTCCCACCACCCTGGTGATCGATGACATCGTTCTGGAGTTCGGTGATGGGGGGAGTGCTTCGGTTGGGAATCGACCACCCCAGGCCAGGTCGTTCTCCGCCCGTTACCACCAGGGCTTGCTTTCCCTCCGCGGCCTGGAGGGCTACACGGCGCTGGAGGTCCGCACCCACGACGGCACACGGGTCGCCACCCTGGCCCCGTCCCCCACGGTCAGAATCCGTCTCGATCGTGGCGCCTACCTGCTGGTGGCCCGCTCTGAAGGCAAACCCGCCCTGTCGCGCACCCTGGTGGTCGCCCGGTAGCATCCACATCGGTGGTCGAGCGTGCCAACCGGTGGTCGAACGCACAGCCCGGTGGTCGAGCTTGTCGAGACCAGCGCGGTGGGT
>JAMIIV010000205.1:0-12731 GCA_035913415.1 Fibrobacteria bacterium | reverse complement strand
TGCCAGGCCGCGTCGCAGCCACCAGAGGGTGCGGAACACGCGTCGGCAGGGGTCGGGGATGGGCCAGTTCTCCTGCTTGTGTCCCGGCCCCAAGAGAGCCGACAGCCGCCCGTCCAGGCGCCAGTCCTCGAAAGCGAAGCCTTGTACGTCGTTGCCGCGCAGCAAAGGGTGCCAGACCATCTCGACCAGATCGCGATGGCGGCCCTTCCAGACCTGCAACTGGTTGTCTTCCCATCCCATGGCACGACAGAGTTCCACAAGCTCGTCGGAACCTTCGGGGCACACCACGTCCCATTCCCGCAGGGCGTGGGCGCACCACTCGGGGAATTCCACGGCTCCGGCGAAATCGGACATCGCCAGCAGCCAGCCATCGCCGCGCGAGGGCAGGACGCTGACATCCTCGGCCCCGGTCAGGGTGAGCCAGACGGCTCCCTGGTTCCAGGCGCCGGAAAGGAGCTTCCAGAGCCGGGCTCCGAGATCCCGGGCTTGCGGCAGGGGCCCTGCGGTGGCGATCAGCGCCGCGAACGCCCGGTAGTCGGGGGTGGGATCGGCTTTGGGATCGCGAAGACGGCGGGTTTCCCGCAGATAGGCGAAATAGGACGACAGCACGAAGCCATCGGCGGCTTCGAGGACGATGCCCTGCAGGTCGCCTTCGCGCACACCAAAGGACTGGGGAATCCAGATGCCTTCCGAACGGTCGGGGAAGATCTGCCGGAGGCGTTCGCCGATCGCAAGCTCGCGCGGAAGATCGATCTCCAGGGGCAGGCTGTACCGAAGTTCGGACATCAATCCGTCCCACGCCCTGCGCAGGAGAGGATCGATGGATTCGGAGCTTCGGACGTCGGACGAGGCCAGATCATGCGCAACGGCTTCGATGGCACCGGGAAGCAGCAGCTTCAGGATGCGATCGGACCCGCTGGGGCGCTCCAGGCGGTAGACCTGGAACAATCCGTCCGACCAGACCGGGGCCGGGACCAACCGCACCGACTCGCACTCGGGTGCCTGGTAGGCCATGCGCTGGAGAACATCGAGATCGGCGGGAGGCAGTCCCACGCTCTGGCCCGTGCCCCACAGCCGGTCCATGCCCGGTTGGGCGGGGTGGCCCAGGTTGATGAGAGGTTTTTGCACCAGCGCCCGCGCCAGACGGGGCGCAGCGCCCTTCAATCGGGTGGAGGCTCGCTCCAGGGCACGGCAGTGTTCACCGAATTTTTCGTGGTTGTCGCGCCCGGCTTCGCGCCAGGCTTCCAGCAGTTGGAGCCGCCAGCGTTTCCAGAGCCGCTTGCGCACCTTGCCCTGCGGCAGCCCCATGTGGGGCCAACGCGGCCCGAGCGGTCCGAAGGCCATCCACAGCGCCTTGGCCAGACTGGTCTTTTCTTCGCCCCAGGGGTCGAGGGGGCGGAAGATGGGCCACCCGCGACGACGGGCGAGAAGCTCGAGCTGATCGTCGGGCCGCACCGCGAAGGCGTGCTCGACGGCTTCCAGCAGTGGTGCGTCGGAGATGTGGTCGCTGTAGGCGAAGGTGGCGTCGCGCGGGAGTTCGTACCCTGCCTCGCGCAGGGCGTCCAGCTTGAAGGGGCCCTTGACGTTGTACCCGCGGATCTCGGGAAGATTCCAGAGGTGGCGCCCTTGGAATTCCAGCTCGGTGGCCACCAGGCGGTGGGTCGGGAGAAGATCCTGCAGATGCACCAGATAGAAGCGCGGCGATGCCGTCACCACCACGATCTCGTGCCCCAGGGCGTGGTGCAGCCACACCCGTTCGAGCATTTCGGCCAGTCCGCACTGGGACAGGAACTCGCGGCTGAACTGGCGCACCAGACTCTCGAGCGACTCGGGCGTCTCCCGGTTGACCGTGGCCATGTAGGCGCGTTTCATCCACACGGGCGACTTGCCCAGGGCGCGCAGGATCATGGCCCCCCAGATCCACGGCCCGATGTGCCAGAGCTTCCGTCGGCGCGCGTACCAGCGTTGCCAATGGAGCATGGAATCGGCGTGCACGAGAGTGTCGTCGAAATCGAAGAACGCGACGGGACGCGGGGAGCCGGAGTCGGCGATGGAGTCGTTCGGCATCAGGATAGCGGGCAAAGATAACCCATCCTGGGCTTGCGAGGCCCTCCGCGAAGGGGTACATTCCTCCCCCATGTCCAACGGAACCATACCGATCACGCGCGAAGGCTACGAGAAGCTTGTTGCGGACCTCCACCACCACAAGACCGTGGAGCGCCCGACCATCATCGTTGCCATCCAGGAAGCGCGAGCCCAGGGCGACCTGTCCGAAAACGCCGAGTACGACGCCGCCAAGGAGAAGCAGGGCAAGATCGAAGACAAGATCGCCGAGCTGGAAGACAAGATCGCGCGGGCCCACATCATCGAAGTCGATGTCGGCAGTTCCGAGACCATCATCTTCGGCGCGATCGTCACGGCGTTGGACAACGGCACGGGCAAGGAGATCGAGTACCAGCTCGTCGGTCCCGAAGATGTCGACATCCTGCGCAACCGCATTTCCATCCACAGCCCCATCGGCAAGGCTCTGGTCGGCAAGCGCAAGGGCGAGTCGGTGGAGTTTTCCACCCCTCGCGGCACCAAGAACATGACCATCCGCGACTTCCGCTGACACCATGGCCGGCATCCTCCTCCTGATCCACGGCGAAAACGCCCCGGAACGCGAGGCGGTGCTGGACGACGAGCTGCGCAAGGCCCTCCAGGGCGCCGACCCCAACCTGGCCCGCACCGTGTTCCAGGGCCAGGAGACCGATCCGCGCCATCTGGTCACCGCCCTCACCCCGTCGCTGTTCTGCGAATCCGGGGCGGTGGTCGTGCAGGGAGTCGAGGACTGCTCGGCGTCGGTGAACGAGGTCTTGCTCCAGACCATCGAAGGCGCCCTCGAAAGCGGCATTTCGGTGTTCCTGGTGGGCGACAAGGGCCCCAACCAGACCAGCAAGGCCGGCAAGGCGCTGATGAAGCTGATCAAGGCCCGGGGCCGGGAATCCGCCTGTCCCGCCCCCAAGCTCCAGGATCTCGGCCGCTGGGTCGAGAACCGATCCCGCACCCGCTGGGGCCGCGTCATCGAACGCGACGCCGTGGCGGCGCTGGTCGAACGCGCCGGCACCACCGACTACCGCAAGGTGGGCGAAGTCCTCCCCGACCTGGACCGCGAACTGGAGAAGCTCGACGGTCGCCTCGAGAAGGGCCAGAAGATCACCGCGGCGCTCGTCGAGGAGCTCGTCGGCGATCGCCGCCCCGCCAGCCTCCAGGATTTCCTCTCGGCCCTGTCGGCACGCCGCCCGGCCCAGATGGTCAAGGCCCTGGGCCGGTTGCGCGAGACCGTCCCGGCCTTCCTGCTGGCGCAGTTCGCCTGGACGGAATTTGTCCAGCTCTACCGCCTGCGCCGGGCGATGGACCGCGGCATGCGGGCATCCGACGCCGCGCGCGAACTGGGCATCAACGAATACATCTTCCGCATGCGCGGGTTCGAGGCGGCGGCCCAGTGCCGTTCCGCGTCGCGCTGGCTTTCCGACATCGCCGCCCTGTGCCGCATCGAGTCCGGGGACAAGCGCGGCCGCTACCAGAACGAATGGCTGCTCGAACTCGAACTCCACCAGATCTGCCGATGACTCCCGCAACGAAGGTGATCCCATGACGACCGAGACAGCTCCCCGCATACCCACCGGCTGCACCGGATTCGACCAGATGCTCCAGGGCGGACTCGTCCAGGGATACTGCACGGTGCTCGAGGGCTCCCCCGGCACCGGCAAGACCACCCTGGGGCTGCAGTTCCTGGTGGAAGGCTGCCTGCGCGGCGAGCCCGGCCTGGCCATCACCTTCGAGGAATTCCCCGAGCAGTACTACGAGAACGCCGAGCAGCTCGGCTGGGATCTCCGCGCCTGGGAAGCCAAGGGCCTGCTGAAGATCCAGTTCTCCGACCCCATCACCTTCCTGGAAGGCCTGCAGGACATCGAGGGACACATCGCCGAACTCGTGGAGGAGATGGGCGCCAAGCGGATCCTCGTCGACTCCGTGACGCATTTCGAGCGCCTGACCGACGATCCCGCCACGCTGCGGCGCATCGAGACGGATCTTGTCCACGCTCTCAAGCGCGAGGAGCTCACCTCCATCCTGCTCAAGGAGAATCCGCACGTGCTGGGCGGCTGGGACCGCTCCGAGAACCGGATCGCCTTCATCGCCGACGCCCTGGTCCTGATGCGCTACATCGAGCTGGAGTCGGAGGTCAAGCGCGGGATCGTGATCCTGAAGATGCGCGGCTCCGACCACGACAAGCAGATCCGCGAGTACGTGATCGGCAAAGGCGGCATCGAGATCCGCGAGCCCTTCCAGGGCGTAGGCGGGCTGTTTTCCGGTTCGGGAGTCCGCGCCGCGGCCAACGGCTGACGGGTTCGGAAGTCGGCGCCGCGACCAACACCTGACGTCGGGAGTCCGCGCCGCGGCCTGGAACCGCACCACCGGGGAGCGCCGGCGGCCCCCCTCGGCGGAGCGGTCACCGTCCCGCGGCCCCCCTCGGGACGGGAGCTTCGTTCAGCCCGCGCACCCCAGGAGGCGATCGATCGCCCCGGTGGCGCGTTCGCGCTCGAGGAAGTCGTCCACCCAGAGCGCGTCGCGGCGCGCGGCGTTTTCCAGGGCTTCCACGACCGCCGAGGCGCGGTTGTACGGTCCCCAGGCCAGTCCGTGCCGGCCCGGATGCTGGGCGCCGTCGTAGGGGCGTCGCGCCGAGCGCAACGAACGGATGCGGCGCCATTGGGCTTCCTCGCGTCGGGCCGAAGGTCGGACGGGCAGGCCGTTCGGATTCCAGGTGGCACCGAGTTCGAGTTTGCGGGGGCCCTGGCTCCCCACAGGCAGGCGCGCCGCGGCCTTATCCAATAGCAGCTTCGCCTGGGCAGACAACCCACAGGCCAGCGAGGTGCGCGCCGCCTGCAACAACGCGGTCGCCCAGGTCCGCAACGCCTTGGCCCCAGGGCCTCGGACCTCGGACCAGCGCGCCTCGAGAGCGGCGATCTCGTCGATCACGCGGGTGTCCCGGGAAGCCGGGCCGCGATCTCGGCCAGAGCTTCGCGGTGGCGCAAGTCGGCCTCGGCCAGCGTGGCGCGCAGGGATTCCGCGAAGCCGGTCAGGAGGCGATCCAGGGCATCCAGGAGGGCCTGCTGCACCGCTGCGGGATCCCGGGTCTCGTCTTCCCCACCCTCGCGGGCGAAGGCCCCCAGCCCGGTGGACAGATCCTGGGCCGCCGAGGAGAACAATCCCACCGAGGAGGCGAATTCGACCTGGTTGGCGCGCAGGGAGACCGCGGCCTCCTCGAAGCGCTCCTGGGCCTTGCCCAGACCATCCAACACCGGGAGCACGGATTCCCCGTGCCCCTTGAGAGCTTCGCCCAACGGCAGGAGGGCTTCGCGGACCCCGGAGGCGACCCCTTCGAGGGTGGACAGCGACGCGGCCAGACTCGAGGCGGCATCCTCGCGCGCGGCCCGCCCGTTCTCGGCGCTTTCTTCCAGGCGCTCGGCCACCCGCGCGACGGCGTCGGCGACCGACCGCACCGAATCGCCCCGCAGCGCGCCGGCATCGCGAACAGCCATGGCCAGCTCTTCCAGTTCGGGTGCCGGGGCGGGACGGGCTGCAATCTCTTCGGCGGTGCGGGCGGGCAAGGCGGCCACGGCATCACGCAGCGCTTCCCATCCACCCGACATCTCCAGGGCGAGGTCTTCCAGCGACTTCGTCAGCCGTTCGTCGCGGATGCGGGCGGCGTCGGCGTCGCCTTCGGGGGCCGCCTGGTTGCCCGCCAAGGACAGAAGATCGCCGCGCAGGTCTTGCAGCACGGCGATCTGGCGATCGAGACGATCCCCAACATCCAGGGCCGGCACGGAGGTCTCGAGCGAGCGCAGGAGGTCCAGAATGGCCGACAGCGAGGCGTTCATGCCGTCGAGTCGCGCCCCGGAATCCAAAGCGGAGACCGTGGAAACGAGGGTTCCGAGGGAGGTCGGGAGAGCCGCCAGGGACGAGGCGATGCTCTCGAGTCGCGATGAGGGATCCTGGGCGGAAACCACCGTCGCGAGGGAACGTTGGGCCTCCGGAAGACCGGCCAGCGACGAGGCGATCGTTTCCAGGCGGGCCGAGGGATCCTGCGCGACCACCGACGTTTCCAGGGCACGCAGCAGATCGGGGACCTTGACGAGGGCATCGAGCCGCTCCAGCACAGCGGCTCGGGCGGCGTGCTCGTGTTCTGCCTGGTCGCACAAGGTCTGCAGCAGCGGCTCCAGGGACGACGCGCGCGCATCGGCGCGGTCCGGGGGCGTGCGCAGGGACTCCAGGCTCGCCTGCAACGCGGCGACGGATTCCGTCACACGTCGGAAGCCGCCGTCGCGGGCCACACCGGAGGTCTGGAGCTCGGTGCGGATGGCCGCGGAGCGTTCCGCGCACACCGTGCCGGTCTCGCGGATGGCCCGCAGTTCGACCAGGACGTCCAACGCGCCCGACTCGCGGGCGAACTGTCCGGGAAGGGTGGCGAGGGTCGCGGGAAGGGGGGCCAGATCGCCCCGGATCGCCTGGAGCGCGACGGGCACCTCGGAGAGCGTGGAGTGGAGGGCCCCGATCTGGGTCGAAAATGCCTCGAGCTGCGCGCGCAAGGCGGCCGCTTCGGTCGAGCGGGTGGCGTCGGATTCGGACGCGCCGCGCGAGCCGAGGACCTTCAGGAGGGCGGCCGCAGCCAGCAGGACGGCCACCGCGGAAAGCAGGAGGGGGAGGATGTTCATGGGTTAGGCGACCTCGTGTGGATCGGAAGGAAGGCGGGATGGAGTCCCGTCCGGCACGAGCGCGGACGGGGAACGGGGTTCGGGAAGGATTTCCTGCGGAAGCCCCCCCAGCAGGAGGGACCAGCGCGACGTGGAATGCCAGATCATGGCATCACTTGTGGCGCGGGCGAAGTGGACGAACCGTTGGGCAAAACCGGTGAACCCGCAGGTGCGCGAGCCTCCCCAGGGCTCGGAGACCAGACGGTGGAGTCCGGGCAGGTCGGCAGCGGTGCGTCGCTCCCACCGCCCGGCCAGGGCCGTGCAGAAACGGGACTCGGCTTCCAGCGGCACCCGCACGCGCCAGGCCTTGCGACGCTCGCTCTCTTCCGGGCGCAGCCCTTCCGTCAGGCAGGCGAGGATGCGTGCGCCGTTGCCCTGGCCTTCGAGCGAAAGCCACTGGCGGGCGACGAGGTCGTCGAGGTGGTCGCAGCGGCTCTGGCACTGCACCAGGATGCGCTCCAGCTCGGAGGACAGATCGCGGCAGGCCAGCAGGAACACCGCACGCAGGTCTTTCCGGCTGCCCCGTCCCGTGGTCTCCCAGCCACCGGCGAGACTTTCCCGGTACCATCCGGTTTCGCGCAGCCGCTCGCCGAGGGTGGCGGCGGAGAATCTCTGGGGGATGTCGTTGTCGACGGCTCGCAGGCGGTCGTGTACATCGGTCCGCAGGGCTTCGAAGCGGGTGCGAACCACGCCGGAAAGATCCGCACGTGGCGCCAGGGACGGGGCCTCGCCCAAATCGAGAAGCCCGCGGAGCACGACGGCATGGGCGGGATCGATGCGCCCGGAAAGCCGGTCGAGAACCTGCTCGTCGGAGGGCGGATCGAGGGCCACGGGACAGCCGGAAAGCTCCTCGAGGGCCTGGCGCAACTGACTCACGATCGGATCGATGGGGGCCTCCTCCCGACGCGACCGGTGCGGGTCCGACGGGAAAGGAAAGGTAGTGTTTCCCTCGGAAGCCCTTGTCGACGCTACAGATGGATCTCTCGCAGCGCCCCGCGCGCGGCGCTACACCTCAGCCCGCGGCCGGGGCTCCGCTCGCTCGGGGTGCCAATCGCGCCTGAGGACGAGGGGTGCGGGTTTCGGCCCACTCCACGACCCTGCGGATGTCCCACAGGCCATTGGAATAGGGATACCGGCGCACGAGGTCGTCGACGATTTCATGCCAGCGCGCGAAATCCCCTCGCTGGAGCGCTGCCAATCCGAGGAACAGGTAGAAGTCGGGGTCGAGCCCCTCGGGCGAGGCCATCGCGGCCTGGAAACCTGCGGAGTCGAGTTGCCCCAGCATGTAGGCCGCCTGCTGGCGCACCACCCACGGCGCGGACTTGCGATCGAGGATTTCCTGCCACCGCGCCTTGCCGTCGCGGCGGGCCAGGACCGTGGCGACGCCCCACTCCAGGAGGGCCTTGGCGACCTGGGACTCCTGGGCTCCGGTGGTTTGCGTGACCTTCTGGAACCAGCGCTCGGCATCGCCAGGTTTGCCATCCCAGGCAAGGGTGCGTCCGAGTTCGAGCATGGCCGAGACCCGTCCCTTGGTGGCATCGGGGAAGGCTTCGCCTTCGGCCACCTGCCGCAACACCTCGGTGGCCCGGTCCAGGCGGCGCAGGTCGCGTTCGTGCCGCGCGCGGATGATCCAGAGGTCGGCGGCGATCTCGGGGTTGCTCGTGCTGTAGTACTGATCGAACTGGAAGGCCGTGTTCAGGAAATTGGAATCGGCGGCGATGCCGCCCCAAAGGCGCAGGGCCTCGGCGAATCGCACATGCACGGGGCCGAACAACGCCTGGCGCTCGGGCTGGATCTTGGCCAGGAACCGGAAGACGGTCTCGCCTTCCGAAGCGCACCCGTAGAACATGGGCGTGGAGAGATCCAAGCAACCTTCGATGCGGCCCAACTGGTTCTGGATGAGAGCCACGTTGGAAGGATGCCCGGGATCCGATTCCACGAGTTCTTCCTGGGCCTTCTGCGAGCCGACAAGATCTCCGGCGCTTTGCAGGGCGATGCTCTGCAGGAACAGGCCCTGCATGCGGAGGTCCTTGGAAAGCGGCCCCTGCACCACGCCCGCGAACAGCTCCAGCGCCCTCTTGTACTGGTTGCGCACCATCGCGATGGTCCCCAACTTCAGTTGGGCCTGCTGGGCGACTTCGTGGGTGGGGTAACTCTGCACCACCGAGTTGTAGGCGTTCACGGCGTGATCGAGCAGGCCTTCGTCGAGGAAGGCGTCGGCGACCACGGTGGGACTGGCCTTCAGCGCCACGGTGCGGCGGCTGATCTGGATGTTGTCGATGCTGACCTTGCCGTTCCAGGTGAAGAATCCCAGGCGGTAGCCGGCAGACTTCGTGGGGGGAAGGGCCTGGATGCGTTCCTCCAGGAGCTTCCCATCGACGGACAGGCGCAGGCGCTGGCCGTCGCGTTCGATCTGCACCCGATAGGTGCGTCCCACTTCCAGCGGGGTTTCCGAGGGCAGCCATTGGTAGCGTTCGTCGGAGGTCTCGATGCCCGAGCGCTGCGTTCCCCACTGTCCGAGGAAGAACCGCACGCCGTTGGAGGGGCGATCGCCGTAGAGGAACACGTTGAAGTCGTGGTTGGTGCCGCCGTTGCCGGTGACGTCGAACTCCACCCGCAGGTTGCCCATGAACTCTTCGGTGGTCCGGCAGAAGGAAACCCCCGTGGAGCGCCCGACCAGCCGCCCGGCTTCGACCTTCCAGTCGCTCGAAGGGACCAGGCTGGGATTGCCTCGGGTTCCTTCGATGGCCCAGGACTCGAAGTGGATGGCCGGGGTCGGGGAATCGAAGGTCTCTTCCGTGAAGACCGTCCAAGGAGTGCGCGAGAGCCTCTCCTGCAGTTGCAGGTACCCCAGCCCCAAAAGCATGAACGCCACCGTGACGCCGGCGATCCACAGCGCCAGCGCCTTCTCGCGCAGGAAGCGGCGCAGGTGCCAGGCCATTCCGGGCGGACGGGCCGAGACGGGCTTCCCCGCCAGCCAGGCGCGCAGGTCGGCGGCGAACGCGTCCATGGATTCGTAGCGGGACGTGCGTTCGCGGGCCATCGCCTTGTGGACCACGGCATCGAGCTCGCGATCGACCCAAGGGCAGAGCTGTCGAAGCGGGACCGGCTCGGCGGCCATGACGTTGAGGACCGTCTGGTGGATGGAACGCGGATCGAGGTAGGGATTCTTGAAGGAGATCAGCTCGTAGAGCAGGATCCCCAGGGCGCAGATGTCGGTGGCGTGGTCGACCTCGTCGCCTTTGGCCTGTTCCGGCGACATGTACGCGGGCGATCCGACCATCTCGCCGTCGTTGGTGAGCACGGCACCGTCGCGCAGCAGGATGTCCTTGGAAAGTCCGAAGTCGATGACCACGGGCTGGTCGGCGCGCATCAGGACGTTGGAGGGCTTGAGGTCGCGGTGCATCACGCCGTGTTTGTGCGTGTAGGCGATGGCCTCGGCGATCTGGGCGGCGATCTGGACCGACTGCTGGAGGTTGGGCGTGTCTTCCCGCAGGTACTCTGCCAGATTCTGTCCGGGAATGAGTTCCATCGAGATGTACCACGCCCCGCGATCCTGGCCGATGTCGTGGACCTGGACGATGGCGGGGTGGGACAGGCGGGCGACCGTGCGCGCCTCGTGGAGGAACCTCGAGACGAAGCGATCGTCCAAGGTGACGTGGCTGGGCAGCACCTTCAGGGCCACCACGCGTTCGAGTTCGAGGTCGCGGGCGCGGAACACGGTGGCCATGCCGCCCGCGCCGATCTCGCCAAGGATCTCGTAGCGCCCCAGGCGTTGCCCGGGCGCGAGTTCGACGATCCGGCGGCCACCCATGCGCGAATGCTCCATGTGGGATTCGATCATCCTGGATCCCGCGGTTCCCCGCCGACGCGCCGCAGCACCGCCTCCAGCTCCGGCGGAAGCGGGGCGTCGAAGACCCGCCGCCGTCCGTGGACGGGCAGGGCCAGGCGGGCGGCGTGGAGGAACGGGCGCTTCAGGCCGGGCAGCATGCTGGTGCCGTAGCGGTCGTCGGAGACGATGGGATGGCCGATGGAGGCGAGGTGGGCGCGGATCTGGTGCATGCGCCCCGTCATGATCCGCACCTCGAGCAGGGCGTACCCGGGAAAACGCCGGGAAATCTTCCAGTGGGTCTCGGCCTCGACGCCATCGTCGTCGACGATGGACTTGGCACCACCGGAGCGGGAATCGATGCGCTCCAGTCGCGCCTTCACCACGCCCGAGGGCCGCGAAGGGACCCCTTCGACCAGGGCCAGGTAATCCTTGGTGGCGGTTCCCGTCTGGATGGCCTCCTGGACCTCCAGCAGGGCGCGGCGGGTCTTGGCCACCACCACCACCCCGGAAGTTCCACGATCGAGGCGGTGGGCCAGCGCCGGCTGGAAGACACTGTCGCTGCCACCCAGATCCTGCCAGACGCGCTCGATGAGGGTGGTACCGGGAGGGGTCCCGGTACCGGGGTGCACAGCCATCCCGGCGGGTTTGTCCAGCACGAGGAGTTCATCGTCTTCGAAGACGACCCCGACCTTGTCGCGCAGGCTGCTTCCGCCGGTCCGCACCGGGGCGCTGGCCTGCAATTCGCCTGCCTTGACCCCCAGGGAGATCTTGGCTCCCCCGACCAGGCGCAGGGAACCTTCCGCTCGGGTGCCGTCGACGCGGACGCGCCCTTTGCGCACCAACTGGAAGATATGGGAAAGCGGCACGGTCGGGAGAACCTTCCGGAGATACCGGTCGAGCCTCTGTCCCGCATCGCCAGCCGCCACTTCGAATTCCGTGATGATGCCGGGCGCGCTTGTCACAATAGGGATTGTAGCCCCAAACAGGGCCGTGGAGCAAGCCGATTGCGTGCCCCGTGCATTTGCCGGCAAAAATCATGGACTGGCCTACAGCGATTTCACGTTGTTCGCCCTCTTCCCGAACGCGGGGGGAAAGGTTATCCTGACGAACAATGTCCCGCATCCTGATTGTCGACGACGAACCCGCCATCCGTCAAATCCTTTCCGAATTCCTGGGTGCGGCCGGCTACCAGACGGGTGTCGCCTGCGACGGCGAAGAAGGCCTCCAACGCGCCCTGGCGGAAGACTGGGACCTGGTCCTGTCCGACATCTCCATGCCCCGTCGCAGCGGCATCGAGTTCCTGTCCGAGCTGGCACGGCTGCGCCCCCACGTGCACCGGATCCTGCTGACCGCCCATACCATCGAGGAATTCATCGGGGACTTCCTCGACCACGACCTCTCCTGCGTGCTCACCAAGTCGGTGCCGTTTCCGCTGGCCGAAATCCTCGACACGGTCGAAAGCCTGCTTTCGCGCCGCATCTTCGGGATCGAACGCCACGTCCACCCCGGCACCAGCGTGACCCGCCACTGCGTCCGCTCGCACGCCGACATCGTACGCATCAGCGACGCCGTCTCCGGCCTCACCGAGGGACGCCGCCGGATCCACCTCTGCACCATCCTCAACGAGATCCTCACCAACGCCGTCTACTACGGCGTGCGCAACGAACAGGGCGACCGCAAGGAGACCTGGTCGAGGGACTTCGTGCTGAGTGAGCCCGAGGCCGTGTCGCTGGAAACGGCCCACGACGGCACCAAACTCGCCATCACCATCACCGACCCCGGAGGTCGGCTGGACCGCAAGACCGTCCTGCATTGGCTGCATCGCCAGTTGGTGCGCGACGACAACGGCCTGCCCAAGGGCATCTTCGACAACCACGGCCGCGGATTTTTCATCAGCCGAAGCTTCTCGGATCGATTGTCCATCTCCATCGAGAAGGGCAAACGGTCCGAGGTGACTCTCCTGCTGTGGGACGGAGCACCGCCGCTGGGCGAAAAGCCCCTCATGATCCTGGAGATCTGATCGCCTGGGTCGATCTCGGGGCGCATACTTGTTCCCGGGCGATCGGTGGTCGAGCTTGTCGAGACCAGCGCGATGGGTCTCGACA
>JAMIIV010000204.1:0-49562 GCA_035913415.1 Fibrobacteria bacterium | reverse complement strand
AGGCGTAGACGGTGTCCAGATTCACCCGCGGGTCGAGCAGGACGTTGCCTTTGATCAGATGGCCCTGGATCCATTTCTGGATGCCGGCCTTGATCAAGGTCGAGAGGATGTCTTCGGTCAGGATCTGTCCCTGGAAGCGGTAGATCAGGCGCTCGAGGCTCTCGGCCGAACGCGCCAGGGGCGCGGGGACTTCCGAAGGCGATGCGGAAAGACCCGAGGCTCCGGAAAGCACGCGTGTCTGGCCGTCGATGGACAAACGCAACCAGCGCCCCCCCACGACCTCGCGGGAGGTCAGGCGAACCGCATGGGATCCGGGTCCGAGTAGACGTTCGAAGCGTTCCCCCACCCGCGTTCCCCGCGCATCGAAAAGCTCGGCGCGCACCAGACTGGTCTTCTCCAATTGCAGCGACAGGTCGCGACCATTCCACCGGGAACGGTCGAACGTGCGAGGCGCCGCGCTTTGCACGTCCGTAACCAGGCTCCAGGCGCCGGCAGCGTCGGTGGTATCCGACAATCCCGCCTGGGCCAGCGAGATGACCACACCCGCCTTCGGCTTCCCATCCACATCGTAGACATTACCGGACAACTGGATCTGGGCATGAGCCGAAAGGCTCAGGCTAGCGAGAAATCCGAGGAAGGAAATGCGCATCGAAGCTCCTGTGGATGATAGGAGCAATGATAACTCGCTCACTCCACCATTGCCGTGATGCCGATCACCACACGGATCACGCGGGACTCCTGCAATTCCAACAAGTGGGACAGTCCGGTCGTTTGTCTCTCAACAGCGAAGTTTTCTCCCGCTGAAATTGCTCGGCGATTCACCGGAAAGCTGATCTCCTTAGAAATTCTCCGGAGCGCACACGCACCCACAACTCCCGTAGCGAGACGCACTTGATCCAGTCTCCGATCAATTCAATCCACAATAATCATCGCCCTCGACCCTATTCGTTCCGGAGGCATCGCACAGGGTACCGCGACGTTTTTGTCTGACTCGTGAACGTCATTGTATACGCTGTCGCTTGCATGATTGAAAAATAGCTGGTCGAATCCGTGCCTTCGCTCCAGATCCAGAAGTTGGATGCAGTGCTTGAAGCAGATCCGGCGTTACCTCCAAAATAACCACCATCAAGGGACCAATATTGCGTCGGCTTCGCCGCGAAACCAAACTCATCCTCTCCTGGCCAGCCGGTGACCCAATCTCGGTCCGCCTTCAGTCTGTGCCCCACTTGGGAGTAGTCCAAAGTGGCACCTGTCGAATGGATCGAAGCCACGTAGGTGCGAAGAACTCCCCAATCGGTCCTTGACGGCACATGCCATCCGACAGGACAAATTCCCCGCGAATCAGCCACGACCAATGAGGAACACGACACCGCAGCACAACTGTCCGGGGTGCCCGTGGCTGCCACCCAGTCGTAAAGGTATCCTCGATCCGTGAAATAGGACGAATCCGGTGTACCAGAGTTTCCACCCATCGAGTTGTAACTCGAGTGGAGTCCACCAAGAGTATCGAAAACCAAATTCGTGGCCATCCAGACTTGTTTTCCAACCGTGATAAACGGATATCGTTTGCCATCACGAGCATCTGTCATCCAGTCTTTCACGAAAAACTTCATGGTGTCTGCCACCGTAATTCCACCCGTGGTTGTGCGCATACGCAGCACAATACGCTTCCCGGTGCGGGCCCAATGGTGGCTCCAAACAAGCGCCTCGGTAGAACTCATGGTCACGAGATTCGGAATCCCATCGACGGAATCGCCGAAATCAAGCGTAACCCTTGAGTGAACAAGAGGATCCGCTGTTGTCGTGATGGTGATCGCATCATCCAGGAAAACCGTCCGATGCCCTGCGGAATCAGAGTTCCACACCAACGCCTTTGGCGCCGCCGTATCCACGTAGATGCGCCGCACCGCCGAATCGCGGTTGCCTTCCACATCCACCACTTCGACCTTCAGACGCAGCTCGCCCCGCTTGGGCCAGGTGCGCTGGATGGTGCGGCCTGTTGCGGACCAGCCCGTGCCATCGGTCCAGGTGATGGAGAGGATGTCCTTGCCAGCGTCCTGGGGATCGACCACGAAGGTGTTGGGCACGTTGCGCGCCACGGGCGAGCCCCCGGTGATGACCGGGGTGGGAATCGCGTTGCCGAGACGGAAGGTGGGAACGGTGATCTGGCCGAAGTCGGAATTGAAGTTCACCGTATCGGAGACACCGACCTTCTTCAGGCCGTTGCCCAAAACGTCGATCCACGTGCGGTAGGCGATCTGGCCGTTGTTGTCGTCGCGAATGGTGAAGAACATCCCCGAGAATTCCTTCAGCTCCGGCGAATATCCCACGCGCGCCCGGCGCACGCTGGTCATGCGGCCGCCATCGAAGTAGGCGTAGACGGTGTCCAGATTCACCCGCGGGTCGAGCAGGACGTTGCCTTTGATCAGATGGCCCTGGATCCATTTCTGGATGCCGGCCTTGATCAAGGTCGAGAGGATGTCTTCGGTCAGGATCTGTCCCTGGAAGCGGTAGATCAGGCGCTCGAGGCTCTCGGCCGAACGCGCCAGGGGAGCGGGAACTTCCGAAGGCGATGCGGACAGCCCCGACGCTCCGGAAAGCACGCGTGTCTGGCCGTCGACGGACAAACGCAACCAGCGCCCCCCCACGACCTCGCGGGAGGTCAGGCGAACCGCATGGGATCCGGGCCCGAGAAGCCGTTCGAAGCGTTCCCCCACCCGCATTCCCCGCGCATCGAAAAGTTCGGCGCGCACCAGGCTGGTCTTCTCCAATTGCAGCGACAGGTCGCGACCATTCCACCGGGAACGGTCGAACGTGCGAGGCGCCGCGCTTTGCACGTCCGAAACCAGGCTCCAGGCGCCGGCGGCGTCGGTGGTATCCGACAATCCCGCCTGGGCCAGCGAGATGACCACACCCGCCTTCGGCTTCCCATCCACATCGTAGACATTACCGGACAACTGGATCTGGGCATGAGCCGAAAGGCTCAGGCTAGCGAGAAATCCGAGGAAGGAAATGCGCATCGAAGCTCCTGTGGATGACAGAGCAATGATAACTCGCCCCCGGGGCCCAATGCCGTAATGCCCATCACACCAGCGGCAACACTCGGACTCACGCGGCTCCGCGACAATCCCGGGCTCCCGCCGTGAGGGCGCTGCGCCCTCAATCCCGATGCCGATTGGTCACACTTCGAAGGCCAGGCAAATCCGGTGGTCGGGCCTGTCCCCGGTGGGCTGTCGAGACCCACCCGGCTGGTCTCGACAGGCTCGACCACCGGACGGTGTGCTCAACCACCGGGCGATGCGCTCGAGTTCCGGACAGCAAGCTCGGCCTCCACCCATGAATGCAAAAAGCCCACCTCTTGCGAGGTGGGCTTGAGCAGAGCCTAGGGGAATCGAACCCCTGCACCCGCCGTGAGAGGGCGGTGTCCTAACCGCTAGACGAAGGCTCCGTGGTAGGGATGGAGAAAAGTATGGCAACACCCCACCCCTGTCAAGCCCCATGGGGGCTGGAAATCAATTCCCTTCGAGCCTGGCCCTCAGGATCCGCACATCGATGGCCGCATTGCGCGCCAGACGCCGCGCCTCGAATCCCCTCCAGGCCCACTGCAACGCGGTCACGGGCCGGTCTTGATCGACCACTCCCACCACCTCCTGGGCCAGGGCCTTGGTCCGGGCTTCGGCTTCGATTCGAGCCGCCACTTCTGGCCCCAGCAGGGAACGCAGGCTGTCGACTTCCGGCCAACGCGTCTGCCCCAGCAGAGCCAGATCAGCAAGACCTTCCGAGGCCAGACGCTGCGAGGCCGCCATCTCGGCTTTGGCGGCCGAATCCACCACCGTTTCGTACCAGGCAGCCCCGACGGAGTCGGCGGGAGGGCGCGGCGACGACTTCAACAGCAGGGCCGCGGTCCGACGTGCCACCGCCGAATTCCACCACGAACGAGCCAAACCACGACCGGACTGCAACCCGATGCCCATGCCGTCTCCGGTGGTCTGCGCCAGTCGGATCTGGCGGCGGTAGGTTCCGGCGGCGCTACGGAAGAGACCAGGCAACTTCTTTTGCACCACCACTTCCTGCGCGACGCGATCGGTGTCGGACTTGAAGTCGATGCGCTGCGAGGCCACGTCCATCGCGTACCTCTCGATGACTCCGGCGATGTCGCGCAGAGCGAGGGGGGTCCAGGGAAACGCGAAGCAGGCAACGGCTTCGCGGTAATACCCGAAAGAGGTTTCCATGAGTTCACGCCTCTGGGCATGCGCCTCGCGGCGGGCGGCCACGGTGGAATCCCGGAAGGTGAAACGAGCGGCGCGCTCGGCGGCCAGAGTCCCCAGACGCCAGTAGATCTCGGCGGCCTCGGTGGAGTCGGGGATGAATTCGCCCCTCTTGTTGACGAAGGCGTTCGTGAGCTGCTTCCAGCGCACCTCGCCGCGGATGGTGTCTCCCTGCAGGATGCGGGCACGGGCGTCCGCGATGCGCATGCGCACCCGCAGACCGCTGTCGGAGGGAAACAGGTTCTCGGCCTCCTGGATGAGGGGGAAGACAGAATCCGCCACCCCGCGCCCCAGCAGGACGGAAATGCGCGCCTCCAGCGCGGGAATTCCGTAGGCTCCGCGCCGACCGGCCTCCCAGGCTCGGCGGTAGAGCAGCAACGCGGAATCCGTTCGTCCCATGTCTTCCAGCAGGCGCGCCGCACCGTAGCTGAATTCCGCGATGTCGGCGGGGTCGTCCATTCCCTTGGTGGCACCGGCGAGCACGCGTGCGGCCCCCGCGCGATCGGGAAGCAACGCCAGACAACGAGCGCGCAACACGCTCGAGCGCAAAAGCTGCGGTGTGTCTTCGGCAAGGTCGGAGGCCGTCGCGGCGTATTCGGCGCATCGTGCCAGCGCTGCGCGGGCGCTATCGACTCGCGCGTCGACCAGGAAATCGGCTCCCCGAGCCAATTCGACAGCCCCTTGGGCGAGTTTCTGGTCGGAAACGCGGACTCCCGTCCCGACCACCAGACCGGCCGCTCCATCCCAGTCGCGCTGGAAGAATCGCTCCATGCCACGTTTGGCGATGGAGGGGCGGGCATCGACGAAGCCCATTTCGTAGAACCACTCGGGTGAAAATTCCTCGTACTCGGGAAGGGTTTGCCCGGAAGACACGACGGCGGCGGGCAGGATCAGGGACAGAACGCGGAGCAGGGGTGGAATACGCATCGTGGGAGGAATCTACGCCCGATCCCTCGATCGGCAAGCGCAAGTTTGGATTCCTGCATACGTTTACTGCAATCCGTCCCGGCCTACCCGTGGACCGCGACCCGATTCACCGGGTTGTGTCCATCGGCTCTGCCTGCCAACAAGGGCGCGAAACGTTTGTCGAGCAGTGCGGTTTCCGTAGTTTCCATCGGGAGTCGAAGGCCGGGTGTTCACCCCGGCGAAGCGTATACATCGTAAAGGGATCGTTGTTATGCCCCAGGAGCCCACCCAGAAGCGTTGCATCGCCTTTGTCGATGCCCAGAGCCTGTTCCACGCCGCCCGGCAGGCATTCGGCTCGTTTTATCCCGACTACGATCCCCTGGCCCTCAGCAAGAGCATCTGCGAGAAGCAGGACTGGGAGCTCGTACAGGTCCGCGTGTATACCTCCGTGCCCTCGGTGGAAGACAACGAATACTGGCACCGCTTCTGGCTGAACAAGTTGCGCGCGTTGGAAGGGGCGGGAGTCGTCACCTGGTGGAAGGGCTGGCGCATGCGCAAACGCCCCGTCCACACCCCGGACGGTCGCGTCCAGATGCTCCCCGCCGCCCTCGAAAAAGGCGTCGATCTCAAGATCGCGGTGGATATCCTGCAGCGCGCCCACTCCCGCCAGTACGATGTCGCTCTGGTCTTCTCACAAGACCAGGATTTTGCCGAAGTGGCCGACGAGATCCGCTCGGTCGCTCGCGAGCAAGACCGCTGGATCAAGATCGCCTCGGCCTATCCGTACTCCTCGGCCAGCCGCACGTTCCGAGGCATCGATCGCACCGACTGGCTGCAGATCGAACGCGAAACCTACGATGCCTGCCTGGATCCCCGGGACTATCGCCCCCGTCGCCGGCTCCCCACCTCGGACAATTCGATGCCCTCCGAGATGGACCAGGACGAAGACCGCTTCATCGACTCCGCGGTCGGCATTTCCGACTGATCCAGCGCATCGTGGCCCATCGGGCTACATTGTCGCCATGGACCTCGATGCCCTGCGGGAAGCCTCCCGCCTGAGTCCCGACAATGCTCCCCTGCTGAAACTGCTGGCCCAGGCAGAACTGCAGGCCTACAACCTCGAGAATGCCCGTCGGGCTCTCGAGGCCTTGCAGGCCCTGGCTCCGGCCGATCCGTGGCTGGAACCGGGCCGAGCCCAGATCGAAGACCTCCACGCCCGCCTGCGCGGAACACCCCCTTCTCCCCCGCCCGCAACCGCACCTAAGGTTCCGGCGCTGGGACCCTCCGAGGGCAAGGCGCCGCCATCACCGGCCCTGGACGAAATCGACTCGATCCTGGCCGAGGTGGAGCGGTCCGTGGGATCACGCCCGCGCACCACCTTCGCCGACGTCGGCGGCCTGGACGAGGTCAAGGAAGATATCCGCCGCCGGATCCTGCATCCCCTCCAGCACCCGGAACTCTACAAGCAGTACGGGCGACATGCCGGAGGGGGCATCCTGCTGTACGGGCCTCCCGGGTGCGGCAAATCGCTGCTGGCCAAGGCGATCGCGGGAGAAATTTCCGCGCGCTGGATGGAAGTCGGCATCCACGAGATCCTCGACATGTGGATGGGCAATTCCGAGAAGAATCTCCACGCCTTGTTCCGCAAGGCGCGCGAACAGGCTCCCACCGTGCTCTACTTCGACGAGATCGACGCCCTGGCCGCCGACCGGCACGACATGCGCGGCGCGGCGGGCCGGACCACGATCAACCAATTCCTGTCCGAACTCGACGGCTCCACCGCCTCGAACGAAGGCGTCCTGGTGTTCGGTGCCACCAACAGTCCGTGGCACCTCGATCCCGCCTTCCGCCGCCCCGGCCGGTTCGACCGCATCCTGTTCGCTCCGCCCCCCGACGAGGCGGGTCGCGAGGCCATCCTGCGCATCCACCTGCGCGACCGCCCGTGCCAGGACGTCGATTTCCGCAAGCTCGCCCGCAAGTCCGACGGTTTTTCCGGTGCCGACCTGCGCGCCGCGGTCGAGGCCGCGTGCGACACCATCCTGTCGGAATCCGTCCGCAAGGGAGCGGCGCCGGCGCCCTTGTCCACCTCTCCCCTGATGGAGGCCGTGGCGCGCACCAAGCCCTCCACGAAAGGCTGGTTCGAGACCGCCCGCAACTACGCCCTGCACGCCAACCAGGATGGCCAGTACGACGCCATCCTGGAACATCTGGGCATCCGGCGTTGAACCCGCCCACCGGGGCCATGGCCCAGCAGGGCCGGGACAGCGCCGAGGGGGCATGGGCGCGCACCGTGCAATTGGTGGAGCGCGGCGAGTGGGAGCAGGCCCAGAGCTGGATCTCCCGCATCCTGGCCGAACACCCCGACGATCCGCCCCATCTGCGGGCCCTGGCGATGTGCCAATTGGGCCTGCGCGAGACCAAACAGGCGCGCGCCACCGTCTCGCGGCTGTTCGCCCTTTGTGGCCCCGAAGCAGAACTCTTCCGCCTGCAGAGCCGGATCGAACTGGCCGATGGCAACCGACGTGCGGCCATGGACGCGGCGATGTCCGGCCTGCGGCGGGCCCCGCACGCGGCGGCCAACCATGTGGCCGTGGCGCGTTGCGCCGCCGCCGCTCGGGACTGGGGCGCGGTGGAAACAAGCGTGCGCCAGGCCCTGGCTCTGGACCCCCGCCACGAGGAGGCGCTGCACCTTCTGGCCGTCGCCCGATCCCTCGACGGCGACCACGATGGAAGCCTTTCCGCGTCGCGGAGCATGCTCGCCTCCGATCCCGACAGCGCCAACGGGCATTCCTCGCTGGGCTGGACACTCCTGCGCGCTGGAGACCACGAAGCCGCACGCCAGCATTTCCGGGAAAGCCTGCGGATTGACCCCTCGCATCCCGGTGCGCGGGCGGGGCTTCTGGAAAGCCTCAAGGCACGCAACGCCCCCTACCGGGCCTACCTGTGGTGGTCGGCGAAAGTGGCGACGCTCACCACGGGCAGGCAAGTGGCCTTGACGGTCGGCCTGTTGGTCGCGGTCCAATTGCTGATCCGGGTCAAAGGCGGCGTTTTCGGGCTGCTGGCCACCTTGGCGGTCTTCGCGTATTTCCTGTTCGTGATGTGGGTCTGGATGGCTCCGGGCGTCGGCAATGCCTTGTTGTGGAAAGATCGCGACTCCCGGCTTCTTCTGGACACCGCCGAACGCGTTTCGGCCCTGTGTGTGGGCCTCCCCTTCCTGGTGGGAATCGCGGCATTCCTCTCCGGCCTGGCCCTGGGCTCGGCAGTGGCCATGCACGTCGGCATCGGGCTTTTCCTTTCGGCCATCGCCTCGTCCTTGTGGATCGAGAACGAACACCCGCTCGGGCACCGTCTCTACCAGATTCTGGCGGTGGGCGGCCTCGCGCTGGGGGTGGCGGTCCTGCCCGGTTGGGTGGAACCATTCGCCTTCGTGGGCCCATCCCTGCTGGGACTGACCCTTGCCGGTTCCTTCCGGTTCCTGCACCGCTGAGAACCAACTCGGATCAAATACTGGCCAGGTAGGCGGCGGTCTCCGAGACCACTTCCGGGCGCGGTGCCCGAACCGCCAGATCCTTGAGTTCGGCTCGTGTCACGAACCGCAGGTGGATGAATCTCCGCAGCAGGGTCATGGGGATCTTCATGCGGCTGCGCAGCAACGCCACCGGAACCCCTTTGTTCTGGTGGCCGGTGTGCAGTTCGCGCTTTTGCGCGATATGGCAAAGGATCTGCGCCGACCGGCAATTGACCACCACGACCTCGACCAGACCCGCGACCCGGTTGCACTTGGGGTTGTCCAAAAGCGACAGGATCAGCGTCTCGCGGGTGATGTTCGAGAGCACCAGGCCCTTCCAGTCGGGCGGTTTCGGACGAACGCCTCCGGAGAGATCCACGCTGAGGGTGTGCTCGTCCAACAGCACGGAAAGATCGAGATCCGAGGCCCGGAACCCGATCCCGCCCGGGCCGCATTGGATGCCGGCGCGGGCCAGTAGGCGCACGGACGCCGGCGGAACCTTGGACGCGATGCGGAAGACCCCTCCCGGCTCGACATGGCTGATCCAGAAGGCCGCCCTCTCCAACCAGTTCGCCGAGGCCGTCGGCAACTGCAGGGTGCGGGACAGCGTCATGAGACAGGAAATGACCGGAGGATCGAGTTGGAGCCGCCGTTGCACGTCCCACACGTCCAGCAGCGGCGCCAGCCCCATCTCGGTCACGATGACCCGCAATCGCGCGAAATCCTTTCCTCCCAGGAAACGGATCATGCCCAGGTCGGGCTCCTGGCTGGTTCCCTCGGAGCTCTCCCGATCGAGGGTGTCCAGACGGTCGGCGAGCTCGTCGTAGATCCGCAGGCGAGGAAGCAGACGCGCCATCACCTTCATGTTGTAGGGGTCGGCGTTGTCGGCCAGCCATCGCGTGCGCTCCCGCAGGCAGGCGGCCTCCAGGGGCAGCACGGAGGCGACGGCTCGCACCGGGAAAATGCCCGTCTCGACGGCCTCGTGCAGGGCCGCTCGCACCGCCACCAGATCCAGTCTGGCGGCCTTTTCCAGCACCGGCGCCAAAATCTCGGGGACGGCCACACCCACCGACGCGCGCGCCAGCATGCGATGGAGGTTGCGCAGGTCGCGGACCTTCTGCAGGTGGGCACGCCAGGTGGTTCCCACGTAGAGAAGCGTCCGCAGTCCCTGCTCCCCTTCGGGAGCGTCGGTTTGCAGCAAGGCGAACAGCGGCCCGAGATACCGTTTGCGGGTCTCGGGGAGCTCGATCCCTCGGACCATCTCCGCCAAGCGCTCGCACCGGTCGCTGTCGGCGATCGTCGGATCGCAGGCGGCTAGGACGGGTTCGGCCATCAATTCCTACCGGTCACGTTTCCATGCCCGGAAATCGACGGTGTTGGACGGCTTGCTCATCTTCGATGCGCGCTCCAAAACGGCTTTTTCCTGCGGAGTGAGGCTGTTGGCGCCGTGTTTGGAGATCTTCTTGAGGATGGGGTCGACCCGGGTATCGAAGTACTCTTCGCGGGACTGGAGCTCTTCGACCATCTTGACCGTTTGCGCCTGCTCGCGGGCGGCGGCGACCTTGCCCCCCAACTCGACCACGGGACTTTCGAAGCGCAGATACAACCATCCCCCCAGCAAGCCGAACAGGTGCGTCAGATGGGCGACGGTTCCGCCGCCTTCCAGTCCCCCGAGGAACGCCATGATCCCGAAGATCCACACCGCGTAGCGGGCGGGCAGGAAGAAGAGAAAGAACACCGACATCGGGGTGTCCCCGTTGTAGCGAGCATAGGCCAGGAGCACCCCGAACAGGGCCCCGGAGGCACCCACGATCTGCGCCCCACCTGCCCCGCCGACGAAGTAGAACAGAGCCGACCCGAGTCCGGCCATGACTCCCGAAGACAGGTAGAGGGCAAGGAACCGCTTTTCGCCCATCTGCCACGTGAGGGGCACGCCGAACATCCAGAGGGTGAGCATGTTGAATGCCAGATGGAACACACCACCGTGCAGGAACTGGTAGGTGGCGATCCGCCAGACCTGGCCTTGACCCCAGACCGCGTTGGGGACCAGGGCACCCCACCGGTGGATCTCGGCTCCCAGCCCGATGCCCATGGCTTGCATCCCGAATACGGCCACGAACACGGCGACATTGGCCAGCAGGAGCCACTTGACGACATCGGGCATCCGGTCCTGGGGATACATCATGTGGGCGGCTCCGGATTGGACAGTTTCCGTCTGAGGGCGTGAACCACCGGGGCCGGAACGAAGGACGACACGTCGCCGCCGCATCGCGCGACCTCGCGCACCAGCGTCGAGGTCAGGCCCAGATGGCTTTCCCGAGTGGGAAGATAGACCGTTTCGATCTCCGGGGCGAGGCGACGGTTCATCAGGGCGATGGAAAGCTCGCTCTCGAAGTCGCCTCCGTGCCGCAGCCCCCGCACCATCACCGAAGCTCCCCGGGAGCGGCACCAATCGACGGTGAGCCCCTCCCAGCCTTCGACGGCCACGTCCGTGATGCCTTCGAAGGCCAGGACCTGTTCCCACAAGGCGACACGTTCGGCGGTCGAGAACAAGGTGGTCTTCCGGGCGTTCCGTGCCACCAGGACCGTCACACGAGGGTAGATGGCACGTGCGCGAAGCACCAGATCCAGATGGCCCGAAGTGGGCGGATCGAAGGTCCCCGGATGCACGGCGTGGATCACACCGCCTCCGGTTTGCGCGCGATCACCAGTTGCGAAGCACCGTAGCGCCGCACGTCCACACCCTCAGGCCAGGTACCCGCGCGACCCGAGGGCCATTGCAGGACCGCCCAACCACCGGGTCGGGTCAGCTCGAGGCAGCGCTCGAGCAATCCCTCCGGAATGGCTCCGAAGGGCGGATCGGCGAACACGATATGGAAAACCGGAGCCCGACGGAATCGGGCGGCATCCTGGGGTACGATCTCGAGGCGATCGGCGGCTTGGAGATCGGTCATGGAGCGTTTCAGGCACAACAGGGCGTCGGGATGTTTTTCCACGGCGCAGGCACGGGGAGCCCCCCTCGACAAGGCTTCGAAGGCGACCGCTCCGGTTCCGGCGTAGAGGTCGCAGAACGTACCCTGCAGGAGCTCGGTCCCGAGGATCGAGAACAAGGCTTCCCTCACGATGGAGGGAGTGGGGCGGGTGGGCTCAAGTCCGGGAGGTGCGTGGACCTTGCGCCCACGCCACATTCCGCCCGAAAGCCGGACTCCGGGCTTCACTTGCCGTAGGCGATCACCGAAGCCTGGATCTTCAGTGTCGCGTCGGGGCCGGAGACAAGCTCCAGGGAGGTGAAGCCAAGCGGACTGCCCGAGGCGCCCAACGAAGCGATCCAGCGCGAGCAACCATCCCAGGAACCCTTGCCGGACAACTTCCACGCCGCACGTCGGAAGGGCGCGGAGGGCTTGACTTGGGGAGCCGCCGCCTTGGCGAACACCAAACCTTGCGCCGACGCAAGATCGAGGGCGCGCTGCGCGTCGGTTGCCCAATTGCTGGACAGGGGTGCGGCAGCGGCGGCCGAGGCGGAGAAGGGCAACCGGGCCACCACCCGGAAGCGACCGGAGGTCTCCAGAGTGGAGGAGGTGTCGACCATGCTCTGGGCCGAGAGTCCGCGGACCAGTTCGGCCAGGATGCTGGGAGACTGGACTTCGCCGTCGACCACCAGGATTCCCGGACTGAGGATCCGAACACGCGAGTACCCGACGCCGTTGCCGGGCGTGACTTGCCGGAGCTTGGCCAGGATCTGCTCGAAGGCGAAGCGCTGGTAGGCGACGCGCGCGGTGGGAATCAGGTCTTCGAAGCGCGACGGGGATGTCGCGACCGAACCCGTGTTCTGCCGCGCCTCGCCGAGAACGAGATCCACGACGCCACCCGCCAGCGGCGGAGCCGTCACCGCCGGAGCCACGCGGACCGGCAAGGCCTGCGCGACGGGCTTCGATGCGGCCTCCTTGGCGCGTGCGGCGGCTTCCTTGGCCTGCGCTGCGGCTTCCTTGGCTTGCGCGATGGAATCGGCCTTGCGCTGACGCGCCAACTGGATCGAATCTTCCCGGCGTTGCTTGGCGACCTTGATGGAATCCGCGCGGCGGGCGGCCGCAGCGGCCAAGGCCTCCTTGCGCGACTTTTCGGCCTCGGCCTTGGCAAGCTTGGCCTGGGCGATGGAGTCCTGACGGGCCTTGGCGGCGGCAGCCTTGCGCTCCGCTTCGGATGCTTTGGCCAGCTTCAGGGAGTCTTGGCGAGCCTGGGCGGCCACCTTCAAGGACTCCGCCTTGGCGGCCGCGGCCACGGCGGGATCGACCGTCACCGCGGCGGGGGGCACGACGGAATCCGTCGGGGCGGTGGTGGTGGCGGGTTTGGGATCGGGTGTTTTCGGCGTGGTGGCCGCCGGAATGGAGGCTTCCTGCGTGGTGGCCGGCGGGACTTCCGAGGCGTCCTGTCGGGTCATCCACCAGGCGCCGAGTCCTCCGGCGACCACGAGGCCGGCCGCCAGCGAAAGCCAGAGCGGCTTGCGGCTGCGATGCACCGCGAAGCTCTCCTGGGAGTCGAAATCGAGGTCCAGCGTCTGGGGAGCCGGAGCGCTGGACGAGGAATTGCCGAAGTTGTTGCGCAACAGGTTGAGGCGGATCACGGGCGATCTCCTTCGCTGATGGCCAGGGCCAAGCCCAGGGCGACAGCGCACTTGGGAGCGGTTTCGGCAAGCTGTCCGAGCATGCCTTCCGCGCTGGGGAAACTGATGCCGGCAAAGGCGTCCAGCAGGCGAACCTGACTGGCCAATCCGTTGCCCAATCGAGGCGCGAATCCGGCCTCCGAAGCGATGTCGCCCGCCA
Organism: Fibrobacteria bacterium; assembly: GCA_035913415.1. Taxonomy (GTDB): domain Bacteria; phylum Fibrobacterota; class Fibrobacteria; order UBA5070; family UBA5070; genus UBA5070. The sequence goes on along the minus strand of JAMIIV010000204.1, from coordinate 36,060 downwards.
GGAAAACGCCTTCGAGCTGATCGGGGTTGGCCGCACGAAGCCCCAAGCCCGTTCGGAGGGCCTTGCCGCCCTCGAGCGCGATCTGGTCGGGACCTTCCGATCCGGACTGCACCACCACCCCATGCCCGAGAATCATGCGATCCTTGGTCCAGAGTATCTGCAGGTTGCGGGCCGACGCCAGTACGATGGCGACCAGGCGATCGGACCAGGTGGGGTAATTGGCTTCGAAGGCGTTGTAGGCGGCGACGATGTCCACACCCACGCTGACCAACGGCAATTTGGCGTTGTCGGCCACCGAGTTGGCGTGGGATACCGCGGATCGACGATGGGCGACCACCAGATGCGCTGGCTGCCCGGAAGGACCCGTGCCGTGCGGCATGGCGTTCACCCACAGGTCATCCGCAGGTTTGCCGGTCCAGGTTTCGACCTCGAAGCGGGCGGAGTCTTCAAGCGGAAGTGCGGGATCGAACTCGGCCAGGGAAATCATGCTGGCCGCTCCGGGAACACACAGCGATGCAGCACGAATGCCTTTGTCGAGTTTGAGATCGACAAGCCAGTTCGCCAGCCCCTTCCCGAGGGCCGCGGAGCTCTCCCGCCACGAGGGCTCCACCCAGGTCAGTCCCACGAACTCGATCTGCCGCAACTCGGGATGGTAGGCGACCAGCTTGCAGGTATCGTCGCCCAGTTCCAGTCCGACGACAAGTTGGGGTTTCTTCGCCATGAGTGCCTCAGAAGGTGAGATGGTGGCGGATCTTCTCGATCTTTGCGGGGCCGAAGCCCTTCACGCGATCGAGATCCGCCAAGGAGCGCAAGGGGGAAGCCGCACGCGCATCGAGGATACGCTGGGCGAGGGAGGGGCCGATTCCCGGGAGTGCTTCAAGCTGCTCACGGGTGGCGGTATTGGGGTCAAGAGGACCGAAACTTGTGGAAGATGGCCCCTTGGAGGGGCGCGTTGCCGCAACAACCGGCGTGATGGTGTCGGGGGAAACCGACTCTGGCTCCGTCCAATCGAGGACTTCACCGTGTACCTGCAAAGGAGGAAGGAGGGCCGTAGCATGCGCGGCGCGCCACCCCAGTCCCGAAAGGAACAGGATCAGGGCCCCAGCGAGCAAGCGCAACTCGGCTTGGTGAAACACGTTACGAGGATTTCTCCATGTCTGGACGCAATTCTAGCACAATTTCGCGGCTTGGGGGACAACGCTTGTTGCGCGCCCCCCATCAAGTCACTTCTTTTCGCGGCGGGCCAGAGCCGCCTCGACCAGTCCTTTGAACAGCGGAGCGGGACGCAGAAGGTTGGAGGTCAGCTCCGGATGGAACTGGCATGCCAGGAAGTAGGGGTGATCGGGAAGTTCGACCAGTTGCATGATGGGGATGCCCGGAGCCTTGCCCGAGAAGAGGATGCCGTGAGACTCCAGCCGCTCGATGTAGTCAGGGTTGACCTCGTAGCGGTGGCGGAAACGCTCGCGGATGCGGGTGGCGTTGCCGTAGACCTTGCTGGCGCGCGAGCCCTTCTTGACCTCGACATCGTGCCCGCCTAGACGCATGGTTCCGCCCTTGCGGGTGATCGCCTTCTGGCCCGGCAGGTAGCAGATGACCTTGTGGGGAACCGCGTGTTCGGGAGATTCGACCTCTTCGGAGTTGGCGCCTTCCAGGCCGCACACGTTGCGTGCGTACTCCACCACGGCCAACTGCATGCCGTAGCAAATGCCCAGAAACGGCAATCCCGACTCGCGAGCGTGTCGGATGAGCTGCATCTTGCCTTCGATTCCGCGGGAGCCGAAGCCTCCGGGAATGATCAGGCCATCAACATCCTTCAAGGCGTCGGCGGCGGCGATCTCGCCCCGCTCGATCTGCGTGGTCTCGATCCATTTCAGCTCCACCCGTGTCCCGAGATGGGCGCCGGCGTGTTCGAAGGACTCGACCAGGCTGGCGTAGCTGTCTTCCAGAGCGGTGTATTTGCCGCCCAGGGCGATGGTGACGGTCTTGTCGGGAGACTTGTGGTTGCGTTTGACCGCCGCCACCCACTGCGACCATTCTTCAAGAGCCGGCGGCGAATAGATGCCGAGTTTTTTGTGGATGATGCCCGAGAGGCCTTCCTTCTCGTACACCAACGGGATTTCGTAGACGCTTTCGACATCGGGCCCGGAGATGACGCAGTCCTTTTCGATGTTCCCGAAGAGGGCGATCTTCTCCTTGATGTGTTCGTCGATGTACTGCTCGCAGCGGCCGATCACGACGTCCGGGTAGATGCCCGCCTCGTTGAGCAGCTTGATGCCCTGCTGGGTGGGCTTGGACTTCTGCTCGCGCACGCCCGACGGCACCGGCACGTAGGTGAGGTGCACGAAGAGCATGTTCTCGGAGCCGACCTCGTGGCGCATCTGGCGGATCGCCTCGATGTAGAAGAGGTTCTCGAGGTCGCCCACCGTGCCGCCGATTTCGACCAGCAGGATGTCGGCTTTCTCTTCCTGCGCGATCCGGTTGATGCGCTCCTTGATCACGTTCGTGGCGTGCGGGATGAACTGCACCGTCTTGCCCAGGAAGTCGCCACGGCGTTCGCGCTCCAGGATTTCCTGGAAGACCTTGCCCATGGTCAGGTTCCAGCCCGACTTGCCCAGCACGGGCAGGAAGCGTTCGTAGTGGCCGAAGTCCATGTCGACTTCGCCGCCGTCGTCGAGCACGAAGACCTCGCCGTGTTCGACCGGATTCATGGTTCCGGGATCGGTATTGAGATACCCGTCGAGTTTCACGGGTACGATCTTCATGCGGGAACACAGGAGACGACCGATGGAGGCTGCGGCAACCCCCTTGCCGAGCCCTGACAGAACGCCCCCGGTGACCACGATGTATTTGGTCGGATGTCCATTCTTCCCGGATGGCATGCGCTTACTCCCCTTGTTGCTTCAAAACGTGCAAGACCATGGAAATATGCTCCACACGATCGACGGCGACACGATTCCATTTGCCCACGAGGGCCCGAACCCGCATTCGCGCCCCCAAAGCGCGGAGAGGCTCGATGCGCCGCGTCTGTTCCAGATCGGACGGAGGCAGCCCTGCGAACCGGGCGAAGGCCGCCGCGGAACCCGCGTAGACTCCCACGTGCACCGCGGGATCACCCGCAAGATCGGCCGGGAGGACGCGATGGAAATCCAGGGCTTGCCGGTCGGCGCGCGGATCGGGGGTGCCGAACTCATCCAAACCGGCAGCGAGAGGATCGGCGGGTCTCGACAAGCTCGACCACCGATCGGGGGTCGACCACCGATCGGCGGATCGTGCCAGGAGGATCTTCACGATGTCCTCGTCCCGGCCGTCTTCCGCCGACAGGGCAAGGTCGGCGGCGGTCCACAGCGCCTCCGGATCGGAGGGCAATGCGGCCGCGAGCGAGCACAACAGGTCCAGAGGGAACAAAGGCTCGTCACCTTGGAGATTCACCGCCCAGGCGCAGCCCAAGTGCTCCACGGCCCAGGCGACGCGGTCGGTTCCGGTGGGAAACGTGGGGGTCAGCAGGGATTCGAATCCATGGGAGTTCGCCACGGCGACGATCTCGGGATCTTCCGTGGCCACCACCACGCGACTGAAACAACCGGCCTGGCGTGCCCGACGGGCCGATCGGACCACCAGCGGCACACCACCGATGTCGACCAGGGGTTTGCCGGGAAAACGACTGGAAGCCATCCGCGCCGGAACGACGCAGACGACATCCCTCACCCTGATGGTCTCAGGCAGCGCCGATGACCTTGGGGATCGCGAAGAAGCCTTCGACGGCCTTGGGCGCGTTCGCCAATGCCACTTCCCGAGGCAAGCTGCCGAGGGGGACGTCGGGGCGGAGAGGACGAGCACTGCTGTCGGGGTGCATCATGGGGGGCACATCGGAAAGATCCAAGGCGGACAATTCCTCCATGTGTTCCAGGATGTGCTGGAGCTGGCCTGCGACCTTGGTCAGGTCTTCTTCGGGCACATGCAGACGCGAGAGGAGGGCGAGTTTGCGGACATCGTCGGCGTTCAGTTCCATGGAGCCCAAGGTAGAAACCCGTACAGCCAGGGTGCCGTACGTGCCGATAAGAGGATATGCGACTTGGCATGACTCCCTCCGTAGGCCCAACCCAGGATCTCCCCTACGCCCTACCCACGCGCACGGAACCGCGCGCGCCGGCCGAAAGCGCCACCGGCACCGCGCCCCTGGTCCGGTCGGACAGTTTCCGCGCGTCGTTGCGCACTCCCCTCGATGCCGATCGTCGGCTCGCCCTGCTCGGTGACCCTCCTTTCCAAGCCACGGACACCCCCCAGGACATGGAGCGCTCCAAGCCGCTGGAAGAAGCCGGAAAATCTGCGCCGCAAGGCAAGAACACGGAAAAGGACAGCTCGGGCGCCCCTCTTTCCGAAGAGCAACAACAGCAAATCACCGAGCTCAAGAAACGCGACCAGGAGGTGCGTGCCCACGAACAGGCCCACCTCGCCGCCGCCGGCGGAATGGCCCGGGGCGGAGCCGCGCTTTCTTACGAGACCGGCCCGGACGGGCGCAAGTACGCTGTGGGAGGTGAAGTCCAGATCGTGATGCGATCGGGACGTTCGCCCGAGGAAACCATCCGCAATGCCCGCCAGGTACAGGCCGCGGCCATGGCCCCGGCGAGTCCGTCGTCGACCGACCAGCAGACCGCCGCCGCCGCCGCACGCATGGAGCAGGAAGCCCGAGCGGAACTGGCCTCAGGCACCAGCGCTGGAAAGGACGAGGGGAAATCCGGGCCGAAGCCCCCTTCGCCGGGATCGATCGTTCCCCAGGCGACGGCGCCCCGTCCGGAGATCATCACGGAAGAATCGACTTGACCGCAGGGTCCCGAATGCCCGGGGCCTGACGAGGCTCACGCCGCCAGGTTACGGTAGGGGCCACGGGCATGCGCGTGGCCGATTGAGGATGCATCTTTCCCAGCCTCATGGCCAGCCGCTCCGACCACGGTATTCGCATTCCCAAAGTCCCCAACGCGCCTGCTGGCCCCCGGCCCCGCGCCGCGACAAGCCTCCCGGAAGGCCTGGAACACTACGAGCTCCGGCGTGCCCTGAGCACGATCGAGGGCCAACCGGCCCTTCTCGAATACGCCATCGAGCACGACTCCGACTTCATCCCGTTGCGCGCCGTCTCGTCTCCCCCCCCCTTCGATCCCCTGGATCTGGAAGCCGTGTTCGGGGTCGCGGGCCCGATCGAGATCGAGATCGGAACCGGCAAAGGCGCGTTCCTCTCGGCCTACGCGGAACTCCATCCCGAGCGTCCGTTGCTGGGCATCGAGTGGACCCGGCCCATCGCCTGGTACGCCGTCGACAAGATCCACCGGCGTCCCCACCTGCGACACGTGCGGGTGTTGTGGGGCGATGCCAACTTCTTCCTGCGCGACCGCATGCCCGCGGGTTGCTGCCAGGCCTTCCACATCTACTTCCCCGACCCCTGGCCCAAGAAGACCTACCGCAAGCGGCGCATCATGCAGCCTGCGCTGCTGGAGCAGATCCGCCGCCTGGCCGTTCCCGGGGCGCGCCTGCACTGGGGCACCGACTACCAGGAGTACCACGAATCCGTCCAGGCCCTCCTGGGCGGCACCGACGGATTCCGTCTGCTGGTTCCCGACGCCGAGCCCACCGAGGGGATCATGACCAGCTTCGAGCGCAAGTACCGCAAGGAAGGCCGCCCGATCTACCGCTCGGTCTGGGAGATCGAGCCGGCAGGTTAGTCCCAAGGGGAGTTTGTAGGTTCCCCTGCGTTCTTCCGGGAGGCAATCATGATCGGAACCATCGAACTCGAACGCGTGCGAATCGAATGCATCGTGGGCATCCATCCGCACGAACGCGTGCAGGAACAGACCATCGAACTCGACGTGGCGATGGACATCGACTTCGCCGAGGCCGCCGCCACCGAACACGTGGACGGCACCATCGACTACACGGCGGTGGCACGGGTCCTCTCCGAGTTGGTGGTCGAGCGGAAGTACCAGCTCGTGGAGACCATGGCCGAAGAGGCCGCTTCGATGGTCCTGGCCACATGGCCGCGGATACGGCGCGTCGAGATCGTGGTCCACAAGCCCGCGGCGGTGCCCCAGGCCCGCGACACCCGGGTGCGCGTGGTCCGCGCCCCGTGACAACCGTCCCCCGCTCCGTGGCTCTGGTCACCGGCTCGTGCGTGCGCACCGGGCGCGAGATCGCCCTGGCGCTGGCCTCGCGCGGATGGCACGTGGTGATCCACGGCAAGCCGTCGGCGGCCGCGGCCGCCGAGGCGACGGCGGCGGCCTGCCGGGAGCGCGGAGGCGAGGCCACCACCAGCCTGGCCGACATTTCCTGTCCAGATGGTTGCCGCGCGCTGGCGGCATCGGTGCCGGAAGGCGATCTGCGCCTATTGGTCCACAACGTCGGCATCTACCCGAAGGGATCGGCCCTGGACACCGACGAAGACACGCTTTCGCGGGTTCTGCGCACCAATCTCGAAGCGCCGTGGTTGCTTTCCCGGCTCCTGGTACCGCGCATGTCGACGGGTTCGTCCATCGTCTTTCTGGGATACGTTGGGTTGCAAGCCCTGGCCGGAACCCGCAACGCCACGGCCTATTCCGTCTCCAAGACCGGTCTTCTGGTGCTCACGCGCTCCCTGGCGCTGGAACTGGCGCCGCGCGGCATCCGTGTGAACATGGTCTCGCCCGGCCAGCTCGAGAATTCCGTCGACCTGCCTCCCGACATTTCCCGTCGTGCGCCTCTGGGTCGTGCCGGGAGCGTGAACGACGTCGTGAACGCCGTTCTGTGGCTGGCTTCCGACGAAGCAGGTTACGTCACGGGCCAGGATCTGGACGTGGCGGGAGGTCTGATGCTGGCGCTACGCGGAGAGGGCTGAGCGAAAAGGGGCCGCGAGGCGTTCTTTCCCGCCCGCTCCGAGCCTGAGAAAAAACCAATGCACCAGTAAGCCGCTCGTCCTGAGGAAGGGCGCCCCCCCCCCGCTCACCCTGAGCTCTGTCCTGAGCCTGTCGAAGGGGAGGCCCTTTGGGCCGTATCGAAGGGGGAGGGCAGCGGCGGCACGCTGGGCACGACCGCCTCCCCGCCCGCCCTTCGAGAGCTCTCCTGAGCAAGGTCGAAGGGCGCGAGGCAGAGCCTCGCTCGCCAGGACGAGCGGTAGATTTCGGCCGCTCCGAGGTTTTTTCTCACTCCCTCAGCGCGGCGCACCGGGAGGACGCACGCCGCCGACGGCGAGGGAATCCTCCCAGGAGCGTTCCGCCAGCGGCGGAATCGAAGTCATTTTCCGTCGATGGGGAGGCCTGTGGAAGGCGCACCACTTGGGGTAGACCACCTGTCCGGGCACCAACCGGACCGCAACAGGCTCGGAGCACCCGGGATGCCCGCACTCCAGGAGTTTGTCGACTTCGACCAGGAAGTTGTGGGGCACGATGCGGTTGTCCTGCGACACCCGAGCCACCAGCCCCTGCTCCAGGCCCTGTTCGAGGGCCAGGCGCAGGGCGCGCTCGTGGTCGCCATCGCCCGCCCTTTTCTGGAAGGTTTCGCGTGCGACAGGAATGACGCCAGTGCCGTCCTTCATGGGCGGTTTCGGCTTTACCGCTTGGCGGGTTTGGCGGAGGTGGCCGGCGCGGCGGGTGGCAAGGGCGCGACTTGCGCCACGGCGAAGCCGAGGGCAGCGTCCAGATCGCCCTCCAGGGGCTCGGCGGGGACATAACCTGACTTGGCCAATTTCACCTTGCCATCGGGGGTGATCGCCACGAGTGCCGGCACCGTGCACAGGGAGCCTTCACACACCCCGTAGTTCTTGGCCGCCACCTGGTAGCGGTCGTGCACGCCTCTGGCCTTGACACCGATGCCATCCAACCAGGCGATGCCCGAAGCCGCATCGACGTTCTCGACCAACATGGGCAGGAACGCCACATCGCGCGTCTCGGCCCATTTCTGGAGTCGGGGCATTTCGGCGCGGCAGTTCACGCAGGTGGTGGTCCAGAACGCCAGCACCACGGGCTTGCCCCACGCGGGATTGGCGGCGCGCTTGGCCGAGTCGGCGAAATCGCGCAAGGCCATGCGCTTGGTGTCGTCGTCCAGGCGAACAAGCAGGAATCGCGGAGCGTTCTGGCCAGGCTTGACCTTGAGCGCGCCGCCCCCGAAAACGGTGGCGGCGGCGACGAGCAGGAAGGGAAGGAGCTTCGACATCAGGCCAAAGGTAGCCAGAGTCCTCAATCCTCGTGGTGTGCGGCTTGGGGCTCCTTGGGGCAGACCACTTCCATGAGGTAGGGCATGGTCAGGAACATCGTGGCGATTCCCGCCGCATACCCCAGGCAGGCGAGCATGCCGATGGTGTTGAGTCCCCGATGGGAGACCACGATCAGGGACAGGAAGCCGAAGGAGTTGGTGAGCGTTCCGGCCAGGACCGAGGAACCCGCGGTGTGCAGGACCTCGCCCATCTTGCCCGCGCCCAGCTCCATGCGGCGGTGGTAGAGGTGGATGGTGGCGTCGACCGTGTTCGACAGCAGCGCGGGAATCACCACGATGTTGAACAGACCCAATTTCAGCCCCAACCAGCCCATGGCACCGTAGGTCCAGACCGAAATCAGCCCGATGTAGCCCATGTTCACGACCAGACCGCGCCAGGAGCGGGTGTCCAGCCAGACGACGATGGCCAGGAACGCGAAGACGAACAGCGCGAGGCGCCCCACGTCCTTCTTCACCATGTCGACGACATCGGCGTAGATGAACCCCGTGGAGGCCACGACCACCTTGCCCGTGGCGGTGGTGAAATGCGAGAACCGATCCTGGAACTTCTTGGATTCGGTGGCGTCCGACTCGCGCATGTCGGCGTAGATCATGCCGAAACGTCCGTGCGTGCCGTCCTTTTCCGTCATGAAGCGCCGCGCGTAGGCGGGCAGGGAATCGAACCCGAACGGCTTGCAAAGCGTGTATTCGCGCAGGGAAGCGAGTTTGGCCTTGCCCGCCGAATCGAGGTCGGCGAATTCGGGACCGTCGAGCACGGCCTGGACCCGGCGGATGATCTCCATGCGCTTTTCCTGGATCTCGGGCCGGGGCACGAACGACTGGATGGTCACGAAGCTCTTGAGCATGGAATCCGTGGCGTTGCCGAATCGCGCCCCGAGGGTGTCGTGCACCTGCCGCATCTGGTCTTCGGTTTCGGCCAGAACCACCGAGGGCGACGTGTTCTTGCCCTTGCCCACCGCACGGCCGTAGCTGATGCGCGACAGGTTCTGCTTGGCCAATTCGGCTTCGTCCGTGAACAACTTCTCGATGTTCTCGGCCAGCCATTTGAACTTGCCACCACCGCTGCGGAGGTTGGCGAAGTCGTTCTCGAATTCCACCTTCGGCGAAACCAGGAAGAACACGGTGGCGGCGGCGCAGATCCCGAAGGTGATGCCCATGAACCGGCGCGACCAGGAAAGCGAGGGAACCAGGACGGCGCCTTCGGCAAGGTCGGCGGACGGGGCGATCCAGGTCAGCCAGGAGAGCTTGCGGACCTCGAGGAAGGCGCCCAAGCGTAGCAGGAGGAACGTGATGGGCGGCACCAGCGTGAGGGAGGCCAGGAAGGCGAACATCACGCCCATGGACACGACGATGCCGAACTCCTTGAAGCCTTGGAAATGCCCGACCTGGAGGGCGATCATGCAGGTGACGGCCGCGAGCATCGCCGACAGCAGCGAGCGCCCGGTGCGCGCGACGGAAATTTCCATGGCGTCGCGTGCGGTGGCACCCTTCTTCCGTTCTTCCATCCAGCGCGAATAGACATGGATGGAGTATTCGATGCCCAGACCCGAGAGCAGCGCCAACACGAACGACGTGAGCACCGTGAGACGGCCGTACACCAGCTCGGCGGCGCCCATCATCCAGACCATGGCCGCCAGCAGGGGCAGGAACACCACCAGCACGTTCCCCGGGCGGCGCATGTAGAACAGCAACAACCCCAGGATGAGCGTCACGGCCACGGTGGAAGCGACCCACATGTCGCCGTTGATCTCGGCGATTTCCGACGAAGGATCGGAATAGGCACCCACCACGGCCGCGCGCATGGGGTATCCGAGGGCGCGTTCGACGGCGGCGACCGCCGAGTCGCCGCGATCCTTCGCGACCTGGGCGAAGCGGGCGTCGGTGGAAGGCTCGGCGAGCTGGGCGATGATCACGCCCACCCACTTGCCCTTGGCCTGGTGCCAACCGATCATGCGATCGCGCAGCGAATCGGGCAGGGTGGGATCCGAGGGCGCGACGTCGGCCACGGGGGCGCCGGGCTTGTCGAGGGTCACCGCGTTGCCTTGGTCACCGGTCTCCTTGTTGATGCGCTCCAGCAGGGCGTCCACGACGTCCATGGGCATGCCCTGCTTGTAGAGGGCCATCTTCTCGGGCCAACCTTCGAGCGTGGCCGGCTGGGCGGGGGTCGTATCCTCGTCGAACAGGTCGACTTCCAGGAGGTTTCCCTGCGCCTTGTTGCCGATGGCCTTGAGACGACCTTCCAGGTTCAGGAGCTGGTCTTCGGGGAGGTACAGGAGCGCGTGTCTCTCGAAGAAGCGGCGATCTTCATCGTACTGGACCCACTTGGCCTTGTCCCAACTGGCGAGGGTATCGGCGATGGCCTTCTGGAACTGCCCCACCTTCTCGGCCGAGGAATCCTCGAACGCCAAGGTGAAGAAGTCGGTGGCCCCCAGACGCTCTTCCGAGGATTCCAGCGCCTGGACGGACGGGGTGCTGGACGGCAGCAGGACACGCAGATCGGTGCTGATGCCCAGCCGGGCGCTCATGGCGCCCATGAACACCGTGAACAGGGCGAACACACCGAGCACCGTCCAGGGACGGGCCCAACTGATCCCGACGTACCAGCGGGCGAAGCGACGGAACAGAGCGGTCATGGGGAGGTCTCCAGGTGGGGAAGGGCGAAAGCGGCCCAGGGGCTGGTGTGGACGTGCGAGGCGATCCAGGCGGCGTCCAGATGGGGAAGGAGGTCGCGGTGGTTGGACGAGCACCAATGCAGGACCAGGGCGTCGGCGGGCAGGGGGCCCCCGCGGAAGTAACGACTGGTCTGGCTGGGTGGATACTGGTAGAAGGCCGCAGGGGGAAGCCTGTGGGGTAACTCGGCACCAGCCGGTTCGCGCCAGCCCAGATTGACCAGGGCGGGACCCAAGGCGAAACGGACGGACGGATTCTGGCGGGTGGCCAGCTCGAGCAGCCGGGTGAACCAGGGGTTGCCGGGTGCGCAGGCCAGGACCGCGTTGTTCAGCTCGGGACGGCCCCAGACGGCACGCAATCCACGTTCGAGCGCGGACTGGTCGGAGAGTCCTGCCCGCGCCGCCAACCAGGAAATGCCGAAGGCCAGACTGGAAGGCACCATGGACAGGCGGTAGCCGCCGGCCACGCGGGCTTCGTCGTGTTTCCAGACCCATTCCTCGCCCACCACGGCGTCGTGGGCACGCGAGAGGGAAGCGAAGGATCCGACGGTGAGCGTGTCGAAATCGAGATACCACCCACCTTCGGTGGCGAGGATGGCCAAGCGCACGAGATTGGAGCGACCGGCATGGTACTGCGGGGCGATGGCACGGTGGAGCTCGACCAGGCGCGGGCCGAATTCCGCCACGCCGCCCAGGAGCGCCTCCGGGTCGATGGGCCGGATGTCCGCGATGCCGCGCAGGGATTCCCAGGCGGGCACTCCCCGCGGTTCGTCGCCCACGTGCACGACCACCCTCCAGCCGGGATGGCATGCGGCCGCGGACCGCACCGCCAACGCGAAGGCCGAGGGGAAGCGCTGGCCGCTCCAGACGAAATGGATGGTGGTGGGGATCACGAGCGGTTGCAAGATAGCTGACGGACGGCAGGAGATGTCCTTCCGCGCTCTTTTCTACTGTTGCAGGCCTTCCAAATCTGCCTCCCCTGCATTTCCGCGGAGAGTTCCATGTCGTCGTCCAAAGTCGCCTTCATCACCGGAGTCACGGGTCAGGACGGCTCGTACCTCGCCGAATTGCTGCTCGAGAAGGGCTACGAGGTCCACGGCCTGAAGCGCCGCTCCAGCTCGTTCAATACCGTACGCATCGATCACCTCTACCAGAACCCCAAGTTCAAGGCCCACTTCGGCGACCTTTCGGACAGCACCAACCTGGTGCGCCTGATCGCCGAGATCCAGCCCGACGAGATCTACAACCTGGGCGCCATGAGCCACGTGGCCGTGAGCTTCGAAGAGCCCGAATACTGCGCCGACGTGGACGGCATCGGGACCCTGCGGCTTCTGGAAGCCATCCGGATCAACAAACTCGAGAAGAAGACGCGCTTCTACCAGGCCTCCACCTCCGAGCTGTTCGGACTGGTGCAGGAGATCCCCCAGCGCGAGACCACCCCGTTCTATCCGCGCAGCCCCTACGCGGTGGCCAAGTTGTACGCCTACTGGATCACGGTCAATTACCGCGAAGCCTACGGCATCTACGCCTGCAACGGCATCCTCTTCAACCACGAAAGTCCCCGCCGCGGCGAGACCTTCGTGACCCGCAAGATCACGCGCGGCATCGCGCGCATCAAGGAGGGCCTCGACACGGTCCTCAAGCTGGGCAACATGGACAGCTTGCGCGACTGGGGCCACGCCAAGGACTACGTGGAGATGCAGTGGATGATGCTGCAGCAGGATCACGCGGAAGACTTCGTGATCGCCACGGGCAAGCAGATCACCGTGCGCGAGTTCGTGCAGCTCACCTGCAAATACGCGGGCATCGACATCCGCTTCGAGGGCACCGGTGTGGACGAGAAGGGCATCGACACGGCCACGGGCCAGGTGATCGTGGCCGTCGATCCCCGCTACTTCCGTCCCACCGAAGTGGAGACTCTCCTGGGCACACCCGACAAGGCCAAGCAGAAGCTGGGCTGGGTGCCCAAGATCACCGTCGAGGAGATGGCCGCGGAAATGGTCGAAAGCGACCTCAAGGACGCCCGCATCGAAAAGATGCTCAAGGGAAATTGATCCTGACCGCGACGCGCCCCATCCTGTTCGAGGCCACTCCCGCCGGCCTCGAAAGCCGAACGCGGGGAATCGGACGCGTCGCGACCCAGCTCCTTCCCGCGCTTCGCAGGGCATCGGATCGAGACGTCGTGGAAATCGCCGTCGACCGCGCGTCGAGCCTTGGCGGCGGGCCGGTGCGCACTATTCCCTGCGGATTCCTCCTGCGCAGGCTCTCCGCACCCTGGCGACAGATCCTGTTCGCACCGTTGCTGGCGCGGATGGTGGATCCCGGACAGATTCTGATCCAGACCGAGCCCTGCCTGCTCCCGCACCTGGGACCCGACCGCCATCTGGTCGCGCTGCTCTACGACCTCATTCCCCTGCTCGAACCCCAGGACTACCTGAAGGGGATCGGATGGGCCCACCGCAGGCTGCTCACCCGCTGGCAGCCGGATGGATGGCGCCATGCTTCCCGAGTGGTGGCCATATCCGAAGAGGTCCGGCGCACCGGCATCGAGTTGATCGGACTGGACGCGCGTCGCATCGACGTGGTGTACCCGGGAATGGACCACTCGACGGCTTCGGCCGCCCAGGACGACACCATCGGCAAGCCGTTCTTTCTGCACGTGGGGGCGATCGAGTCGCGCAAGAACATCCGGAGACTCGTCGCGGCCTTCGCGCGCGCCGCGTTGCCGCCGGAGTGCGTGCTGGCGTTCGCGGGTCCCATGGCCCCATTCCGCCGCGGCATGCTCGAATCCTGGGCCGCCGAATCCGGCGTCTCGGACCGCATCCGCATCCTGGGACACGTCGACGACTCGCGGCTTCGCGCCTTGTACCGCGACTGCCTGGCGTTCACCTTCCCGTCTCTGCACGAAGGCTTCGGCCTCCCCCCCCTCGAAGCGATGATGGCAGGAGCCCCGGTGTTGGCCGCCCGCACCTCCTGCATGCCCGAAGTCCTGGGTGAGGCGGCGCACTGGTGCGACGGCCGCGACGAATCCTCCCTGGCCGATGGGCTGACCCGATTGGCGGCATCCCCCGAACTTCGCTCCGATCTGCGTCGACGCGGATCCGTGCAGGCTGCCCGGTACACATGGACCTCGGCGGGACAGAGCCTGGCGCGCGTTCTGGAGTCGCTACCCACCTGCGCCCCTAGTGTGGGGGCTCGGACATGACGGACTGGTCGATGTCCGCCCAGACGCACCCCTAGCGGACTAGACCGGCCCCTTGCGAGTCTTGCAAGGCCGGTTCCACCACGAACGCAAGCCTTCGCGCCAAGCGGGCTCGGTACGCCGGGCAAGACCGGGCCGCACGTGCGAAGCGAAAGGGGTGAGAGCCAGGTCGAAATGCCGGTTGAGGTCGATGTCCAGCCACGTGTTCTGGGAACCCACGAACAGGAACGGCGGGGCCTTTCCAGCGCGGATCGCTTCCCGGTGCAGGCGCAACAGAACTCCCTCCTGGCGTCTCACCCCATCCCCCACCGGAGCGGATGGGGAGCGCAGGTCGCGCGGCCATTCGGTGCGCTCGCCGACGAGATCACCCGCCCAGGCATCGAACACGACCGCCGACGAGGAGCGCCAGCGCTTCCAGAATTCGGCATCGCCATCGGCACGGAGATCGGGACAGACCAGGAGGGACTGTCGCCGGGTCGCGAGGAAATCCCGCAGGAGTCCCACCATGGCCGGATCGCGTCCGGCATAGGCGACCACGCCGCCCGCGGGGAGCGTGGCCAGGTGGCTCGCCAGGTGCGGGAAACTCGCGGCGGCAGGATGGGCGAGGGACGAGTTGAAGGACTCGCGCTCCAGACGGGAACGCACGTGGGGAGCCGGCCCGCCGAGCAATTCCAGGATCCGGTCCCCGAAGCGCAGACCCGCATCCGAGTCCAGCCGGAACTCCTCGAAGACCTCCGCGGGCGCACCCCAGCCCGCGCGTTGCGCGGGCAGGTCGGCGCGCCGGATTCCGTGCACCAGGTCGTGGGCGGATTCCGACGAAAAACCGCTGCGATGGGTGGGGGTGGCAACGCGGTTGTGGTCGCAGTGGTAGGCGACCACCCGGCCGGCGAGCGAGAGGTTGGCCCCCGTGTGCACGTTCATGCGGGCGCAGAGATTGCCATCGACGTGCCACCCCTGGAGGATGGCCTCGTCGAAGGCGTCGATGGCGTGGAGGGTCTCGCGTCCGATCAGTTGGAAATCCCCGGGCCCGTCGTGCAGCACCACACGACCGCAGTGGACTTCCTCGGCGCACCCGAGCGTTTCACCCCAGCGTCGGAACAGCCGATGGACCTGCGCCGGGTCCCTCCGATCGATCCCTTCCCACAATTGTTCGGGCACTTCCCCTCTGGGGGCGATGTGGAGCCTGGCCGGATCGAGATCCTGCGTGAGGTCGCGCAACGGCGTGCCTTCGGGGCCGAAGACCGGGACGATGTCGGAATTGGTGGAGAGGATCCAGCGGTGGTCGGCGCGGCAGCGGCGCACCAGCACGTTGCGACACAACGGCTCGTGGACCTTCAAGCGCGTTCCGGGCACCAGTCGCCGGAACGCCGCGGGTCGGATGCGGATGACGCGCAGCAGGGAACGGGCCTTTTCCGTGAGCGTGTCGGAAATGGACTCGGGGAACGTCGGCATCGAATCGGGAGTGTTGCAATCGGCGAAGAGGATCTCGTCGTCGTCGGAGAGGACGTGCGCGAAGGCGTTCAAACTGAGGGCGGCGCGGCGGGCGAGGTTGTACCCGTGCCCGTCGTTGCGTCCATAGAGGACCACGGAGAGGCCGTTGGATGCTGGTTGGGCGAACATTGTCGGGTAAACCTACATTGGGAGCCTCGACTCGAATAACCATCCCAAGGTCGAGACGCCGAGGGAGATCTCGGCCGTCTTTTCCCGTCCGCACAGCAGGAGAGCAGAGCATGGGCCCGGTTCGTTCCAAGGACAGATTCCTCGTCTTCGGCTCCCCCCTGATCGAACAGGAGGAGACTGCCGAGGTGCTCGACTGCCTGCGAACCGGGTGGCTCGGCACGGGCCCCAAGGTGCAGAGGTTCGAACGCGAATTCGCAGCGTACAAGGGACAGGCACACGGTCTTGCGCTGAACAGTTGCACCGCGGCGCTCCACCTTGCCATCCTCGCCGCGGGCATCGGCGAAGGGGACGAGGTCATCACCACCCCCATGACCTTCTGCGCCACGGTGAACGCCATCCTGCACGCCGGGGCGACTCCGGTGCTCGCCGACATCGATCCCGTCACCTTGAACATCGATCCGCGCAACGTCGAGGCGAAGATCACCGCGCGCACCAAGGCCATCCTGCCGGTCCACTTCGCGGGTAGAGCCTGCGACATGGATGCCCTGTGCAGCTTGGCGCAACGCCACGGACTCAAGCTGATCGAGGACTGCGCGCACGCCATCGAGACCGAATACAAGGGCCGCAAGGCCGGCACCTTCGGCGACCTGGGTTGCTTTTCGTTCTACTCCACGAAGAACGTGGTGACGGGCGAAGGCGGAATGGTCACCACCAACAACGACGATTTCGCCGCCCGGATCAAGATCCTGGGCCTTCACGGCATGAGCAAGGATGCCTGGAAACGGTTCTCCGACGAAGGCTTCAAGCACTACCAGGTGGTGGAGTGCGGCTTCAAGTACAACATGATGGACATGCAGGCCGCCATCGGCATCCACCAGCTCGCCAAGGTCGACAGATTCTGGCAGAGACGTCTGGAGATCTGGAACCGCTACCAGGTCGAATTCGCCGATCTCCCGGTGGGACTCCCCGCCGCGTTCGAGGCCGACACCCGCCACGCCTGCCATCTGTACACGATCCAGGTCCAGTCCGAACGCAGCGGCATCACCCGGGACGCCTTCCTGGACGCCATGACCGCCCAGGGTGTCGGGGTGGGGGTCCATTACCTCGCGCTGACCGAACATCCCTACTACCAGGACAACCTGGGATGGAAGCCCGAAGACACCCCCCACGCGGTGGCGATCGGACGATCGACCGTGAGCCTGCCCATTTCGCCCAAGCTCTCCGACGACGACGTTTCGGACGTCATCACGGCGGTTCGGCGCGTCCTGGGGCGGTGATGGGCTTTTTGCGTCGGCAGGTGCGCCGGGCCGTGCGCCGTCTCCTCGAGATCGCCTTCGAGGTGCCGTTCGAGGACATCAAGCGTCCGAAGATGGTGTACGGCTGGACAAATTCCGACGGAACCTTCCGCCCCCACACGAGAATCTCCGATTCCACGCACGTCCATGCGCGCGAAAACGTGAAAATCGCCGACGAGGTCTTCATTGGCCATTTCACCTGGCTGGATGGAACGGAGCTGCTGGAAATCGGTCGGGGTGCTCAGATTTCGGGGCGAGCGGGAATCTTCACCCACTCCAGCCACGACTCCATCCGCGACAGCGAGGGCAAGGAACACCAGTTCGATGGCCGGGACCTCCCCGGGTTCATCAAAGGCGCCGTGAAGATCGGTGAGTACGCGTTCATCGGCACCGGCGCGACCATCCTTCCCGGAATTGAAGTCGGCTCCAGGGCCATCGTCGGGGCCGGCGCCGTCGTCAACCGGCACGTCGAGCCCTACGCCATCGTGGCGGGCAACCCCGCAAGGGTGATTGGCGACGTTCGAAACCGGAAACCCGCCCCTTGAGCGAGCTGCGCGACTCGGCCGTGCGCGGCCTGTGGTGGAACCTGTTCAACACCACCAGCCAGACCGTCCTGCAGATGGCCCAGTTCCTGATCCTGGCGCGTCTGCTCACTCCGGCCGACTACGGTCTGGCTGGCATGGCCTACGTGATGTCGGGATTCCTCCAGGTCTTCCAGGACATGGGCTTTTCGGCGGTGGTCGTGCAGCGCCAGGACCTGGGACAACGCCAGCTCAGCAGCCTCTACTGGTTGAACATCTTCGCCGGGTTCGGACTTCTCCTGGGCATGTCCGGGCTGGGGGTCCCGGCCTCGCTGTTCTACTCCATGCCCGAACTGGCCGGCATGATGGCCGTGCTGGGCTTGAATTTCCTGGTGCTTTCCTCGGGACTGCAGTACGCCTGGCTCGCCGAACGCGACCTGAAATTCTCCTGGCTCTCGCGGCTGGACATCGCCTCGGGCATGGTCGGCTCGTTGGCCTCCATCGCCCTGGCCTTCGGCGGCTTCGGCGCCTGGTCCATCGTCTTGGGCCAGACCTGCGCGGGGGTCGTACGCACCATCGCGCTGGTCCACGGAGGCCGGGCGCACTGGAAGCCCACCTGGCACTTCTCGTGGTCGGACCTGCACGGCCTGCGGCGCTTCGGAATGTACCAGATGGCCGAGCGAACCCTGAACTACTTCAACTCGCGCGTCGACCAACTCGTGCTGGGAAGGCTTCTGGGGGCCGTCGAACTGGGCCTGTACTCCTTCGGCTTCAACCTGGCCTCCCGCCTCTCGGACAAGACCAATCCCGTGGTCACCCGGGTGGCCTTCCCCGTTCTGGCCAAGGTGCAACACGACAAGGAACGCCAGAAGGCGATCTATCTGTTCGTCCTCCACTCCCTCACCCTGGTGAACGCGCCGCTGCACCTGGGTTTCGCCGCCCTGGCCCCGGACATCGTCCCGTTGTTCTTCCATGTCAAATGGATGCCCGCGGTTCCCGTCCTCCAGATCATCGCGGCCGTGTACCTGATGCGCTCCACGGGCAATCCCGTCGGAGCGCTGGCGCTTTCCTCGGGGCGCGCCGATCTCACCTTCTGGTGGAACGTGATCGCCTTCACCGTGACACCCGCCGCGGTGGTCGCCGGCGGCTGGTTCGGTGGGTTGCAAGGCATCGCCTGGGCTCTGCTGGCCACGCAATTCGTGTATTTCTGGCCCGCCTACCGGTTGATGGTCCGCCCCATCCTGGGAGGATGCCTCCCGGCCTACGCCGCCGCCGTCTTCCGCCCCATCGGGCTGGCCGTGCTCTCGACGGCCGGCATGTGGTGGATCGGGACCTTCATGCAACCAGGGGCGCTCCGGCTGGCCGCGATGGCGGTGTCGGGAATTGTCCTGTACGTCGCGCTGGCCCTCACGCTGGATCGCGCCGCGGTGCTGCGCACGTGGTCGCTGGTGCGGTTCCGGAAGCTGGATACGGTCGCATGAGGGTCCTCCATGGCGTCCATGCCTGGCTCAAGCCCACGGAGAACTGGACCTACCGACTGCTGAAACACACCCCCGTGGCCGAAACCCACGTGCTGGCATTGGCCTGGGAGCCCGGCCCCTTCCACGATCCCGCCTTTCGCTACCACACATGGCCCGTTCGTCGCGTGGCCGCCACCGGCCTGGCCGGACGCTGGTGGAACTTCGCCGTGCGGCGCTCCCACGGACTGCAGGTCGCCCTCCTGGCCTCCGAACTGCGTGGACGCGTGGATCTGTTGCACAGCCACTTTTCCTTCATGGGATGGCACCTGCGGACCCTCGCGCGCCGCCTGGGCATTCCGCATGTGGTGTCCTTCTACGGCTTCGACTACGAGAACCTTCCCTGGCGGGAACCCGTCTGGAGCGAGCGGTATCGCACGCTGTTCTCGGAAGCGGACTTGTTCCTGTGCGAGGGCCGCCATGGCGTGGAGATCCTGGCCGGCCAGGGTTGTCCTCGCGAAAAACTCGCCGTCTCGCGGCTGGGAGTGGATTCGTCGTCCATAGCCATGTCCACCGCCCGCGCCCGCCGCGGTCGCCGCTTCGAGTTCGTGCAGATCGCCACCCTGACCGCCAAGAAGGGCCACGCCGACGCCCTCGCCGCCGTGGCCATCGCCAGTCGTGACGTGGACATCGGGTACACCATCGTCGGCAGGGAAGCGGACGTCTCCCGCTCCGAACTCGAACGGCGCGTCTCGGATCTGGGCATCACCGACCGCGTGCGGTTCGTCGACGGGATCGATTTCTCCCGCCTTCACGAGTACCTGGGAGACTTCGACGCCTTCCTGCACCCCTCCTGTTATTCACCCGATCGCGACTGCGAGGGAGGTGCCCCGGTAGTCCTGCTGGATGCCCAGGCGGGCGGGCTTCCCGTGGTGGCCACCACCCACTGCGACATTCCCGACGAAGTCCTCCACGGCACCACCGGCCTGCTGGTCCCCGAAGGCGACGTGCCGGCCCTCGCCCAGGCCATCGTCGACCTGGTCCAGACCACCGACGAACGCTTCGAAGCCATGCGAAACGCGGCTCGGCAACACGTCCGGGAGGGATTCGACCTGTCCGTGTGCGGCCCCGCGCTCGCCTCCACCTACCGACGTGTGCTGCAGGCCCGCCCATGAGCCGCCCCCCCGTCGCGCTGTTCGCCTGGCGCCGCCCCGACCATTTGCGTCGGGTTCTGGAAAGCCTCGAGGCCAACCCCGAGGCCATCGAGACCGACGTGATCGCCTACTGCGACGCCCCGGCCAAGCCGGAACACCGGGAAGCCTGCCACCAAGTCCGCGACCTGCTCCGCGGGTCGTGGGGTTTCCGGTCGTTGCGCGTGGTCGAGCGCGAGCGGAACATGGGACTGGCCGGGAACATCGTCTCCGGGGTGACGGAAACCGTCCAGGCGTATGGACGCGCCATCGTGCTGGAAGACGATCTGGTCGTCAGCCCCGCTTTCCTCGGATGGATGGGGCGGGCCATGGATCTCTACGCCGACGTGCCCGAGGTCGCCTCGGTGCACGGGTACTGGTACCCCGTTCCCCGAGCGGTTCCCGATTCGTTCTTCCTGCGAGGCGCCGACTGCTGGGGATGGGGCGTGTGGGAGCGCTCGTGGCGTGTTTTCCAACCCGATGGTGCCGCCTTGCTCGCCGAAATCGAACGACGTGGCCTGCAGTGGTCCTTCGACGGCGACGGCTCGTTCCCCTACGTTCCCATGCTGCGCGCCCAGATCGAGGGGCGCAACGATTCGTGGGCCATCCGGTGGCACGCCTCGACCTTCCTCGCAGGAATGTTCACGCTGTTTCCGGGTCGCAGCCTGGTCGCCAACATCGGCGCCGACGGCTCCGGGTCCAACCACGTGGAGCGGGACGACCGGTACGCCGTGGACCTCGCCATGGAGGCTCCGCCGCTGGAGGCCCACCCCCCTCGGGAAGACCGGCGCGTGCGACGGATTCTGTCGGACCACCACACGCGCTCGATGGGCCGCAACGTGTTCCTGCGCCGACTGCGCAACTGTTTCCATCTTTCCCGCTGGAAAAAAGGGGTATCGCCATGAACGAACACTTCACGGGTGCGCATGTCCTGATCACCGGAGGCCTCGGGTTCATCGGATCCAGCCTCGCGCGCCGGCTTGTCGGCCTGGGCGCCAAGGTCACATTGGTCGACAGTCTGATCCCCCAGTACGGAGGCAACTTCGCCAACATCGCCGACATCCGCGACCGCGTCGAGGTGAACATCTCCGACGTACGCGACCCCCACGCGATGGCGCACCTCATCCAGGGAAAGCAGTACCTGTTCAACCTGGCCGGGCAGACGAGCCACCTCGATTCGATGACCGATCCCTTCACGGATCTGGAAATCAACTCCACGTCGCAGTTGTCCATCCTGGAGGCGGCCCGCAAGCACAATCCCGGCATCCGGATCGTGTTCGCCTCCACCCGCCAGATCTACGGCAAACCGCAGTACCTGCCGGTCGACGAAAAACATCCCATCGTGCCGGTCGACGTCAACGGCATCAATAAGGTCGCGGGCGAAGGCTTCCACCTGCTGTACAGCCGCGTCTACGGCATCCCCTGCTCGGCCCTGCGCCTGACCAACACCTACGGCCCGGGCATGCGCGTCAAGGACGCCCGCCAGACCTTCCTGGGGATCTGGGTGAAGAACCTGCTCACCGGCCTTCCGGTGAAGGTCTTCGGCGACGGCTTGCAACTGCGCGACTTCAATTACGTCGACGACGCCGTCGACGCCTTCCTGGCCTGTGCCACCCGCGACGAAGCCATCGGCGAGGTCATGAATCTGGGCAGCGCCGAAGTCGTGAACCTGAAGGATCTCGCGGTTCTGATGGTGGATCTCGCGGGTGAAGGCGCATGGGAGGTGATTCCCTTCCCCCCCGAGCGCAAAGCCATCGACATCGGCGACTACTACTCGGACTTGACACGCGCCCGCGAGCTCCTGGGATGGGAGCCGCGCACGGACCTGCGCGAAGGGCTCGCGCGTACCCTCGACTACTACCGCCGCCACGGCGGCCAATACTGGGAGTGACCCCCGATGATCTCGATGAACGACTTCAAACGCGACGACGACGCGCTGGTGCAACGTGAACTGGCCGCGACCGAGCGGGTGCTGCGCTCGGGTTGGTGGATCCTGGGCCCCGAGGTCAAAGCCTTCGAGCAGGAGTGGGCCGATTGGTCGGGGAACGTGCACACGGTGGGCGTCGCCAACGGAATGGACGCCCTGGAGATCGGGTTGCGCGCGTTGGGCATCGGCGCCGGAGACGAGGTGATCACCACACCCATGACCGCCTTCGCGACGGTGCTCTCCATTTTGCGCACCGGAGCCGAACCGGTGCTGGCCGACATCGATCCCGACACGGCCATCCTGGATCCCCAATCCGTCGCGCGTTGCCTCTCCCCACGCACCAAGGCCGTGATGGTCGTGCACCTGTACGGCCAAGCAGGCCCCGTCGAGGCTCTTTCCGCCCTGTGCGCCGAACGTGGGCTGCACCTGGTCGAGGACTGCGCCCAGGCGCATGGCGCCAAGGCTTCGGGCCGCGCCTGCGGCACCTGGGGCGCGTTCGGCGGCTGGAGCTTCTACCCCACCAAGAACCTGGGATGCATCGGGGACGGCGGCGCGCTGACCACCGGATCGGCCGATCTCGAGGCCAAGGCGCGTCGACTGCGCAACTACGGCCAATCGGTGCGCTACCACCACCCCGAAGTCGGCCTGAACAGCCGCCTGGACGAACTCCAGGCGGCCATCCTGCGCGAGCGTCTTGCGCACCTGACCCGATGGACGGAACGGCGACGCGCCGTGGCGAGGGCCTATGCGGACGGAATCCGTCATGACGCGGTGCGCGTGCTGCCCCTGCCCGCCGATCCGCTGCGCCACGTCCACCACCTCTTCGTGGTGACCAGCGCGCGACGCGACGCCCTGCAGGTCCACCTGAAGGACAACGGCGTCGAGAGCCTGCTCCACTACCCCATTCCCGCCCACCTCCAGGAGCCCTGCCGGAATGTCCGCCAAGACCCCAAGGGGCTGGCCAACGCCGAGCGCCACGCCGCCGAATGCCTGTCGCTGCCCATGCATCCGGCCCTCACCGACGACGAAGTCGCCACCGTGATCGGTGCGGTCAACTCGTTCCCCGGCTGAGAGCGGCCCGCGCGATGGAACACTTCTGCACCCTCTTCGATCTGGGCTTCCTGCCGCAGGGCTTGGCGTTGCACGCCTCGCTGCGACGCCACTGCCCGGAATCCGTCCTGTGGGTGCTGTGCATGGACGACGGAGCCGAGCACGCGCTGCGCGCGCTGGCCCTTCCCGGCCTGGAGGTCCTGACCCTCGCCGAGGTCGAGACCGAGGCCCTGCTGGCCGTCAAGCCTGGACGTTCTCGGGGCGAGTACTGCTGGACCCTGACCTCCAGCCTGCTCCTGCATCTGCTGGAATCGCGCCCCCAACTCGAGCGCGTGACCTACCTGGACGCGGACCTGTGGTTTCTGTCGTCCCCCATGCGCCTTCTGGAAATCCTGGACGCGTCCAAGGCGCACGTGCTGCTGACTCCCCACGACTACGACCCCGAACACGACCAGTCCGTCCAGAGCGGACGGTATTGCGTGCAGTTCGTCCCGGTGCGCAACACCCCCGAAGGCTTGCGCATCCTGCGCTGGTGGCGCGATCGCTGCGTCGAGTGGTGCTTTTCACGCCAGGAACCGGGAAGGTTCGGCGACCAGAAGTACCTCGACGAATGGATCCCGCTGTTTGGGGAAACGGCCATCGAACTCCCCGACCCGGGCCTCACCCTGGCTCCCTGGAACCTGCACCACAACGCCCACCGCGTGCACGACGCCGTACTGTTCCACTTCCACAACCTGCGCATCCACCAAGGCTGGAAGACCTGCCTGTGGCGCAACTACCACATCGAGCCCTCGGCGGAAGATGCCTTGTACGCGCCCTACCTGGACGATTTGGGGCGTGCCCGCTTCACCCTCGAGAAGGCCCGTATCGAACCTCGCCTGGGGGCACCTCGATCGCGCCGCATCCCCGACCTCTGGCGGCGTTTCAAGCGCACGCGTGCCCGTCTGGAACGGTGGGCGCAGATCTCGTGCCGGCCGTGACCTTGGTTCGGGTCAGAACTCCGGACTGACCGTCATGATCAGGCGAGGTCCTTCCAGGCCGTAGGCGAACTGGGCCCGGAAAAGGAATTCGCTGGGAGTGCGCACGCGCAGTCCCAGGCCGGCACCCGGAGCCAGGCCCGTTCGGTTGGGCGTCCACCATGTATCCCCCGCCCAGGCGAGTTCGGTGAAGACGGCACCGTCGATGAACTTCCAGATCGGCCAGCGGTATTCGAGCGTCCCTCCGATCACGGCGTGGTCCAGGAGTCGGCGCCCTCCATAGGCGCGGGCGGGCGAATCGCCCCCCAACCCGGGGAAGTTGTAGAACGACACGGCCTGTCCCGACGGGTCGATCTCCCACATACGGCGCGCCACGAAATTCATGGCCAAGATCCGGCGCTGCGTGAGCCGCTTGCGAAGGGTGGTCGGATCGAGACTCGCCATGATCCGACGCGGCGACAGGCTCAGGAGTGAATCGAGGTCGCCTTTGCGGTACCCGTACTTCTCGTCTCCCAGAAGAAAGTAGCGCGTGAGATCGAGGTGGAGCAGCAGGTTGTCGCCGCCGCCCCGGTTCCAGGAACGCAGCAGCGCCATCGAGCGGCTTCCGCCTTCGCTGGGAGTTCCCGCGAAGTTCGCGTCACCGTAACCCCAGACGAATCCGGCCGACACGGAGCGTTCCACACCCCCTTGCACACCCCGGTCTCCGTTGGCGAACCAGGGGACGTCGGGCAGGGTGTCCGGGGCCGCCGAGAGGCGCGCCGGATCGCTGATTTCACGAGCGGAGAAGCGTACGTTGGGCTCGATGGCTCCGAACGCCCCCACGGGAACCATCCACCCCAGGGCGAGTCCACGCCGTTCCTCGCGCACGGAAAACGAGGATTGCCCGCTTCCCAACGGAGCGACTCCCGGGACCCAGATGCCCTGCTCTCCCGAACGCCCCGCCGAGAGCCCGAACCTGGGCAGCATCTTCAAACGCCCCACCGGACTGCCCGTGATCCCCAGCGACATGTACCAATCGCGGGTGATCATCATGGCGCCGGACAGTCTGGTGTAGCTGTCGCGCCCCAACAAGGACTTGTGGATGTAGGTGCCACCCAGGCGCGAACCCGTGCCGCCATCCATCACCAAGGTGGGATAGACCATCACCTTGCCCTGCGCGTCGATCCGGACCAGACGGACGGCCCTGTCGACCACATCCTCGCGCTCGGCGTACAGGGCCGGGGCTTCGATGGGCTCGAGGGCGAAACGAGCCAGAGGGTCCACCACCTTCTGGATGGGCCAGACCAGCGCGCTCATGATCGGGTGCAGGTTCACGTTCAGGAACACGAGGCTGTCCCGACTCGACAGGGGGTCGTAGGAATCGACCACGATGTACCACGTGCCATCTTCCGGCGGCGCCGAATCCGGTGGCGGCACGCGCAGGGCCAGCGATTCGCGCACCGCCGGCGTCATCCAGTCGGGAAAGGATCCGACGGAATCCGTCAAGGCGCCCCACGCGCACAGGAGCGCCACGAACGCGGCGATCATGGCGAGCGTCCCGCGGCTTCGCGCCAGACCTCCAGATGGCGGTCGACGCAGGCCTTCCAGGTGAATCGCCCTGCCTGGGCAGGACCTCGGGATCGCCGCGTCTCCAACGCCTGCGGATCGGAGAGCAGACCGCCGATGGCCTCGGCGATGGCTTGGGGTGTGCTGTCACGGGCCAACACCGCCACATCGCCCGCCACCTCGGGCTGGCTGGAGTTGGACACACAAGCCACCGCGGCGCCGCACGCCATGGCCTCGGCGATGGGCAGACCGAATCCCTCGTAGAGACTGGGGAACACGAACGCCTCGCAGGCCCCGTACAACACGGGCAGATCGGCATCGGCCAGGAATCCGGTGGCCAGCACCCGCGCACGCAGCGGGCCGAGGCGGGCCAGGGCGGAGTCGAATACCTCGTTGCGCCAACCGCGCGCGCCGGTCAGGACCAGGTGCAGGTCGGCATTTCCAGGCCTGACGGCCAGGATCGCGAAGGCCTCAAGCAGGGACGCGAGGTTCTTGCGCGGCTCGAGGGTCCCGACGGCCAGCAGGAAACGCACGGGCGGAAGCCCCAACCTGCCCAACTGGGCCCGGGAGGCCTCGCGCGCCAGGGGAACAAAATGTGACGAGATGCCCGGATAGGCGGCGTGGACGTTGGCGGGCTCCAGACCCCGTAGCCGCAGGAGGTCGGTTCGGGTGCATTCGGAATCGGCGAACACGTGGTCGTGGGGGCCCACCGAAGCCAACGCACGTTGGAACGGCGTGGTGTCGTCGAACCACTCGGGGTGCAGGACGGGGATCATGTCATGCACCGTGAGGGAACGCGGCCCGAGTCTCGGAGAGCCGGGAAGGGCATGGTAGGGTGAGTGGTAGACGCCTTGCACGCGGGGCAAACGCCCCAGCCCGAGCTGCAGGGCTTGCAGGACACCGGCCAGAGCGGTGGGAGACAGCCGCGAGCGGTTGCGGAACGCCCACGAGGCGAGGAGGTTCTGGGCGGGACGCCACAGCGCCAGCCCCGCACGTGGATGCCAGGTATGCCGCACCGCGGAGAAGAAGGGATCCTGGTGGAGCGCTTGTTCGAGGGCCAGTTCGTTCCACGGTGCCCGGCCGCTGGAAACCAGATGCAGGCGCACGTCCTGCCGGGAGGCGAGTTCGGTCATCCAATCGCGGACAAAACGCCAGATGCCGGCCCGCTGCGACGGATAGACCGCCGAAACGCCGAGCAACGCGGCATCGAGGACCACATCCAAGTCGTGTGGGGCGCCTGTGGAGGGGGATGGGTTCCGGTTCTGCACGTCGACAAGGAAATCTAGCTTCCAGGGTCTATGAGGCTCCTTTTGGTTTCCCAGGACTTCCCGCCGGAAACCGGCGGGATCCAGAGTTACATGGGGCATCTCGCGCGCCACCTGGCTGGCCAGTGCGAGGCGCTCACCGTCATCGCTCCGAGTTCGGACAAGGGCGATGCTCTCGCCGACGCCGGGTTTCCCTTCCCCGTGCGGCGTATCCGCGTCCATTCCTCATGGCTGGTGCTGCCCCTGCTGGCCCTCTTGCCAGGACTGGTCCGACAGACCCGCTCGACCCACGTTCTATACGCCCAGTGGTTCCCTGCCCTGGCGGGTCTGCGCCTGCCTGGCTCGGTCCGTCAAGTTGCAATCGCCCACGGTCGCGAACTGCTGAACCACCCGCTGGGGGCCACCGGACTGCGCTTGGCCCCCCCTGTGTTGCGCCGCCTGGACGCCGTGATTCCCAACAGCCGGTACACAGCCGGCCTGCTGCCGGATTCTGTCCGGCCCGAACGCGTTCATGTGGTGCACCCGGGTGTGGACACCACCCTCTTCACCCCGCCGCCGCCGTCCCTGCAGGAAGACCTCCGCCAACGTCTGGGCATCGCTCGTGGCACCCCCATCGTGACCTGCCTGACCCGCCTGGTCTCCCGCAAAGGGGTCGACACCCTCATCACGGCCGCCACCCACCTGCGAGCGCGCCATCCTGGGGTTCAGGTGCTGGTAGGCGGCAACGGTCCCGACCGGCCCCGCCTGGAGGCACAGATCACCCAGACCGACCTGGGAAGCACCGTACGCCTGCTGGGCCGCATCCCCGACACCGACCTTCCCGCCTTCCTTTCCCTGGGCGTCTTCGCCCTGCTCTCGCGGCAGGAAGCCCAGGACGTGGAAGGTTTCGGCATGGTCCTGGCCGAAGCCCAGGCCTGCGGCGCCCCCGTCGTGGCTGCCCGCAGCGGCGGCATGCCCGAAGCCATCGGCCCGGGAGCCGGTCTGATTGTTTCCCCCGACGACCCCGCCGCCGCCGCCGATGCCTTCAGCGCCCTCTTCGATGCCGAACACGCGGCGGCCTGCAGCCAAGCCGGGCTGGCCCACGCCGCCACCCTGGACTGGCCCTCCCGTGCCCAAGTGATCGCCCAGGTGCTGCGGGGCTGACGCTCCTGGCCACCACCGGATTCAGACCCTCGGGAATCTGGGGGTCCGGGGATCTCCCCGGGGAAGGGGGAGCCCAGGCCCTGGGGGGCCGCAGGCGCGGGGGGAGACTTCCCCCCGATACCTTACCGAGACAACGTGACCCGCATTCTCAGCGTTTGACCTTCACGTACTGGTAGAAGCCGTCGGTGGTGCGGCCGCGGGCCATGCGGACGTCGCCCATGAAGTTCTTGACCACCCAACGGGTGACCCCCTCCATGCCATCGAGGATGGAATTCGCCTGTCCGATGGTCTTGCGGTCCATGATGATGCGCTCCCCTTCGCGGCTGGCGAAATCGACGCGTGTGGGAGGATTGATGCCGCCGCCGCCGGCGATGCCCACCGATGCCGGGGTGAGCACCTGGGGTTTGCCGTCTTTCCAGACCACGCCGAAACCCGACCAGCCTTCGCCCTTTTCCTTGAAGACGTTGAGGTACACGGGGTCCGGGCCGGGTTTGAACCCGCGGAAGGTCTCGTCCACGAGGTCGCCCAGCAGGGCCGTCTGGCGCATGTGCTCCATGACCGCCCAGCCCTCGACCTTGATGGTGTCTCCACCCACGGCGAGGCGCCCCGAGACGCGCGCCATGGGGATGGGCACCGCGATGCCCAGGTCGCCTTTGTCGAGTTTGAATACGCCGTCGCCCCAGGCCACGCCGGGGGTCATCTGGCTGAACGCAAGGTCCAGGTAGAAGCCTTCGTTCTTTGTGGTGGCGAAGTGCAACTGGTGCGAGGTGGGAGGCAATCCCTGGAACCAGATGTCGGGGTGGATCTGGACACGGACCGGATTGCCTTGTTGTTGGAGGCGATCTTCGGGGTATTCGCGCCCCACGGCGTAGCTGCGCCCCTTGAACCCGGCGAGGGACAGGTCGGCGCCGCACACGGGATCCTTGAATCCCAGCCGTGCGTAGGTGAAGTTCAGGCTGGCCTGGGTCCCGTTGTCGAACAGGATCTGCCAGCTCCAGACCTCGTTGTAGTAACGGGGTTTGCGCTTGTTGAGGATCATGTCGCCGGTACCCGTGCCACGCTGGCCACCGGAGGGGAGTCCGACGGCGGAAGTGGAGACGGCAAGCGATGCGACCAGGGAGGTGAGCACGAGGATGCGTTTCATGATGTCTTCAAATCAACAAATTCCGCGCGTTTGGCGGAGGGCTTCGTACACGACGATGGCCACCGAGCTGGAAAGGTTGAGGGAACGGACGAATTCGCCGCGCATGGGAATGGTGAGCCAGACCCCCAGGTTCGCGCCGTGCAAGCGGTCGGGAAGGCCCCGCGACTCGGACCCGAAGACCAGCCAGTCGCCGTCCTGGAACGAGGCGTCCCAGTGGGCGATGGTGCCACGGGTGGACAGGAAATGGAGCCGGGCGTTCTCCGGAAGCGACGTCAGGAACGCGTCCAGGTCCGGGTATTCCACCAGGTCGAGGTGTTTCCAGTAGTCCATGCCGGCGCGTTTGAGGTTCTTGTCGGTGATCTGGAAGCCCAGAGGATGGACCAGGTGCAACCGCAAGCCGTTGCAGACGCACAGGCGGGCGATGTTCCCCGTGTTGGGGGCGATTTCGGGACAGACGAGGACGACGTTCAGCATTGCGGGGGCAAAGCTACTCTTGCCACCCATGAAGACCGGTTTTTCCTATTTCGGCATCCGCCGCCCCGAACACGTCCGCACCGACATGGCCGAGATGGCGCGCGAAGGCGTCAACCGCGTGCTCCACACCTGGAGCGAAGACGATCTGGCCTATTACCGCGACACCATGGGAGAGCTGGTGCGGATCTCGCGCCAGGAAGGCCTGGAGGTGTACGTCAATTCCTGGGGCGTGGGGCGTGTGTTCGGCGGCGAGGCGTTGTCGGAGCTGGTCGCCAAGAACCCGGGGGCCAACCAGGTCTTATCCACGGGCGAGGCCATGCCGGCCATCTGCCCCAATCATCCCGCGTTCCTGACCTACATGGACGGATGGATCGATGCCGTGTGCGCCACCGAGGTGGAGACGGTCTTCTGGGACGAACCCCACTTCTTCTTCCGCAAGGGGCGCGACGGCGAATGGGCCTGCCGCTGCCCCATCTGCCGCAGTCTCTTCCGCGAGCGCTTCGGCCACGACATGCCCCTGGCATCGTGCGACGAGGTCCGCGTGTTCCGCCAGGACCGCCTCCTGGGGATGCTGGACAGCTGGACCGCGCGCGTGGAGTCGCAGGGCAAACGCAACTGCGTCTGCCTGCTGCCCGACCACTTCGACGCGGGCCTGCCCGACTGGGACTCCGTGGCCGCCCTGGCGGGGGTGCACGAACTGGCCTCCGACCCCTACTGGGAAGACACCCACGGCGAAGACCGCGTACGCGCCGACTACACGCTCTACGCGCGCCGTCTGGTGGACCTGTGCGCCGCGCGCGGACTGGAGCCGCAGATGTGGATGAAGCTCTACCGCATCAAGTCCGGCACCGAGCACTTCGCCCCGCTGGCCGCCGAGCTTTCCTACGATGCCGGCATCCGCAACCTGATGGCCTGGTCGTGGCGCGCCTCGGAGTGGCTCTCGTGGCTGCGCTCGGATGATCCCGCCTTGGCCCACCGACGCATGATCGAGGCCTACGCGGCCCTGCGCGCCCGGGCGTGAGCTCCGCGCCATCCAAGCGCCCCGCCTTCGCCCTGCACGCGCAGGCCCTGGAACTGCGTCGCGAGGGACGCCCGGTGGTGGGACCACTCGATTGGCTGGTGGGCCCCGGCGAACGCTGGGTCGTGATGGGTCCCAACGGCTGCGGGAAAAGCACCCTCACCCAATCGCTCCAAGGCCGACTGCATCCCTGGGACGGGCACCTGTCCATTCTTGGCGTGCGGCTGGGCGAAACCCCTCTGCAATCGCTCTGGAGACGCGTCGGGTTCGCCGGCGACACGCTGGAGAGGCTGGTGGATCCGGCCACCACGGTTCTCGAATACGTGGCCACCGCCTCGGTCGGCACCGTGGGGGTGCGTTTCGTCCGCCCCTCGCCCCAGGCCCGGGCCGCGGCTCGGCGTGAACTGGAATTCTGGGGTCTGACGGAACTTGTCGATCGCCCCCTGTCCCAGACCTCCCTGGGCCAGCGCCGCAAGGCCCACATCGCCCGTGCCCTGGCCCCGGATCCGGACCTGCTGGTGCTGGACGAACCGTTCGCGGGCCTCGACCCCGTGGCGCGCCACGATCTGTTGCGCCGTGTCGAAGACTGGAGCCGCGAGCACGCGGACCTGCCGGTGGTGCTGGTCACCCACCACGTCGAGGAGATCCCCGACACCACCACCCACATGCTCCTGCTGGGTCCCGACGGTCGCGCGCTCGCCCAAGGGCCCCTGAAGGGAACCCTCCGCTCCGGCGAGCTGTCGCGGGCGTTCGGTCGCCCCTTGCGGGTGTCGGGGCGCCCCGGCCACTGGACTCTTCGCGTGGAGTGAACCCACGGGACGCGCAAGTCGGTATCTTGGATCCCATGACTCGATGCTTCCCTTCCCTGGCCCTCGTGCTGACCGCCCTGACCGCCCTCGCCGCCGCGCGGGACGTCTCCGAACAACCCGGCCTGCTGGACGACATCGAGGCCCCGCGCGAACCATCAGCGGCCCCGCCTCCCCCCGCCCGCGACTCGGTGCGTTCCGAGACCCTGCCGCCACGGCCCAAGAAGCTGCCCCCCCCACGGGGAAAGGGATCCCGGGGTGCCGCTCCCGGGATCGTCGCATTGCCCGCGGGCTGTTTCGCGATGGGCAGCGACAGTCTGGGCGCCGAGAACACGCGCCCCCGCCACGAGGTCTGCCTGTCGGCGTTTCGGATGGACCGCATTCCCGTCACCCAGCGGGAATACGCGCACAAGACCCTCGAAGCGCCCTGGGAGCTGTGCGAGGGGTACACCTGCACGCCCCCCAACCCCGACCATCCGGCCTGGTTCGTCACCTGGTTCGAGGCCGACGATTTCTGTCATGCACGGGGCGGACGGCTGCCCACCGAGGCCGAGTACGAATACGCCCTGCGTGCCGGCGACAGCGGCTCGTACGCCTGGGGCGACACCCTGGAGAGGGCCTGCGACCACGCCAACCTCGCCGACCTGACCCTGTTGAAGATCTCGCGCAACTGGCGGGCCTTTCCGTGCACCGACGGATCGGCGCTGGTCGACGTGGCGGGTTTGCGCAAACCCAACCGCTGGGGTCTGCACGACATGAACGGCAACGTCTGGGCCTGGACGGCCGACTGGTACGCCTCGGACGCGTACGCGAAATCCATTCGACAGGATCCGACAGGGCCCGCCATCGGCACGGGCCGCGTGATCCGCGGCGGAAGCTGGATCACCGGTCCCGACGGCGCCTTCTCGTTCTACCGCGACGGCCTGGCCCCGCACCACCGCTACTTCGGCGCGGTGGGCTTCCGGTGTGTCTATCCCGAGAAACCCGCACCTTCCACCCCCTGAAGCATCAGCGTCGGGGGGTCGGGCGGGCGAACCAGGCCAGGAAAGCCGCTTCGAAGAGGACAAAAGCTCCCAGCCCCCAGAGGGTGCCTTCGGTGAACCCGTAGCTGTGCAGCCCCACTCCCAGGAGGTTCACGCCGAACCAGGCGAAGACCACCGTGGAAATGGCCAACACCGATCCGATCGAAAAACCCCGAGTTCCGATCATGCCGCTGGCGCGAGCGTGGAACAGAGCCGCCACCCACAACACGATGAGAAGCGCACCGTTTTCCTTGGGGTCCCAACCCCAGAATCGTCCCCAGCTCTGGTCGGCCCACACACCACCCAGCAGGGTTCCCACGAAGGTGAAGAAGAGTCCGAAGGCCATCATGCCCCGCACGACGTCGGCGCCGTCGGAACGTCCGGCCCGCAACCCCGCCAGATGCCAATGCGCGGCAAGCCCCGCGGCCACCACGCCTCCGTAGCCGATGGTGATCGTGAGCACGTGCACCGTGAGCCAGAAATTGGAATCGAGCACCGCCACCAGCACCGGCATGGTGTCGCCGTCGGCTCCGAAACCGCGCGCCAGCAGCAGCAGGCAGAACCCCGACAACGCGGCCAAAGGAGACGCGGCCAGCCATCCGCGCCACCACCGACCCGCCAGCAGCGACGGGACCGTCACCGCCGCCACGAACAGGAAGGTCTCGTAGAGATTGGTCACGGGCGGGCGCAGGGTGACCACCATGCGCAGCACCATTCCCGTCACCAGCACCACCAGCGCCACGACGGAGGCGGCGTCGGCGGCGCGCAACCAGAACTTGCGCCCTTTCCAGGCCCCCAACAACGCGGGGAACACCGCCAGCAGGAACAGGTACATCGCCGTTTCCACCGGCTTGACGCGGTTGTAGACGGCCTCGGCGCGCAGCCCCGCAGGGCGCAGCGCGGAACCGGCCCGCACCACGGTCGAATCGTGGAGGGATCGGGCCGCGGTCTCGGCGGCGGCGGCGTCGGCCGCCATCCAGGAGGTGCGCAGATCGTCCCAATCCCGGGCGGTGCGGGCGAAGGAGGAGTCCATCATGCCGCGGTCGCGCAGCACCACCGCCGGCGAAGTCCAGGGCGAGTTGACGGAATCCGTCAGCGGGATGGAGGGAAAGGCCGAGGCGTCCCAGTTGGCGGCGCGGTCGAAGACCAACCGGAACCAGCCCAGCAGGGCGCTGTCGCGGGGCGTTCGCGCCGAGGCCGGAATGCTGGTGAGCGAATCCAGGAGTTGGGCGTGGCGGTGGGAATTCTGCGCCAGATCCAGGAAACGACGGGCAGGAGGCTCGCCACCAGCCAGAGGCGGCACCGAGCCTGCGCGCAGGAACGCCAACGAACTTTCCAGCATGGCGTAGCGGATCCAGCCGTCGGACAGGCGCAGCAGTTCACGCTCCACCGCCGAGCGATCCTCGTTGGCCTTCATGGCCGCCCGCTCGGCCAAGGCTTCCAGGGTGGCGCCGCAGGCCTCGAAACGCGCCCAGGAGTATCGGTCGCGATCCTTGCCTTCCAGGCCCAGGGCGTCGCGTACATCGGGGTTTTCGATGAGGAACACGGGGAGCTCGCGTACACGATCGGGCTCCAGGAGCACCGCCGCGAGCCAGCGTTCGGCGGAAATCCCCCGAACCTTGGAGCGCCCCGAGAACTGCAGCAGGGAGTGGTTGGCGAACGTCTCGAAGCTTTTGATCCGCCCGTCGAACTGCAGCGGAAGGGAGGCCAGGGAAGGAGGCACGGGTGGTAGAGCGGGTTCCGCGGCCCCGACCACGGAGGGGAGCCCCAGGAGCACAGCCACCACCGCGGCGCGGGCGGGCACGTGCCAACGCACCCGGGTCAGGAAATGCAGCGCCAGGCCCAGTCCGATCAGGAGTGTCGCCCAGTATGGAAGCCCCGCCGTGGGATTTTCGACCACCGAAAGGATGGTACGCTCGACCCCGGTCTTCTCTTCGGTGCGCCACGACGCCTGGTAGACGGTGAAACGCCCCACGCGCAGCGGATGGTTCATCCGGATGACGGCTTCGCGCTCCCCACCGTCTTCCAGGACCTTGACCCGACTCTCGAACGCCTTGGGGCGCGTGCTTCCGGGATGGACCTCGCGACGGAAGGAAACCAGTTGGAGTCGGAAGGGCATCGGGTGGATGCGGCTTTGCAGCATGAACATGGTCCCCGGACCCGCCGCGGCCATCGGACGATTTCCGTCCAACCCGACGCGGATGGGCGGAGCCCCCTGGGCGGGAGCCCAATCGAGGGCGACGGCAGGGACGCGCTCGCCCGGCTCCTTGCCACGCGGCAGCGGGATGGGGAGCTGGTCGGCCCCGATGTTGCCATGGGCGGTGAAACCCACCACCTGCGCTTGGCCGCGTCCGGGACCGAACTCGAGGAGTTCGCCCTCGGAGATCCCGTCCAGGGGGACCGTCGCCGTCTGGCCGCCCGAGGAATCGTGGCGTACCTGGACCACCTCCCAACGCCCCGCGACATGCCCACCGGCGGCCATCCCGCCGGGGGCCAGATCGATGCTCGAGGATTTGGAGAAGGCCAGCCCCAGGCCGCCCGAAAGGATGAGCGCCAAGAGTCCCAGATGTGCCACCAGCAATCCCGCGTTGCGCCAGGCCCAGCGGAATCGCACCAGGAACGCGGCCGTCAGGTTGACGGCACCGAGGGCGCACAACAAGGGGATTCCTCCCCACCAGTTCTCGAAGACCACCTGCTGGGAGGCCC
Source organism: Fibrobacteria bacterium (assembly GCA_035913415.1). Taxonomy (GTDB): domain Bacteria; phylum Fibrobacterota; class Fibrobacteria; order UBA5070; family UBA5070; genus UBA5070. Next base: position 797 of record JAMIIV010000204.1, on the reverse strand, counting down.
ACAACCCGTCGCGCGTCTGCACCACGGTTCCCCAAAGCACCTCGACGAAGACCGCCAGCAGAAGAAACGTGGTCAGGCGCAGGGACGAAAGGGCCCGTACCCAGGCGGGGAGAGACTCGCGGTTCATGTGAAATTTGCCTTCCCTGGTTGCTCTGGGGCGTGCGGCGCGATCGACACTTGTGCCAGTGTCCAAAATAGGGTAAGATCCATTGACAATCCCCTCGCAATTCAAAAAATTAAAGGGTATTTTATTCTTCTGTAATAAACGGCCGCGTCCACCCAGGAGACCCCACCGCCGTGCACGAAGAAATCCCGCCCTCCCCCACCCCTGTGCCACCCGTGGCAGGGGGAGCCGCACCACGGAGGAATCCGCTGACCCGGCTTTTGCTCCTGGTGATCCCTCCCCCGAGCTGGCAGATCCCCGTCCTGGCCTTGGTGGGCCTGGTGTTGGGCATCGGCGGCGTCATTTTCCACCAATCGCGTGCTTGGTCGTACCTGGAAGACGATCCCTCCGCGTGCATCAACTGCCACATCATGATTCCCCAGTACACCACCTGGAAACACAGTTCCCACGCCCGGGTGGCCACCTGCAACGACTGCCACGTCCCGCATACATCCGTGCTGGCCAAATACTTCTTCGGCTCTTCACGGAAACGTGTGGGTAGCTTCGGATCCCTCGCTACCCTGTAGCGCCGACGCGAAGCCCCTTTTCGGCGCATTGGTTGGATGAGAAACTTGGCTCGATGACCGATCAGCCAGACACACCGGAAATCCAGCATATCAAGGACGCCTACCGC
>JAMIIV010000203.1:0-18171 GCA_035913415.1 Fibrobacteria bacterium | reverse complement strand
GGAAATTCGACTACGCCAAGCTGACCATGCCCGTCCTGCTGTGGCATGGCGAGGCCGACACCCTGGTGCCGGTCAATCCAGTCCGTACCATGATTCCCTTGTTTCCCGGCTGCACGGCGCACTTCATCCCGGAGGCAGGCCACTTCCTTCTGGAAAGCGAGAGCGTGGGACGAAGCATCCTGCAGGGAATCCGGGACCACGAACGGTAACGCGATGGGTTACCGTTCGTGGTCCCGTGGAGCGCCGGGGAGGGTCAGCAATTGTCGAAACTCGGGGAAAAGACGATGGAAACGAGCTTCCCTGCCTGGTAGCGGATGACAATGCGCCAGCGGGCGTCGAAGTATCCCGCTTCGTACCCATCGGGGCGTTCCGACAGGTAGACAAGGCTGTCCCGGGTCCGCGAAGAAGGACGACCAAGCAGCCGCTCCGTCTCGATCCGGTTCATTCCCTGGCTCAGTCCCAGTACCGAGGCGAAAGCGCCTTGGAAGATCCAGTCGGTCGCGTAGATGTGGTACGTGTTGCCCTCCAGGGACAGTCCGTTGCGCAACTTGTACCGGTTGAGGCGTTCGCCCAGGCATTCGTTCTGCCCGATGGAGTCGATCTTCAACGTGTCTCCGCCCTCGTACACCGAGAGTGCGGAGTCGATCACGCGAGTGGGGATGCGGTCGAACTTCTCGAGGACGGAATCTGGCAGCGTATCGAGGATGGCCTGCATCGGCGGCTCCGCTGTCGCGACAAGGGAGTCGGATAGCTCCGAGGAATCGGCGGGAGCGGCGGAGTCTGCGATCGGGGGGCGTAGATCTTGCGGTGCCTCGCGGGAGCACGAGAGGAAGAGGGCAAGCAGGGAGGCGGAGAATGCCGGGGAGCGGATCATGCCGCAAAGGATACGTTGGGCGAACCCGGCGCGTCAGGGGGGCCGGGCTGGGCGTCGGCTTCGAAGCGCTGGGGGGGGCATGCGCGGTGCGATGGTCAAGCGGGGAAGGATGTCGGCCAGCGTGGATGGATCCGGAGACGGGGGGTGCGTTTCCGAATCCTGTCGCAGGGTTCAGAAATCCCGTCGGAAACCCGCCTCCAGACCTCCTGGTCCGAGTGATCCGTAGTATTTGCGATCGCGTCCGGAATCGTCTCGAGAGAAGGCCGCGATCAGGATCCCCAGGCCGAGGCTGGCGACCCCCGTGACCAGGATGGGTTTTCCGACTCCAGAACCACTCGGCGAGTCCTCGCAGGAACTTCCCCCTTTGTCTTCGCATTTCAGGTACTCTTCCGCCCCGGCGGCGAGTTCTGACAACAGGACGATTCCGCCGATGGCGATACCTCCTGCTCCTCCGATCATCAGGTATTTGCCGAGCTTGGCTCCCGCCTCCGGATCGAGGGAGGCCGAGCGGAATCCGCCTTTGGGCAACAGGGAGTCGGGCACGGCGGCTTGAGCACCGTTGGCGATCGTCAACAGGAGGACGATCAAGATGCCCAGCCAGCATCGAGGCGCGACGCGCAGGACGCCTTCGCTGAGGTTGGCTGCAGCCTGGGGTTGGCAGCGGGATCGCGGACGGTTCATGCAGACCAAATTACGCAACGTGGCGGGGAGAGATCTCCCTGGCCAAGTGCCAAGATCGCGCCTGACTGGGGGCCGGCATCGCTCCGGGGCTACCTTTGGCCCCTCCCGAACCAAGGAAACCCATTGAGCTCCGTGCCCTCCTGTCCCAAATGCCAGTACGAGTACACCTACGAGGAAGGCGACCAGTTCGTCTGTCCCGAATGCGACCATCGCTGGATCGCGCCGACGGAAGCCGCGCCCGTCGAGGAAGGTCTCGTGGTGAAGGATGCCAACGGCACCGTGCTCCAGGACGGGGATTCCGTGGTGCTGCTGAAGGAGCTCAAGGTCAAGGGAGCCCCTTCGCCGTTGAAGGCGGGAACCAAGGTCAAGAGCATCCGTCTGGTCGACGGTGACCACAACATCGACTGCAAGATCGACGGATTCGGCGCGATGGCACTCAAGTCGGAATTCGTCCGCAAGGCGTAGACCGTCACCCTCGATTTCCCTCAACCGCCGAGCGTCTCGGTCGGGGCGGCACGCGGGCCCGCCGTGCTGGACGACCTGCCGAGGGCCACCACCGTCCGCGCCAGGACGCGGAAAGGATCCGAGGCCTCGGCGCCACCAATCGAAAAGGCCCGTCCGCGGATCTCTCCGGGACGGGCCTGGTCCAAATGGACGGATTCTGACGCTGTCGCCACCTGTCGGGTTCCGGCGATCTCGACCGAGCTCGATCACCGGAAGAACAAGCTGGAGAGCTGGTGGGATCAGCCCTGCTCCAACTCCAGCGTCTTCGTGGTCGCGTCGCAGACCTCGGTGGGTCCCCAGTACTGGATGGGTCCGGGGTACACGTAGGCTTCGGTCTCGGCCCACACCTTGCGGTTGGCCTCGAGCTTCTTGAAGGGGGCCGCGTCCAGTTCCACGAGAGCCTTGCGGATCACGGGCTTGTCGTGTCCGTGGCGGCGCTCGATGTTCATCATCTGGGTGACGGGGATGCCGCCGGGGACCCAGTTCTCGATGCCCTTGGTCAGGTTGGAGCAGGTGGCCATGTAGCCGGTCTTGCCGCCGTTGACGAGCAGCGAGGCGACGTAGCCGAGGGAGTAGCAGTAGTCGGCGTCGAAGTTCGAGGGAGCCGCGCAACGTCCTTCGTAACCGAAGAAGTGCGTGAGGAACGAGAACTTGGCCTTGGAGCCGCGCTTCTTGAGTTCGGCGGTGACCATCTCACCCAGGAGCTTCTCGGTCTCGATGCGCGAAACCTGCACGTTGCCGTGGGGATCGCGGTCCAGCAGCAACTGGCCGCGGATGCCGAAGGGCAGCGAGAAGTAGGTGGCCGACACGTCGGCGGCCAGGAACTTCTTGAGGAGTTCTTCCTTGGCGGCCTGGTCGGCGGCGGCCTCGAAGGCCTTCTCTTCGTGGGCCATGAGGTCGTTGAGGGTGCCGATCAGCTTCTTGACGTCGGGCATGAATTCCACGAGGCCTTCGGGGATCACGGCCACGCCGAAGTTCTTGCCGGCCTTGGAACGCGCGTCCACGAGGTCGGCCATGGAGGCCACGACCTTCGCGAGGGTCTCGCCCTTCTGCTCGATCTCCTCGGAGATCAGGCAGAGGTTGGGCTGGGTCTGCAACGCGGCTTCCAGGGCCAGGTGCGATGCGGAGCGTCCCATGATCTTGATGAAGTGCCAGTACTTCTTGGCCGAAAGGCAGTCGCGCTGGATGTTGCCGATGAGCTCGGCATAGGTCTTGGCGGCGGTGTCGAACCCGAAGGAGGTGGGGATCTGGGCGTTCTTGAGGTCGCCGTCGATGGTCTTGGGGCAGCCCACGACCACGAGCTTGGAGCCCTGCGCCTGGAACCATTCGGCGAGCACCGCGGCGTTGGTGTTGGAGTCGTCGCCACCGATGATCACGACGGCGTCGGCCTTGAGGTCTTCCAGGACCTTCTTGCACTTGAGGAACTGCTCTTCGGTCTCGAGCTTGGTGCGGCCCGATCCGATGATGTCGAAGCCGCCGGTGTTGCGGTAGCTGTCCATGATCTCGGAGGTGATTTCGAGGTACTTGCCTTCCTCGAGTCCGCCGGGTCCGCCCAGGAAGCCCAGCACACGCGAGCCGGCGTCGATGGCCTTCAGACCGTCGAAGATGCCGGCGATCACGTTGTGGCCTCCGGGAGCCTGTCCACCCGAGAGCACAACGCCCACGGTGAGGGGGCCGGCGAGTTTGGCGGATCCGGCCACAAATTCAGCGACGGGCTGTCCGTAGGTCTTGGGGAACAGGGCCTTCACGGCGGCCTGGTCGGCGATCGACTCCGTGGCGGCTCCGAACTTGAGTTCGACGGCGGCGGGTCCCTTGCGGAGCACGGGGGGGAGCTTGGGCTGGTAGGCCTTGCGGGCGGTCTGGAGAGCGGACAGCTGGGTCATTCAGGACTCCGGTGGGTTGGTGGGACTTCGCCACCCGCCGCGCATCCGCGACAGGCTTGGAAAGGCCCGCAAAGGTAGAAACCGGAGTTCGGGGTCCGGTACCTGGTGATGCTGCGTTCTGTGCGATACCCGGAAGGATCCGAGGCAACTTGGAATTCAGGGGGCGTTCTGGACGCAGCGAACGTACAACCGGTGGGTGGTCTTGTACATGTCCCCGCGCCATTGAATGGTGGGGGAAGCCCAGTGGAGGTAGCCTGCGTATCCCCATTGAAGGCTGCTTTCGTCGGCAAGCCAGAAATAGAGGTCACCCCCGACGTCGTTGTAGGGACCGCCTGCGGGAAACCCTGCGAATCCATAGGCATCGTCGCCATTGCCTGACGAGATATCGGCGTTGTCCCAGCCAGATCGAGATTTCAACTTTTGCGCCTCGCTCCCCGATGCGCCGGAAGCGGACAAGAATGCGATGAGGTCCTGAAGTTCCTGTCGGGAGGGAAGGTGCCATCCCTCCATGCACACGCCTTGTCGCGGGAACACGATTTGGCTGGCGCAGGAGGTCTTTTCGCAGTTGGAAGCGAGGTCCAGGGCGACGATCCAGGGATACTGGACGCCGTAGGACTCGCAATTTTTCTGATTTCCGCTCTGGCAGTAGGTCTGGGCCAAGGGAAGATGGCGCAGATTTTCCGCCATCCAAGTAATGCCGTTGATTTTGGTCGTCCGGTATCGCGTTCCATCTCGCGTATCGGTCACGTAGCCAACCGGGATGGCCTTGTTCCACGTCTCAGGATAGATGAAGGTCTGCTCCTGGGGGGGAATCTTCCCAAATGCGTTGGAAACCGTAAGAACCCGGAGGGTATCCCCACCATCGATTTCGATCGAATCCTGGTATTCGGTAGACAGCGTGTCTGGGAAAGAGGCGTTGACCGAGTAGAAAATGCGGGCGCTGGGGTGGACGTTGGTAAGTGCCAGCTTCCGACGGTGCCAAATGCCAGTGGACGCCGGGATCGAGGGCAAAGAGAGAGGGAGGGCGAGCTTGAATGTTGCTGCGACCTCGGGGCTTGGCTGCATGCCAGGGACGATTCGACGGACGTGGATCGTGGTACTCGGCTGCTCGAGGAAGATCGAGTCCGTGTACAGGGGTGACAAATCCGTCGGAAGCGTGCCATCCAGGGTGTAGCGCAGATACCCAGGAACGCCTTTCGAGAATATATGGATTCGAAGGTACCGATCATAGGTTCCTTCAGGGAGGGAGAATTCCGGGCTGGCGGAGTTGATTTTGTAGCTGATCTTGGCGATCGCGCTGGTGGTGAGGCCCGACTTGATGGTTCGAGCCCAGACCTGGATGGTTTTCCCAATCCGCAGCGAGTCTTTGTACTCACTCCAATTCTCCCCGCTGTCGAGCGAGACTTCGAAGCTCGCGTCGGGAGTGGTGGAGGCCAGCTTGATCGCCACGAGATCGAAGGTGTCGGTGCCATCTGGAAGTGAGAACGTGGGGGGCGCCGCCTGGATGGTGTAGGTTGCCGTGGCGGTCTCCGAAGTCGTCATCGCGGGCTTGGCCGCTCGTGCGCGCAAAGTCGTGGGCGCACCGAGAATGATCGCATCCTTGATCGTTGTCCAAGTGGAGCCGTCGACGGATGTTTCGATGCTTGCTCCGGGCGTTTTTGTTGCGATCTGGATCGTCAGCAGGTCGTCGAAAGCCGATCCGGTGGGAACGGAAAACGTCGGTTTTGCCACGGCGACCTTGTAGAGTGATTTCCCGATGGTGCTGGTCGCGAGGCCCGATTTGACGGTCCGTGCCCAGACTTGGACGGTTCTTCCGATCCGCAGCGAGTCTTTGTATTGACTCCAATTCTTCCCACTGTCGAGCGAGATCTCAAAGCCTGCATTGGGTGTGACGGAGGTCAGCTTGACGGCGACAAGATCGAATGTGTCCGTGCCGTCGGGAAGTGAGAAGGTCGGGGACGCGGCGCGGACAGCGTAGTGAACTTTCGCGATGAGGCTGGTCGTCCAGCCTGGGTGGGTTGCGCGAGCCCACAAGGTCAGGTCCGACCCCACAAGCAGAGGGATCTCGTAACGCTTCCAGGAGTTTCCGCTGTCACTGCTCCATTCGATCTCGGCGTTCGGGGTGGGGCAGGAAAGGGCGATACGCGTGGTATCCGTGAAGGAACTCGATTCGAAAGAGGGGATGGGGAGGGCGACACGGAGGCGTCTTACCAGACGCACCGTGCGGGTCGTGATGTTCCCCGTGGCGTCCCTGAATCGGGTAGAGAGGGTCATGGTGTCCCCCGTCGTCCAGGGGCGCGATTGCACGATCGAATCGGCCGTGGGGTGCAGCGTGTCCCGGTCCGACACGGCATCGAAGAGTTCTGTCTCGTCGATCCTCCATACCAGGCGGATCAGCGTGTCCATGTTCTCGATCGAGTCCCCCTGGATCGACAGAATCCGCGGAGCAGCGGTATCACCGATGGTGACGGGCACGGGGAAGGACTGCGCGTCCATCCTCGTCGTTCCGGAGAATGTTCCATCCGCCGCGCCAGACCACCAGATGGCTCTGGAGCCGTCGGCCTGTTTTTTGACGCCGGAGATCTGGACGCGAATCGCGGCGTCGGCGGGAATGCCGGTGATCGTGTCTCCATGCGCGTCCCAAGAGATGGAGCGCTCGTAGAACGGGGCGGCGTTGGTGGAATTGGCATTGAGGACGGTGATACGCACAGAGTCGACGATGGGCAGCGGAGTGCCGTCCGTGGTCACAATTCGGGGGGAGATTGAAACCGAGCCGTCAGGGCTGTTCGCGCCGATGTCGCGCTCATCGTTGCACGACAGGACGGTCATGGCAAGAAGGCAATAAATGAGGATTCGGCGCATCATTTCACCACCTGACGATCAGTCGATCGGGTTCTGGCGAGGACGGTGGAGGACTGGAATCACCGGGATTGTCCCGAGTGAGCAGGATCGCGGCGATCGCTCCACCTCCTACCACGGCGGTTCCGCCTGCGATCCATGGCCAAAGGCTGCCCTTCTTCGCGACCAGGATGGAGCGTTCGCTTGCGGGCTTCTTCTTGCCGCTGGCGATGAGGGCCATCTCCGGACAGCCGCCTCGAAGGACCGCCTCGAGGTTGCCTTGGATGTCCAGCACGTGGCTGAATGTGGTCTGTCCGGTTGCGACATCGGTTCGTTTGACTGACAGGCTCCAGGTCTTGCCGACCTTGGCCAATTCGCCCGTGTAGATGCCTTCTACACTCAGGATCTGCCCGATTTCCACGGAACATTCGCTGTTGTCGCAGGCTCCACTCTGCTGAAACCCCTGCTCCTTGAGAATACGTTCGATATTGCGTCGCTCCACGATGCGAAAACTGTCGGTTGCGACCAGTTCCGATTCGAACCGACTTGTGACGGCGGCGAGATCCTTGTCCGGGAGGCCGCCCCCGGCGAAGGTCAGGACCGCCACGGCGGGCATGCTGCGGGGTGAAGCGCCTGGCTTGCGAACTTCGGGAGATTCGATGCGCCCAGGAGCGGGCGAACCGGAATCCTGGCTGCTCGATGCTGCGGCTACGGCGGATAGAAACAGAATTGTCGCAGTTGCAAGAATCAAGCGGGGCATGGAGGCCTCCGAGGGGATGATCTGAAGGGGTTTCGACGGGAATGTAAGTACGCAGGATCACCGTTGATGTTCCCTGTTCGCATGTCCAATCCTGTCGCCGGGAAGCTCTGGTCCTGGATCGGTCCCGCGGGATTCTGAGGTCAGATCGTCCCGGTGCCCGGTGCGTCGCTGGGTGGGTAGTCGGCGGGTTCCAGTGGAAAACTGGAGATGGGGTCGCCGGAGGCGATCACGGGTTCGGAGTCGTCGCCGTCGACGGCGCCGGCCACCAGGTTGCGACCGCGGTGCTTGGCGGTGTACAAGGCGCGGTCGGCGGCGCGCATGACGGCATCGAACTGTTCCAGGCCCGGACCCGCCGAGGCCACCCCGATGCAGCATGTGATGGTCAGAATCTGACCGACCTCGGAGAAGACCACCGGTGGAGTCGCGATCGCGCGATGGATGCGCTCGGCCAGGAGCAGGGCGTCACCGAATCCGCAGTGGGGGCTCAAGACCAGGAATTCCTCACCTCCCCAGCGGGCGACGGTGTCGTAGGGGCGGACCGAAGCCACCATCCGGCGCGAGGCCTCCTTCAGGACGATGTCGCCGACTTCGTGACCGAAGGTGTCGTTGATGCGCTTGAAGTGGTCGATGTCCAGCATGAGCATGGAGAGGGGGTGGCGGCGGCGATGGAAACGTTCGAACTCGCGATTGGCCAAATCCTGCAGGGCCCGGCGGTTGCGCAAACCCGTCAGGGGGTCGGTCTCCGCGGCCTCGAGGAGGATCGCCCGGTCGGACAGGAGGCGTCCTTCGCGGCGAAGTCGACGCAGTCCCACGTTGATGCGGGCGCGCATTTCCCGCGGTTCGAACGGCTTGACGAGGAAGTCGTCGGCCAGCTCCAGGGCCTTTTCCATGTCCTGGATGGTCGATCTGCCCGTCAGCAGCAGGACGTGGTAGTTGTTGTTTCCTTCTTCCTCGCGGGCGCGCAGGCGGCGGGTGATTTCCAGGCCGTCCATGCCCGGCATGTTCCAGTCGGTGACCACCACGCAGCGGGGCAGGTTCCAGGCGATTTCCAGCGCGTTGTGGGGGTCGTCGAAGCCCAGGACGTCCCAGGTGGGTTCCAGATGCCGCAACGACATGCAGGCGACCTCCAGACCGAGGGGGTCGTCGTCGACAACAAGAATGGTGGAATCGCTTTTCATGCCGTTCAGGAAGGATGGCATCCCGGAAGGGGAGTGGTCAACGGAAACCTGGAGCTCGGGGTACGGATTGCGCTTTCCTAGCGCGTCAGGACCACGGTCCATCCTTCCCAGGTGGAAAGACGGGGAAGGTCCTTGGGCGCAGGGGGTTTGCCTTCGCCTTGGAAGCGCAGGGAGATTCGTCCCCTCAGGGCATCGTAGCTCGCGTGGTACGTGCCGCGCGGAGACGGGACGATGGCGGGAAAACGGGCATCGAGCAAGGGGGTGTCGGCTTCGGGAGGGGTGGGGCCCGGTCCGGCCAGACGCGCCTCGAGTCCATCGGTGTACAAGCCTCGCGTTTCTTCGCGGGCCAGCCAGTCCAGCGCGTTTCCGGGGGAGGGGAGCCAGCGTCCGGCGTGGGCGCAGCGGGTGCGCCACCAGCGCTCCAGGGCGGCCTCGATCATGGGCAGGTTCGGGTTGGCTCGCGCCAGGATCTGTCCCAGAGTGGTGGCGTTGGTGGGCAGACGGTCGGTCTCGCCCAGTGTGGTGTCTCCCACCTTCCGGCGCAGGCGGCACAGGAGGCGGCCGTCCTCGAGCGAGGCGTGCAGGATGTCCGCCCGCCCGGCCTCCACGGCCAGAGCCTCCGAACGGGGAAGGGCCGAAGCGGCGTCGATCCAGGTGCGGGTCTTTCCGTTGCGGTCTTCGCCGGAGTGGAAGGCGAAGGCCAGCACCAACTCCGGCGCGGTCTCGGTCTGGGCCAGAGAGTCGCGGGACAATAGCCAGCCTGCACCACCGCCGAGGGCGTATTCCTCCCGACCGGCTGCGCCTCGGCGCACGCGCAAGGCACGAGGGAAGAGTGCGGCCCAAGCCGACAATACGGTGCGGAGTTGGAACGTGGCGGGCCAACCCTCCCCGTCCAGTCCCAGCTTGGAAACGAGCCGTTCTCGGGTTTCGCAGGCTTCCCGCCAGGTCGAGAGGTGGATGCCCGCCGCTCGGGCGTCGGGTTCCTCCAGGGTGGTCAGCCGCGCCAGCAGTGCCGCATCCCCTCCGGAGCCGGCGATCTCCCGCCGCCAGGCCACCTGTTCGGACGAGGGACGCCCTCGAAGCAGGGGGCGACCCGTGGATAGTGCAGCCGCCAGGCGCAGGGCGTCGAAGGCGGCGGAGGTGTCGCGCAGCGCTAGGACGAATCCCGCCAAGGATGGCGTGAGGGGGAGGTCCAAGGCTTCGGCGCCGCGGCGGGTGAGTCGACCTTGGGCGGGAAGGTCGGGGTCCCACGGGTCGGGATCCCACAAACGGGCGTTGGCCAGTCGGTCGCGGGCTTCGCGCAGTCCCGTGGCCAGGGGGCGGTCCAGCCAAGGCAAAGCCTCGGGTGCCACGCCGCACGAGAGCAAAGGCAGGAGCCAGTCGTCGGGTTCGTCGAGTTGGATCGAGGGTGGGGGGCGGGGGACCAGACGCGCTGTGCGAGCCCAAAGCCGGACGCAGCGCCCTGGCCTCACCCGTCCGGCGCGGCCGGCGCGCTGGTCGGCCGACGACTGGCTGATGGCTTCCAGCGACAAGGCGGACAATCCGCCATCGCGCACCAGGCGCCGCTCCAGACCGGAATCGATCACCGCGACCACACCTGCGACCGTGAGGGCACTTTCTGCGACGTTGGTGGACAACACCACCCGCAAGGTGCCCGGAGCAGGATCGGACAGCGCCCGGTCCTGCTCCTCGGGGGGCATCTGCCCGTGCAGGCACAACAGCTCGGCCGCGAACCGTCCCTCCAGCCAGGCGCGTGTTTCATGGATCTCTCCGACCCCGGGCAGGAACACGAGTACGGTTCCGTCGGTCGCCTCCAGACTGGCCAGGGCGCGTTCAATCCTCAAAGGCAGGGTGGCGTCGTCGGGAGTCGATCGGTGGGGGGGCGGCTGGTAGTCGATGTCCACCGGGAACAGGCGACCGTCCGAGTGGAGAACCTCGGCTCCCAGGTCGAGGGCGAGAGCCGGTGCATCGAGGGTCGCCGAGAGCAGGACGATCCGCCCTTCCTCGCCGCGGTGGCGGGCCAGGGCCAGGAGAAGATCGGTCTCGGCGCGCCGTTCGTGGAATTCATCCAGGATCCAGGCGGGGAATCGATCCAGTTCTCCGGAAGCCAACAGGCGCAGGGCCACACCGGGGGTGCAAAACAGGATGCGCGTGGAGCCGTTCCAGCGGGCGTCGTCCTTCACCGCGTACCCTGCCAGATCTCCCAGTCGGGTGCGAGATTCGGAGGCCACGCGGCGGGCTAGGGCGCGGGCCACCACGCGTCGAGGTTCCACGACCAGCACGGGACCCGTCTCGGCGCACCACAGCGGCACGCGGGTGCTTTTGCCCGAGCCGGTGGGCGAAGTGACCACCACAGGGCGGTTGCGCGCGCGCAGGTCCAGGAAAGCCTGGCGCAAAGTGTCGACGGGAAGGAGCTGGAGCATGGGTGGAGGCCAAGCTAGATCGATCGGCCGAAGCGAGGTGTGCCGGGAAACGTGTGAGCGCGATCACAGACCAAGGAGTCCATTGCATGCATCCTTGTTGTATCCCCCCCCGTGCATCGCTCCGGATCACCGCCGCTTCCTCGACGGCGGTGTCCGGGGTCCCCCCGTTTTTGATGCCCCACGGATCCGGTTCTCTCTGGTGCGCAGAGGGGCACGTGCGGTACGTCGGCTGGGACACACATTTCTAGATCCTATGGCACCCATGAAACATGTCCTGATGCGCTCCGTCTCCGGTGTTCGCGGGGTGGTCGGGGAGGGGCTCACGCCTCCCGTCCTGGCTGCCCATGTCCATTCCTTCGTCCAGGCTGTCGGCCGAGGCCGGGTCCTGGTGGGGCGTGATGCCCGCGACTCGGGGCCGCTGGTCGAACAGATCGTGTGCGCCACGCTGGCCATGAGCGGTTGCACCGCGGTGCGGCTGGGAATCAGCTCCACTCCCACCGTCGAGATGGCCGTCCAGGCCGATCCCGAAGCGGTGGGGGGCATCATCCTGACGGCCTCCCACAATCCCGCCGAATGGAACGCCCTGAAGTTCCTGGATCGCGACGGCCTGTTCCTGGGCCCCGTCGAGGTGAAAGAACTCTTTCGAAGGGTGGACAACGTCGAAACCGACTGGCCGCGCCACACGGGGTTGGGTTCCGTCGTCGACGGTCCCGATGGAGACGATCTGCACATCGATGCCGTACTGGCTCTGCCCTACGTCGATGGTGAAGGCATCCGCGCCCGCCGCTTCAAGGTCGCGGTGGATTGTGTCAATGGAGCCACCTTCCGCATCGGGCCGCGTTTGCTGGAGCGCCTGGGGTGCGAGGTCGTCGCATTGCATGTGCTCCCGGATGGCACCTTCCCGCGTGGGGCCGAGCCCGTCCCGGAGGCGCTGGCCATCCTGGGCGAGGCGGTGCGAGCGCAAGGTTGCGACCTGGGCCTGGCCTTCGATCCCGATGGCGACCGTCTGGCACTGGTCGACGAACGCGGGCAACCGCTGGGCGAAGAGGCGACGCTCGCTCTGGGCGTGCGACATGTCCTGTCGCTGCGCAAAGGCGACATCGCCTTGAACCTCTCGACGTCGGGGATGTCCGAGACGCTCGCGGCGGTCGCCGGAGTGCGCTGCCTGCGAACCCCGGTCGGAGAGATCCACGTGGCCAAGGCCATGCTCGCCGGAGGTTGCGTGGTGGGTGGAGAGGGCAACGGAGGATTGATCCTCCCCGAGTTGCATCCCGGGCGCGATGGTGTTCTCGCGGCGGCGGTCGTCCTCGATCTGCTGCGCGCCACGGGCCAGAAATTGTCTGACCTGGCCGCCGAACTGCCCCGCTGCGCGATGGTCAAGACCAAGTTCGGACTCGAGGGCAAGGATCTCGCTGCCTCCATCGCCCGCTTGAAGGTCGCCTTCTCCGATGCCGACCTCGACGAACGCGATGGTCTGCGCCTGTCCTGGCCGGGCAGGTGGCTCCACCTGCGGGCATCCAACACCGAACCCATCCTCCGGGCCATCGCCGAAGCCCCCACCGAAACCGAGGCTCGCGCGCTGTGCCGCGCGGCCGAAGAGGTCCTCTGACATGTGCGGAATCGTCGGATATCTGGGTGCGCGCCCTTGTCTTCCCCTGCTTCTGGAAGGCCTCAAGCGCCTGGAATACCGCGGCTACGACTCGGCGGGCGTGGCGGTCCGCGTCCACGACGCCTTCGCGGTGTGCCGCGAGGTGGGCAAGGTGGCCGCCCTGGAGGCAAAGCTTGGACGGGATCCGTCGCGCTTCGGTGGAACGGAAGGAATCGCCCACACCCGCTGGGCCACCCACGGCGTGCCGGCCGAGCGCAACGCGCATCCGCATTCCGACGATCGCTCCGGGATCGTGCTGGTGCACAACGGCATCATCGAAAATTATGGCACCCTCAAAAAGGCCCTGGCCGAGAAGGGACACGTCTTCACCTCCGAGACCGACACCGAAGTGCTGGCCATGCTGGTGGGGGAGCTCTACGAAGGCGACCTCGAGGCGGCGGTGCAGGCCGCGCTGCGACAGGTCACGGGCGCCTACGCCATCGCCGTCCTGGCCGCCTCCGAGCCCGGCGTCATGGTGGTCGCGCGCAAGGGGTCGCCCCTGATGGTCGGCCTGGGACAGGACGAGTTCATCGTGGCCTCCGATCCGTCCGCGATCGTCGCCCACACCACCCAGGCCTTCGCCCTCGAAGACTTCACGGTCTGCCGCCTCTCCAAGGAGGGGTACCGCACTTCCAATCTCCACAACGTGCCGGTGAGCCCCAAGGTGATGGAACTCGAGATGAAACTCGAGCAGATCGAGCTGGGGGCGTTCCCCCATTTCATGCTCAAGGAGATCTTCGAACAGCCCGAGGCCTTGCGCAATACGCTCAGCGGAAGACTCGACGTCGAGCGGGGCGAAGTCATCCTGGGAGGTTTGCATGCCGTGGGGCGCGAGCTGGTCAAGGCGCGCCGTATCGTGCTCACCGGCCAGGGAACGGCCTGGCACGCGGCATTGGTGGCCGAATACCTGATCGAAGAACTGGCGCGCATCCCGTGCGAGGTCCAGTATGCCTCCGAGTTCCGCTACCGCAATCCCATCGTCGAGGAAGGGACCGTCCTGGTCGCCATCTCGCAGTCGGGGGAAACCGCCGATACCCTGGCCGCCCTCGAGGAAGGCCGGGAACGCGGAGCCCTCACCCTGGGCATCGTCAACGCCGTGGGCAGCTCCATCTCCCGCATGACCGATGCGGGCGTGTACCTGCGCGTGGGCCCCGAGATCGGCGTGGCCAGCACCAAGGCGTTCGTGGGCCAGGTCGCCGTCGGCGCCCTGATGGCGATCTACGCGGGCCGCCGCCGCCATCTCTCCATCGAGGCGACACGCAACCTGTTGCGTGAGTTGGACGCCATCCCCGAGAAGATCCGCTCCGTCACCGCCCAATCCGATTCCATCAAGGAATTGGTGCGCACCCTGGTGGATCGGGAAAATTGGCTGTTCCTGGGGCGCGGCTACAACTATCCTGTGGCCCTCGAAGGTGCCCTGAAGGTCAAGGAGATCTCCTACATCCACGCCGAAGGCATGCCCGCGGCCGAGATGAAACACGGCCCCATCGCCCTCATCCAGGACGGCATGCCCTGCGTGTTCGTGGCTCCCAAGGGCAGCCAGCATGACAAGGTCATCGGCAACATGCAGGAGGTCCGCGCCCGCGGAGGCCGCGTGATCGCCATCGCCACCGAAGGCGACGAGGACATCGTGCCGCACGCCGACGACATCATCCGCGTGCCGGAGTGCCCCGAGTCGCTGTCGCCGCTTTTGACCACGGTCGCCCTGCAGTTGATGGCCTACCACGCCGCCGTGCTGCGCGGCCACGACGTCGACAAACCCCGCAACCTGGCAAAATCCGTCACCGTCGAGTGATCCTCACCACCGGACTCCGCCCCGTGGAGGGCTGGAGGCAGGCGGGTGCGATTCAGTCCTCGTCGTCCTCTTCCTCGCCGGCGGCCACGGGCGAGGCCAGGAAACGGTCCACGGCGGCGAAGGTCTCCTTGTTGCCGTCCTGGACGTAGCCGGCGAGGTTCTCGCGGAACCAGTCCAGGTCGTGCAGGAAGGCCTTGATTGCGTCGGGATGGAAATCCTCGAAGCGTCGTCCGTACCCCATGCGCTCGATCTGGGCGCCGTTGACGAACTGCTCGAACTGCCCCTTGAGCGGGAACGACAGCACAGGTTTGTGGAGGTACACGGCCTCCGAGATCAGGCTGTAGCCGCCGTTGGTGATCACGGCGCGGGCCGAGGCGAGGTCGGCGATGAATCCGTCTTCGCTGAACTTCATGAGCTCGACGTTGCCGTGGGTCTCGGAACGATTGAATCCGTACACCTTGAACCGCGTGCCGCGGACCGCCTGGAGGCAGGGCAGCAGGTCGTCCTGCGAGGTGGAGGTCTGGTAGACCACGATGTGGTCGGATTCCGTCGGCACGGCCGCCAGGATGGCCTCGCGCA
Organism: Fibrobacteria bacterium; assembly: GCA_035913415.1. Lineage (GTDB taxonomy): Bacteria > Fibrobacterota > Fibrobacteria > UBA5070 > UBA5070 > UBA5070. Next base: position 3,008 of record JAMIIV010000203.1, on the reverse strand, counting down.
GGATGGGCGGGATGATCGCGGTGCGGGGCTTGCGAGGCTCGGCCCGGAAGAACGCGCTGACCAGGTACTGGTCGCAGAACGGGACCTTGGCCTTGATGATCGCCTTGGCCAGCGCGTGGTTTTCCCGTTCCGTTTCGGGGATCGCGAGGTCCAGGTCGCAGCGGTTGATCGCCTGCATGTTGTCCACCGACACCAGGGGCAATCCGTGATACTTCGCGTAGTAGTAGGTGAAGGATTCGAAGTCGGAGATCACGACCTCGGGATCGAATTCGCGGTGCACCTTCCGGAACGCTTCCAGGTTGGTGGTCAGGCTTTCCGGGGCGGACTTCAGGAGAAGCTTGAACGAGGCCCAGCGGTCGACCGTGCCGGCGTCATACTTCAGGTGCAGGCCCTCGATGCGGAAACAGCGGCCGGGAAAGCTCTTCTCGAGGAGATCGAAGGCGCGATCGCTGGTCGCCACGCGCACGTCGTGCCCGGAAGCCAGAAGGTGGGTGATCACGACCTTGGAGCGGGTGGCGTGACCCATGCCTTCGCTGGGCACGCCGTACAGAATCTTCATTGGGGGAAACTCCGTGGGAGGAAGCGGTGACCGGGCGCCACGCGCGCCGGTCGGTGCCAATGCCGGAAAACCTACTCCCTCACCGGTGAGGATCAGGGCTCTCGGTGGACCGCGATGTGTTCGCCGTCACTTCAGGTGCGAAAGCGCCCCAGTCCGTCGGTCATGACCGCGGCGGTCTTTTCGAAGCCGTCGGCAGCTTCGTCCAGGGAGCGGATTTCAAGGGCGAGGCGTTCCAGGTTGTCGTGGATTTCCTCGGCTCCCTTCGAGACCGTTTCCAGAGTGGCCACGGATCCGGAAACCGCTCTGGAGATGGACGTGGCCTCGTTGCGTACCTGGGCCACGTTGCGCGAAATGTCGGCGACGGTGGCCGTCTGCTCCTCGACGGCGCTTCCGATCGACTGCGACAGGGCATCGACCTGGCTCACTTCCTCGGAAACGTTGCGAATCGCCGCCGAGGCGTCGCTGGTCTGGGTCTGGATGGCCTCGACCTTGGCCCGGATGTCCTCGGTCGCGTCGCTGGTCTGCTTGGCGAGCTCCTTGACTTCGCTGGCGACCACGGCGAAGCCTTTGCCCATCTCTCCAGCGCGTGCCGCTTCGATGGTCGCATTCAGGGCCAGCAACTTGGTCTGGTCGGCGATCTCCCGGATGCTCTCCAGGATGGAACCGATGTCCTTGGCGGCGATGGAAAGGGAATCCATCCGTTCGCTTGCCGTACGGGAGAGGGCTGTTGCACGACGGGCCACCAGGAGTTCCTCCTGGCAACTGCGGGAGACCTCGGAAAGCGAGGCGCTCATCTCTTCCAAGGCCGCCGCCACCGACGAGACGTTGGACGAAACAACCTCGGCGCCGTTGGCGATTTCCCGGATGGAGCCCGACGCGGAGGTTCCTGCGGTCGCAGGCTGGAGCGCAGCGCATCGGCGAGTTCGATGTTTTTGGCCTCGACGCGAGTGTCGATGTCGTCGATGTAGATGCCCGTTCCGATCATCCAGCCCCAGGAGGGGTACCACTGCGCATACGCGAGCTTGGGGAACAGTCCGGCCTGCCCCGGCTTGTCGAACACGTAGTGCACCGTGTCTCCGCCTCTTCGCCCGGCGGTGACCAGAGCACGGATCAGGTACTTCCCGTTCTTGTCCTGGTTGTCCCACTTCGGCTGGCCGACCCACTCCTGCTTGACGGGAAGAACTCGGCAGACTCCGACGCTGTCGTAGGCGAAGAAATAGCGGGAGGTGCCGAACCGGATGGTGTCCAACATCGATTTCGCGATGGCCTGGCGTTCCTCGAGGGGCAAGTCCATGGCGTCGGCGCTCTCGAGGATCCCCCGGGCGATCTGGACCTGCTGGGACAACTCGGAACGCACGCGCTCGAGAGCCTCCTCACGGAAGCGATCCAGCGACTCGACATGGTCGGAGTGCAGGCGCCACCAGAAGATCGCCCCGGTGATGGCGTTGGTCGCCAACAGGACGGCGCCGGTGAGGAGGAGCAGTCGGACGCGAAGGCTGGTCAGGCGGGATGCGGGGGGGCATGCCCTCATGGTGTCACTTCGAATCGATGGGTTGCAAGCTGGTGCGGGAAATCTCGACGGTGGTCAGACCGGATTTGGATGCCGACTCGATCCGACGACCCCCGAAGGTCTACCCGCTTGGTTGGGTTGCCGAGCGGGCCGAAGTGGCGCCGGCACACTCCTTGATCTTGGCGAGCTCCGACTCGGCGGTCGACCACGTGTACGAGGCCTGGTGGCCCGAAAGCACGTCCTTGCCGTAGATCGACGACAAGAATCGCATCAAGCCTCGGGCCTCGGGGGGCGCTTTGGTGTCGGCTGGGGCAGAGTATTTCCGCGGGGGAGTGGCGACGGGAGTGATTCGCGGTGACGCCTGCTGCCCTGTTCCCTGGAGGGACCGTACCCCTCCAATCCCCGGGGGCGGTGGAACCCAAAGGCCCTACACCACCATCCATGAGTCGGGGGTCCTGATTGTTCCACCCCGCCGACCCTGTGTCGGCGGACCAGGAATGCCCAACCCCGCCGACCCTGAGTCGGCGGATCTACTTTGCTGACCCTATCATGGCCACTGACGAACTGCTCCGACCGACCGTCCGCCTGGACGTGTTCGATGGTCCCTTGGACCTCCTGCTCTACCTCGTCCACAGCCATGAGCTCGATCCGCGGACCATTCCGGTCTCGCAGATCGCTGACCAGTACATCGCTTTCCTCGACAGTGCCCGCGAAGGGGATCTCGCGGTGGCGGGCGAATACCTGGTGATGGCGGCCAAGCTCCTGTCCCTGAAGGCCCGCGAGTTGTTGCCGCGAGAACAGCAAGGTGAGCTCGAGCCGGAGGAATTCGACGGATTCGACCGCGAGGAGCTGGTAAAACAGCTTCTGGAATACCGGCGGTTCAAGCAGGCCGCCGAGAATCTGCGAGGCCTCGAAGCGCGCACCTGGGGGGCATACCCA
>JAMIIV010000202.1:0-26598 GCA_035913415.1 Fibrobacteria bacterium | reverse complement strand
CCCTCCACCCCCTGGAAAGCCACCATCGCGCCCAAGGGGCGGCACTGGTGGCAGGGATTGGCCGTCGAAACCCAGGGTTCGGCATCGCGGGCGCGGGTACGGTCGATCGTCGTCTTGCTCATGGTGCCACCTCGGGATCGTGGGCAACCGCGCCTCCGCCCTCCGCCAGGAGGGCCGCCGTTCCGTTCCACTGCAACGGCTCCCGGGAAGGGACGGAGGCGACGGCATCTGCCAGGGCCTTCTCCCGCGCAAGCCGCTTGGCCTCGCGACGGGGTACGAACTGCCACACGGGCGTATCGACCGTGGCCAGCACTTCCAGGGCAAAATTCCTCATGCCCACGAATCCTTCGAGGGCGAGTTTGCGCTCGTGGTTGTGATCGACGAAACCCAGGCCGAGTTTGTGGGCGATGGGCCGCTCCTTCACGCCGCCGACCAGGATGTCGACGTCGTTCTCGCGCAGGAACGCACCCAATTCCAGGGGGTTCGTGTCGTCGACGATGATGGTGCCGGGATCGCAGGCCTGCTGGATCTCGCGGTAATCCTCTTCGGTTCCGGTCTGGCTTCCCACCAGCACCACCTTCATGCCGATGTGGCGGAACGCCTTGATCAGGGAGAAGGCCTTGAACGCCCCCCCCACGTAGACGGCGGCGGTCTTGCCCACGAGCTTCTTGCGGATTTCGCGCATCTCGGGAACCAGCCCCACCAGCTCGTCGGCCACCAGCTTGCGGGCCTTCTCCATCACCTGCCAGTCGACGTCCTGGAAGTGGCGCGCCACCGCGTACAGCGATTCGGCCATGTCCTCGATGCCGAAGTAGGAGGCCCGCACGAACGGGGTTCCGTACGTCTCCTTCATGTGCTTGGCGACTTCCATGGTGGCGCCGCTGCACTGCACGATGTTGAGAGCCGCTCCGTGGGCGCGCCGGATGTCGTCGATGCGTCCGTCGCCGGTGATGTTGGCCACGACCGTGAGCCCCATCGCCTCGTAGTACTTGCGGATGATCCAGATCTCGCCGGCGAGGTTGAAGTCGCCCAGGAGGTTGATCGAGAGTGGTCGGATTCCGTCGGTGGGGAGGGTCCCGATCAAGCGGGCCAAGGCCGTGCAGGCAGCCGAATATCCGGCGCGCTTGTTGCCTTTGAAGCCTTCGCTGGCCACCGGGAGAACGGGAATTCCCGTGTCCTGCGACACGCGTTTGCACACCGCCTCGAGATCGTCGCCGATGACACCCACCACGCAGGTGCTGTAGACGAAGGCTCCCCGCGGCTGGTGCTTGGCGATGAGCTCGCGCAAGGATTGTTCGAGCTTGGGCTCGCCGCCGAAGATGACGTCCTTCTCGCGGAGGTCGGTGGAAAACGAGAGGCGGTGCAGCTCCGGACCGCTGGACAGCGCGCCGCGGATGTCCCAGGTGTAGGCGGCGCAACCGATGGGGCCGTGGACCAGATGGAGCGCGTCGGCGATCGGGTAGAGCACCACCCGCGCTCCGCAGAACACGCAGGCTCGCTGCGAGACCGCACCCGCGAGACTCTGCTTGTCGCAGGCGATGGCGGCCATCTCGTCGGCGCCGGCGACCAGAATCTGTCCGGCTCTTTCGTCGAAGATGTGGGGAGCGCCCATGTTCGATTCCCCCTTTCGCCGGCGTCGACGCGTTGATCCGCATCTCCTCCCGACACCCGTTTCCATATCAATCGCCGTGCCAGACGGGCAAATCGATCATTGGAGACATTTCTCCGAAATCGCTCTGACACAACGCCACGATCTGTCAGTTCCCAATGTCAGTGGCGACACTCCCTTGGTCACGCATCCGTCTGGATGCAGCGGTGGACAGGACCGCGATGTCGCTTGACGCCGGGGCGAAAGCCCGACCGGCGGGGCACCTGGCCGGTCTGGGGATGGATGGCAGAAGACGCAGACGCGGGAGGGAATACGGGCAGAGTGACGGACTCCAGGACGCGCGCCCCCGAACCTGGAACGAACCCGTTTCCGCGCGGAGCTCGACAGCCAACCTGGGAACACCTCTCGCGGGAAGCGGCTCCGCCCAAGCGACGAGGCGCTCCAGGCGTCGACGATTCCCCTGCCACAACCGGGCTCGCCACGTGTACCCCCACAAGCGAAGAAGGAGACGATCCCTGATCGTCTCCTTCTTGCGGCGGGGCGCCGGGCGCATGGACGGACCTGCGGGGAATTGCCGGCCCGATGTCTCTCAAACAGCTCGTGCCATGCGCCCGGAACTTCCAATTCCTTTCCTGTCCACCCTCGCGTGCGGGGTGGTCCGACTCCTCAGGTCAACTCGTACTGGGGGCAGGTCTTGCCTTCCTGCATGGCCTCGAGGATGTTGTCGATGGCCTCTTCGTTGACCTTGCCGTACCAGACGTTGTCCGGGTGCACGATCATGACCGGACCACGGTCGCAGGCCTTCAGGCAGGCCGTGCTGGAGACGGTGACATCATCCATTCCGCGGTCGGCAAGTTCGCCTTCCAGATATCCCAGAAGGTCGTTGGCCCCCTTCTTCTTGCAAGCGCCCTGGGCTTCGCCGGTGACCCGGAAGCTGGCGCACACGAAGATCTGCTTGTTCGGCTTTTCCATGACAGTTCCCCCCCATCGAAGTGGTCGTTCGTTTCCCTGGCTCCACATCCCCGGCGGGCACCCGCTCGGGCCTCCCGCGACAGCGCGCGAATAACCCCTCCGATCGCGCTCCCCACCTTGGAGGCGGAAAACGCGACGGAGGGGATGGATCCCGAATCGATCCGGAGTCGGGGCGCACACCCTGATCTCCGACGACCGCTCCGGGAACATGGGCCCGCTGGACAGGACGCAGTCCTGCGGGACCCGGGTGCTTACATCTGCAGTTCCATCTTGTGCTCTTCCACGTCACGGTCGATGCGGTCCATCAGCAGGTTCAGGATCTGTTCCACGAGGCGGATGCCGCCCATGTAACCGACCGTCGGGAAGTGCTGGTGTCCCTGGCGATCCAGGATGGGGAATCCGAAGCGCAGGAAAGGCACGTCTTCGTCCCGGGCCATGTACTTGCCGTAGGTGTTTCCGATGAGCAGGTCGACCGGCTCGTTCTTCATCCACTGGTGCAGCAGGAACATGTCGCCGCCCACCTTGAGATTGGCCGTGGGGTTGATTTCCGTGAGGCGGTCGCGGATGTAGTTGCCTTCCGTGCCGGTCACGATGTGGCGCACGTCCATGCCCATGGTCTTCAGGAACTCGGTCAGCGGGATGAGCTGGTCGGGATCGCCGAAGATCGCGACCTTCTTGCCCCACAGGTACTGCTCCATGTCGGACAACAGGTCGACGAGCTTTCCGCGTTCGTCGTTGATCGCTTCGGCGACCGTGAGACCGTAGGTCTTGATCAGCGATTCGATCATGCGGTCGGTGGCGGCCAATCCGATGGGCAGGTCGACCACGTCGCCGTCCACACCGAAGGTCTTGCTGAGTTCTTCCGAACCGAGCAAAGTGGCCACGCGTCCCAACGAGAGGCTCGCCTTGGCGGCACCGGCGGTGGCGATATCCTCCACCTTGGCTCCCCCTTTGGGGTAGAACACGTGTTTGCCGGTCATGGGTGCGTCGAACACGCCGTCGGTGTCGGGGAACATCACGAAGGGGACGCCCAACACGTTCAGGTAGCGCTTGATTTCACGCATGTCGCAAGGCTCGACCCAGCCCGGAATCACGGCCAGATGTTCACCCTTGGTCTCGCTGGCCTTGACCAGGTCGCGGACGATGCCCTTGACCATGTTGGCGTAGCCCGTCACGTGGGTGCCCACGTAGCTGGGGGTGTTGCCGTAGATGATCAGCTTGCCGTCGGGGACCTTGCCGTCGTCGAAGGCCTTCTTGCGGATCTGCACCATGTCGTCGCCGATGGTCTCGGAGAGGCAGGTGGTGTGGATCGCGATCACCTTCGGGTCGTAGACCGAGAAGATGGTCTGGATGGCCGTGAGCAGGTTGGCCTGTCCGCCGAACACCGCCGAGCCTTCCGTGAAGGAAGACGTCGAAGCCATCACCGGGTCCTTGTAGTGCCTGGTGAGGGTGGAGCGGTGGTACGAGCAGCAACCCTGCGAGCCGTGGCTGTGGGGAAGCGCGCCGTGGATGCCCAGCGAAGCGTACATGGCGCCGATGGGCTGGCAGGTCTTGGCAGGATTGATGACCAGGGCTTCGCGTTCCTTGATCTCGCCCGCCGGAGTGTGTCTGAGCAGAGTCATGATGGATCTCCTTTTGGCAGTTTGTGCGGTAATCGGATCAGGCGAGGGATGGCTCGAGAACCGGAGCGGCCGATTCCGCGGTTTCTTCCTGCCAGGATGCGAGCGTGAGCTTCCAGACCGGGCTGTTGGCCATGCGGTCGATGTCGCGGTAGAAGTTCACCGCGCCGCGGAAGGCGTTGTAGGGCCCGCCGACGTCGTAGTTGTGGAGCTGCTTGCAGGGGATGCCCATCTTCTGGATGACGAACTTCTCCTTGATGCCGGCGCAGAACACGTCGGGCTTCCACAGCTCGATGAGCTTCTCGGTCTCGTAGGACGAGATGTCGTCGATGACCAGCGACTCGGCGTCCATCTCGGGCATCATGCCCTCGTAGTCGCTGAACGTGTAGCCTTCGGCCAACAGGCGCTCCTTGCGCTCCGACAGGTAGGCGCGGTACAAGGCTTCGTCCTTCTCGACGTGCAACTCTTCGATGTTGCGCGAGTCGGCATCCACCTTGATGGTGGGGAGCACCTTGCGGCCTTCGTAGTCGTCGCGGTGGGCGAATTCGTAGCCGGCGGCCAGCACCTTCATTTCCAGTTCCTTGAACAGTTCCTGGTAGTGGTGGGCACGGCTTCCGCCGACGAACAACACCACCGACTTGCCGTTCGTGCGCGCCGCGTACTTCTTGCGCTGGACTTCGACCTTGGCCAGTTCCTCTTCGCAGATGGCCTTGGTGCGTGCCAGAAGTTCGGCGTCTTCGAAGTACTCGGCCATCTTGATCAGGGACTTGGCGGTGGCGGTGGCCGACACGAAGTTCACCTTGATCCAGGGGATGCCGTACTTCTTCTCCATCATCTCGGCCACGTAGTTGATCGAACGGTGGCACATGACCATGTTGAGGTCGGCGGTCTGGGCGTTGGCGAACTGACCGTAGGTGGAGTTGCCCGAGAAGGTGGCCACGAGCTCGAAGCCGCAGCGCTTGAAAAGCTCCTCGATCTCGAACGCATCGCCGCCGATGTTGTATTCGCCCAGCAGGTTGACGCGGAACTTCTTCTGTCCACGAACCTCGTCGTCCAGGCCCACGATGTGGCGGAACACCTGGTTGTTGGCGATGTGGTGACCCGCAGACTGCGAAACACCCTTGTAGCCTTCGCAGGAGAAGCCGAATACGTTGATGCCCAGCTCTTCCTTCATCTTGCGGGCCACGGCGTGCACGTCGTCGCCGATCAGGCCGACGGGGCAGGTGCTGAAGATGGAGATGGCCTTGGGGTGGAACAGCTCGTAGGCCTCGCGGACCGCGGCTTCGAGCTTCTTCTCGCCGCCGAACACGATTTCATTCTCGTGCAGGTCCGAGGAGAAGCTGTAGAGCATGTAGTTCTCGCCGTCCACGCCCGGATCGGTCATGTTGCGACGGGTGAGCCACGAGTAGAAACCGCAGCCGATGGGCCCGTGCGTGATGTTCACGATGTCGCGGGTGGGCCCGAGGATCACGCCCTTGCAGCCGGCGTAGGTGCAGCCGCGCTGGGTGATGATGCCGGGAGCGGTACGCGAGTTGGCCAGGACCTCGGGAACGACGCCCCCCTCCTCGACCTTGTTCGCCACCATCTGCTGTCCGCGCTTCTTCGCGAGCTTGCTGGGGTATTTGGAAGTGAGTTCCTGCCTCACCGTTGCGGCATCGGGTCTCTGCTCGATCATGTTTCGCCTCCCTCGGTCCCATCGCCGACTGTCCGTCGTCCGATGGCAATGGTTTTCAAGGTTCGCGCCGCACCGGCGGAACCACCGTTTTCGTCCGTGTTGGATTTAGGGCGATCCGGGAAGGATCGCGTGCCGCCCCTCCGTCCCGACGGGAATGTCGGGCGGAAGGAGGCGCGTGAAGGGTGTCGCTTACGCGGCCAGACCGAATTCCATCAGGAGAGCTTCGAGCTCTTCGATGGCGATCGGGGTGGGGATCACGAACATCTGGTTGGCGTCGATCTTGCGGGCCAGAGCGCGGTATTCGTCGGCCTGTTCGGCTTCCGGATTCCACTCGATCACGGTCTTCTTGTTGATCTCGGCGCGCTGCACGTCGTTGTGGCGAGGCACGAAGTGGATCATCTGGGTTCCCAGCTTGCGGGCCAGTTCCATGATGAGCTCGTCTTCGCGGTCGGTCTTGCGCGAATTGCAGATGAGGCCGCCCAGGCGGACGCCACCGGCCTCGGCGAACTTCACGATGCCCTTGCAGATGTTGTTGGCCGCGTACATGGCCATCATCTCGCCCGAGCACACGATGTAGATCTCCTGCGCCTTGCCTTCGCGGATGGGCATGGCGAATCCGCCGCACACCACGTCGCCGAGCACGTCGTAGAAGGTGTAGTCGAGCTGCTGGGTCTCGGCGTAGGCGCCAAGCTGTTCGAGCAGGTTGATGGAGGTGATGATGCCGCGACCGGCGCAACCGACGCCCGGCTCCGGGCCGCCCGACTCGGTGCAGAGGGTGTTCTTGTAACCGGGCTTGAGCACGTCGTCGAGCTCGACGTCTTCGCCTTCTTCGCGGAGAGTGTCCAGAACGGTCTTCTGAGCCAGTCCACCCAGCAGCAGACGCGTGGAGTCGGCCTTGGGGTCGCAACCGACCACCATGACCTTCTTGCCCATCTCCGCCAGAGCCGCAACGGTATTCTGGGTGGTGGTGCTCTTGCCGATGCCGCCCTTTCCGTAGATCGCAATCTTCCGCATGATCGTCTCCCCCCGTCCTCTGACGGAATCTGTCGCCTCGCCACATGGCTCGGCGTCTCGTCTCCCGATTACATGATCAAGAGACGTGCCAATCCGGTATTGGCGAGATTCGGGCTCTGACGATCCTCTCCAGGGGCGATTCTGACAATGACCACGCGCAATCGCCGGGAATTGTCCAAACGCCAATGACACGACGTCTCGCGGTCGGCCGCAAGACGGGCGTGCCTTCTTCGGCTCAATCCCAGACGGGCCCGAGGACGGCGTTGTCGAGCAGGCGCGTGGCCCCGTACCGCGCGGCCGCGACGAGGATGGCGGGTCCGCGGAGCTCCGCGTGCGTGTCGAGCACATCGAGGGAGTCGGGATCCAGCAGCGTGTAGTAGTCCACGCTGTCCGGAGGCGTGGCGCCCAACTCGCGCCATCCACAGGCGAGGATCTCCTCAGGGGACCGGCAACCGGTCTCCCAGGCCGCCACGGACGCTCGCAGCGCGCGCGAAATGACCAAAGCACGCTGACGGTCGTCCACCGTGAGATACCGGTTGCGCGAACTCATGGCCAGACCATCCGCCTCGCGCACGGTGGGTGCCACCACCAACTTCAAGTCGAAATCCAGATCGCGGACCATCCTGCGGATCAGCAACGCCTGCTGGGCGTCTTTCTGCCCGAAGACGGCGACATCGCACTCGGCGGCATGGAACAGCTTGGCCACCACGCTGGCGACACCGTCAAAATGTCCGGGACGGATGGCCCCCTCCAGCACCGAGTTCCAGCCAGGCACCACGACTTCCGTCCGGTAGCCCTCCGGGTAGATGTTCTCCGGCGCGAAGACCGCCTTCGCGCCTTCGCGCGCCGCGATCTCGAGATCGTGCTCCCAGGTGCGGGGGTACTTCGAGAAGTCCTCCCGTGGTCCGAATTGGGTCGGGTTCACGTAGATCGAGAGGCTGACGGAATCCGTCAGTTCGCCCGCGCGACGCAACAAGGAGGCGTGTCCCTCGTGCAAGGCTCCCATGGTGGGGACGAACCCGTGGGTACGGCCCGCGGCACGTTCGGAACGACTCCAGGCCCGAAATTCGGCCGGGGTGCGAAGGATCTCCATGGGGGGTCTCCGGAAGAGGGAGTGGTGGCTCAGAGAGCCGCGACGACTTCGCGTTCACCCATGGGCCATGCCTCGCGCATCCAGCGCGGGCAATGTTCATCGAGCAGGGCCGACGCCGGCACCTTGGTGATTGGGCACCGGAAATCGGGGTCGAGATCCACCAAGGGAACGAGTACGAACGACCTTGCTGCCCAACCTGGGTGTGGCACCCGCAGGTGCGGAAGGTTGAGATCGGTGTCGCCGTAGAAGAGCAGATCGATGTCGATCTCGCGAGGATGCATGCGGGGACGCTGACGGCGCCCCAGCCAGCACTCCACTTCCTTGAAGAACATCAAGAGCTGCTCGGCACCCAACTGCGTCTCGAAGCGCACCACCTGGTTGAGGTGGCATTGTTGGTGCCCCGGCCCGACCGGAAGGGTCTCGAAGATGCGGCTCTCCTCAAGGCGACCGTCAAGGGCAACCTTGGAAAGCCAACTCCTGGCCCGGGAGAGGGCCAAGGTACGGTCCCCGAGGTTGGATCCCAGGGCGACATGGACGGACACGCTCGGAAGCAGTGGCATCGTGGGGGTCAATATAGCACCGAGGGTGCCCCTGCGGACTCGGATCGGCTCCGAGTCGTGGGAAAATCCTTCGCAAGCGTGCAATCCATGGATCTGCCAACCTCGTCCACTCGCCACGCTCTCCGGGAAGTCTCGTTTCGTCGTTCCCAGGGAGGCGTCAGAGGGTGGCCCAGGCGGGTTTCATCGCCGAAGACCGAATGAGACGGCTGGCAGGATGCTCGGTCTGGTAGCGCGAACGAATGCTCTCCTGGCGGGCACGTTTGGCTTCCCACTGGCGGTCGGCCTCCCTCAGACTGCGAGCGGTGCATACGTCCCACGCACGGGTGTCTTCCTCGGGGGGAGCGATCATGGTCGTGAAGTCGTTCATAGGGGCCTCCGAGGCACCGGGCGTCAGATAGACCTGCACATGCGAGCAGGATCCCTACAATTTCGCATTTCCGTGAGCTGAACGCAAGCAACGTTTTTCCACCCGGCCTGGGCCGTGAACGCAGTAGCGGGTACGGTTTCCACTGGCTTCTGCGGAAACGAAAAACGAGCCTCGGGTGCTTTGCCACGAAGGGACTCCCGGCCTTGCCCGCCTCGCTTCTGTCATTTGCAGAAGCGACAACGAGTTGCGCCGGTCAGCCCGCGAGCTGGGAGCGCAGGATTTCGACCATGGGGAACCCCCACCCCAGGACGATCAGCAGCAGGGCACAGCCTCCCAGGACCGCTCCGCCCAGTCCGAGTACCGGCACCGTCTCGACAGTTTCGCCATCGTCAACGGCGGTGGACCGCAAAATTCGCAGGTAGGCCCAAGCCAGACTGACCGAAGACACCAGCACCACGGCGGCCGCGAATAGCGAGACAGGCCCCAGGGCCCCGTCGATCCCGGCGCGCAAGGTTTCCCACAGCAACACCCACTTGGCGGTGAATCCCGCCAGAGGCGGGATTCCCGCGAGACTGACCAGGCACAGGGCCAGGCCGAGCACCGTTCCGGGACGGCGTTTCCAGGACCCCGCGAGATCGGTCAGTCCGGTGGACTTCGCTTCCGTCTCGAGACGGTCCAGCGCGAGGAATGCCCCGAAATTGGCCAGGAGGTACACCATCAGGAAGAACCCCAGGCTGGCGACGGCTTCCAGCGTGATCCAACTGGAAAGCACGATGAGCATGGTGCCGGCGTTGGCTGTGGAACTGAAGGCCAGGATGCGGCGGGCGTCCTTCTGCATGCCCGCGGCCACCGCACCCACCACCGTCGAAACGGCCCCGTACAACGCCAGGAAGGTAGGCAGGGTGCCGCCGGGCACCAAAGGCGACCAGGCGGGGAACACGAGCATCAAGGCATGGAGCAACCCGGCGAAGCCCGCAGCCTTGGGTACGGTCGACAAGAAACCCGCGACCAGTGAAGGGCAGCCCTGGTAGACGTCGGGGCCCCAGAAATGGAACGGCACCAGCGAAAGCTTGTAGCCGAACGCGACGCCGACAAGCAACAAGGGAACCAATACTGCCCGATCACCGCCGGCAACTCCCAGAACCTGACCGATGGTCCCCAAGGACAGACTGCCTGTCATGCCGAAGACATGCGAGATGCCGAACAACGCGATGGCCGAGGCCACGCCACCGTACAGGACGTATTTGAGTCCCGCCTCGGAGGCACGGCGGTCATGCCCGCGGAATCCCGCCAAACCATAGCTGGATAGCGACAGGAATTCCAGCGACAGGTAGACCGAGAGAAGATTGGTGGCCGAAGCGAACAGCATGGCCCCCAAGGCCACGGACAAGACGAGGATGCCCGCTTCGCCGGTTTCTTCCCGGTCCTTCCAGCGCGGGGACCCGAACATGGACACCAACGCGAGCAAGGCGCCCACGGAAGCGTACACCCGCACAAAACGCGTCACCTGATCCGGGGCGAAGGCCGCGCCCCCCCAGGCATCACCGCCCTTCGACACGATCGCCAGGACCAGGACGCACGCGGCGACCAGGATGGAAAATCCCAGCGTGGCGCGACGCCCTCCACCGGGCAGAAATTCGGAGACCATCGCCAGGAGCAACCCGACGCCGAGGAAGATCTCCGGCAGCAGGTGCGCGAGTTCGCGAGGCAGGGAGGATGCGAGATTGGCGAAATCCATGACGTTCACCGCAGACCGACGACCCAGCCCAGATGGGCCGAGAGGGAAGCGGAGACCGGTCCGAGCGCATTTTGCAACAAGCTGGGCCAGAGTCCGAGGAGAAGGGAAAGTACCACCAGGGGCACCATGGCCCATAGTTCGACGGCGCCGAGATCGGACCAGGCACGCTGTTCCTGATGACGGACCGGACCGTAGAGAACCCGCTGGACCGTCCAAAGCAGGTAGCCGGCAGAGAGGATCACCCCGGAAGCCGCGACGAACGTGGCCCATTGCGTGGCCGGATTGGCCCAGCCCCCCAGCAGCACGGACAGCTCACCGACAAATCCGGCCAGACCGGGAAGTCCCGCCCCCAGCATGGCGGCGAACAGGAAAAGGGCGGACAACCTGGGCAGGATCTGGGCGAGACCGCCGAAGCCATCCACACGACGGTGGTGCGCGCGCTCGTAGAGGGATCCCACCAGCAAGAAGAGAAGCGACGCGGACAACCCATGGGACACGCACTGGAACGCGGCTCCCGAGAGCCCCTGGGAATTGGCTGCCGCCAGCCCCAGCAGGCAGAAGCCCATGTGCGAGATCGAGGAATAGGCCACCAGACGTTTGAGATCGGACTGCCCCAGAGCCGCGAAGCCGCCCCAGACCACGGCGACCGCGCCCAAGGCGGCCAGGAGCGTGGCCGAATGGAGGACCACTTCGGGGAACAGGGGCCAGACCACACGCAGGAGTCCGTACACGCCCAATTTCAGGAGGATGCCGGCCAGGACCACGGAGATGGCGGTGGGAGCCTGCACGTGTGCGTGCGGCAACCAGGCATGCAGGGGAACGGAGGGAATCTTGACCGCGAAGCCGACGAACATCATCCAGAACGCCAGCGGAGCCAGAGCCATTCCGAACACGCTCGCCTGCATCCACCAGGGAGCGAGCAGCTTCCAATCGAGCAGATCGAAGGACCGGGACACCGGGACGTACAGCTCGCGCGCGGTCCCTTCGACCACTTCGGAGGCGCGTACGATCTCGGGAGCCCCGGAATCGCCGGCAGCCATGACGGGCAGGTCGTAGAGCAGGGCCTCGCCTCGGGAGCCAATCGTCATCTGCTCCAGGACTTCTCCCGGGCGAACCGTCACGAGCACCCCCTCCGCAGGGCCGGAGAAATACAGGAGGAACATTGCCAGCAGCAGGGGGACGGATCCGCCCATGGTGTACAGGAAGAACTTCACGGCCGCGGCCTTGCGCTCCGCCCCGCCCCAGATGGCGATGAGAAAGAACATGGGAACCAGCATGACTTCCCAGAACACGTAGAAGAACACGCCGTCGAGAAGCAGGAACGTGCCGTGTACCCCCAGGAACAGGAACTGGACCAGGATCTGGTAGAGCTTCGCGCGCTCCTTGGGAGCGGAAACCAGCGACGCCACCACCTGGATCAGCGCCGAAAGCGCCAGGAGTGCCGCCGAGAGTCCGTCGATGCCGACGTGCCAGGAAATGCCCAGCGAGGGGAGAAGCGATACGCGCTCGCGCAGGAGGAACCCGGCTTCGGCGCGATGCACGCACTGCGCCAGCAGCAGCAGGGAGTACACGAGCATGGGCAGGGCCAGGACCACGGAAGCGCGGCGCTGGACCGTTTCGCGTCCACTCAGGAGCGCGAGGACGACGGCCCCCACAAGGGGCGTCGCGAAGAAGGGGGCAAGCAGTAGGGCGTCCATGGTGATGGCTCAGAACAGCAGGAGGAGGACCAGCCCGAAAAGGGCCAGGGCCGTCCAGCCCGCGTAGGCGCCCGATCGGCCGCCCTGGAAGAGGTTGACGAACCGTCCCGCGAAGGCGGAAGTGGATGCTGCGGCATCGATCGCGCCGTCGAGCGAAGCCCCCGAGCCAAGATCGGCCCTGGCCACGGCCTTGCCGCCACCGATGCCGATCCAGCGACCACCGACAACGGTCCACAGGCGATCGAGGAACCACAGGTTGGCCAGGAACTTCCAAGCCAGATCGAAGGGGGGACGTCGGCGCAGGGTTTCGGCGAGATGTCCACCCTTGGAGGGGTTCCAGAGGTACAAGGCCAAGGCGGCTCCGACGCCCAGGACCAGCAGGACCATGGTCTGGATCATGGTCTCGAGGTGCAGGTGGTGCGCGAGTTGCTCGTCGAGCAGGGGGATTCCCTGGGCGAACAGCCCCTTGGCGGGCAACGACACAACCGCGTCCAGCCAGGAGCCCGAACCGAAGGGGTTGACCGAACCCGTCCAGACGAACTGCAGGGAAAGCGCCGAAAGGACCAGCAGCACGGCGATGGTGGGTTTGTCGGGATCGTGCGCATGCTCCACCAGATGGTGGTCTCGGCCCTTGCCCAGGAAGGCAAGGATCCATTGGCGGGACATGTAGAAGGCGGTGAGTCCCGCGGTCACGGTCACCATGAGATGGGGAGCCACGGCCAAGCAGGCGGCGATGCCCCCCTGTTCCCGGGCGAGGTAGGCCTTGGCATGGGTGGCGGCCAGGATGGCATCTTTGGACCAGAAGGCGCTGAAGCCGGGCACTCCCAGGATGGCCAGAGTCGCGACACCGGTGGCCAGCGCGGTGAAGGGCATCTTCTTCCAGAGTCCGCCCATGCGCCCCAGGTCTTGGACCCCATGCAGGCCGTGAATCACGGATGCGGCGCCCAGGAACAACAGACACTTGAAGATGGCGTGGGTGAACAGGTGCGACACACCCGCGTTCCAGCCACCGGCAAGGGCGCCAGCGCCAAGGCCGGACATCATATAACCCAACTGCGAGATGGTCGAGTACGCCAGAACCGCTTTGTAGTCCCACTGCACACACGCGATGGTGGCCGCGACAACCGCCGTCAGAGCGCCGATCCACTGGACGAAGACCAGGGCATCCGGGGTCAACATGGGGGAAATGCGCGCCACCAGGAACACTCCCGCCGCGACCATGGTGGCCGCGTGGATGATGGCCGAGGCCGTGGTGGGTCCCTGCATGGCGTCGGGAAGCCACACGTGCAGCGGGAATTGCGCGCTTTTGCCCATGGCCCCCAGGAAGACCAGGATGCCGGCCAGGGTGAGCAGGGACGTACCCGAAGGACCGATGGCCGACGAGACCTCGAAAGCCCCCGCCGCGACGGCTGCGAACAGGACGTCCCACGAGAGGGGGTCCCCGCCCTGGAATCCGCTCCAGCTCGTGACGACCCACGCGCACAGCGCGAGCCCCGACACGAATCCGAAGTCACCCACGCGATTCAGAAGGAATGCCTTCAACTGGGCGAACGAGGGCGACAGCCGGGCCTCGTCCACGCCGGTGGCGTGGAAGGGCTTCCCCGCCTGGTAGTCGGCATCATCCGAGGCGGCGGGCTTGTCGTGCCAGTACCCGATCAGCAGGTACGAACCCAGACCGACCAGTTCCCAGAACACGAAGGCCTGCAGCAGCGACGAGGCCAGGACCACGCCATTCATGGCGAATACGAAGAACGAAAGGCTGGCGAAGAAGCGCCCGAAGAAGCGATCGTCGTGCAGGTACCAACGGGAGACCACCACCACGCCAAACGCGAGCAGTTGGACCACCAGCAGCATGAAGGCCGAGAGACCATCGAGATGCACACCCATCGTGAGGGTGATTCCGGTGCCGGGGAAGGCAAGCCAGGGGATCGTGCGGGCGGCATCGAGCCCGCGGGAGGCCACTCCGGAAAGCACGGCGATGGCGCCGGCCAGTCCCGCTCCGTGCACCAGGAGTGCGGCGAGCGAAAGCACGTTTCCGCCGCGTCGCCAGAGGAAGACACCGGGAAGGGCGATCAGCAGGGGAAGCAGAAGGACCGCCGCGGCGGTGGCGAAGAGGGACATCTCAGCTCCGGAGCGTGCGGACGAGGTCGAGGTCGACGTCGCGGAAGGTGCGGAACACGGCGTAGACCAGCGCCAAGGCGACCGCGGCCTCGGCTGCGGCCAGGGCGATGGCGAACAGTCCCAGGATCTGGGCATCGGCCGCGGCCTGGATGCCGCGGAAACGGCCGTACGCAACGGCGTTGAGGACTCCGGCATTGAGCATCAGCTCGATGCCGATCAGGTAGCCCACCGCATTGCGGCGGACCACGCAAGCCACGATGCCGAAGGTGAAGAGCATGGCCCCGACCCAAAGGTACGGAGCGAGGCTCTCGGGGCCGAGGAGGAGGATGTCGTTCACGCGGACTCCTTGCGTACCAGGCCGAGAGCGGCGACAAGCACCACGGTCAGCAACATGGCGATCACCAGGAACGGGGCCAGCCAGGCGTCCATGAGCAGACTGCCGAGGTGGACGGGAGCATCGGTGGCGATGTTGCCGACCCACGTGGTGGGATCGGAGCGCACGGCGGACAAAGGCGAGGCCGAAGCGGGGACCATGCCTTGGCGGGCGGCCACCCAGGCGGTGCGGCCCGCGGCGGCTCCCACCACCAGGAAGACCAATGCACCCTGGATGCGGGCACCCCAGCCTGGGTGGGTGCGCGTACCGAGAAGATCGCGGCTGAACATCACACCGAAGAGGATGAGGATCAGGATGCCACCGACGTAGACGATCATCTGGATGACGGCGAGGTATTCGGCCTGCAGGAACAGGTAGAGCCCCGCGACACCTGCCAAGCAGACGCCCAGCGAGAGGGCGGCATAGACCAGGTTGCGCGCCAAGGCGGCAGCGGCGGAGGCGGCGACCACCAAGGCGACCAGGGGCCAGAACAGCAGCAGGGACGGGCTCATGCGGACTCTCCCGAAGGCGCTGCGGCCTCGGCGGCGGCCTTCTCGGCGGCG
Organism: Fibrobacteria bacterium; assembly: GCA_035913415.1. GTDB lineage: Bacteria > Fibrobacterota > Fibrobacteria > UBA5070 > UBA5070 > UBA5070. The sequence continues at coordinate 11,197 of JAMIIV010000202.1, read as the reverse complement.
GCCTTGGCGGCGGTTTCGGCGTCCTTCAGACGCTTCTTCTCGGTGCGGATCTGCTCGACGCGCATCTTCTCGTCGGGCGTGTACCAGCCCATGCCGAAACGACCGAACAGGAATTGTCCCCCCTTGCGATCTTCGACCTCGGCGAGGAAGGCCCGATCGTCGTCGGAAAGCTGGTCGTCCTTCAAGCGGGTGAGGGTGTTCAGACGCGCGACGTCGGCGGTGGTCATCTTGCGGCGCGTCTGGTCGGCGCGCATCCGATACAGGTAGCGACCACCGCGCTGATTTTCGGTGTTGGCCGGGTCGAGTTCGTAGCCCTTGGTCATCCGCAGGGAATCGGTGGGGCAAGCGTTGGTGCACAGACCGCAGTAGATGCACTTGGACAGGTCGATGTCGTAGCGGCTGATGTGGAACTTGTTGTTCTCGTTCTGCTCGCCTTCCATCGAGATGCAATCGATGGGGCAGGCGCGCTGGCACATGCGGCACAGGGTGCACTTGTCGACATCGTTGAACAGATGGCCGCGATACCCCTCGGGCAACTCGACCTTGACCTTGGGATAGTCGATGGTGGGCGCGTTGCCCAGGCCCGTGTCGGTGGCGTTCCCCGCCATGTAGCTGGCGGTCATCCGCATGCCGACACCGAACGATTCGAGACCGTCGACGATCTCACGCACCCAGCCGAGGAAACTCACGAGCGCACCTCCGGAGCCGGGGCGGCGGGAACCTTCCGATGCCAAGTCCCTGAACCTGTCAGGGCATCCGACACCTGCGCGTCCATCGGGCGAGGCTCGCCATAGCGCTTGGCCAGCACCACAAGGACGAGCGCCGCACCACCCAGCACAAGCCAGGAAACGCCTCCGCCCACCCACCCCAGACGCACCACCGGTGCGGAGAGGACCTGGCCGTGCACGATACGCTCGGTGCCATGGACCCCGGCGGCCAGAAGTTGGGTGAGTGCCAGGCCGAACAGCGCGAACAGCGCGAGCGGAACGAGCTTGGTCCAGGCCAGCTTCATGACCTGGTCGATGCGAAAACGTGGAAGGGTCCAGCGGATCCACATCATGAAGCCCACGGACAGGACGAACTTGGCGGTCATGATGGCGGAGTGGATCAGGGCTTCCCAAGGCTGCGGGAGCGAAACGATCCACTGTTCGCCGATGGGCGACTGGTAACCGCCGAGGAACATCACGGCGAACAAGCCCCCTACGAGCATCATGTCGGCGTATTCGGCGATGAAGAAAAGCCCCCAACGAAGTCCGGAGTATTCGGTGTGGAAGCCACCGACGATTTCCGATTCGCCCTCGGAAAGATCGAACGGGGCGCGATTGCATTCGGCCAGACCGGCGATGTAGTAGACCACCGCCAGAAGGAGCATCAACGGGGTCTGGAAAAGGTTCCAACCCAGGAACGACAACCAGCCTTCCTGGTACTGCGCCGAAACGATGCCTTGCAGACTCATGGTCCCCGACCACATCACCACCGCTCCGATGCACAGGGCGATGGGGGTCTCGTAGGATACGATCATGGCAACCGCGCGGATGCCTCCGAAGTGGGACCACTTGTTGTTGGAGCTCCAGCCCGCCTTGAGGATGCCCACGGCCACCAGGCCGGTGACGGCGCCCAGGAAGAGCGCGCCCACCGGGTAGTCGGCGACGTGGAACCCTTGGCTGAAGGGGAAGACCACCCAAGCCAGGAACCCACCGAGCATCACCATGTAGGTGGAGCCGTGGAACAGGTAACGGTCGGCTCCGGAGGGAATCATGTCTTCCTTGAGGAACATCTTCACGCCGTCGGCGGCGATGGATCCCAGACCCCACTGGCGGACCTGGCGCAGGATCGCGCCCAGCACGGGCAGCGATTCGACCTTGCGCAACAGCGCCTGTCGTTGCCAGCGCGGTTTCCAGAAGAACAGGAGGTCGATCACCAGGCGGACCACGCCTTCGGCGCCGACCATGGGTCCCTTGCGGCGCTGCGCGAGTCCGGCGATCTTGCGTTCGAAGTACTGGGCCACGCCGGCGATGGGAAAGACCAGACCCAACGTGGGCAGGCAGACGAACGCCGCGATGGCCACCCAGGCGGCGACGGATTCCGACAGCCCCGTGGTGGAGGCGATCCAGAGGGCGAAGCGGTCGGAGGCCGGACCGAAGGAGGTCATCGATCCACCTCGGGAAGGACGATGTCGAAGGAGCCGATGACCGCGACCAGGTCGGCGATCATGAGGCCCGGGGCCAGGGATTCGAAGATGGACAGGGCGCAGAACGAGCCCGTGCGGATCTTGACGCGGTAGGGGATCTTGGTGCCGTCGGAGACGATGTAGTAGCCCGTCTCGCCGCGGGGATTCTCGGTGCGGAAGTAGATCTCTCCCGAAGGGGGCTTGCGCAGGGCCTTGGCCGCGGCCTTGGAAACCCACCACCCGCCCACGGGGTCGTCTTCCTTGCCGCCGGACGGGGGCATCTGGTCCAGGGCCTGGCGGCAGATGCGGATGGACTCGAGGATCTCCAGCAGGCGCACCACGAAGCGGTCGTAGCAGTCGCCCAGGATGCCTTTGGAGCCTCCGAAAGCCTGCCCGACGGGCACCTCGAACTGGAATCGGTCGTAGATGCCGTAGGGGAGGTCGCGGCGGAGGTCGAAATCGACGCCGGAGCCCCGCAGATTGGGCCCGACCAGACCAAACGACAGCGCCCGTTCCGCAGGAACGGGCGCGACTCCGGCAAGGCGTCCTTTGAAGATCGAGTTGGAGGTGATCAGACGATTGAAGTCGACCATCGCCTTCTCGAGCGTTTTCAGACAAGATCGGATCTCGTCCTCGGCTCCATGGTGGAGGTCGCGTTGCACCCCGCCCACGGCCATGTAGTTGTAGGTCAGACGGGCACCGCAGGTCTTCTCGAAGATGTCGTTGATGACTTCGCGCTGGGCGATGGCGTGCAGGAACGGCGTGAAGGCGCCGATGTCCATGGCCATGGCGCCGACGGCCACCAGGTGCGAGCTGATGCGATTGAGCTCGGCGAACAGCACCCGGATGTATTCGGCACGCTCCGGAATGGCGAGTTTGGCGTCTGCCGAGGTGGCCAGGAGGGCCTCGGTGGCCAGGACCCAGGCGTGGTTGGAATTCATCGAGCACACGTAGTCGACACGATCGGTGTAGGGCACGAACTGCCCCCATTCGAGGCATTCCCCGATCTTCTCGATGGAGCGGTGCAAGTACCCGATGTCGGGTTTGCAGGCCGTGACGACTTCGCCGTCGGTGGTGACCACCAGACGCAGGACGCCATGGGTGGCGGGGTGGTGCGGCCCCATCGAAAGCGTGATGTAGTCGCCGTCGCGATCGAGTTCGATGCTCACGTGTAGGGCCCCGATTCGAACGTTTGCCCTTCGCGCTTGAGCGCCACCCCTCCGTAGGTTTCGGGGTAGACGTAGTCCTTGCGCATGGGGTTCCCGACCCAGTCGGGTGGCAGAAGCAGGCGGCGGAGATCGTGGTGGCCCGCGAAGACCACGCCGTAGAGATCGAAGATCTCGCGCTCGAAGAAGGAGGCCACACCCCAGACAGTCTCGACCGAAGGCACCTCCGGCTGGACTCGCGGGGTACGCACCTTGATCCGGAGGGAATGGCGCAACGCGACCGAATACAGGTCGTAGACGCAACAGAGATCGTCCGTCGGGCCGGCCTCGGGAAGCCGTTGCAGGTCTACCCCAGAGAGGCAGCACAACTGCTCGAACTGCAGGCGGGAATCGCGCCGCAACAGTTCGGCGACCCCTGTGAGCGCAGTGGGCGCCACCAGGATCCACCGCGCCCCGTTGGTGGCGGTTTGGATGGCCGATTGGGGATCGCACTCCTGGATGATCTCCAGGATCTCCTCGAGGGAGAGGGCTTTCCCCTGGCGTGGGTTCCGGGCCGGAACAGGACTCATGGGTTCGGAAAGGTAGTTCGCTCCGCCCGGGTTGGCTGGCCGATTCGACGATCCCACCTTCAGAGGGACCGTGCGAGGGCTTTCACCATGTCCGTCCAGGCTCGCACCAGGGGGACTGGGGCGACGGGCCGAAAGCCAGGTCCCTGGCCCAGGATCCAGCGGGCAGCCTCCCCCGGATCGCCGAAGGGAAGATCAAATTCGACGGCCCCTCCGCGCAGCTCCCGCACCTTCTGGTCGGGGTGCCAACGGCGCTCGCGCACATAGGCCGCCTGGTCTGGCTCGGCCCGGATGACGGCCACGAAGACATCGGCGCAGAAAGCGCCCAGACACGATGGGCGGTCGCGTCGGGCGGGATTGCGAAAGCGGTTGGCCAGGACCTCGGCCCCCTCCATGCGGGAAAGCGCGAAGCGCTTGTAGGGGCTGCGACGATCGGAAGGATCGAAGGCCTGCAGGTAGGGCATGCCGTTCCACTCGAACATCTCGAGGGGATGGACGAGCCTCTCGATGGTCACCGCGGCTCCCGGCTTGCGGTAGCCGAAGCGCAGCACCCGACGTTCGCGCAACGAGGTGGCGATGGCCCCCAGGAGGACGCGATCGAAGGCCGCCGTCAGCCGTGGAAGGGTCTGGGAAACGCGCCCGCCTCCCAGCTCGGGTTCGACGATGAGTACGTCCTTCAGGTCGTGTTCCAGCACCGGGTCCAGCAGGAAATCCAGGGCCATGCGCACCCCCACGGGTCCGCCCACCGTCCAGAGCCAGGGTTCGGGGGGATTCCACACCGAATGGTACGACCACAGCCGGGTCTTTTCGTCGTAGGCGACGGGAGCGTCCAAGGCGCGAAGATCGTCGACGTACCGGTACACCGCCTTGCGTTCGCAACGCGCCGTGTCCTGGATGGTCTGGGAGTCCACCCCGGCGGCCCCTTCCGCGCGCGCCTTGGCGAGCAGATTGTGGAGCACAGCCAGGCGCGTGAAGCGTTCGGAAAGCGGAGAGGGCATGCTGCGGACCTCGGGTGGGACGCCGTCGCTCCAAATCCGGCTCGGCGGCATGCCCGCAAATCTAGACCGGGTGTCCCGTATTGGGGATATTCGCCCCAGGTGCAAGTGGGTGATCGATCCTGTCGAGACCTCCCGGGTGGGTCTCGACAGGATCGATCACCGGGAGTACTCTCAGTTTCCCGCGCCCAATCGCGTGGGCCACGACAAGCCGAAGCCGTAGGGAAACGCCGACGGTTTGCCATCGCCGACATTCACCACCATCTGCGTGTTGAGAGGCCACGACACCGGAAGCAGTCCAGAAGGCGCGACGGCCCCGGACAGCACGTCGGCGATGCCGGCACCTTCGCTTCCGGGCAGCCAGGCCACCACGAACGCATCCGATGCGGCCAGCAGGCTCGCGACCGGACGCGCGCGCCCCGTGACAAAAATCGTTACGACGGGCACACCCGCGGCCCGGTAGGCCGCCATCAGCGAGGTGGTCGTGGCATCGGGACGGAAATCGGCGAACGCTGCCGCCTCGAGATCGCCTTTCATCTCCGCGTACGGAGGCTCCCCCACCACGAACAGAGCGACCTTGGCTTCGGAAACCCGCGCCGCCTGGGTCACCACGCGCGCCGCACCCAGCACTTCCCGCAATCCCCCCAGGATCGTGGTCGCGCCGGGAACCTTGCCCGCCTTGCCCTGCCAGCCCAGGGTCCAGCCTCCGCACTGGAGTCCACCGTCGTCGGCGTGCGAACCGTGCACCGCGATCGTGCCGGTCGGGGGCAGAGGCAGCGGCGACACTCCCCCGACGGACTCGTTTTCCAGCACCACCAGGCTGCGGCGCACCGCCTCGCGCGCCACGGCCCGATGGGGTGCCGATCCGATGGGGTCGACCAGGAAGCGCGGCAGGTGCGGGGAGTCCATCCGACCGGAGCGGTACTTCACGCGCAGGATGCGGCGCACGGCGTCGTCGATGCGCGCTTGGGTCACCTGGCCCGATTGGACCAGGGCCTTCAAGGTGGTCAGGAAGAGCCGATGCTGGTTGGGCTCCATCGCCATGTCGACGCCGGCCTCGACCGCCTGCCGCACCGACGTCGCATAGTCGAGCTTGTCGATCTGCCCGATGGCCAGCCAATCCGAGATCACGAAGCCGTCGAACCCGAGTTCGCGCTTGAGCACACCCGTGAGCAGCTCCTTGTGGGCGTGGTTGCGCACGCCCCGCACCAGCGAGTACGAGGCCATGACGGTCCCGACGCCTTCGCGGACCGCCGCGACATACCCGGGAAGATGGATGCGCCGCAGCACGGAATCGGCGATGCGCGCGTCACCCTGGTCCAATGGCGTCGCCTGGGTGCCTGTCCCCCAGGTGGTGCCTCCGTCGGCGACGAAGTGTTTGGCGCAGGCGATCACGCTCCAGGGGGCACGAGCACCTTGCAAACCGCGGATCTCGGCGGCACCCAGCATGGCCGCCAACTCCGGCGTCTCGCCGAAACCCTCGTAGGTGCGACCCCAACGATCGTCCTGCGGCACCGCGATACAGGGGGCGAAGGCCCAATCCGTGCCCGAGGCCAGCATTTCGGTGGCGGTCGCCTCGCCGATGCGACGCACCAGGGCGCTGTCGCGTGTGGCTCCCAACCCGATGTGGTGGGGGAACACCACGGCATTGGCCACCTTGGCCGTGCCGTGCACCGCGTCGATGCCGTAGATCATGGGGATGGCCCGCGGCGTCCCCAGGGCGACGTCCTGCAGCACGGGATGGTCGGGCAGCGAATCGCCCCCGCCCGAAAGCAGCGACCCCAGACGCGATGCGCCCAGATCGAGACTGCCGGACCCGATCACGCCCTGGGTCATCTGCCCCAGCTTGTCGTCGAGGTCCATGCGGGCCATGACCGAGTCGATGCGATCCTCGAGGGGGTCGCGGACCAGCACGATCCTGCCCGCGTCGTGGGAAAGCGCGGGAATCTCCACCGACCGGCGCAGGAATCCCACCTTGCGCAGGGACAACTCCGGCAGGACGGAATCCGTCACCACGCGCGCCGGCGGCGGCACGTCCTGCCGCCAACGCAGGCTTTCCGGCGCATTTCCCAGGCTGGTGACCAGGACTCCGGCATGCGCTCCGGCCTCCCGGGCTCGCACCAGGAACACTCCCCGCCGCCCGACCGGGACCAGGGAACCCAAGCCTTCCAGGCGCAGCCTTCCCGCCGGCATATCCAGCACCCGCTCGGCGACCCGCTCGCCACGCAACCCCATCACGTCCAGGACCACGGGGCCTGCGCCGGGACGATCCAGCACCAGTTCGCCCCCCTTGGCGCGGAACGCCCGCGCCCGGATGCCCGACTCGGCCTCTCCCGAGTCGAAGGCGAACGAGCCGTCGATTCCTGTCAGGGTCGCCATGCGCGGCAGTACCGCTCCGGGCGCCACCAGTTCCACGACCACATCCCCCAGCGGACGGTCCGCGGCGTCGACGACCACACCCCGCAGGTGCACGCCCGCACCGGCAAGCGCATGCATCGCCAGGGCGACGCACGTGACGAGAACAGAAACCATGCTGCACCTCCACATCGCGAAGCACGGGCCCCACGCGTGGACTCAAAACTGCTCTCGTTCGTCGCGGCTCCACACGCATCCAGCTTGCGCTTTCCAGGGGTGCGCCTCGGCATGTCACCCGGTTCGCGACGGGGCGAGCTCGTCGCGGGCCGGGCGTCCGCGCATTTCAGTACCGCTACGGACTCCCGGCCGGAGCCGACATTGCGACTATGTTGCGTCCATGAAGACACATGCCCTGCCGTGCATTCCCGGCAAGAAGGTGAATCTGGCACGCATCCCCACCGACGCCGAAGGCGGTGGCGACTCCAAGGCGGAGGCGATCGAGCTGACCGAGCGCATGCGTCACCGCCTGCGGGAACTGCAGGAACGATTCTACGCCGAGGGACGCAGGGGACTCATCGTGGTCTTCCAGGCCATGGACACCGGAGGCAAGGACGGCGCCGTCCGCAGCCTGTTCACCGGGCTCGATCCGGCAGGTGTGCACGTGACGGGCTTCAAGGGCCCCACCTCCGCGGAACTCGGCCACGACTACCTGTGGCGAATCCACCAGCATGCCCCCGCGCGCGGGATGATCGGCGTCTGGAACCGAAGCCACTACGAGGATGTCCTGGCCGTGCGGGTGCGCAAGCTGGTGCCCGACGAGGTCTGGAAACGACGGTTCGACCACATCAACAACTTCGAGCGGATGCTGACCGACGAAGGCATGGTGATCGTGAAGTACTTCCTGCACATCTCCCACGACGCGCAACGCAAGCGTCTGGAAGAGCGGCTGGCCGATCCGACCAAACACTGGAAGTTCGATCCGTCCGACCTGGAGGACCGCCTGCACTGGGACGCCTACCAGCGGGCCTACGAGGACGTGCTCTCCAAGTGCTCCACCGCTTGGGCTCCGTGGAAGATCGTGCCGGCCGACCGCAAATGGGCGCGCAACATCGCGCTCATGCAGGATCTCGTCGGGGTGCTCGAAGGTCTGGATCCGAAACCGCCGGCGGCGAAGTTCGACCTCTCGAAGATCGTGATCGAGTGAGCCCCAGGGCGCCGATGGGCGCCCTGGGCGGTTTTTCAGAGCGCGAAGGCCAGACCGCCGGACACGGCCAGCGGGTTGTTCGAAGCAGCGTCGGAAGTGGCGGCGTTGAAGTACCACTTGCCGTCCACGAACAGCGCCAGCGGCAGGACCGGAACCTTGAACTGGGCGCCCAATAGGACGTGCCCGCCGAAGGAGCTTTCGGAGATGTTCTCCTTGAGTTCGTCCTTCAGCATGGCTTCGGTCACTTCCCCCGTCGGAACGGTGGGGAACAGTTCTTTGAGGTCTTCCTGCGACACCACGCGGGTGGCGTAGAACCACGAGGCACCGGCACCCACGTAGAACTTCAGGGGCTTGAGCGGGCTCAGCGGAGGCAGCGTCAGGAACGGATAGCGCACCGAAACGTCCAGAGCCAGCGAAGTGTACGGGGTCTTGCCTTCACCCGCACCGGCCAGGTCCAGAGGAATGTCGATGGAGACCGGAACGTCGACGGTGTCGATCCCGTTGAACATCTTGGCCGACGACTCGTAGGCGCCGAAGCTGACGTTGGCGGCACCTTCGAATTCGACGGGAACCAGCGGGAGATCGAGCCAGGTCTTGACCCCGACCTGCGTCAGTCCCGAGAGGCTGCCACGGTGGAGGATCATCGAGGCATCATCCGACCCGCCGTAGGCCAGGAGCATGGGGGACAGTTGCGCCGCACCGATGGTTTCGTGCGTGCCGTCGATGGTGGTGAAGTTCTGGCCGTAGGAGACGCCCAGACCGAAAAGGGCATGGGATGGGGCCTGAGCCGCAAGAACCACGGCGGAGGCGGCGAGAAGGGACTTCTTCATGGGTGTTCCTTTGGGTGGAAGCGATCTTCGAGGGAAATGGTACCAACCTTGCGGACGATGCACACGCAGGCCATGCGGCCTGCGTGAGCCGCATCACGCCGATGGCTGTGGAGGTCGGGGTCCAGGAAGGTGTCCCGGCGATCGCAGACGATGGCCGACTCCGGCACGCCGGCGGCATGGAGCTGCAGGGCCAGGAAGCGGCCCAAGTCCACCGAGGAGGTCCCCCAGGCGGTGCTCCCGTGCACGGATTCCGGGAACGCCGCGGCCACTTCCGGCCCCACCTCGAAGCTGGCCGCCTGGATGCCGGGACCGATGCTGGCCACCAGGTCGGCTGGGTGCGAACCTTCGTCGAGAAGTCGCCGCACGGAGGCCTCCGCCAGTCCGCCCGCCGCGCCGCGCCAGCCACAATGGGCCACCACGGCGCGGGCGCGGGTCGGATCGGCCACCACCACGGGCCAGCAGTCGGCGATCCGCACGGCAGCGGCCTCATCCGGCCCCAGCAGGAACGCGTCGCCGCAGCCGTCGTCTCCGGCTCCCAGGATGCGCACCCCGTGCACCTGCTCCGCGACCCGAACCATCGCTGTCCAACCGCAGTCGTCCGCCAAGGCCCGCAGGTCGAATTCGTTCCGCGCGTCGAAGCGGAGTCCGCGGTGGGTCGCTTCGCCCAGGACCACCAGGACGGGGCCGGCGTGCAGCAGGACCTTCATGCGCGGGCGGCGAACAGGGTGAGGTCGTCCTGGCGAGCGCGTCCTGGCGCGAAGAGCTCCAGAGCGTCCAGGGCCGATTGCAGCATGGCACCGGCGGACTGGTCGCGCGCCTCGCGCAGCGACCGGGTCAGTCGTTCCAGCTCGTAGAGCTCGCCGTCGACACCTTCCGCTTCGGTGATGCCGTCGGTGTAGAGCACCAAGGTATCGCCTTTGGCCATGGAATTGGCGCGGTCCTGGGCACCGAGCTCCTCGAAGGATCCCACGAACAGACCATCTCCGGCCAGCACCTCGACTTCGCCTCCGGCGCGCACGAGCAGTTGGGGGCAATGACCGGCCGAACACCACAGGAGCGAACCCGTGGACGGATCGAAATGGGCCAGGAAGACCGTCACGAAGTGGAGCCCGCGAATCTGGTCGAGGATGGTGCTGTTCAGGCGATCGAGCACGGCGGACGGCGCCAGGCCTGGTTTGGATTCCCGGCGGAGCAGGACCTTGAACATGGCCATGACCATCGCCGCGGAGATTCCATGACCAGAGACATCGGCCATGACCAGGCAATGGGGTCCCTGGGGGCGCGCCGGATCCAGCGGGAAGCAGTCGAAGTAGTCTCCCGAAACCTTCTCCGCGGGCTGGTACCGAGACGCCACCGAAAGGCCCGGGATGTCAGGAAGGTTTTGCGGCAGCAAACCTTCCTGGATGCGTCGCGCTCGATCGATGTCGCGCTGGAGACGGTTGTTGGCCGTCTGCAGCGCCTTGTAGGTGCGCTCCAAGTCGTCGCGGTATCGATAGCCCGTCAGCACCACACCACCCTGACTGGCCAGGGCGACGAGGGTATCCAGGCTTTCCGCGAGCATCACTCCTTCGGGGGAATCGACCCACAGCAAGTGCGAGGCCCGCACTTCGCTCGTGGCGCCTCCGGCCCCCAGACGCCCTTCGAAGGGAATCAGGAGCGCCCCTCCACTGGCCATCCCCTCGACCAGCGAAGGGGCGTCTTCGAGCATCACATGCCGATTCGCCACGAGGGTCTCGCGCAGTGGATCCCCCTCGACCAAGGCGCTACGGTGCGGCGACGCGGGCACGCATTCCCCGTCCACGATACGCCCCAGCTCCAGGAGCCCACCCGGTTCCACCTCGAAAATGGCCGCGGCCCGGCAGGGCAAGACGTCGTTCAGCCCCAGGAGGAGGGTACGAACGGCTTCCGGCA
>JAMIIV010000201.1:0-5316 GCA_035913415.1 Fibrobacteria bacterium | reverse complement strand
CTGCCGCCTACATCGACGCTCTCATCATCGCCATCGCCGTCTCGACAGCTCTGTTTCTGTACGACCGCGACCTCAAATCCCTCCCCCTGGTGGGCAACGCCGCCGTGGCCGGCATCTGCGCCACCACCGTGGCCTTCGGAGCCCAAGCCGGCGTGGAGTGGAATCGGCAGGTGGTGGTCCTGATGGTCTGCGCCTTCTCGCTGACCTTGGTGCGCGAACTCTACAAGGACATCGAAGACGTCGAAGGTGACCGGGCCATGGGCGCCCGCACCTATCCCATCCTCTACGGAGCCTACAGCTCCGCCGTTGTCGCCTGGGTCCCGCTGGCCTTCACGATCTACTTCGTGGTCTACCGCATCCTGTCGTCCACCCCCAATTGGGGCGGAGCGTACGTCGCCGGTGTGGTACTCACCGTCGGCATGTTCTGGACGGGAGTGCTCAGTCTGTCGACCCGCAGCACCGAGGGCTGGCACCGCCGGGCGGGCGAGATGAAGTTGTGGATCATCCTCGGAGTGGTCTGGGCCCTCCTCTGGCGTCTCCCCGTCTGATTTCGGCTGCGCGGGCGCATACTTGCTCCCCTCCCCACTCGGCGTCCCAAAGCGGACGCCGTCGGGGTCGTGTCGCGGCGTCTGCATCCCGCTCGCTCGAAATCAGGCCCCCGGAGCGGACTCACGGCGTGATGTGATGCCGGCGCTGGCGGGCGACGCTGCGCTGGCCCGCGGAGCGACCGAGCGGGAGCAAGGACGGGGGAGGCGGAGGGAAGGGGCCGGGCCGAGGGAGGAGGGGGACTCACGACGTGATGCCATGCCGGTGCTGGCGGGCGACGCTGCGCTGGCCCGCGAGCGGCAGAGCAGGGGGTGGGCGAGGCCGTGTTGGGGACCGGACCACGGGGGGCGGCGACCTGACGCGGGGTAAAACCGGAATGTCAGAATTTCCAGCCGACCTCGAGGTAGGCGCCGGGGTCGAACCAGCCCAGGCGGGAGGGCAGGCGGAGGTCGAGTTGAGGGCCGGCCGACCAGACCAGGCCCAGGTGGTTGGTGGGCTCGCGACGGATGCCGAAGCGGCCTTCGGCGCCCAAGGTGAGGAAGGTCTTGCGCTCGCCGACGGAACCGTCGTCGTGGGAGGGACGCGATCCTTCTATGCCCAGCATGCCGCCGAGCGACGCGACCACCAGCCAGGGGCTGGCGCCGGCGTCGAGACGGCGATGCCAAGCCAGACCGCCCTGGAGTTCTCCGGCCCAGACATGCGACCATTCCTCGTTGTTCCAGGGGCCGCGCAGTTGCAGACCACCCCAGTACTCGGGAGTCCAGACCAGTCCCGAAGGCTCCACGTACTGGACGTAGCGCAGTCCGGCTCCCACGCCGCGCCAGGCCAGCACGGCGTTGCCTGACACGATCTGTCTTAGCTGCCGGCGCCCCGCGGTGTCGGCGGGTGCCGGACTGGCGGCAGGATCCGCCCAGCGGACGAATTCCGGCGCGGCGCTGCCGGTGTCGGGCGAGGGGCGGAAAGGAGGCTGGATGGTCGCCAGCGCATCGCGCAGCAGGGACATCAGGAGCTTGGTCTGGTCCACGGCGCGCGCGGCGGCCTTGCGCTCGCCCTGGGCCCGCGGCTCCAGCAGGAGTCCAGGACGGGAACTGTCGAGGGAGACCACCCGCAACCGCACCGCGGCGCGGACCGGATCGGGTCCGGGAACGGGGTCGCTCCAGGTCTCGAAGGCCAGAAGATCGATGCGCACCGGCAATCCGGTGTCGGAGGGCACCCACCGGCGCACGGCCTCCTCGACCTCGCGGGCCACGGGTCGGGCCGTACGCAAGGCGGTACGGGTCTCGAAGGGCAGGGGCGACCAGGTGCCCACCAGGTGGGAATCGATGGCCGCGAGCCGGCGGAGATCGCGGACCTCGCGGACCGACCAGGAAACCGGGAGGCGCAGCGTGTCGGCCGAATCGCACAACACGACGGGCGTTGAGGGGACCGGTGTTCCGGAGGCCCCGCCGCAAGCGGCAAGGAGGGCGATCGATGCGAAAGTGAGTCGTGCATTCATGGCATCCACCAATCTAGATGTGGTACAATCCAAGACATGAGGGAGACGTCCGAACGCCACTTCCACCTGCGGTCCGAATGGTCCAGCCAGGACACCATCGACGCTCTCGAGCGCGAGGCGGAACGCATGCACCGCAACGGCTGGCGGTACACCGGGTCCCATGTCGACCAACTGATGGAGAACGTGGTGCTGTGCTTCGAGCGGGACGTCATTCCCCCTTCGCCGGTCGGCCCCAGGCTCCAGCCGGGCTGAACATCCGCCGGACCAGAAAGCTCCCCGATCATCGTTCCGTCACCGGAAGTCCATGTTGATCCAAAGCCGCCCCTCTTGGAGGTGGAAGCCGCATCCGATGCTCGTGTAGGCGGTATTGGCCATGTTCAGGTAGTGGCCATGGCGACTGAAATCGGCACCGGGACCTTCGTCCCACATCATCTTCGCGCATTGGCGTAGCGTGGAGATCTGGGCCGAATCCGTGGCGTCACTGCCCCAACCGGGACAGGTATTCTGCGCCGATTCGCCGCACGTTCCGAAATGGGCATGCCCCACTCCCGCGATGGCATCAGCCTTCGCCTGACGCGCGAAACAGGAGGCCGAATCGGTCCAGGGAACCAAAGGCGTGCGGGGCAGGGTGGTCCGGTAGGAGTTCACCACATCGGCGCAGGCCTGCTGGAGTGCCGGCGACGCGACGGGGACCGGATCGGGGATCAAGACGTTTGATCGGGGGCCCCCGGATGTCGGGGGGGAATCCGCACAACCCACTGGAAGGAGCAGCGAAGCCAAGCCCAGGAGCAACACGACGGAACGACGAAAGGTCATCGGGGAACATCCTCGGGTCCGGGAGCGATCCGCCCCCTCCATCCGAAGGGTACCGCACAGAACCGTTTCCCGCAGGCGACTTCCGCAGCGATGCGCACGACAACGCTCCTCCCTCACCCTTCCTGCCCCCGAACGGGACTACCTTGGCGGCCTCCCATGCGGAACGTCCACTCCTTCAACCTCGAGCGCCGGTGCGGCGTGTGCGGTCTGCACCTGGAGATCTGTCTCTGCCGGGACCTTCCGGTCTTCGCCCCCGCGTTGCCTGTGGTCTTCCTGCAGCACGTGCAGGAAGCGACCAAGCCGACGAACACGGCCAGGCTCGCTTGCCGGATCTTGTCCACCGCTTCGATCCTCCCCTGGGATCGCACCGCCCCACCCTCCCCCGGCCCGGGAGCGATCCTGCTGTACCCCCTCGAAGGGGCGCCGCCCCTGTCCCCCGACGACCTGATCGACCATCCCGCCGTGTTCGTTCCCGACGGCACCTGGGCCCAGGGCTCTCGCATGGCCAACGTGCTTTCCCACCGGTCGGGATGGAACGCCCGCCGTCTTCCGGACGGGATCCTGGCCCGCTGGTCGGTTCGCCGCAGCGGCGCCGCCGACCGCGTCTCCACGGCCCAGGCCGCGGCCTCCGTGCTGGAGATCGCCGGCGAACACGCCGCGTCCGAATGCCTCCTGACAACCCTCGAAGAAGTCGGCACGCGCCTTCTGCGCATGCGCGGCGTCATGCCCAGCCACTGGGCCCCGGTGGCTTCGCTGCCTCCGCGCCCCTGGTGAGCCCCTCGCCGCGGGTCCGACGATTTGGGATGTTGGGATCATGAACAATCCCACCTCCCTCCTGGCCCTGGCCACCGGCACCTTGATCTTGTCCTCGTGCGCCGGCGCCTCGCTGGAAGATGCCGCGCGACAGAATCCGTCATTCGACCCGCGCACGTTCTTCTCCGGCCGCATGCAGGGACACGGCATGTTCCAGAAGCCTTCCGGACGGCTCGTCAACCGCTTCGTGGCCGACATGGACGCTTCGTGGAAAGGCGACACCCTGCTTCTGGACGAGCACTTCACCTGGAGCGACGGCAAACGCACACGCCGGACCTGGACCATGGTGATCGACGGCCCCCGTTCCATCAAGGGCTGGGCCGCGGACGTGGCCGACACGGCCCGCGGATCGTGGGAGGGCAACGCGTTCCACTGGCAATACCCGTTGCTCCTGGATGTCGACGGATCCACCTGGAAGGTGTGGATGGACGATTGGATGTGGCTCGTCGACCGCGATCTGGTGCTCAACCGCACGCGCATGAGCAAGTGGGGGTTCCACCTGGGCGACGCCACCTTGTCCATCCGCCGTTCGGGCTCGGACACCCTCTACGCCGAAGACTTGCTCCCCACGCCCTGAACCGAGAAACGGACCATCAGGGGAAGGGCCACCGCCCACACGAGCGCAAGCACCCCCCAACCCACTGGAGGGGGGACGCCCCAATGCAGGGCACCCAAACGCGCCCCCATTTCGTAGCTGAAGGGGCCGGCCACCGCTCCAAGCACTGCCGCCCAGGCAAGCCTGTCCCGAAACCAGGTGAGGCCCGGTTCGATGGTGGTCGCGAAGGCGATCCACAGGCACAGCAGCCAGACGGGCGCGAAGGCACTCGGGAAGACGTACACACCGGTTATCCCCAAGAGGGAATCGAGCCCCCACCCGAGCCCACCGACCACCAACGCCCACAGCGCTTCGCGCCCGGGGAACGGCGACAACCCCAGGTGGACGATCATTTGCGCCAGGAGCGAGATCGCGACCAGAGCCGGAACACCGTGCCCACCACCCCAGACGATGCCCAACCACGCGAAATGGAACACGACCAGGTCCGCGACGGTCCGCACCTTCGCCGGCGCGCTCCTCATCCGGTCTTCACCAGCCGCGGCATCACGTTCTGGTACATCCACATGGGCATCAACGCCGCGGCCTTCATGATCCAGGTGAGACGACGAGGGAAGTGGATCTCGCGTCGGCGCGCCTCCATGCCGTCGGCGATCTTCCGCGCGGCCTCTTCGGGCCCGACCAGGAAGGGCATCGGGAAATCGTTCCGGGAAGTCATCGGCGTCCGGACGAATCCAGGGTAGACACCCGTGACCGCCAGCCCCCGGGCTTCGGCGCGCAACCGGAAGGAATCGAGCAGGTAGCGCATGGCGGCCTTCGAGGAACCGTAGGCCTCGGCCCGTGGGAGAGCCAACCACGCGGAACTGGAAGAGACGCCCACCAGATGGGGGGAGTTTCCCCGCTCCAGCAACGGGAGCGCCGCCTCCATCCCGTAGGCCAACGACAGGAAGTTGGTCCGGTGCACGCGCTCCACGAGGGCCGCATCGAAATGGTCTTCTTCGATGAACTCGCACGTGCCGGCATTCCACACGGCCGTGTCCAGTCCACCCCACGCCGCCTCGATGGCCGCCACGGCCCGATGGTTGGCGTCGCG
>JAMIIV010000200.1:0-17455 GCA_035913415.1 Fibrobacteria bacterium | reverse complement strand
GTCGCGTCCCGATCCCCCAACAGGAGCGGGACGCGTGCGGCTTCCCCGAAACCGGGGAAGCCGCACTTCCGGAACTCAGCCCTGGGCCTGGTGGCGCGAGGGTTTGCCCTCGACGGCGAACAGCGCGTCCTCGGCGATGTTCGCCGAGAGGTCGCAGATGCGCTCGAGGTTCTTGGCGATGCGAATGATGTCGAGTCCCGTCTCGATCAGTTGGCGGTCGTCCTTCACCGCGCGGATGACCTCGCGAGCCACCGTGCGGTTCAGTTCGTCGACCCGATCGTCGATGGCGATGGTGGTGCGGGCCAGGTGCGGATTGCGCGTCAGGAACGCATCCAGCGAATCCTTGACCATCTTCTTGGCCAGGGGGAGCATCTCGGGGATCGAGCCGAGGTCGGCCGGGGTGCGCAACATGGATAGCGAGATGGAGGACTGCGCGATGTTCGTGCAGTGGTCGCCGATGCGCTCCAGCCCGATGACCGCGTCCTGCAGGGCCAGCACGAAGCGCAGGTCGGAGGCGACCGGCTGGTGCAACGCGATGAAGTCGAGGATCTTCTCGTCGAGCATGATCTCGTCGGCGTCGATGGATTTCTCGATCTCGAACACGAGGTTGCCGTGCGAGGGATCGCGTTCCATCAGCGCCAGGATGGCGGTGTCCAGCGAGCGAAGCACGTCTGCGCCCATGTTCCGGGCGGCGTTGACGAGGTCTTCCAGGGACCGTTCGAAATGTCGTTCCATCAGCCAAACCTTCCGGTGATGTAGTCCTCGGTTCGTTTCTGCGAGGGGGTGGTGAAAATCTTCTGGGTTTCGTCCATCTCGACCATCTCGCCCATGTAGAAGAAGGCGGTCCGATCGGAGACGCGCGCGGCCTGCTGCATGGAGTGGGTCACGATCACGATGGTGTAGCGTTCCTTGAGCTGCCAGATCAGTTCCTCGATCTTGGCCGTGGCGATCGGATCCAGCGCGGAGGCGGGCTCGTCCATCAGGAGCACTTCGGGATTGATCGCGATGGCCCGGGCGATGCAGAGGCGCTGTTGCTGTCCACCCGAGAGGGCCAAGCCGCTCTTGGACAGGTCGTCCTTGACTTCGTCCCACAGCGCCGCGCCCCGCAGCGAGGTCTCGACGATCTGGTCGAGCGTCTTGCGATCCTTGGTCCCGTGGATGCGGGGCCCGTAGGCGATGTTGTCGTAGATGGACTTGGGGAACGGGTTGGACCTCTGGAAGATCATGCCCACCTTGCGTCGCAAAAGCACGGGGTCGATGTCGCGGGCGTAGATGTCCTGGCCGTCCACCAGGACCTTGCCGGTGGTGCGAGCGGAGTCGATGAGGTCGTTCATGCGGTTGATGCACCGCAGGAACGTGGACTTGCCGCAACCGGAAGGGCCGATGAGGGCGGTCACCCGGTTGGGGGCGATGTCCATGGAGATGTTCCGCAGGGCGTGTTTGTCGCCGTAGTGGAGGTTGAGGTCGCGGGCGGAGATCTTGACGTTGTCGGTCATGGTCGTGGGTCCGGGTTCAGCGGATGGCGCGCCGGCGCAGGTGCCAGCGAAGCCAGATCGCGGAGAAGTTCAGGGTGAAGGTAAGCAGGAGCAGCACCAGCGTGGTGGCGTACTGGATGGGCCGTGTGGCCTCGACGTCCACGCTCTGGGTGCTCATGACGTAGATGTGGTAGCCCAGCTCCATGAACTGGCTGGTGAGTTTGTCGGGCAGCTCGGGCAGGAAGTAGGCCGCGCCGGTGAACAGGATGGGCGCCACTTCGCCGGCCCCTCGCGAAACCGCCAGGATGGCTCCGGTCAGGATGCCCGTCATGCTCTGGGGCAGCACCACCTTGCGGATGGTCTCCAGTCGGGTGGCTCCCAGGGCCAGACTCGCCTCGCGCATTTCGCGCGGGACGGTCTTCAGCGCCTCTTCCACCGAGACGATCACCACCGGAAGGGTGAGCAATGCCAAGGTCATGGAGGCCCACAGGATGTTGGGCTGGCCCCAGGCGAGTTTGCCCCCCATGAAGATGTCGTCCATGCCTCCGCCCACGAAGCTGATGAAGAACCCCAGTCCGAACAGCCCGAACACGATGGAGGGGATGCCCGCCAGGGTGTTCACGGCGAAGCGGATGCTGCGGCCGATCTTCGACGACTGCCCGACATATTCCGTCAGGTAGATCGCGGTGATGGTGCCGACGGGGACTCCCGCGAGGCTCATCAGGAGCACCAGGAAGAAGGTGCCCACGATGGCGGGGAAGATGCCGCCTTCGGTCATTCCCTTTTCGGGAGAGCCGAAGATGAAGTCCCACGTTAGGCTGGGAGCTCCCCCCCAGGCGATGATGCCGACGATGGCGAAGACGGTGGCCACCGTCAGGATGGCCGATCCGCCGGTGATCAGGGCGATCAGGCGCCCCATCCAGACCTTGGGGATCACGAGGCGCCTCCGAACTTCTTGGCGAGCCGCTGGCGCACGAAGATCTCGGCCACGGCGTTGAGGGCGAAGCTGAACACGAAGAGGATCACTCCCAGGAAGAAGAGGACCGTGTAGTGCTGGTCGCCGAAGACGACCTCGGCCATCTCGGCACCGATGGACGCCGATACGGTGCGTACCGGCTCGACCGGACTGAGGGACAGGATGCCGGCGTTGCCGGTGGCCATCAATACGATCATCGTCTCGCCGAAGGCGCGACCCAGGCCCAGCAACACCGCGGCGAAGATGCCCGGGATCGCCGCGGGCAGGACCACGCGGATGTTGGTTTCCCAGATGGTGGCGCCCAGCGCGAGCGACCCTTCGCTGAAGTGCCGTGGGATGCTCGCCAGGGAGTCTTCCGAGAGGGTGTAGATGAGCGGGATGACGGCCAGGGACATGGCGATGCCGCCCACCAGCGCGTTGAGTCGGTAATCCAGACCGAAGAGGTTCTGGACCAGGGTGGCCAGGATGGTTAGGGCGAAGAAGCCGATGACCACCGACGGGATGCCCGCCAGGATCTCGATGATCGGCTTCATGGTCTCCTTGGCCCAGCGCGGCGCGAAGGTGGATGTGAACAGCGCGGCCAGGATGCCGATGGGGGCGGCGATGAGCAGGGCGATCAGAGCGACCTTGAACGAGCCCATCAGCAGCGGGGGAATGCCGTATTTGGGTTCGTCGCCCACGGGCTGCCAGACGTCCATCAGCAGGTTGCGCACCAGCGAAGCCTGGTGGGAGGGGGGGGCCGTCTCGTCGGGGACGACTTCCTCGAGGGGGGCCTCCACCGGCGGGGGGATGACGGAATCCGTCGTCGTCGTCGCCGCGGCGAGGCTGTCGTCGGTGGTGGGTTCGGGTTCGCCGTAGGTCTCGGCAGGCCCGACGGCTTCCGGGGCGGGAGAGGTTTCGGGATCCCCGTACGACTCCGCCGCACCGACGGGATCGCCATACGACTCCGCCTCCCCGACCGCGTGTTCCGATCCCATCGGGATGTCCGCATGCCCGTCGACCTTGTTGCTGTCGAGGATGGGTGCGGCTTCGCGGAACACGAAGACGAAGATGAGGAAGATCGAGGCCAGCGAGAGGAAGGAGATCCCCGCGATGCCTTTTTCGATGAAGAATTCTGACCAGCGTATGCGTTTTTTCATGTTCCAACCGGGAACGCCCCGCGCCGATGGACTCGACGCGGGGCAGTGGTTCTCAGATACCGAGGGACCGGAAGATTGGATCAGCGGGCCGGGAAATAACCCACCTGCGTGGCGATGGCCTGGCCTTCGGGGGACAGGATCCAGTCGATGTACTGCTTGGCCGCGCCGGTGGGACGGTTGGCGGTGTACATGTAGAGGAAGCGGCTGAGGGGGTAGGTGCCGTTGCCGACGGTGGCCGCGGAGGGCTCGATGGCCGGGGAGGAGGCGTCCTTCTTCAGGCCGATGATGCGGATGCCCTTGGCGTAGGCCATGCCGCCGTACCCGATGCCGTTGACGTCCTTGGCGACGGCGTTGACGACCGCGGCGGTGCCGGGCATCGACTGCATGTTCGCCACGTAGTCCTTGCCCTTCAGGACGTGGTCCTTGAAGAAGGCGTACGTGCCCGAGTTGTTCTCGCGGCCGTACACGATGATCTTCTTGTCGGGTCCACCGATCTGGTTCCAGTTGGTGATCTTGCCCAGGTAGATGTCGCGCAACTGGTCCACGGTGATGGCCTTGACCGGGCTGGCTTCGTTCACGTACACCGACAGGCCGTCCTTGGCCGCCTTGATCTCGATGCCCAGGGTGGCGTAGCGGTCCTTGAGCTTGGAACGCTCGCCGCTCTTCATGGGGCGCGAAGCGTTGCAGATGTCGGTGGTGCCGTTGATCAGGGCCGAGATGCCGGTGCCCGAGCCGCCGCCGGTGACCTGGATCACGGTGCCGGGGTGCTTGGCCATGTAGGCCTCGGCCCAACGCTGCGCCATGATGACCATGGTGTCGGAACCCTTGACGGTGATGGTCTGGTTGGCGGTCGCGCCCATGAGGGTGGCGGCGATGGCCAGGGGAGCCAGGAACTTGAATCGCGAGAGCTTCATGATGGATTTCCTTGGAAGTCGTTTGGTAGAGCGCAGGCCCGGCGCCGTTCGCGGTGCCGGGCGGGAATGTTGGATCAGTAGGCGAACTGGAGGCGCACGGTGACCTCGTCGTCGTTGATTTCTTCCGTGAAGTTGTTGACCGGAACGGCCGACCACAGCAGCTTGCTGGAGGTCGTCTCGTTCTCGACCAGGTTGTATCCGATGCTGAGCTTGGTGTTGCCGTTGAGGAACGTGTTCAGACCGAAGTACCAGGTGTAGTAGGCCAGGTCGGCTTTGGACGTGCCGTTGGCGATCTTCTTGCCGTCGGCGGTGGGCTTGCCGATGTCGTCACCTTCGACCGAAGTGTTGGGGTCGTAGACGTCGTAGCGGACCACGGTCTGGAAGGTCTTGCCGATGTTCTGGACGTACGTGGCGTACCAGCCCATGACCTCGCGCTGGTAGAGGTTCGCGCCGTAGGCGGTGCGCTTGTTGTCGCCCGAGGTGCCCAAGGCGGTGCCGGTGTAGTACTCACCCATGATCTTGGCGCCGGCCAAGCCCGGGATGAACGAGACGTCCACACTGAGTTGGGCGTCGAGGCCGATGAGGTTGGCCTCGAGTTCCTTGCGGACTTCGGCGAACTTGTAATTGGTGGTGCCGTCAATCACGTGGTATTCGCCAGCCTTGACTTCCTTGACTTCCGTGACAGCGGTGACGGAGTCGTAGAGCTTCAGGCTGTCGCGCTTGTACTTGACGGCTTTGCGGGGCATGACGGGAGTGACGTAGGCTGCGGCGGCCAAGCGGGAATCCATGTAGTAGGACGCGCCCAGGTCCAGGCCCACACCGGCGTCGTAGAAGTTCTTGCCCAGGTTCAGGCGACCGACGAAGCACTTGGGGTCCTGTCCGGCGTCGGCGGCGCCGAAACCGTTGAGGGCCGCGACCTTGATGGCAAACGCGTCGAGTCCGGGGACCTTGGGCGCGATGCCCAGGATCACACCGACATCCTTTTCGTCGGCCAGCATGGCGTTGCGTTCGAAGCGGGAACGCTCGAGGGTCTCCATGGTGCTGGAGGAGTAACCCGCCTCGAATCCGAAGGGAATGTCTTGCAAACCCATCTGGACCGAGAAGGTCTTCAGCCAGGGCTCGTCCCACTTGACGTACATGTCCTGGGCGGTGAGTCCGGTCTGGTTCAGGTTGTACTGCATTACGTAGATGCTTCCGTTGCCGGCCTCGTAGGTCGCCTTGAGGCGTCCGCGGCGGACCTGGAACAGACCCTGCTGCATGGGCCGGGAGGTGCTCACCAGGTTGGTGTCGGTGCGATACACGTACTGGGCCTGAACGAGCCCGCCGATCTTCAGCTTCTTGAGCGCGTCGACGGTGGCCTTGGTCTCCAGGAAGGCTTCTTCGAGGCCGGTCAGTTTGCCGTCGACGGCATCGAGCTTCTCGGTCTGGGCGAGGTTCTCTTCGGCCACGGCCTTGGCCTGTCCGGCGGCGGCGGTCGCGTCTCCCTGCGCCTTGAGGGCGGAGGCTGAGGCCTTGGCAGCCTGTTCGCGGGCGGAGGCGTCGACCATGTCGGTGGCCTGGGCTCCGACGCCAGCGGCGACGGCCAGGAGGATCGAGAGGGACTTGGGATTCATGGATTCTCCGGAGTGGTGGTAGGTCTGTGGGTTTTTTCCGACGGATCAAAACAGACGAAATCGGTGTTTCACGCTTGTTGCGCAGGCGTTGCCGTTGTTGCATGCTCCGCTTCCGGGCGTGGGAACCTTGCCGGGGGCAGGACTAGATTGTTGCCAATGGCATCCGAACGAATCCTTGTACTCGAAGACGATCCCGACATCCACGATGTCGTGGTCCACAACCTCAAGAAGGCCGGTTTCCGCGTCTGGGCCGCTCGCACGGCTTCGGAGGCGCTGTCGGTCCTGGCCGACGAAAAAATCGACCTGGCAATCCTCGATGTGATGCTTCCCGATCTGCCCGGCACGGAGGTCTGTCGGCGCATGCGCGATTCCGAGCGCCACCGTGCGGTTCCTGTGGTGTTCCTCACGGCACGCACCGAGGAACACGACCGCATCTACGGGTTCTCGGTGGGAGGTGACGACTACGTCGCCAAACCCTTCTCGCCGCGGGAGCTGGTGGCACGTGTGCAGGCCATCCTGCGACGTACCACCGGCAGCATTTCCGGCGAAGCCGTGCGGGTGGGGGATCTGGCCATCGACCTCGACCGTCGACACGTCACATTGTCGGGGGTGGCGATCAACCTGACCTTCAAGGAATTCGAACTGCTCAAGTCTTTGATCGCCGCCAAGGGGCGTGCCGTCGAGCGCTTGCACCTGTTGGAGGAAGTCTGGGGGATGGATTCCACCTCGGGTCCCCGGTCGGTCGACGTGGCCGTCACCCGGCTGCGCGAGAAACTGGGGTCCTACGCCAGGTGCGTGCACACGGTGACGGGACTTGGATACCAATGGGACCCCGAGCGACGCGCAGGAGGTTCGGCATGAACCTCCTGCTCAATGGCGAATCGCGCGAATTCCCCGCCGACTGCACCTTGGGCGCCTTGGTGGATTCCCTGGGGCTGGAGCGTGCCTGGGTGGTCGCCGAGCGCAACAGCGAGGTGCCCGACCGGCGCACCTGGGACGATGTCGCCTTGAGGGAAGGAGACCAGGTCGAACTGGTCCGATTCATGGGTGGAGGCGCGTAGAGTTGCCTCTCCCGGCGGTGTTCCTGGCCCTGCTCATGGCCACGACCCATTCCCCTGCCAGTTCCCCGCTGGTGCGTGGCAGTCTTCGCTGCGCCGGGTCGGAGACCATGGTGCCACTGCTGGGGCGCTGGGCCGCGGCCTTCGCCCGCCTGCAACCCGCGGCCACCTTGCAGGTGCTGGGAGGCGGGTCGGAAGGAGCCGTTCGGGCGCTCGTGGGTGGCACCACCGACATCGCCGCCCTCAGTCGCGCCTTGGAGCCTTCCGAGTTGGAGATCTTGCGGCGGCGGTTCGGGGAGGTGTCGGTGCTGGAGGTCGGACGGGACACCCTGCGCCTTCTGGCGCGGCGCGACGGCGGGGCCCGACAGGATCCGTCACGCGCGGCGTTGGCCTTCCATCCCGGCGCCTCCGCGATCGCCTGGCGGGGCGTCGGTCGTCTTCCTTCCTCCGGGACACGCCACGAGGTCCTGCAGATGCTGGGGGTCCGCACCCTCGATCCCCAGGCGCTCCACCTGGTCTCCCCGGTGGCGGTGCAGTTGGCCCTGCGCCACGATCCCTTCCTGGTCGGCTACGGCAGCGTCGCGGGCCTGCTCTCCGACGTGCGACCCGTCGGCCCCCTCTTCCTCCAGCGGCCCCTCACGCTGGTCGTTCCCTTGCCGGCGCTCCGCAATCCGGTCGTGGCGCGTTTCGTGGCGTTCATCACCTCGATGGAAGGGCGCGCGATCGTGAGGGAATCGGGGTTCGCCACGCCGCAGGGGGGGCCTTGAACGACTCTCCCCGCACCCGCGAGAACCTGGACAGAATTCGTCGTGGAGATTCCCTCTACCGCCTCGCGGCGAGGTTCGCCTCGCTGCCTGTGCCCGTGATGCTGGTTCTGGTGGTGGCCCACCTGGTCCACGGCTCCTGGGGCACGGGCACAGGTTTCGGTCTCGCCTCCCTGGTCTGGGGTACCCTTTCGATCGCCCTGGCCGCCACCGCCCTGGCCGCACCTGCCGCCTTGGGGGCCGCATTGGCCGCGCGCCACAGTTTCGCGGCGGGGTCTCGTCGCTGGCTCGATGCGATCCTGTCGGGATTGTCGGCCCTGCCCATGGTGGTGCTCGGATTCCTGTTCGCCTCCCAGGTCGGCCCGGCCTTCGCGTTGTCCTGGGGGACGTCCTCCCTGGGCCCCATCCTGGCGGGCATCGCGATGGCCGCGGGAATGCTGCCCGTGCTCTGGAAACGATTCCAGGACGCCCTCGACGAGGTTCCCGCGGAACTCACCCACGGTGCCATCGCCTTGGGTGCGCGACCGGGTCGGGTGTTGTTGGGATTCGAATTGGCCGCGGCGTTTCCCGCGTTGTTGCGCGCCTTGGCCACGGCGTTCGCGCGCGCCTGCGGCGAGAGCGTGGTCGTCTTGATGGTCTCGGGCAACTTCGCCTCTTCCTGGGGCGGGTCCGCAGGCGCCGCGAGCCTGGGAGCGTCGCTGTTGGTGCTGGCTCCCGAGGCCGCACCCGGGTCCCCCGAGTGGGTGGACGTGCACCGGATCGCGCTCGTGCTGCTGGCTCTGTGCGTGGGGGCGCATGCCCTGGCGCGCATGGCCGAAGAGAAGATCCGATGAACCGCACCCGCCCTTGGTTGGTCGTGGTGGCGGTCCTGCTGGCGGCCTGCGCGGCGCCGGTGGCTTTGCTGGTCTGGGCTTGTGCACCCGTGACATGGCGGATCCCCATCGAAACGTGCCGACTCGCGGACGGTCGGGTCTTCTACGGCGCGGTGCTCCCGGCCGGAGCGGCCGACCGCTCCGAGGGTGCTGTGCGCATCTATCGCGGGGACGACGGGGCCGGACGGGAATTCGTTTCGGTAGCCGCTTCGGACCTGGTCGGGCGCGCCCCTGCGCCCGACGCCTGGGTGTTCGGGCGCGAAGATGGTCCGACCGTGCTGGGAGTCCCGATCCGGCTGCGCATGCCCGGCCGGGTGCTGCGAGGCGACGATTCCCTCGCGGTTGCCCTGGAGCGGATCCCCACCTTGCTGCGCCACGATCGGGCGCGCCTGGCCCGGGACGTGCGCCGGGAGAGCGGCGATCCGTCGCGGTTCCGGCAGGCCGGCGAACGTTGGGCCCGGTGGTTGGAGCGCGACGATTCCACGCTCCTGGACGTTTCCGACGCGCAGGGACGGATTCTGACCATTCGGCTCTCGGGCGTGGTGCGCGCCGAGCGTTCCTCGGCGGGTCGGGAATCGTCCGACCCCCGCGCGCTGGTGCGCCGCCTGGAGCGACTGGTGCTGGCGCCCCCGGGGCCGTGGGGAGGGGGAGGAGTCGGGCCGGCCATCTTCTCGGTGCTGCAACTGACCCTGTTTTCGGGATTGGTCGCGGGATTCTTCGGTTGCGCCTCGGCCTTGTGGATGCGCGACTGGAGCCGCCACCCGGGTTGGCGTCGCCGTGGTCGGGACCTGGTAGCGCACATGGCCGGAGTGCCGGGTGTGGTGTGGGGTGTGGTGGGGGCGGGGCTCCTGATCCACGGGTTCGGCGCGTCCCTCGATCGGATCCTGGTCGAGCCGGGCGCCGGCGTGATCTGGGGCGGTGGGGGACTTCTATGGTCTTCCTTGACCCTCGGAGCCTTCGCGACGCCCATCGTGTTGGCCCAGGCCCTGGAAGAACTCGATCGCATCCCCCAGCGCTGGATCGAGACCCTATGGACCAGCGGCGCCACCGAACTCCAGGTGTTGTCGAAGGTGGTGGTGCCACACGCCTGGCGTGGAATGCTGGCCGCGATCCTCTCCGGGATGGCGCGCGCCGCCGGCGAGACCGCCCCGTTGCTGCTCACCGGAGCGTTGCACTCGGCGGGCGGCCTCCTGCTGGCCTCCAACGGATTTCTGCGGAGTCTGGCCGGAGGCTACCTGCATCCCGGGGCCTTGGCCCTGGACCCGCCCTGGGGAGGACTCGATGCCGAACTCTGGCAGCCCGTGGTGGCCTTCACCTTGCTGGGGCTGGCGGTGTTCTGCATCGCGCTGGACCTGTGCGCTTCGCTGTTGCGACGCCGGGTTTTCGCCACCCCCGAGGTGCTGCCGTGAGCGGCCACCTGCCCGCTCTCCATCCGCCCACGGCGGGAGACCACGACCACCTCGTGTTCCGCTCCTGGAAGGTATGGGTCGAGGCGCGGGAAATCCTGGGTGGATTGGATCTGGCGCTTCCCCGCGGACGGATCATCGGGATCGTGGGCCCCTCGGGTGCGGGCAAGAGCTGCCTGTTGTCTTCGGTGAACCGCCTCATGGCGCGCGATCCCCGCGTGCGCGTCGCCGGGCAGGCGCTGCTGGGGGGCATGCCCCTGTGGGGCGAGAACGCCGACGACCTTTCCCTGCGCCGCCGTTCGGGCACCGTGTTCCGCGAACCCGAGGTCCTGCCCGGGTCGGTGCGCGACAACATCTGTCTTCCGCTGGCCCTTGACGGAATCCGTCCAGGAGCGCGGATGGAGGACGCCCTGGAGCAGGCCCTGCGCGAGGCGCTTTTGTGGGACCAACTGCGCGACAGCCTGGCCCGACCCGCGTCTTCGTTCCCGCCGGGAGTGCGGGCCCGCATCAACCTGGCCCGCGCGCTGGTCGGGCGGCCCGAGATCCTGCTGCTGGACGAGCCCTGCGCCCTGCTCGATCCCGCCTCCACCGAGCTGTTCGAACAGGCCGTGCTGGGATTGGCGGGGCGCTGCACCGTGCTGATCGCCACCCACAACCTCGCGCAGGCCTCCCGCGTCTCGCAGCGCCTGGCGCTTCTGTGGGAGGGGCGCATCGAGGAATACGGACCCACGCACCGGGTCTTCCAGCGCCCGCAGCGCCGGACCACCGAGGACTACCTTTCCGGACGAGCCATCACATGAGCCGACAATCCACCGACGAAATCCGCCGCATCGTCGCCAACCTCGAACTCCAATGCCAGCGTGTCGTCGGACTCCTGGACGGGTGCGTGGAGCGGCTGTCCCACCCGGCCCACGGGGACGCCGACGCCTTGCGTCGCGCCGAGGACGTGATCGACCGCGAAGAGGTTCTCCTGGAAGAGGAGTGCCTGCGTGTGGTGGCCCTCCACCAGCCCGTCGGGTCTGATCTTCGCACCCTGGCCGCGGTGCTGCGCGCCAACGGGGATCTGGAACGCGCCGCCGACCACGCCACCAACGTGCTGCGCCTGATTCCGGCGCTTCCCCGGGGCGATCATCTTCCCCAGCCGCTGCTGCTTCTGGGTGCCAAGGTCCTCGAGGCCATGAGACTCTCGTGCCGGGCCCTGGTCCAGCGCGATCCGCACCTGGCACGCGAGGTCATCGCCGCCGATCGTGTGATCGATTCCCTAGAGAAGGCCGCCGACAGCGCCGCCCGCACCCTGGCCGTCGGGCATCCGGGCGAGGTCGATTCCGCCTTCACCCTGGCGCGCGTGGCCCACGAGTTGGAGCGCATCGCCGATCTGGCCAAGAACCTGGCCGAAGACGTGTTGTACCTGTCCACCGGCGACATCGTGCGCCACCGCGACCTGGGCTGATCGGGTCTTCGCCCGGTCCGGCGGAGATTCCTACATTTGCCTTCCTTGTCTTCCTGCCGACGTGGCGGGGGGAACATCATCCGATCGAAGGAACGCTCGCCATGTCTGCTCCTGCTCCGTCCGGAGGTGGTCTCGAGGCCCTCTCCAGCATGTTGCCCATCATTCTGGTCACCGGCGTCGCGATGTGGTTCTTCAGCATCCGCCCGGCCATGAAGAAGCAGAAGGAGCACGAAGCCCTGCTCAAGGCCATCAAGAGGGGCGATCGCGTGACCACCGCGGCCGGATTCATCGGCGAGGTGGACCGCGTCGAAGAGAAGGTCGTGTTCCTCAAGCTCGCCGACGGCGTGCGTGTCGAGTTCCAAAAGCAGGCCATCACCGGCGTCCTCAAGGAGGGATGAGGTGGCGGTGCTACCCATCGTGATCTGGGGCGATGTCCGTCTTCGGCAGCGGTCCGTCGAGGTACTGCCCGAGCAGATCGACGACGACTTCCGCGCCTGGTGCGCGGATCTGACCGAGACCATGTACGAAGAAGATGGTGTGGGCCTGGCCGCCATCCAGGTGGGACGCCCCATCCGGGTGATGGTCGTCGACACCACTTTCGGCGACACCAACGTCAAGGCCCCGGTGGTCTACGTCAATCCCGTCATCGAGAAGGTCGGGCCTCCCTGTGTCTCCGAGGAAGGGTGCCTGTCGGTGCCAGGCATTCGGGGCAAGGTGCAGCGCCCCGAGTCCATCCACATCTCGTGGTTGGACGAACAGGGTGTCGCGCATCGCAAGGAAAATGTCGACGGGCTGGAAGCGCGCTGTCTGCAGCACGAGTTGGACCACCTGGAAGGCGTGATGTTCGTCGACCATCTGACCCCCGCCTCCCGTGCCTTGGCCGAAGGCAAGCTCCGCCGCCTGGCCCGTCGGGCGTGATTTCCGGGCTGCTTGCGCTTCTGGCCGCCCTGTCCGGGTGGGATGCCGGCGCGGAAGCGGCGGCCCTCGAGCGCCATGGGGCTCCGCTGGAGCACCCCGACACCGCCGGAATCCCGGCTCGCCCGGACACTTCGCCGGCTCTGTCGGCGGTGGCGGTTGCCGCACCGCCGAAGCAGCCCCAGGTTGGACCGGTGTGGTCCGCGACGGCGCCCCGTGTCGTGCGGGTGGTCCTGCGCGAAGGTGCCCCCCAGATGGAGGTCCGTCTGGTCGGGGCTTTTTCGGCCGGCGGACAATCTGTTGGCGATCGCACCGTTCAACTGAAGCCTCGCGATCTTTCCGCCAGCGGTCTTCCCCTGGAATCCGACGGCACCATCCTGTTGGTGCCGTCATCCGAAACGTCGTCTTTTTCACTGGGGAAAAGGACCTACCGCGGATCATTGCGACTGCGCCGCCACGACGGAGCCTTGGCGGCGGTCAACGAACTCGACCTGGAAGATTACCTGATGGGGGTCGTGCCCGGCGAGATCGGTCGGCGCCTCGATCCTCGCCTGCTCGAGGCGGTGAAAGCGCAGGCGGTGGTGGCACGCACCTACGCCATCCGGGGCATCGGCCAGTACGGTGCCTCCAAGCCATGGGACCTGCGCGACGATGTACGCGACCAGGTCTACGAAGGTCGCGGTGGGGAAGACCCCCTCTGCACCCGCGCCGTCAAGGAAACCCGCGGACGTGTCCTCCTGGATCGCCAGGGCAGACCCGTGGACTCCTATTACCACAGCACTTCGGGGGGAAGCACCGCCGACGTGGCCGCGGTATGGCCCGGCAAGACCGTGCGCCCCTACCTGCGGGGCATCGACGACACGGCCCCCGATGGCCGCGCCTGGGGTGCATGGTCGCCTTCGGCGGCCTGGACCGAGACCTGGGCCGAGGGTGTCGCGCACGAAGCGGTACGGGCGAACTTGCGCGAGGCCATGGGCAAACCCTGCGACCCGGGGCCGGTGAACAGCCTGACCGTATCCGGACACGATCCGTCGGGGCGTGTGCGCAAGCTCGTCGTGACGGGGCGCAAGGGCGCCTGCGAGGTGGTCGGCGACCGCGTTCGCTGGGCCCTCAAACGGCCCGGCGGAGCGGGCATCCTGCGTTCGGCCAGATTCAGCCTGGAGCGTTCCGGTGGCCGCTACATCGCCCGAGGCACAGGCAACGGGCACGGTGTGGGCATGAGCCAGACCGGTGCCCTGGGCCGCGCGCGCTCCGGCCAGAAGCACGATTTCATCCTCCAGACCTACTATCCGGGAACCATCCTGGCCGACACCTGGACCCCCGACGGGAGCACCAAGCCATGAGCATCGCCGAGATCGTCTCGCGCCGCCGCACCTTCGCCATCATTTCGCACCCCGACGCCGGCAAGACCACCCTGACGGAGAAGCTGCTGTGGTACGGCGGCGCCATCCGCGAAGCGGGCATGGTGCGCGCCAAGAAGGGGCGCAAGGCCGCCACGTCCGACTGGATGGAGATCGAGCGCCAACGCGGCATCTCGGTGACGAGTTCCGTCATGAGCTTCCCGCACGACGGCCACCACATGAACCTCGTGGACACCCCCGGACACGAGGACTTCTGCGAAGACACCTTCCGCGCCCTGGCCGCCGTGGACAGCGCCGTGGTGCTCATCGACGGGGCCAAGGGCGTCGAGCCGCAGACCCTGCGCCTGATGGAGGTGTGCCGCCTGCGCCGCACGCCCGTCATCACGTTCATCAACAAGTGCGACCGCGACATCCGCGACCCCCTGGAACTGTTCGACGAGATCGAGCAGTCGCTGGGCCTGCCGTGTGTCCCCTTCACCCTGCCGTGCGGCTCGGGCGTGAGTTTCCGCGGCGTCTATTCGCTGGCCGACAAGGCTTTCCACTCCTTCTCCGAACGCAGCCAGGACGAGGAAGATCGCACCGAACGAGGCATCCACCGCTTCGACGTCGACAGTCCGGAGCTGGATCGCCTGGGCGGCGAGCGCGAGAGCCGCAAGCTGCGCGAACTGGCGGAATTTGTCACCGGGGCCATGCCCGGCTTCGACGCCGAGGCCTACCTGGCGGGCCGCCAGACACCGGTGTTCTTCGGATCGGCCCTGCACCTGTTCGGCGTGAAGCACCTGCTGGACGCGCTGGTTTCCATCGCGCCGGCGCCCTCGCGCCGGATGTCCGACAAACGCGAGGTCCTGGCCTCGGAAGACGCCTTCACGGGGTTCGTGTTCAAGATCCAGGCGAACATGGATCCCAAGCACCGCGACCGCATGGCGTTTGTGCGCGTCTGCTCGGGCAAGTTCGTGCGCGGCGAGAGGGTCACCCACGTGGCCTCGGGCCGCGAGATCCGCCTGGCGGCCCCCACCACCTTCGTGGCGCAGGACCGCTCCCTGGTCGATGAAGCATGGTCCGGTGACATCGTGGGCATCCACGATCCGGGGGTGTTCCGTATTGGGGACACCCTCACCGGTGGCGAGAAGCTCCAGTTCGAGGGCATTCCCGAATTCAGTCCCGAGCACTTCGCACGTGTGCTGTCCAAGAACCCGCTGCGCGCCAAACAACTGGCCCAGGGCTTGGAACAGCTCACCCAGGAAGGCGCCGCCCAGGTGTTCACGCCGTTTTCCGGACCGCACCAGATCCTGGGAGTGGTGGGGCGTCTGCAGTTCGACGTGATCCAGTTTCGCTTGTCGGGTGAATACGGCGCCGAATGCGTCTTCGAGCCCGTCACCGTCTGGGGTTGCCGTTGGGTGGTCGGGGACCCGGAGCAGGTGCGCTTGTTCCGCGAGCAGAACATCTTCGACTGCGCTACCGACCGTCATGGGGGGCTGGTCTATCTGCCCAGCCACGAATTCAAGGTGCGGCTGGTCCAGGAGAAGTGGCCTGACCTAAAGTTCGAATCCCAGCGGCGTTGAGCGGCTCCCTTCGACAGGCTCAGGGCAGGACGGCGGCGCATACTCCCCTTGGCACCGGTCCTTCGGCCGGTGCCCCACCGACTCGCGTTAGTCGAAGTGGTCCTCCCCCTCCCGGCGTCCCGAGCCCAGGGTTCCCGTTCCTCGGTAGAGGAATGGGAGGGGACAGGGTTCCCGTTCCTCGGTAGAGGAATGGGAGGGTAGGCGAAGCGTCGGGGGTAATGGGGCGGGTCGTCTGCATCCGCCTCGCTGGCTCAACCATTGAGTTGCGCTGGCACTTGCGCGGCTCTTCGAGCGCGCAAGTGGGTGGTTTGGGCGGCTGCGGCGGCGCAGACCCACTGCACATCGAGCGGTCCGTTTAGGACTCTGTGGGCACCTCGCAGCCGCAGAGCGTGCGGATGCCGTCCTTGACTTCGAGGAGTTTCTCGATGGAGGTGCCGGCGTAGACGGCCTCCATGCGCTTCATGGCCTCTTCCAGGCAACTGTGGAGCATGCAGAGGTGCTCGCCGTGGCCGGGCAGGTCCAAGGGGCAACTGCGGATGTGGTGCAAGGGCTCCACCGCCGAGATGACGTCCAGCACCGAGAAGGAGTCGGCAAGGCGGACCAGAGTGAATCCGCCGTGCAGACCGCGCTGGCTGGAGACGAAACCGGCGCGGGCCAGCGATTGCATCACTTTCGAGAGATACGGAACCGGAACATGGGTGCGTTCGGCAATGGCCGCTGCGGTTTGGGGGCGCGGGTGTGTCTGTGCCAGATGCACGATTGCACGCAGCGCATACTCCGCAGTCTGCGAAATCATGGGACCTCCGGTTGGATATCGAGCTCCATAGATAATTAGATGCGCAACTCCGTTTTCGGCAAGGTCCGAATCCAGTTTCCCACGAGGAAGCGTGGTGCAGCGGTGGACTCAACCCAAGGGCGGGCGTCCGGGTCGGGTGCGGGTATGGAAAAGAGTCAGGCCGTGTTTGATCCGGATGCTGATGAGCTCACGGACCTGGGGGCGCACATCGTCGCCACCTTCGGACAGATTTTCCAGCAGGCAGAGCCACGAATCCATCTCGCGCAGCCAAGCCATGATCTCGCGGTCGCCTTCCACCGCCACGGAGGTGGGCCACTCCAGTGTGCGGTCGCGCAGAACCTCGCGGCCATGGTGGATGGCCTCGTGGAGGATCACCCGGCATTCGTCGCGAGCCTGCTTGTTGGGGCGACCTGTCAGGAGTTTCTGGGTTATGGAAAACAGCACCCGCATCTGGTGGTCGCGGCGGGCGCGGTGGTAGGGGAGGGGAGACGTCTCGAGGGTCATCGCGGGGCGTCCTTTCGCGAGAGCCACAACATGAGGATGTCGACGACTTCACGTCCGGACACGGCGTACTCCGGCGCGGCGGTGGGGGCGAAAATGAAGTCGCCCGTCTCGAGGGAGAGCAGTCCGAACAAGGCGTCCAGGTCGGTGGTGCGGCGGAATTCCGCATGAACCACCAAGCCTTCGACCAGGCGGATCTGGCCGGTGCGCCGACCCGAGGCGATGTCCAGGGTTCCGGTGCGACGTCCTTGGGCGAGAAACTGCAGCAGATCGGGAAGCGGCATGTGGCGCAGCCCGCCGTGCAGGGTTTCGGGGGAGGTTTCCTGGATCGGTGAGGTGGAACGCGGCAGGATGTCCGGGGAACGGTGCGAAAGCGGCGGGGTCCCCGGTTTGCGCAGGGAAACCCACAAGAAGAAGAGGATCGCGGCGAAGCCGGCGGCGGCCAGCGCCAGATGCAGAGGGGCGAGTTGAAGGGTGCCGATGGTCATGTTCCCTGGACCGTGCGCGAGACCGCGACGACGCCGGAGACGCCGCGGAGACTCGCGATGCAGACGTGGATCTGGTCGAGGTTCCGGACCCGGACCCGGAAACGATCGCGAACGGAATCCCCGACCGTGGCGATGTTGGCGCGCAGGACTCCCACACCCGTCGAG
>JAMIIV010000199.1:0-74440 GCA_035913415.1 Fibrobacteria bacterium | reverse complement strand
CATCCCGTGGGCAATCCCGGCAGATCAGGGAACGTCTCCTCGGCGGGAAGCCCCCCGGCGAGGCTCACCACGCTCCCCGACGTGGCAGCCTTCAGGATCTCCCGCACCGGCGAAGGAGCCAATCTGTCCAGCCGTTCCGAAAAGAGTCTCTCCACGACATCCTCCGATGACAAAGTCAATGCTATTGACCTATATACCCGCCATGGAAAAGAAAGTCAACAAGATTGACCCATTGCGCGAATCCGAACTCAACCGCGCCTCCGAACTGTTCCTGTTCGCCTATCGCGCCTTCACGGCGGGCCCGGACCGCATCCTCGAAGGTCGCGGGCTGCAACGGGTCCACCACCGCATCCTGTACTTCGTGGGCCGCAACCCGGGCATCGCGGTCAACGGACTGCTGGCCACCCTGGGCGTGACCAAGCAGGCCCTCAACGCCCCGCTGCGCCAACTCCAGGAGATGGGCCTGGTGGACGCGCAAGCCTCCCGAACCGACGGCCGCGTGCGCCAATTGCGCCTGACGTCCGAGGGAGCACGCCTGGAGCAGTCCCTCACCGGAAGCCAACGCCGCCGGATGGACGCGATCTTCCGGGAGATCGGGCCCCAGGCCGAAGCGGGCTGGCGTGCGGTGATGGAGACCCTGGCCGCCCGCGGTGACGGCGCACCGCGCTAACTCCGATCCGCCAGCGCGGACGAAGCCTCAAGCCTCTGGAAGGGACTCCATGACCTTGGCAGTCATGCCGCGGGCCAGTTCCGAGTCTCCCGTCAGCACCTCGGCGAGTCCTTCTTCGGCGATCATCCGCGCCTCCTCCGCGCTGGCGGCGTGCACCACGATCCGGATCCCCGGATTCAAGGTGCGGGAAATTGCGACCGCCGATCGAACCAGCAGAATGTCCGGCACGGTGATCAGCAACATCGAAGCGCGCGCGACATGGGCCTGCACCAGGACGTCGGGGGACGAGGCGTCGCCGCAGACCGCCTGGATCCCGTCCCGGCGGAGCGCGTCGACCAGCTCCCGCTGCTGCTCGGCGACCAGGAACTTCACGTTCGCGGCCTTCAACGCACCGCAGATGGCCATGCCCAGATCGCCCGCTCCCACGACCACGACTTGGCGGTCGATCGACGCGGGATCGACGGAATTCGGCAATCGGGCCAGGGGATCCACGCGCTGCTCGAGACTGCGCGCGAAGGCCGATCTCCGACGGATCCAGGCCTGGAAGGGTTCGAAGACGGCGAACAACACGGGGTTGCCCGCGATCGAGAGGATGGCTCCCGCGAGCACGAGACTTTGCCCCTCGCGGGGCATGAGTCCCAGTCCGACGCCGAGTCCGGCGAGGATGAACGAGAATTCGCCGATCTGGGCCAAGCTCGCGCCGATGGTGAAGGCGGAGTTCAGCGGGTAGCGCATGAGCAGCACGAGGGTGATGGCCGCCAACGTCTTCCCCACGACGACCACGCCCAGGACCGCGAGCACCCGAAGAGGCTCCTCCAGGAGGATGGAGGGATCGAAGAGCATCCCGACGGACACGAAGAACAGCACGGCGAAAGCATCGCGCAGCGGCAGGGATTCGTCGGCGGCGCGGTGGCTGAACTCCGACTCCCGCATGACCATGCCCGCGAAAAAGGCTCCCAAC
Source organism: Fibrobacteria bacterium (assembly GCA_035913415.1). Taxonomy (GTDB): domain Bacteria; phylum Fibrobacterota; class Fibrobacteria; order UBA5070; family UBA5070; genus UBA5070. The sequence continues at coordinate 72,809 of JAMIIV010000199.1, read as the reverse complement.
GCGAACGAAACGCCGAAAAGGGACGCGGCCCCGAACGCCACGCCGATCGCCACCGCCACCACCGCCAAGGTGAACAACTCGCGCGACCCCGTCTTGGAAACCAACCAAAGCGCCTTGGGCAGGATCTTGCGCCCCAGCACGAGCATGAACACCATGAATCCGGCGATCTTCGCCATGGTGATCCCCAGCACCACGGCGATCCCGTGCCGGCCTTGATCCGATGGATCGGCCACTCCGTGGAAGGCGCCCGCCAAGGCCGGAAGCAGCACCAGCACCAGCACCATCACGAGATCTTCCACCACCAACCACCCGATGGCGATGCGACCGTTGGTGGAATCCACCAGGCCCCTGGCCTCGAGCGAACGCAGCAGCACCACGGTGCTTGCCACCGAGAGGCACAGGCCGAACACGACCGCGCCGCCGAGACTCCATCCCCACGTCCACGAGAGCGCCGCCCCCAGAACAGTCGCGACGAGGATCTGCAGAACCGCGCCGGGAATCGCGATCTTCTTGACCGAGAGGAGATCGTCGAGGGAGAAATGCAAACCCACGCCGAACATCAGGAGCATGACACCGATCTCCGCCAGTTGCGCGGACAAACCGACGTCGGCGACGAAGCCCGGCGTCGCCGGTCCGATGGCCACACCCGCCAGCAAATACCCCACCAGCGGCGGCATTTTCAGGCGCACCGCGAGGTACCCCAGAAGGATCGCCAGGCCGAAGGCGGCGGCGAGCGTGGAGATCAGGTTGACTTCGTGCGGCATGCGGATACGGCTCCCCGGTGGAATGTCCACCTTACAAATCGATCCCCGTGAGCGGCATCACGCTCCCCTGCCGGGCGCAGTCGCAATAGGTATGCTTGGAAGGTGATCGCCCCCTTTCCCCGAGGAAATCCCATGCGCATTCTCGCCTCCCTGCTTTGGCTTCCCTGCCTTGTCTCCGCCCTGACGCTCACGCGCGTGTCCACACCCAAGGACGGATCCACCCCCCTGACCCTGGCGGACGCGACGCGTCTGTACGACGGGACGTGGGTGGTCCAGGACGACGAAGACAATTTCTGGTACAGCGCAGACAAGGGAGCGACCTGGAAATCCATTCCGGCCTCTCCTGCGGGTGGAGTCTCCGACATCATGGGGGATGCCCTGGTGGACCGCTCGAACGACCGGCTTTGGACCTCCGCCAAGGGATGGCACATGATGACCTTCCCCGCGAGCTGGTCGGTGGGATCTCCGCTCATCACCTATGCCGGAAGCGAAGGCATCCAGGCGAAGATGGTCGGAACCACCGTCCGCTACTACACCACCGCGGATGGCTGGGAAACCTGGAGCGAATTGCTCACCCACGACGCCTCCGCCTCCCCCGACGATGTGGACCCCCTCGGTGAATACGCCGCGGGCAAGATCTGGTTCTTCCCGGAGGACTCCGGGTATGGGCGCGGCACCGCCGACGGTCGCACCTGGACGCGCATCGCCACCCCGTCTTTCCGGCCCTGGCTCTTGACCAGCGAAGGAACGGGAACCATCCTGAGCACCTTCGGCATGGACATGGAAACCATGAAGGGGAACGCGGCCTACTCCCTCGACGGCGGCAAGTCCTGGATCGAAGGACCATTGGATCGTCCCGGCAGCATGATCGTCGCCGCCGAGAACGGCGCTTTCGTCTCGGTCGCGGAAAATTCCGAACGCGTCATGGAAATGTGGATGTCCCCCCGCATCGACATGGGCTGGGAACGGGTGGGCGAGATCCAGGGATTCTTCTTCGAGGCCAAAGCGGCCCACGTCGCCTTGGCCGACGGCATCTATCGCGTGGACAACCTCGGCACCGCCGTCCAGCGGTCCACCCCTCGATCCTCGGCCCGAGTGGTCCGCCAAAATGGCGTACTGACCCTGCTATCCGACGCATCGCTCCTGGGCAGCCCCTGGGTTCTACTGTCCACCGACGGCTCCCGCGTCGCCTCGGGCACCATTTCGGGATCCCACCAGTCCTTGCCTGGCCACGTCACCGCGGGTTGGATACGCATCGGAGAACGCGTCCTTCCCCTGACAGGACTCTGACCCAGCAGCCCTGCACGTGGTCAGCCGCATCCGTTCGACGCGATCCGGACGACGCCGGGCGATTTGGCTGACGGGGGCGGCAGCGCTGATGGCCATCGGATGCGGCACCCCATCCGGAGAAAGGTCGGCCTCGACCCCGACACCGTCGGATTCCGCACGTCCCGCCATACGGAGCCCCCGCGAAGCGGGCGCATCCGCCCTGGAGGGAGCGGGTCCCGTCCTGTCGGGGCCTGAAGCCGGCATACGGCAGGCCGTGGACATCGGCATCAACAGACTCCCCTTGGACTCGTTGCGTGCGGCACTGGCCGTACTCGCGACGGCCCTGGAGACGCTCGACGATTCGGCTACGGCGACAGGTCGCCGCATGCAGCGCGCCTCCACAGACAACAAGAAAGACTCGATCTTCGAGCGATTCGTCCTTCAGCGCAGCCGCATCGAAACGCTGTTCGAAAAGGAGGCCTTCAGCCTGCCGGAACCGGCGCGAGCCCAGAGCGCATCGGGAGGAGGCTGGATCCTCGAGACGGAATCCGACATGGAGCAGCGCACCGCAGCCATCCTCACCGGGCTGCGCGATCACGGGTTCGAAGTCCGCGACGTTTGGCAACTCGGCACCGGTACCTGGGGCGACCAGGGAGAATTTTTCATCTCCACACCCGCCACGTGGTACGACTCCGTGTTCAGGGATTTCGGAAGTCCCGCTCTCAAGGAATACCTCGCGATCGTGCGCTTGGCGAGCACGCCACCAACAGCGCACGGCGAATTCCTCTGGCTGGGGCGGAAGTGCGCACGATGGGAAGCGCTCCGAACACGACACCCCGATTTTCCTGACCCGTTCGGGATGGGAAGGGTCCAGGCGACCGACCTCCCCATCCTCTTCATGGGATCGGAAAACAGCCCCCTCGCCGACGAACGCGGTCGGATACGCCCAGACATCTTTTCAGCCTACCGCAGGGTTGTTTCCGAACACCCCGAAACCAGACTCGCCACCTCCCTGTCCAGGTGGCTCGCGCTTCTGGAGTCCTGGAGTCTCTGCCTCGCTTCGGACTGTGGCAGTCCCCTCTCGCCCCCCACTCACGCCCAACCATTCCTATTCCATGCCTTGGGGATCTCGAGCAGCATCCACGCCTTCCCCGGCCCGTTTCTCCGCGGATCGGCAGCGTATTTCGACACCTTGGGTTTTGGCTCCCTGCCCCTTCCGCCATCCTATCGAAGGATCTGGCCCGAAGTCTGGTGAACACCCCAGGCCATGGGTCGTCTTGCGCCTCCTGGAAACGGCAGATCGTTCGCGATCGCGTTTCGTCGTCGACGCGTCCTGAACTCCATGGCCCGGGGGATCGCCTGCTGCCGCCCGGGACGGCGGCAGCGGCGGCGAAATCAAGGCCGGACCAGGCTCCGCGTCTGGCCGTCGATCGACACGAACAGAATCCTGGATCGCGAGGATCGCGTCCCGGGCACCACAGCTCCTGACGGAATCTGTCCTCGAAACAGGGTGCGCCCCGCGGGCTCGACGACCAGGATCTCCGAGGAACCCGATCCGGAATAGACCAGACCTTCGCGCGTCCATGCGACCAGCCGTTCCCGATCCCGGGAACCGATCGAGGTGGGACAGGCGCCGGAGAGCAGGCACGCCTGTGTGGCCAAGGGCATTCCGATGCGCCCCAGATTGAAGCCGCCATCCGGGAATCCCAGCCGCAGGACGTGGCGCCCCGCCGGCAGGGCGAAGTCCGGCGAGCGCGAATCGGACCAGGTCGACCAGCCCACGGTCGGCGACGTCTGGAAGGCGACCAGAGGCTTGCCGTCCAACTGGAGATCCAGTCGTCCGCCCGGACCCGAGGTGCGCGCCAAGAGCAGGTAGCGAGCCGCGGAATCGACGTCGACCGTGTATTGGATCCATTCACCCGAGGCGGTCCAACCCACGTTCCACGAACCCTCCTCCTTCGACCACTGCAGGTCGACACCGTCGTTGCGGAACGACCACCCTTCGTTCCAGTTCGTGCTGCCCACTCCTCCGGCGTTCAGCGAGGCGGCGTCGTGGTACGCCTTGCCTTCGGCACCCAGATCGTATTCCTCGGCGCCCCATTGTCCCGGCACGCGAATCTCCCGCCAGGGCCGGGTCGTGTCAGTGCGCACCTGCCGGAACATGGCGTCGATCACGTCGGGCTGACGGCGGCACTTTTCGAGTCGGAGATTGTCCGCGAGCTCCATCAGCCCCTTCTCGAAAATGTCCGGATCGGGTTTGGGTCCGCCTTTGCCCCAGGCAACAAACGCATCCCATCCGGCCGTGGTGGAAACCGACAAGGGCCCCACCACGCTTTCGATCTTCTTGAACGGCCACCATGACCACCCGATCTTCTCCGCTTCGAACATCCGGATCGTCTGTCGGAACCACTCGTTGCCGTTCTCGCCCGATTCTCCGCACCAGAGGGGAATGTTCCAGGTGTCACGGATCTGGAACAAGGGATTCACCGTCCCCGCATCGGTGCCGTTCCAGTACTTGTGAAAACTGATCGCGAGATTGGAATCCCACGGCGGCATCATGCCCGCATGGTTGTTGCCCCAGCAGTTGCCTTCCACGAACAGGAGGTGGTTGCGATCCACTTCGCGGATGGCCTTCGTCATGTCCAGGTGCAATTGGCGCAGGGGCGCATTGACCACATCATCGCACCCGTTCTCGGCCTTGCCCTCGAATCCCCAGTTGGTTTCGTTGAGCAGGTCGTATCCACCGATCCACTCCTCGCCCGCGTAGCGCTCCGCCAGTTTCCGCCACAGCGCCACGACCATGGCGCGTTTGTCGGCGTCGTCCCACAACGAGGGCACCGCGGGGTTGCCGTCGCTGATGTTCCGATCGTGCCCCTGCCCACCCGGGGCGGCGTGCAGGTCGAGGATCACCCAGATCCGGTTGGCCTTGCACCAGGCCAGGAGCGAGTCGGTCATCTGGAACCCCTCGTCCTTCCAGCGCACGGGCATTCCCGGCTCCATGTAGAGGTTCCAGTGCATGGGAAGCCGGATCGCATTGAAGCCCCACGAGGCCAGCGAGTCGATGTCCCGGCGCGTGACGAAGTTCTTGCGCCAGGCGCGGTAGAACGCATCGGTCTTCTCGAGGCCCACCACCGACTCGATCTTCGCCCGGATCTCGTGCTGGGTCCCCGCGAAGTCGGCGGTACCGAACATGTAGCCTTCCTGGAGCATCCAGCCGCCCAGCCCCAGTCCCCGCAACTGGACCAGCCCCGTGTCGTTTCCGATGAACTTCCCCTGGGCCCGCAGGAACCCGGCCGCGTCGGCTTTCCGCCCGGCCACGAGCCCCAGTCCCAGCATCAGCATCACTGCGGTCCTGCCCATCTCGAATCCCCTTTCGTCCGATGCCCACCGTCGTCCGTACGACGCGGGAGCGAAGAGGGAACCTATCGACGAAGTGCGCGTCGCGACGGCGGTTCCACAAGCCTCAGCGGCGTCCTTTCTCGTTTTCACATTCCCGTACCAACCGCCTCGTCCACCCTCGCCGGAGCCTTTCTCGTTTGCTCCAAATCGATCCGCTTCCAGCGTTCGTTCGGCGACAAACTCTGCACGAGGGAACCCACTGCGTTGGTTCCCGCGAAGGCACCCACTGCTGGAGGACTCACCGATGAAGAAGATCTGGATCGCAATGGCGACGATGGTTGCGGCCGCAAGTGCGGCGACCCCCGTGGACATCCACGGTTCACTGTCCGTCCAGGGCAGCAAGGTCGTGAACAAGAACGGCGAACCCGCCAAACTGTCGGGCATGAGCCTGTTCTGGAGCCAGTGGATCAGCAAGTACTGGAATGCGAAAGTGATCGACTGGCTGGCCGACGACTGGAAGGTCTCGGTGGTACGCGCCGCGATGGCGGTCGAGGAGGGCGGCTACCTCGAGACGGGCGCCGTGCAGGAAGCCCGGGTCCGCAAGGTGGTCGACGCGGCCATCGCCCGGGGAATCTACGTGATCGTCGATTGGCACGACCACAATGCCGTCGACCACCAGGCCCAGGCCGTCGACTTCTTCCAGCGCATGGCCCGCGACTACGGCTCCCACCCCAACGTCATATGGGAGATCTACAACGAGCCCGTCAAGCAGGAATGGTGGCGCATCAAGGACTACGCCACCGCCGTCTCCCGCGCCATCCGCGAGGTCGACCCGGACAACCTGATCATCGTGGGCAATCCCGACTGGTCGTCGGCCGTCGACAAACCCGCCGCAGATCCCGTGCCCGGCACCAACATCGCCTACACGCTGCACTTCTACGCGGCCTCGCATGGACAATGGCTCCGGGACCGCGCCGACGCCGCCATGCGCGACGGCATCGCGCTGTTCGCCACCGAGTGGGGAACCTGCGAGTCCACCGGCGACGGTCGGCTCGGCTACTCCGAAACCGCCGACTGGCTCGCGTGGATGGACCAGCGCGGCATCTCGTGGGCGAACTGGTCGATCGCCGACAAGGCCGAGACCTGTTCGGCTCTCAACGGAGGCGCCTCCAGTTCGGGCGCTTGGGCTGCGGGCAACCTGAGCGCCTCGGGCACGCTGCTGCGGGACGAGCTTCGCAAACGCAACGCATGGTACGACGACATCGTGGTCAAGGTCGACACGTTCCCTCTCCCCGGCACCATCGACGGAGGCAAACCCTTCCGCACGGTCGGCGCGCGCACGGAGCCCGACGCGAACGGATCGGGACTGCACCTTGCGTTCATCGACGACAAGACGTCGGCGACGTGGATGGTTCGCGCCACATCCGATCTTGTCCTCGATGCCGAGGTGAGCGCCGCCAGCCAGAATTCCGGAGGCGACATCCGCTGGGTCCTGGACGAGAAGGAAATCGGCAAGTCGTCCATCGGCGGAACCTCGGGTTGGGACAATTGGTCCACCCAGGCGGGCATCCGTTTCCCGATCACCCCAGGCACCCACGCCCTGCGCCTGGAGTTCAGCGGATCGGGAATCGGACTGTTCAACATCGATGCCATCTCGGTGAGAGGAATCCCTCTGGCCGTCGCACCCCGGAATCCGGCAGCACCGACCTGGATGACCACAAACGGCACGTTGGTCGTGTCGGGCCTTAGGCCAGGTGTGGCCCGCTTGCGCTCTCCCTCGGGAATCTTGCTCGCCTCGAGCCCGGTTCACTCGGGCCAAGTGCGCTTCACCCTCCCCGACCATCCCGGATTCGCCATCCTGGAAATTCCCGGATCCGCCCCGCTCCGAGTTCCTGTCGGATTCTGACCGAGCCTGCGTGCTGGCGCCCGTCAGCGTCCGGCGCCAAGCGAATCCAGTGGTCGAGCTCGTCGAGACCCGCCGCAATGGTCTCGACAGGCTCGACCACCGGGACAGGCTCGACCACCTGAGGCTCACCCGACCGGGCGCGGAGTCCAGGTGGAGCCTCGCACGACCAGCGAACCGATCAGCGAGACCACGCCGTTGGAGCACCAATGCCCAGGATCGAGCAGGTAGGACACCATGCCCGAGGCGAGATCGTCCTCGAGGAAGCTCATGCTGGTGAGACCCGCACACTGGGCCGATAGGGTGTTGTCGAATCCCACAAGCGCCAGGTCGCGCCCGACCACGATTCCGCGACCGTCCAGCCAGTTCCATGCGATCCTGGCGATGTCGTCGTTGGCGCACACCCAAGCCGTGAGGCCGGGCCTTCGAAGGGCCTTCACGAAGAGTCCATCGAGAGCCCCCAGCAGTTCGCGGTCGCGCAACAGGGCCTGACCCGACTCGACCACGGCATCCAGACTGGGACGCAACGCACCAGGGATCGCCGCCACCAGTGGTTCCATCAGCAACCTCGCCACCTCCGGATCCGGCGTGTACTGCACCGGATCCCAGCGATCATCCCGCACGAAGGAATGCAAGACCACCGAAGGGACGGCCTGCGCGCAGGCCTGGGCCAACCCCGCCTGGCGATGGCTCGACCAGATGCTTCCCTGGAACGGACTGATCCAGGCGATGCCGCGATGTCGTTGCTCGATCAGATGCCTCCCGACGATCAGCCCCGCCTTTTGCGAAAGCCCCGAACGGAACCATCGTACCCGGGGAAATTCCGGCCGGGCCTCCTCGTTGGAGCGTTCGTCCCATACGGCCATGGGAAGGGAGAGGCCGTGCAGCGAAGACAGATCCCGGGACGGCTCCGGCATGTGCCACAGCGAGACCACCAGGCCCGAAACGGCTTTTCCGAGGCTGCCGGTCCACGGCTGCCGCCCCCGAAAGAGATTGCCGGCTTGGTCGATTCCCCACGATTCCACCCGCAATCCTCGACGCGAGGCATCGAGCTCCAGGGCCCGCCGGAAGAAGGCTTCCCGATCCGCCTCGACGAGCGGGACACCGTCGTCCAGGCATCGGCGCAGCAGACCGATCGCCATTCCCGAAGACGCACGTCCCCGCGACACCACCCGCCATCCCCTCGCCAGCGGCTCCACCAACCCGGCTGCGACCAACCGTTCCATCGCCTTGCGGAGGGTCGGATGCGTGACCGCGAGTTCGTTGCAGAGTTCGCCCACCGAAGGGAGTCGGGACCCGCTTTTCCACCGCCCCGATTCGATGCGCCGCCGCATCTCCTCGGCGACGGCAAGCCATTTTCCACGGACGGCGCCCGCAACATCCTGCTCCTGCGCCATCCCATCCAGGCCGGGTCTCGGTGATGCCATGCGCAAAGCGACCTCCCCTCGCTCCAGTCTTCCTCCCCCCCGGCAGGATGCGAGCAGCCTCCACCGCGGGCGGACAGACACGCGGGAGCAGCCGGTCGATTCCGCAATGGAGGCACGTCATCCAGGATAGGGCCGGGAACCGCGCCCGGCGTGTGGATCCCGCCAATCACCGTTGGAACGGTTGCAACGGCGCGACCCGCACCACCGGCGGGGCGCGGCTGGCGGAGGGCCGGAATTCAGCTTCCGGAGGGGCATCCCTCCGAGGTCATCGCGGCCTCGACACGCTTCTTGTGGCAGAAGGCGAGTTCGCCCGTCGTCTCGTCGCGCAAATGGAGTCCGTTGCCGTGGCAGTACTTCCAGTCGCCGCAATCGGCGCAAACCCCGGTTTTGGCCCAGGTGCGATCCCGCATCACGCCGAACCGGTTGTTCCAGACCTCCAGGAAATCATCGGTGCGAATGTTGCCCTGGATGTAATCGGCGCGCAGGCTGGGACACGCCGAGATGGAGCCGTCGCACAACACCGATCCGATGTTGATGCCGGCCCGGCAGAAGAACGGGGTGTCGCGCACCTGGCCTTCGAGCTTGCCGAAATATCCGTCGCAACCGCACTGCACATGGATGGAGGCGCTCTCGCGCGTGACCCGGATGAACTCCAGCATTTCCAGGTACTGCGCGTCGGAGAGGAACAACGAGGGGTCGGAGGCGGCCCGTCCCTTGGGGAAGACCATGTCCAGGCGCCAGTTTTTGACGCCCATCTCGACCAGCATGTCACGGATGCGGGACAGTTCGGGGAGACTCGCCGGCGTGGTGGTGGTCATGGCGTCGAAGGTGAGCCCGGTGGTGGCGGCAGCGTACGAGAGCGCCTGCACGGCGCGCCTCCACGATCCCTTGCGGCGGCGAAAGGCGTCGTGCGTCGCTTCAAGCCCGTCGAGACTCACGGTGAGGGAGCGCAGGCCGGAATCCACCAGTCCCTTCCAGCGCTCTTCGGTCATGGCCCAGCCGTTGGTGACCATCCCCCAGGGGAAGCCGCGGTCGCGGAAGGCAGCGCCGCAGGCTTCGAGGTCCGTGCGCACCAGGGGCTCGCCTCCCGTCACGACGATCAGGGTGCGCGCGGGATCGATGTGGGGACGGATCTTGTCAAGGACCGCCAGGAACTCCTCCCGCGGCATGTCGGGGACCTGGCTTGTCGTGATGCACTCGCTCCCGCAATGGCTGCACGAAAGATTGCACCGCAGGGTGCATTCCCAGAAGAAGTAGCGCAACTGGTGCGAACGCGTCTGGAGCGCGCGATGGGCCCGGTACACTTCCAGCCCGAGCTTCTGCGCGAGCGAGGGCTCGAGCACGCCCGAACTCAAGTGGAGGGGCCCGTCCCGGGAACGCCGTACCTGACGGTGATGGTGTCCACCGGCATGGGGATCCCGTAGCGCGCGATCATCGAATCGGGAGGCGTGGGGGCTCCGTACTTGGCCAGGATGGTATCCACAGGCTCGGGCGCGCCATATTTCACGACGATGGTGTCGTCGGGACTGCAGGCGGTCGGGGGGCACCCGTATTTGGCCGCGGGCTCCGCCATGCAACCACCGAGGTTGGTGGCCCACAGCAGGCCGAACAGAGCCAGGACGAAGGATTCGACCTGGCGGACCATCGCGATTCGATTCCGGTGGAACAATGGAGACCCCTGGGAAAGTGGAGGATATGCTCGACAATCTACCCAGAGAACTGCAGGCATGGCGGGCCTTCCTGGCACATTCGTCGAGGATGGGTTGAGCCAGTAGGATTGCCGTGGTGACTATCCCGGTGGTCGAGTCGCGCAACTCCGAAGAATCGAGGGTCGTGATTCCCTCCCCAATGGAGGAGCCGGATGGATTCGCGATGCCCAAAGCAGGCACGCGCAGCGCCGCGACACCTCGAGATTCTGCCGGATCGCACAAACGCCCCCCATCTGGCCGGAGGTCGCCGCACTCAGTCCTTCAGGCAACGGGCCGAGAGCGCCCCTGTTTTATAGACGAAGTCGGTCTCGACATAGGGACTGTAGAACCTCAAGCCTCGAAGCCACGCATAGCCGCCGCCGGCCTCGGTGGCGCTCCACCACCGGGTGTAACTGTCGGCACTCGAGAATGAGCTGTCCGAGTCTCGGTAGCCCGCTGGCAGTCCGCCAAAGTCGTGGAAATCCAGACCGTTTTCGCCGCCATCGATCCATCCTGTCGTGGATTTCAACGCGAGCCCTCCGTTGTCGCTCCCCACGCGTACATCCCGCTCCACGAAGGCCACGAGCATCGCCCAATCGGCGTCACTCGGCACGCGCCAACCCTTTGGACAGATTCCCTGGTGCCTTGCCTGGACTTGACTCGCGCAAACCTTGAAATTGCATGTGTCGGATAGTTTCATCAGGGTGGCCCAGGTGTACAATCGACCGAATTCGGCACAACTCGCGGCCTCTCCCGGCGTCTTTTGCCCCTCCGCTCCGGGACACCACCCCGAATCGGCGCCGGCGGGTTTGAAGTTCAGGTTCTGCGCCATCCAGGTCTGACTCCCGACCATCACCGTCCTGTAGATCTGTCCCTCATAACTCAGGGAACCCGGACTGAACGAGCCCGTCGAAGTGTCTATCGCTTGCGTTCCCAGGTCGCCCGCAACAAGCGATGTGATTCCCACTCGCGCACGCACGATTCCTTTCCAGGAGTACAACAGGGTATCCAGCACCTCGGGCACCGCCGCACGGAGCGCTCCGACCGTTTCTCCGGGGTTGGGTGCGGCATTCTCCATCCCGACCAACCCCTGGGATTTCCGGCCCAGCGCGTCCGCGCCGTCCATGCGCAATCGCAGATGGCTTCCCACCAACTCGAGGTGACTCGCGACCTTCCTCGCGGGCGTCCTTGTCTGGGCGACAATACCTGTCGGCTTTCCGGAGATGCTCCAGCGTCCGATCGCGCCGGCGCTCGTGGCATTGCCGGCCCCGACCAGAACGACACCGGCACCGGGGAGGACGCTCCCCGACAGATCCGTGACCGTCCCGGACAACTGGATGTCGGCAGAATCGGTGGGAACGGAAACCAAGCCCGCGAGCAGCGCCAAGAGGGAGCATCGGGGCAGGGGGAAATTCATGGGGAATTCCATCGTGGTGGGGAACTGGGCGACTTGGAAGGAAAGGAAGAGTAGCTTCGCTCCCATCCCTCGTGGCGGTGCGAGGGCGGCCATCCCTCCCCATTCGTTCGCAGCGCGAAGGATCCCCATCTCCCCCCCCCACGTGCAGGGTGACATGGAGGCATGAACCGGAAGGCTCGGTTCGTCGAGGCGATCGACGTGACTCGTTTTGCCTTCTGCCCCCGCGCTCGCGGTTCAGGCCACCACAGCCTTGCGGGAGCAGGCCCAGGTCTTGAGCAGGGTCCCCACATTGGGCTTGCTCGCCTTGCACAGCTTTTCCGCCAGATCGAAGGGGACCGCATCGAGTTCGGCGTGTGCGGCAATGCGTTCGAGCATGGCCAGCCAGATCTTGCCCGCCATTTCCGCATCGTACAGCGCGCGGTGGAAAGCCCCTTCGGCTTCGATGTTCAGGTGCCGGACCAAGGTTTCGAGCTGGTGGTTCCTCGCGTCCTGGATCATGCGGCGCGCGAGCAGCATCGAGCAGGAAAACTTCCCGGCATACGATCTGGAAATCCTGGAGAATTCCGCATCCAGAAACTTCCGATCGAAGGATGCGTTGTGGGCGACCACGTTGTGATCCCCCAGAAATTCGTGGAATTCTGCCATGACCTCGCGGCACGGGGCAGCACCCCTCAACATCGCGTTGGTGATGCCCGTATACTGGGAGATGAAGCCGCTGATCGCGAAGCCGGGATTCATGAGCTTCTGGAAGCGCTCGACAAAAACTCCGTCGACGATCTTCACCGCTCCGATCTCGATGGCGCGATCCCCTTGATCCGGCGACAAGCCGGTCGTCTCGAAGTCCAGAACCACGACCGTGTCGGCCAGGGCATTCGTTGTATCGTGCTTCATGATCCGCTTCCTGGATGCGACAGGGCACGGTCGATTTCCGCCCGCCCGTCGCCTGGGAGCAAGATAGGTCGGGGCGGAGCCCACTGCTGGCCGGCATGGATGCGAATCGGGGGTGGGGCAACCGCCGAGGTTCGATTTGCCTCCCGGGGATATATCCATTGGGACCAATTCTCCTTGTGATCGCTCCACGCGGCAATACCCCCCGTCTCATTGAGGTGCTCGCTGTGCGTGCGGGGACGCAGCGGATCCGACGATGGCCAGGCGAGCACATTTGGATCACTTTCTACCGGGGCGAGATGGACCGCGCGGCAAACCATGGAGGGAGGTGGCGTCCGCCGACGTGGATTCGTCGGCGGACGCATTCATATCACTTTGCGGCGCCAGGGCCGGCCGCGCCGGAACTGGGTATCGTCATGGAGTGAATTGGGGGCGCTTCGCGGATCCAACGAACCGACCATCCAGTCGACAGCATCGATCGCAACTGCTCCTGCCTATCCATTCGTAGGCGGCTTCGCATGGGGTGGCTACCACCAGCCCACAGGCTTCTTTATCAACATCCGAGGCGAATCACTTTGGGTGTCCGGCGACAATCCTGCCTCACGGTGATTCTCCAACAACTTGTTGGAGAATCACCTCGAAATTGCCGCATGTACCATTGCCGTTCCACCGTGACCGGTTGATCCCCGCGTGTGCGGGGAACAGGCGACCTTCCGGACTGCAACGTTGGGGAAGAACGGTTCATCCCCGCGTGTGCGGGGAACAGGCCTGCATCGATCACTTGGACTGAGTACGTCGCTCCTCATCCCCGCGTGTGCGGGGAACAGTCCCTGCGTGACCAGCGCGCACGCCTCCCGAACGGTTCATCCCCGCGTGTGCGGGGAACAGAGGTAGCCCAGATCCGTGGCCGGGGTGACCTCCGGTTCATCCCCGCGTGTGCGGGGAACAGTCAAGGATGGTTTCCGTCATGATTGGCTACTTCGGTTCATCCCCGCGTGTGCGGGGAACAGTTGCAATGGTGGGGACTCCCGCCGAGGTGGCCCGGTTCATCCCCGCGTGTGCGGGGAACAGTTCGCCGTGATTCTCGGCGTGACGGTCCTGTTCGGTTCATCCCCGCGTGTGCGGGGAACAGCCCTACTATCCTTGGTGGCTCTGGTAGGGTCACGGTTCATCCCCGCGTGTGCGGGGAACAGGGCAGGTCGTCGCGCACGCGCAGGGCTCGAGCCGGTTCATCCCCGCGTGTGCGGGGAACAGGACCTCGCGGGAAAGGCCGTGGGTTTCCTCCGCGGTTCATCCCCGCGTGTGCGGGGAACAGTACTCGGCCGAACATCCGCCGGGGGCGTTCGCCGGTTCATCCCCGCGTGTGCGGGGAACAGGCCCAGTCCAGGTAGACCTTTTCGAAATTGATCGGTTCATCCCCGCGTGTGCGGGGAACAGCACTTCCTTCGGAAGTTTACCCTCCGGTCGAGCGGTTCATCCCCGCGTGTGCGGGGAACAGGATGGCGAGAGCGGCAGATGCTCTCTCGCCCTCGGTTCATCCCCGCGTGTGCGGGGAACAGCAGGGACCACCCGTCCCAAAGAGTGAGCACCCCGGTTCATCCCCGCGTGTGCGGGGAACAGTCGATTGGGTGATTCCTGGTTTCCCGTTCGACCGGTTCATCCCCGCGTGTGCGGGGAACAGCTTCGCCCTGGTGTCTCCGACGGACGGCATGCCGGTTCATCCCCGCGTGTGCGGGGAACAGTGCTCAATGATCCATTTAACCTCGGTTCATCCCCGCGTGTGCGGGGAACAGCCGCGCCCATCGGTGGCTCCGGCCTCGGCAACCGGTTCATCCCCGCGTGTGCGGGGAACAGGCCAAGGACGCCGCGATCCAGTCCGCCTACGCCGGTTCATCCCCGCGTGTGCGGGGAACAGGCGATGACGGAATCCGCGAGGCCATGGGACAGCGGTTCATCCCCGCGTGTGCGGGGAACAGAACCCGGTATTCCCGGACCCCATCACCGGAGACGGTTCATCCCCGCGTGTGCGGGGAACAGTTTGGTGACACTCCGAACAACGCTATGCTGGCCGGTTCATCCCCGCGTGTGCGGGGAACAGTCCGCCATCGGGCTCACCACCGACCGCCCGAGCGGTTCATCCCCGCGTGTGCGGGGAACAGGGGCGCGTGGTGGCCACGGTATCGCGCTGCTTCGGTTCATCCCCGCGTGTGCGGGGAACAGGGCGTCCTGCGTCTCGGTGATAACCTCCGCGTCGGTTCATCCCCGCGTGTGCGGGGAACAGCAGGACACGAGGTCCAGGACGGGGTCCTGGGACGGTTCATCCCCGCGTGTGCGGGGAACAGGGTCCGCCGCTTTCTGCAGGTACGGGATCAGGCGGTTCATCCCCGCGTGTGCGGGGAACAGCGCATGGAGAACCATTCTTTCGACGTGGTGACCGGTTCATCCCCGCGTGTGCGGGGAACAGTGGCCTGCGGGGGCATTTCGTGGTTGCTCATGCGGTTCATCCCCGCGTGTGCGGGGAACAGTCGCCACATTCCTGCTAAGGGCGCGAAATGACCGGTTCATCCCCGCGTGTGCGGGGAACAGGCTCCCGGAAAGGGTACCGTATATCGGCCGACCGGTTCATCCCCGCGTGTGCGGGGAACAGCTAGTCAGTCAGAGCACCTGGTCGATGTAACACGGTTCATCCCCGCGTGTGCGGGGAACAGTGCAAACGTCAGGTGTGACACAATTGGTCACTCGGTTCATCCCCGCGTGTGCGGGGAACAGTCCTTGACCTGGCCGGAGAAATCGTAGGCCGCCGGTTCATCCCCGCGTGTGCGGGGAACAGGGCGGGGAACATCGCATCGTCGAGCCCCTCCTCGGTTCATCCCCGCGTGTGCGGGGAACAGGAGCCGGCCATCCGGGGCTTATGCTGGGTCACCGGTTCATCCCCGCGTGTGCGGGGAACAGCGACCGTAGTACTCGATCCCGGCAGGTAGCCCCGGTTCATCCCCGCGTGTGCGGGGAACAGCAGGTCGTAGCCGTTGGCGTCCATCCAGCGGGCGGTTCATCCCCGCGTGTGCGGGGAACAGGCGACGGATTTTGACGAGTCGTATGCCATCGGCGGTTCATCCCCGCGTGTGCGGGGAACAGCGCAAGAGTCGCCTCTTCGGACGCATTGAGAGCGGTTCATCCCCGCGTGTGCGGGGAACAGGCCTTGATGGAGCCCACGAACATGTCCGCCACCGGTTCATCCCCGCGTGTGCGGGGAACAGGGCCCATGAGCATACCCATTTCCAGAACTCGTCGGTTCATCCCCGCGTGTGCGGGGAACAGGCCCTGCCCGTGAAGCGGTTCCTGTCCTCGTTCGGTTCATCCCCGCGTGTGCGGGGAACAGCGGATCGAAGAATTGAGAAACCAGGGATTGTCCGGTTCATCCCCGCGTGTGCGGGGAACAGCCGCGCCCATCGGTAGCGCCATCCTCTGAAACCGGTTCATCCCCGCGTGTGCGGGGAACAGCTGGATCGTCTGGAGTTCCGGCAGGTCGAATCCGGTTCATCCCCGCGTGTGCGGGGAACAGGCCAGCTTCTCTTCGATGGCCTCGCGCTTGATCGGTTCATCCCCGCGTGTGCGGGGAACAGGCAAGCTCCTCCGCTGTCGTGGTGGGAGGCCGCGGTTCATCCCCGCGTGTGCGGGGAACAGTCCCACCCTGCGACGAGCACGGGGCGCGGGATCGGTTCATCCCCGCGTGTGCGGGGAACAGGGAGATCACGACCGAGACCCTCGAAATCCGCGCGGTTCATCCCCGCGTGTGCGGGGAACAGTCCGCCATGGGGGCTGCCGAGCTTTACGCTGACGGTTCATCCCCGCGTGTGCGGGGAACAGGAGACCTGCCCGTTGCGCCCCTTGACCGCGACCGGTTCATCCCCGCGTGTGCGGGGAACAGGTTTGCGAGGTTGCAGACGCAGGAGAGAGAACCGGTTCATCCCCGCGTGTGCGGGGAACAGTGGCAACAGGTTGACACCTATCGCCAGGGCGTCGGTTCATCCCCGCGTGTGCGGGGAACAGAGGTTGCCTAAAGATCAATCCTCCCTCTCTTCCGGTTCATCCCCGCGTGTGCGGGGAACAGTCCCGTTTTGACGGAAACCACCTCTTCATCAACGGTTCATCCCCGCGTGTGCGGGGAACAGGCTTCGACGCAAGTCAAAGCAGTAGGCCAACTTACAAAGCGGCCAAAATTCTACCAAACCCGAGGTGTCAAAGATACCCGCCTATGTTGCCTCGGAAGTGCCAGCCAGAAACGGCAAAAACTGGACAAGTTTCAACCCATCCAGTTGTACAGGAATCCGTCGGTTTTCTCCACAGGTGTCGAAGTCGAATCCTGCGTCATTCGGAACCGACCACGCGATCACGGCATTGCCCGTTCCAATTTCCTTCTCTACCACAGCCCAAATCCTCTCGCGTGTACGGGCCGAATACTCACCGATGTACACTCCTGCTCGCACCTCTAAAAACAGCCGCGTCAAATAACCGCGAAGCCGTGGGGGGGCATCCTCAAGTACGATAACCAGCATCGCCAGTCTGCTCCTTGTTCGGGATCGCAATGGGCATTGCTTCTTCGTGGGACTTGGGCAACTCGATTCCGCCCGACGCGAGGATTTCTTCGATGGTCGGAATGATCCGCTCGAGCAGGTTGTGCTTACGGAAACTGTTCCGACAATAGAGCCGCGTTTCACGCTCGGGGTTTGGCTTCCCGGACGCAACCACCTTGAACGCAATGGGAACCGCCGTCTCGAACTTGAAGAGGTCGGCGATGTCATACACGAAGGATAGGGGTTTGCCCGTATGGATGAAACCGATGGCGGGCGCGTATCCGGCTGCCAAGATCCCTGCTTCGCAAAGTCCATAGAGGCAGTGATTCGCCACGCTCAAGCAGCGATTGAGAACGTCCCCCTCCTCGAACTTGTCGGGATCGTAATCGCGTTTCTCCCAAGTGACCCCATGCTGCGCAGCCAGCATCTTGTACATCGTTCGCACCCTCACTCCTTCGATGCCTCGAAGCTGCTCGATGGAGCGACGGGCTGGCGGCTCCTCCTGAAAACGGAAGCGGTACATGGCTCGGACGACCTTCAAGCGAAGATCATCATCCAACCCAAGTTTGGCTTGGTAGAGTAGCCGATCCGAGCGCGCTCCACCCGGCTGCCCTGCCGAATAGAGGCGTACTCCACCCTCACCAACCCAAATCACCAAGCACCCGACTTCCGCAGCGAGCGCGATGGCCGAATGTGTGATGCGCGTACCTGGCTCCAGCAGCAAACAACCCAACCCGCCCACCGGAATGTGCGTCCGCGCCCCCTCCTGGTTGACCAGAACAAGAGCGCCGTCCTGCACGTCGACGTTCCCGTACTGGAGCCACACCATCGTGCTGCGCTCCTTCATGGGGATAGGATTGGACTGGATTCTCATGCCACAGGCACCACCGACAAAAGACCAAGCCCCATGGCTTTCCCGTGTCCGATGCCGCCCGCAAGGCTTAGACGGAACTTGTCTACATCTTCCACAGCCAAGATGCCATCGATGAGCACAGAAAAGATGCTGATCTGCGTCCCATCCCGCCGCTTTCCACGGAGCATCTGCTCCTGTGTGATCCGGATATCCGGTCGCGCAGCGCCATCATCCATGAGATCGAACGATTCCAAGATCGGCAAACTGAAGCCGTGCGCTTGCGCTTTCCGGACAAGCCACTGTTCCTGTTCTTCGGTCTGCAGGAGTCCTTGCCGTTTTTTCTCCCTCACCACGCACGGATTGGCCCTCAAGCGGAAACGGAATCGTTGTCCGACACAGAGCTGATCGAGACTCAAGCGAGCCACCAGATCCACTGCTGGATCAGGCACTGCACCAAACCAGCCAGAAACACCAATCCGTTCCCAAACGGGAGTGACCACACTTTGGATCAATAGCTTGGGAAACAACTCGGCCCCAGTTTCCGGCTCCAGCCGCCACAGGAAGGAACCTTCCGGGCACTTCGATTCCGGTGCGCTGAAGGCGCGGCACAGAGTCGAGTGGAGTTCATACGGGTTGGACAGATCCCGTCGCACTTCCTTGCTGCGCGGATCGAGAAGGATCCTATGCAACAGCATCGGCGACCTCCTGCGGGAAGGGGATCATCTCGGTTCGCACGAAACGGGAACCGAAACGGCGCTCCGCGAAAGATGACAGAATCTGGTCAATACGCATGGAACCCGTCCCGTCTTCCGACTCAAGGGAAAGTCTCAAGGAAGCAGGAACATCCTCGTAGCGCCGCAAAAAACCGATCCACGGATGATTCTTCAGAGCGTCCACGAGTCCCATGCCACGGATGCCACCATCGCACCAGATCGGCTCCGTGGCCACATAGGACTTCCGCCCCAATGCCAGCGGCCAAACGGGGTCACGCAAGGCGGCATCGGCCTTTTCCAGCAATGCGAGATCATCGCCTTCCAGACCCACAAGAAATGCCGCGTCGGCGAGGTAGTCGCGATGCGAGACAATACCAGGATCATTTTCCTTTGTTGCTTTCCCATCGGCCGTCATGATCTTGTCGCCTTTGGCGCATCCTGCCGTCTGATATTCACGTTTCGGTATTCCTGGCCGATCATGCCTCACGCCCATGCGCAAGTGCGTCAACGGCTCCAGGTCCTCCCAGTTTTCGCGATCGATGCCCATGGCGGCGGCAAGCAAGCCGATCACTCCGGACTTGCTGGGCTCCTTGCCGGTATCACGTTGATCAAAGCGGCTGATGGTTCCCCACGATTGCATCGGCCCCACCAGCCTCAGAAGAAGGGTGGGCATGCTCACTCCTTCGCAAGCGCAACAGTCCTGTCCAGCAGAACCTGCAGAGAATCGACCGGCTCGCCAAAACCTGCGGCATCAGCGCCGGCAAGATTGAGTACCAGAGTCTTGCCTTCGCCACCGTAAGCTGCCTGAAGAATCTTCGCTTTGCTTGCAAGGTTCTCTGCTGAGATCTTGGTCAAGGCCTGGCCCTTGGTCACTCGAACCGGCACTTCGAATGCGTTGGCCAGATTACGTGGCGCCGTATTGTGCCGCACCGAAACCACCACGAATTCCGGAGGATTGTGAGCCGCGAAGGTGTTCTGCTTGCCTGTCGGCTCGGCCACCACAAATCCATCAAGGAATGCCCGCAAGCCTTTCGCCGCAAGCTCGACATCACCTTGGAGATTGGCGACGAGCTTCTCCCAGTCCACGACCGCATAGCGGTAGAAGCAAGCCGAATTGAATTCCACCGTTCCCATCATGTCGGCACCAGCCGTATCCTCGGGCTTGAGATCGTCCACCGCCGTGTAGAAGTCGAATTCGCGATCCACACCATGGGTCGAGATCGCATGGGCCACTTGGCAGGCGGCGTACTGGTTCTTCTCCGGCATGTCGGCAAGCATGCGACCGAACAAAGCCAGATCCAACGCTTTGCCCCCATTGAAGATCTTCTCAAGAGCCTTTTTCAGTTCCGGGTCTGCCTGCTTCGCCGCATCCTTCTTGGCTTTCCCAGCTTTCTTTCCTTCTGTCGATGACGACTCGACAGCCACAAGGGAATCCCATTTCTCATCGACGATGCGCGCCACCTCGGAGATTTCGCGCTGTCCCAGGAACAGGAGATATTCGCTCTTGCCATCCTCTTTGATGGTCAGCTCCATTGCCGCCAAGGCAAGCGTGGCTTTCGCGGAGGCATCCGCTTCCGCACGCCCTTTTGCCGCAAGCTCCTTCACGACGGCGTCCAAAACACGCTTGGTACGGCTGGCAAGATCAGCAGCTTCAAGCTTACCTGATTCGACGAGACCAGCAAAGTGCTGGCGTACGGCACGCTTCAAGCACTGGCTCGAGACACGGGCACGACGCACACCGCCAAAGATGGCATCCTTGGGCGCACCGGTATCGTCCCGATTCAAGTTTGAAGGCGCAAAATTCTGGAGGGCGTGGATTTCGATCAAGGTCTTCATCAGGGAATCTCCTCGTTGGTGGAATTGTCGTGATTCAAAGTGCGGTAGAAGTCTTTGGCCCAATCCGTCTGAGTCCGTTTGGTTTCGCTGTTCCAGAACACCAGACCCTTGAGGACACTCTCAAAGTCGATGCTCTGATCCTTGAGCAGCGCGATCATCTGGCGCATCCGGTACGGAAGTTGATCCTCGTCGGAATCGAGCAAGGCGACGAAGCGCTGTTCAGTACTCGTCACCTTATTCCGCTCCTCACCCTTCAGTTTCGAGCGTTTTTCGGATTCGTACTCACCAAAGGCTTTACCAATTGGCAATGCCACACCCGTGCGCCCTTCACGCCAGTGTTGCGCCCACAGCCCAGCCACCAGATAGTGCACTGTACGCCGCCATGAATTATCCTCTGCGGCAAGGAACGGCTCGACATACGGGTAAGCAGCTGGTTGCGTTCCCGGATCAAAGGCAAGGCTTCGCCGCAAAACGGCGCGAACCTTGGTGTCTCGCTGATTGAGGCTTTCCAGCCATGCGACAAATCCGCTCATCCGTTCTCCTCAGGTTGCTGGGTTTGGTATTCCTTGAGCGTCGAATTCAGTTCGGCCAATTTCCGCAGGATCGGAGCTTCCGCCTTGACCAAGGCGCGCAGAGTCCATGCATCACCACCAGACACGCTGTTCTTCTGCAGTTGCCAAGCATCCTTCAGGGCACTGCGAACGCACAGCAGCCACTGGTGTTCAATGGCATCTGGATTGGCATCCAAGGTGTAGGCGTTCAGAATTTCCTGAAATCGCGCTTCCAGAATCGACCAATAGGCTGGCGTCCCAGGCAGTTGGGACACGAAAGCTGCGAGATCTTTTTTGTCCGGAGCCCTGTCCCCGTGCCCTACAACATCCCGTGCAAAGCTCCTTGAAGCGCTCCAAAGCGCTGTCTGCGTTTCCTCTGCGGTTTTGAGCAAGCGTTTGATATCGCTACGCACCGCCTGGTCACCTGCAATTGCCGCTGGCATGACAAACTGGTCCTGCCGCCAGAAATCGAGATTGGCATTGGGCGGCTCGTATCGGAGCCCAAGGACCAGCAATGATTTCGGAGCAACGCCCTTCCTACCTACCAAAGCCATGCTATGCTGGATCGTCTTTGGCTCAAGTCCTTCAGGACCAGGAAGGAGAGCATCAAAGTCCCGCCAGGTAGCTTTATCTCCCCGGAATTGAACCGGTAACCATCCGTGCTCCTTGTCAGGTTTGGAGGGCTGCATGGGATCAGGATCACGCGTAGGATTTTCAAAGCCTTCCCCAGCAATGAACCGAAGCCGACAGACATTCCCATCCGCATCAGCTTCAAGCTGAACGAAGCGGGATTGCCATGTGAAAAGGTCGGCATATCCTCGCGCAACTCTCTTCGCTATCGCCAACGGCAGAATTGGTGGCTCCCGCTCCCATTGCGCTTGATCGACCTTTTGTACCTCCCGATTTGCATATGGAACCAAATTGAATAGAAAGGTCTCTGACAGTTTTTGTCCAAGCGGGATGCATATCATCGCATTCGGTGATGGCGATGGATAATAGCCACGGCCACCGGAGATGGAGAAGTGAGATGTCGTCAAAAGCCAGCGCGCAGCATTGCTCGGTGAGATTACTCCCGGACTTCTCGTGTCCGTGTGATCAAACAGAACCTTGTTTGATCTGGCGTTATACTCTGGAGTCAACTTGGTCCAAGGCTCGATCTCGTCAGCCTTGACATTTGGATGCTGCCCGAACGGATACTTCGCATCGAACAGCCAGAATCTGTCTCGCCATTTTTCCAGGTAGGCGTCGATCTTGTCCGTGGGCAATCCATCCCGGAACAGAACCTTGGCCTGATCGATGTCCGTCGGCCCCTCCAGGGCGCGATACAGGACCGCCAGCAGGAAACGGTACAGCGAGGCCACCACAAGCGGCGACGGATCTTCGATGCCGGAAAGCTCCTTGGCGGCGAGCAGAACGTCCTTGATGCCCAGTTCCGCAAAGGAGCCATCCTTGCGCCGAACCGGGATCCAAGGTTCGTCGATGAGATTGAAACGACTCACGCATTCTCCTTTGTTGTGTACACCAGTCCCAGCGCTTCATCGAGCATGACGGAAGGGTCTTCGATCCAGGCCCCGTCCTCGTTCAATTGCAGCGGAATGCAGTTGCGCAGCAGTGCAGACTTCGCCCATCCTTCCGGCACCCCAAGCTTCTGCAATCGCTTGACCACACCTGTTCGGGAAACGCCGAGGGACCGCAGTGACCACGCCTTTGCCGTCTGGAAATCCGGCTCAGTGGTCGGCTGAAAATCATCCTTGGCCCTCAGTGGAACCACCACCGCAGATGCATCGCTCAAGCGAGTCTTGGCGACGAGTGAGGAATGGATACCCAACTCATCCTCGTCGAACTTGGTCAGCGAAAGACTCTTCCATTCGCTGGTTTTCGGATCTCCGATCGAAACCGCTTGATTGGCCAGAGCCTTGTGCGCGTATTCCTCTCCGTCCTCCGCCATCATGGCAGCATCGACACGCTCACGCAATGCTTCCGTCAACTCGACACCATCCTCGTAAACCGCCTTCACCATTCCATCGATGTCGTCAGGAAGAATCAGAGAGGTTCGCTGTTTCAGAAGTGCCCAAGTCCGCAGCAGGACATCCTCGCGGTAGACGGCATTCCACCATAGAGGTTTGCCCAAATCCGGTGGCTCTTGGCCATCCAGTCCAGCTACCAGCAAGGTCGGGCTTGAAATCGGACGAGCAGGACGCGCATGGCGCCACAACCGACCGGCACGCTGGAGGACAAGATCGATCGGCGCAAGGTCCGTGATCAGAACATCGAAATCAAGGTCAAGGCTTTGCTCCGCCACCTGCGTCGCGATCAGGATCTTCTTTCCTTCACGCGAGCCGTTCTTCCCGAAGAGCGCCAAAGCCAAGTCTTCACGCACCTGACGCTTGTCTGCCGGGAATCTCGCATGGAACAGATAGACCTCGGTACCATCCTCCAGCTTGCACCCGACAGCATTGTCCCCGTTGCAAATAGTCTCAATGGATGGAAACAACCGATAGAGATCCTGCGCCCGCTGCACGGTGTTGACCAAAGCCAGAGCAAGTCCGCCATTCGCTGTGCGAAGCAGCAATTCATCGCGGATCCGTTCAAGGTTCGGAGAGATCCCTTCGAGCTTGATCTCTCTCCTACGAGCGGGATCGGCTTGGAAAGCAATCTGCTCGACAGCACCCGGCTTGAAGATGGATAGCCGAGGATAGGCGGCCTCAGGGACGGGAATTTCCGAGCCGACAATTTCTGCAAGCTTGTCGCGGAAGGAAGGCGGCAAGGTCGCCGACAACAGGATCACCGAAGAGTCCAGCGCCAGCAGCCAACGCAGCAAGTTGACCAAGAGCGTCCCTGTGTAGGCGTCGTAGGCATGGATCTCATCGAAGACCACGACGCGATTGGCCAAGCCCCACAGCCTCACGAAATTGTGGCGCACAGGCAGAATCGGCATAAGCGCCTGATCGATGGTTCCGACACCATATTCTGAAAGCAGAGCCCGCTTCTTGTGCGTGAACCACTCCCCTGCTTGGATGCTGCCATCACCACCTTCGGCATGAATTCCTCGCAGTCGCAGATCCTGAAACGAATCATTCAACAGCGTGCCGCCGTGGAGAAGCTGGAGATCCAAGTGGCGATTGCCATGAAATCCCTTCAGGAACTCCAAGGAACGAGCGAACATCGCATTTCCGGTGGCCTTGGTAGGAAGCGCGACATACAAGCCACGATGGCCCAAGCGACGCTGCAATTCCAGGTGCGCAAAGAAAGCAGCTTCTGTCTTCCCTTCACCCATCGGGGCCTCGACCAACAGAATGCATGGCCCGGTTGCTGTGGATACCGCACTGGCCACCGCATCTTGGAGCGGTCGGGGCGCAAAACCAAAGACATCGGCAAAGGATTTCTCCGATTCCATCAACGGAACGCGGTATGACCAACCGATTACGTCAAGTGCCCGATCGGCGTTTCCACGGCGCATCTCGATCCACGCCGCTAGATCCTCGCAATCTTCCGGAGTGCCGAATGGGAACCATTCGTCGTTGGATCCGATCCAATCCGCAAAACTCGTAAGCCCGGCAAGCAGCATGAACTCCGGCCCCGACAAGGTCGCCTTGGTCGGAATCGTCTCGGCATCAAGCGCATTTTTCACGGCATCGAAAAGGCTATGTCGAGCCTCTTGCCAATCATCTCCGCCCAAGGACTTGCCGTTGCCTCGGAGATCCTCAAGTTTGCTGGGACTGGCCCGCTCCCCGTGGTGGCAACCTACGGCATCGGCAACAAGTTCGGCAAGATCTTCCGCCCATCCGAGTTCGATCAACAGATCAGCAAGGACAAGCTGGCTTACGAAGGCGTGATTGATCGCCGTATCCACGTTGGGACGCAGCTTCAGCCCCATCGCATCGATCAAGCATCGCGCTACGTCCCATTTGAGTTGGAACCCCGGGCATGCCTTGCCCAAGTCGTGACAAGCTATCACGACTTGGAGCCAGGGGCGCGCCTGCTCCCACGATAGCCCAAGGCATGAAGCAAGTTTCTGGCGTGTAGACTCTGGTTCGCGGACCAAAATGG
The DNA here is from genome assembly GCA_035913415.1 of Fibrobacteria bacterium. Classification (GTDB taxonomy): domain Bacteria; phylum Fibrobacterota; class Fibrobacteria; order UBA5070; family UBA5070; genus UBA5070. The sequence goes on along the minus strand of JAMIIV010000199.1, from coordinate 47,537 downwards.
CATCAACCGAAACCGCGACATCCAGCATGTGCAAAACGAGTGGATGCCACGCATTGGTCGACTGATTTGTTTTGGCCCAATGATGGGCGATCGGGTTTCGTCTCACGGCTGGGGCCTCCGCGCACTTGAAGATAGACTCGAAACTCCGGCACTCAGTTCCACTTCCAGGGTAATGCATCCTGTAGCATCACTCCGGGCTGTAAGCGGCCTACCTCCTCGCTCAAGAAGCAGATTCAGCAACCGCTGCGACCTTGACTCTGGACGATAGGCACTGAAAGATGGCTGGACGGAGGAAGTGGGAATCGGGTTCACACAGACAAATCTCGCGCCTCTACCCCGCCCGCCGCAAGGGCACTCCGTAATGCAGGACACCTCCCCTGCACAAGCAAGCACTGCACGCCTGCCACGCCGCATTTTTACCAGGAACTTATTGCCAACCCAATTTATCCCTGGTAAATTCATGGCAACCCAGGAGTCGCCATGCCCGAACGCACCTTCGCCGCTTTCCGCCACACGGATCTGATCGCTCGCGGATCATTGGAGTCCGTGATTTCCCAAGTCCACTCGCTGGGCCCCAAACCCGCCAAAGCGTGCCTGTTCTTCGACGAAAGCACCGGGGCGCAGATCGATTTCGACCTGCGGGGCAGCCTTGCCCAGATCATGACGCGATTGGATGAACACCCCGCCTTGCGTCCGGAACCTGCTCCCTCCAAAGGGCCGGGCCGCCCCAGACTCGGGGTTGCCTGCAAGGAGGTCTGCCTGCTTCCATCACAATGGGATTGGCTGGGGCAGCAGAGCGGCGGACCATCCGCGGCCCTGCGGCGGCTCGTGATGGCAGCCATGAAGGCCGAACCGGCGTTCGCCTTGCCCCTCCAGAAGAAAACCGCCATCGATCGCGTGCTGCTGGCCGTCGCAGGAAACCAGCAAGGGTTCGAAGACGCCTCGCGAGCGCTGTGGTCGGGTGATCTCGCCACCTTCCACTCCCTCGTCGCCGCTTGGCCAGGATCTGTCGGAACCTGGGCGATGGAGCAACTGATGGAGGCGCCTTGTACCTTGCCCTCATGAGCAAGACAACGCGCCCAACCCGCATGCCGGTCCTGTTCATGGGCCACGGCAACCCCATGAACGCCATCGAAGACACGATCTGGTCGCGAGCCTGGAAAGCCTGGGGGGAGCGGTTGCCCCGTCCGCGCGCCATCGTGGCCGTTTCGGCGCACTGGTGGACCGAAGGGACCCTGGTCACCGCGCAACCGAAACCCCAGACCATCCACGACTTCGGCGGATTTCCGCAAGGATTGTTCGCCGTGCAATACCCGGCACCGGGGGCCCCGGAAGTCGCCGCCGAGGTCGCCGCTTCGGTCCCGGGCGCCCGGACCACCACCGAATGGGGCCTCGACCACGGCACATGGTCGGTGCTGGTTCACTTGTTCCCCGATGCCGACATCCCCGTGGTGCAAGTCTCCCTGGATGTCCGCGCATCTCCCGCCGAGCACCTCGCGCTGGGTCGGGCGTTGCGGCCGCTGCGCGACCTGGACATCCTGATCCTGGCGTCGGGAAATGTCACGCACAACCTGCGGGCATTCTTCCAAGCCGACTCGCGGTCCGATCGTTCCTGGGCTGAGCGCTTCGAGACCACCACGCGCGATGCCGTGGACAAACGCGACCTCGGGCGGCTGATCGGTCTGGAGGACACCCCGGATGGGCGAATCGCCCATCCGGGTCCGGACCACTGGCGTCCTCTCCTGGTCGCCGTCGGCGCTTCCCGCACCGATGACGCCCACAGGCTCCCCGTCGAAGGCCTCGATGGAGGCGTGCTTTCGATGACCTCCTTCGAGTGGTACGTCCCTACCCACGCGTCTGTCATCTGAATTCGTTCGCGTCTGTCGGCTGATCACACCCGAGTTTCCGTATCGGTCCGATATGCACTAAGATGTCTTCATCCCCTACTCACCCAGGGGTCGACACTACCACTCCCCGAAAGATTCAGACATGACTCCTCGCTGCCTATTAGGCCTGTTCTTGACCGCCGTGGCAACCGCTTCGGCTGCATCCATTCCCTACCAGGGAATCCTCACCGACGACAAAGGCGTCCCTGTCCCCGATGGCGACAAGGCGGTCACTTTCGCCGTGTACGGACAATCCGCTGGTGGCACGGCTCTGTGGTCGGAAGCGCGTACCGTCACCACACGCAAGGGCCTCTTTTCCCTCTCCCTCGGAACGGTCTCCTCGCTTCCGGACGCCCTGTTCGCCCGTGACAGCCTGTTTCTCAACGTGACCGTCGCGGGGAAGGATCTCCTGCCACGCACCTCTCTCGGAGCTTCTCCCTGGGCATTCCACGCCCGCAAAGCCGACACCGCCCAGTTCGCAAGGTCCGTTGCCGGGCTCGACGGGAAAGCCAACGTCACCGAGCTGGCCAACTACGCCCCCCTGACAAGCCTGGCCGCCTACGCCAAGACCGAGGCCCTCTCGGGCTACGCCACCACCGCCGCATTGAATTCGGTGGCAAAATCCGTTGGCGCCAAACTGGATTCGAACCAGGTGGTTCGTTACAACGCCTATGGCGACGTGAAATTGGCCGACACATCGTCGATCCAATTCCCCCGCGACAATTCCGGATGGGGCACGGAACTGGGCGCAACGGGTCTGCACTTCTACTCGGGCGGCGACAACGGCACCTTCACCTTGATGAAGAGCCCAGCAACCTTCGGTGTCGCCCTGCACGCGAGCAACCGTGGCGGAACCTACGACATCTTCACCACCGATGGCCGTGATGTGAATTTCTCGGGCGATGTGGCCATCGCCGGAAATCTGACAAGCCCCACCATCACCAAACTGGCTGCCGACGTCGCAGGCAAACTGGATTCGACCCGGCTCGTCAGATTCAACGCGTATGGCGATGTGAAATTGGCCGACACCAACTCCTTCCAGTTCCCCCGCGACGATGCCGGATGGGGTACCGAACTGTCCGCCACGGGCCTGCACTTCTACTCGGGTGGCGACAACGGCTCCTTCTCCTTGGTCAAGAGCGCGGAAAACTACGGTGTTGCCCTCCACGTGAGCAACCGTGGCGGAGCCTACGACATTTTCAACACCGATGGCCATGACGTGAATTTCTCCGGAAACATGGCGATCGCAGGCGGCGTGAAGCTGCCCGCGACGTCCACCATCCAATTCGACCGCAACGCCGAAAGCGGATGGGGAACCGAGGTGTCGACGGACGGTCTGCACATCTACTCGGGTGGCGACAACGGCTCCTTCTCCTTGATCAAGAGCGCGGACACCTACGGTGTTGCCCTCCACGTGAGCAACCGTGGCGGAGCCTACGACATTCTCAAGACCGATGGCCACAACGTGGATTTCTCCGGAAACGTGGTCATCGCCGGAAGCTTGAAGGCCAAGGCAACCGTGGTTGTCCCTGACTACGTCTTCGAGCCCGACTACAAGCTCGCCCCGCTCGCCGAAGTGGAGTCCTATATCGTGGCCAACAAGCACCTGCCGGAAATCCCCAGCGCCAAGGAAATCGAAGCGGGCGGTGTCGATCTGGCGCAGATGAACCTGCTGCTCCTGAAGAAGGTCGAAGAGCTCACCCTGCACGCCATCGCCCAGGAGAAGCGGATCCAGGCGCTGGAAGATCGGCTCAAGTAAATGCGACCCCACAACCCCATGCGCATCCTCGCGACCCTTGCCTTCGCGGCATCGTTCGCTTCCGCCCAGTGGGACCAATCCGGTGCGGCCTTGACTAGCACACCAACGAATTCCGACAACGTGGGAGCCGGCTACGAAGCCAAGGCGTCCCAGGCGGACGGGTTGCGTTTGCAAAGCGGCTTCCTGGCCCACCGGCTCTTCCGCATCACCGCCCCGTATGTGATGGCTGACATCGCGGATCGAAAGGAGTTCGCAGGATTTCCCACCCTGCGCTTCCCCTTGAGCGACGTCTTCGCCGACCTCGATGGCGACACCTTGCGCTTCGGCCGAACCCTTTCAGGTTCGTCCGTCGGCGCCAAGATCGTCAACGACACATTGGTGCTGAGCAATGTCCCGGGGAGCGTCGGAAGCACCACGGTATCCGTCATGGCCTATGATGGATCCGATTCGGCCAGCACCAGTTTCACGATCGACGTGATTCCCAGCACGGCCGTGGAACGGCGTTCCGTTCCCAAGTCGACGACCACGGTTCTCGACGCTCGGGTCCACGGAGCCTTCGCCAAGGTCGCCAACGGCTCGTCGCCAGCGTTCCTTGGTCGCGGTGCCCGTCTTGATGAAGATCAATCGCTCGGGATCGACATCCTCCTTCCGGGACCCGCTTTGGTCTCGGTCGCGATCTACGACAACATGGGAGTCCCCGTGATGTCGTGGTCGGAGGATATTTCCGCCCGTGCGCTGGCCGGCATCGCTTCGGAATCCGATGGTCGCAAACCCATCGCGGTGACGTGGAACCTCAAGACCCCAGACGGGCGACCGGTACCTTCGGGCGTCTATCTCTGGCGAATCGTGGCGAAAGCAGCCAACGGTGAGGAACTCGAAACCGTACGACGCCTGGGCGTGCGAAACCACTGATACGCCTTCCCGCCAGGATTTTCCTGGCGGGAAACTCCCTCGTGTCGGCTGTTTCCGTGTTGGCGAAAATCCCGGGTGCGGCTGGATGTGACAGTTCCAGCCACACCGTCAATCGTTTCGGAATTGTCTCTCATTGACTTGATTCGTCAATGTCAGAGCAAACCAATCCCTTTCGCTCTCGATCTGGCACGGTTATTGACCTCTTGTTTTCGCACAGGAGGTTTCCATGCGCCCGATCCGTACCATCCTTGCCGCCAGTGCCCTGGCCCTGTTCGTCTCGTGCAACAAGGAGAAGGAGCCCGCCGCCACGCCGGCGCTGCCCCCCTTGAAGGTCGCCTACAGCGACTGGCCGGGTTGGACGGCCTTCGAGATCGCCATCCAGAAAGGATGGTTCAAGGAAGCCGGGGTCGATATCGAATTCTCGTGGTTCGAATACGCCCCGTCCATGGAAGCCTTCACCGCGGGCAAGGTCGACGCCGTCACCATCGCCTCCGGAGACGCGCTGGTCACCGGCGCCCAGGGCGGCAAGAACGTGGCCATCCTGGTCACCGACTTTTCCAACGGCAACGACATGATCGTGGCCCAGCCGGGCATCGCCTCCTTGAAGGATCTCAAGGGCAAGAAGGTGGGACTCGAAATCGGGTTCGTGGAACATCTGCTGCTGCTGAAGGGGCTGGCCATGAACGGCATGACGGAATCCGACGTCAAGCTCGTGGGAACACCCACCCACCAGACCGCTCAGGTCCTGGCCACCAAGGATGTCGACGCCATCGGCGCCTGGCAGCCGAATTCGGGACAGGCCCTGAAGTCCGTGCCCGGATCGAAGGCGGTGTTCTCCAGCGCCGATGCTCCCGGACTGATCTACGACTTCCTCTCGGTTTCGCCGCAGAGCCTGGCCGAACGCCGTGGGGATTGGGTGAAGGTGGTCAAGGTGTGGGATCGCGTGGTCGCCTACCTCGCGGATTAGACCACGCGCATGGACGGTGTCGCGATCATGGCCGCCCGGGTGGGTGTACCCGCCGCCGACTACGCCAAGTTCCTCGAAGGCACGCGCTTTTTGACCCTGGCCGAAAGTCGCCCCCGGTTCCAGACCGGATCGGACCTGACCAGCCTGCCCTTCTCCCTGGCCGTCGCCGACACCTTCAACGTCGCCAACAAGGTCTATACCGCACCCCAAGCCATTCCTACCTACCTTGACTCGACGCTGACCATCGAGGCCCTGAAGTAAGTCATTCGGCCCCAACGTCCACACCTCCTCCCGGGACGGCTCGGGGGGACATCGAACCACGGCGGGACGGCCCGCCACCTCCCTGTCCGGGAGCCCGGCCCATGCCCATCGCCTCCAGCAAACGCCGTCGGAGCCTGTTTCGCATCCATGGGGAACTCTCCGGCCGTGCGCGCACTCTGATGTGGTTCATCTCCTTTCTGGCCCCTCTCCTGGTCTGGAGCGCGGTCAGCTACGTGCCGTGGATCTGGCACCCGCAGATCGAAGTCGAGTCGACCGGCGACGTGGCGTGGTTCACACCCGGCATGCGCGTCGAACGCGCCGGCTTCGAGAAGGCCAACGCGGTGGTCGCCGCCCGCGGCGGCGAGGTCGCCACGGGCAGTCCCGCCAACCCGGTCTTCCTGCCCGCGCCCCACGAAGTGGCGCGTGCGATGGTCACGTCCTTCCGCGCCGCCCCGCGCCTGTCGGAAGAGAAGTGGCTGCACCAGAACCTGCTGCATTCCATCCGCATCATCGTCTGGGGTTTTTTCCTCAGTTCACTCGTCGGAATCCCCCTGGGGATCGCCTGCGGGGCCATTCCCGCCATGGCGCGATTGTCCGAACCGTTCCTGGAATTTTTCCGGTATCTTCCCGCACCGGCGTTCGGCGCGTTGTGCGTGGCCATCCTGGGCATCCACGACGCCCCCAAGATCGCCATCATCGTCATCGGCACGTTCTTCCAGCAGGTCCTGGTGGTCTCCAACACGGTGCGGCGCGTGGACCCATCCCTTCTCGAGGCGGCCCAAACCTTGGGGGCCAAGCCCCGCCAACTGCTGCTGCGCGTGATCCTCTCCGCCTCCATCGCCGACCTCTACACCGACCAGCGCGTGCTCCTGGGCTGGGCCTGGACGTACCTGATCGTGGCCGAGCTCATCGGCACCAGTTCCGGCATCACCTATTTCATCAACCTGCAGGCCAAGTACCGCGCCTACGACAACGTGATGGCCGCCATCCTGCTGATCGGCGTGGTGGGGCTGGGCACCGACATGGTTCTGGGATGGATCGGCCGCAGGTTGTTCCCCTGGCGCAAGGACGCCAGACCCGGTCTGCGCGCCATGCTGCGCCGTCGCCCCGCCCCCGTCGTCGCCGAGGTCGCGCCATGAACGCCTCCGAAGCCCCGCGCCTGCCCGCCCCGGACCCGGCCTCGCGTTCACGACTGGACCGCATGCTGGGGCGGGAATCCGTCCTGCAAGTGCTGGACCTCGGCAAGATCTACCCCAGCGCCCAGGGGCCCGTCGAGGCCTTGCGCGGCGTGTCCTTTTCCGTCCATCGGCGCGAATTCCTGTGCATCGTGGGCGCCTCTGGTTGCGGCAAGTCCACCCTTGTCCGCCTGTTGGCCGGGCTGGAAGACGCCACCTCCGGACAGATCCTGGTCGACGGCTCTCCGGTGGACGGACCAGGCCCCGACCGCGGGATGGTGTTCCAGGGATACACCCTGTTCCCGTGGCTGACCGTGGCGCGCAACGTCGCATTCGGACTGGAGATGACCGGCAGCGGACGCACCACCGCCGACGCCGAAGCGCGGGAATGGATCGAACTCGTGGGGCTTTCGGGCTTCGAGGACAAGTACCCGCACCAGTTGTCCGGAGGGATGAAGCAGCGGGTGGCCATCGCGCGCAGCCTGGCGGCCCGCCCCAGGGTGCTTCTCATGGACGAGCCCTTCGGGGCCCTGGATGCCCAAACGCGCTCGCAGATGCAGGCGCATCTGCTGCAGATCTGGAAGAACGTCGACATCACCATCGTCTTCATCACCCACGACCTGGACGAAGCCGTGTACCTGGCCGACCGCATCCTGGTGCTCGATCCGCGCCCGGGCCGCGTGCGCGAGCACCTGGAGGTGCCGGTGCCGCGTCCGCGCCACTTCCACCAGTTGCCCTCGCCCGAATTCCAGGCCACGCGCGCCCACCTGGACCATCTCATCCATCCACCCCAGCCGGCCCCCGTCGTCGAACGCATCCCCATGGTGCGCTTCACTCTGGTGGGCGACGAGGTCGAATGACCATGACATATTCCGTCTCCTATTCCGAGTCCGTCCCTGCCGGTGCTTCCTGGTCGGCCCGCCTGCGCCGCGGCCAGGGGCTGCGCCTGCGCGACGTCTCGGGACGGGCCAACGCCTCGATGATCCTGCTGCGTTCCGACGACCCCACCGAGCGCTACAACATGCCCGACACCCTCAAGGCCCAGCACATCGCCCGCCTTGCCGCGCCCTGCGCCCTCTACTCCGACATGGGACACGTCCTGGCCTCGATGGTCGAGGATTCCACCGGGTGGCACGACACCGTGACGGGATGTTCCAATTCGGCGTCGGTCGCCGCACGCTTCGGAGCGGGCACCTACCAGCGCCTGCGCAACGAACGCTTCACCAACGCCCGCGACCATTTCCTGGTAGAGCTGGGGAAATACGGCCTGGGCGAACGCGACGTCCCTTCGTGCGTGAACCTGTTCACCTCCATCGCCGTGGGCGAAGACGGTGCCCTGGAATGGGCTCCGCGCGGAGGCCCGGGCAGGTACGTCGCGCTGCGCTTCGAGATGGACGTCCTGGTGGCCCTGTCGGCCACCCCGCACCCCCTGGACCCCACCCCGACCTGGTCGCCCGCGGGCGTGGAGCTCGAGGTGCTGCGATGCCCGGCACCCGGAGTCGACGACCCCGTGCGCACCAGTTGCGAACAGAACGGGCGCGGATTCCTCCTCACCGAAAGGATCTTCCCGTGAGCGCCTCCAACCTCGTCGAGAGCCGGCTCGATCCCGCCCGCGCCACGGTCGACCATGTCGTCGAATCCGGCGACCACTGGCTGCACGAACTGCGCGCCGGACAGATCCTGCGCATCGTGGACCTGGAAGGCAACCAGGCCGTCGACACGTTCTTCCTGGACGCGCGCGACCCCTCCGAGCGCTACAGCGCGGAAAACACCATCCGCGAGCAGGGCAACCTGTTCCTGACCACGGGTTCGGTGCTTCGCTCCACCCGCGGCCGTTCCATGGCGCGCATCGTCGCCGACACCTGTGGTCGCCACGACACCGTCGGCGGGGCCTGCGCCGCCGAATCGAACCAGGTGCGCTACGCCCTCGACAAACGCCCCATGCACAACTGCCGCGACAGTTTCCTGCTGGCCATGGCGCGCTCGGGACGCGCCCTGGACAAACGCGACATCGGCGCCAACGTGAACTTCTTCATGAACGTGCCGGTCACCGCCGAAGGGGGCCTGCGCTTCGCCGACGGCATCAGCGACGCGGGCAAATACGTGGAGCTGGAAGCCCTGTCCGACATCCTGGTGCTGGTCTCCAACTGCCCGCAGCTCAACAATCCGTGCAACGGCTGGAATCCCACCCCGGTGCGCATGCTCGTGTGGAACCCATGACGATGGTCGGAGGTTCGGTGGTCGAGCATCCGGTGGCCGAGCGTTCCTCGGTTCGGGGTCCAGCGATTCGGTGGTCGAGCTTGTCGAGACCCACCGCGCCGGTCTCGACAGACTCGACCACCGGAGGATCACCCGACCACAGCACCTCCGGCCCGACCAGCAACGCCGCAACCTCGGTCTGATCCGACACACCTTCCGCCGCGCGGGACGACCCACGCGGCACCACCACACAGGCGGGACGGCCCGCTGAAGACGGATTCCGTCATGTTCGACAAAGTTCTCGTGGCCAACCGCGGCGCCATCGCCTGCCGCATCCTCCGCACGTTGCGACGCATGGGCCTGGCATCGGTGGCCGTGCACTCCGAAGCCGACCGCGACAGCCTCCACATCGACATGGCCGACGAGGCCGTGTGCATCGGCCCCGCGCAGGCCTCCGCCAGCTACCTGAACGCCGAAGCCATCCTGGAGGCCGCGCGCCGCACCGGCGCCCAGGCCATCCACCCCGGGTACGGGTTCCTCTCGGAGAACGCGGCCTTCGCCGAGGCCTGCGAGGCGGCCGGCATCGTTTTCCTGGGACCCAGCCCGGAGCAGATGCGCGTGTTCGGACTCAAACACAGCGCGCGCGCCAAGGCCATCGAGAGCGGCGTGCCCCTGCTTCCGGGCACGGGCCTGCTGGACTCCCTGGACCAGGCCCGCATGGAGGCATCCCGCATCGGGTACCCCGTGATGCTCAAGAGCACCGCCGGCGGCGGGGGCATCGGCATGCGCCGCGTGGCATCCGAAGCCGAACTGGACGTCGCCTGGGACGCCGTGGCCGATCTGGCCCGCGCCAACTTCAAGGATGCGGGACTCTACCTGGAGCGCCTGGTGGTGCGGGCTCGCCACGTGGAGGTGCAGATCTTCGGCGATGGCAAGGGGCGCGTGGAGGCCCTGGGCACGCGCGACTGCTCGGCGCAGCGGCGCAACCAGAAGGTGATCGAGGAAGCCCCCGCGCCAGGACTCACCGACGACTTGCGCGCACGCCTGGAACACACGGCCGCGGCCTTGGGACGGTCGGTCTCGTACCGCTCGGCTGGCACCGTCGAGTTCGTGCTGGATGCCGACACCGGTGATGCGGCCTTCCTGGAGGTGAACACCCGCCTGCAGGTGGAGCACGGCGTCACCGAGGAGATCTTCGGCATCGACCTGGTAGAATGGATGATCCGCTGCGGTGCCGGCGACACATCCTTCCTGGATGCCATCCCTGCGCCCTCGGGCCATTCGGTGCAGGCCCGCGTGTACGCGGAAGATCCTGCGCGCGGTCACGCACCCTCGTGCGGACTGCTCACGGAGGCGGTGTTCCCCACCGATGTGCGCGTCGAAACCTGGGTCCGGGCCGGCACCGAGATCCCGCCCTGGTACGACCCCATGGTCGCCAAGATCATCGCGCACGCCGCCACGCGGGAAGACGCGCTGGCCCTGCTGGACACCGCTCTGGCAAGCACGCGCCTGGGCGGGATCGCCACGAACATCGGCCATGTGCGCCGCATCCTCGCGCACCCCGACTTCACGGCAGCGCGCATGCACACCGGCCTGGTGGGCACCATCGCCGACACCCCCCGCAGCCTCGAAGTGCTGTCGGCGGGTGCCCAGACCACGGTGCAGGACTGGCCCGGTCGACAGGGCCTGTGGGACGTGGGCATCCCTCCGTCCGGACCGATGGACGACCGATCGTTCCGTCTGGGCAATCTCGCCCTGGGAAATCCCGAAGGCATGGCAGGTCTCGAATTCGTCCTCAAGGGGCCCACCCTCAAGGCCCACACCGACACCTGGGCGGTGCTCGCGGGTGCCGATTTCGGGGCCACTCTCGATGGCGCCCCGGTTCCGACCTGGGATCCTTTCCCCTGGCATGCGGGTCAGATCCTGTCGTGCCCTCGGGTGGTCGGCCCCGGTGCACGCGGCTATCTGCTGGTGGCCGGCGGCCTGGACGTGCCGGAGCATCTCGGGTCGCGATCGACGTTCACGCTGGGCGGCTTCGGCGGCCATGGTGGACGCGCCCTGCGGGTCGGCGACCAGATCCCGTTGGGAATCGCGACTTCCAGTCCCCGTGCCGAGTCCGTGCCGTCCGAGAGCCGGCCCGAACTGTCGAGCGCCTGGCGGATCGGCGTCCTGATGGGGCCCCACGCGGCCCCCGAGTATTTCCTGCCCGAAGACATGGACGACTTCTTCGCCGCCGACTGGAGCGTCCACTACAACTCCGACCGCACCGGCGTGCGACTGGTCGGCCCGACGCCCCGATGGGCGCGCGCCGATGGCGGCGAAGCTGGACTGCATCCCTCCAACCTGCACGACAACGCCTACGTGCCGGGAACCGTCGACTTCACCGGCGACATGCCCGTGATCCTCGGCCCCGACGGCCCTTCCCTGGGCGGATTCGCCTGCCCCGTCACCATCGCCCTGGCCGAACTGTGGAAGGTCGGGCAATTGCGCGCCGGAGACACGATCCGGTTCGTGCCCGTGCTGCACGCCCACGCCCGCGGCTCCGAACGCGCCTTGGCGGAAATTGTCAAGACGGCTCCCGTTCCCTGGGCCGAGGCGGCCACCGAGATCGTCCTCCACCGCTCCGGAAGCCGCGAGCTTTTGCCCGAACTGTGCGTGCGTCAGGACGGCGACGACGCCATCCTCGTCGAATTCGGACCGATGGTCCTGGACATCGCCCTGCGGCTGCGCGCCCAGGCGCTTCTCCAGGCGCTGCAGGCGGAATCGCTGGAAGGCGTGACCGACCTGACCCCCGGCATCCGCAGTTTGCAGGTGCGGTTCGATCCACGCATCCTGTCGCGTTCGCGCCTGCTTTCCCGGCTGCTCGACCTGGAAAACGCCCTGCCCGACGCCGAGGACATCGAATTCGAAAGCCGGACCGTGTGGCTGCCCCTGTCGTGGGACGACCCCGCCACCCGCGTGGCCATCGGGAAGTACACCAGCACCGTGCGCCCCGACGCCCCATGGTGCCCCTCCAACATCGAGTTCATCCGTCGCGTCAACGGCCTGGATTCCATCGACGACGTCAAGCGCATCGTGTTCCAGGCGCAATACCTGGTGATGGGCCTGGGCGACGTGTACCTGGGGGCGCCGGTGGCCACGCCGCTGGACCCGCGCCACCGGCTCGTGACCACCAAGTACAACCCCGCCCGCACCTGGACTCCCGAGAACGCCGTGGGCATCGGCGGCGCCTACCTGTGCGTGTACGGCATGGAGGGTCCGGGCGGCTACCAGTTCGTCGGACGCACCGTGCAGATGTGGAACCGGTGGCTGACCACGACGGAATTTGCCCGCCCGTGGCTGTTGCGATTCTTCGACCGGATCCGGTTCTACGAAGTCCCGGCCGACGAACTGCTGCGTCTGCGCGAAGACTTCCCCCGCGGGCGGCTGCACCTGAAGATCGAACCCGGGACCTTCCGCTGGAAGGACCACAAGAGGTTCCTCGCCGCCGAGTCGTCTTCCATCGACGCGTTCCAGACCGTGCAACGCGAGGCCTTCGCCGCCGAGCGCCGGCGCTGGGAGGACCAAGGCGTCTCGGTGGTGGGCTCCCAGGATGCCGGCCCGGCGCAGACGGAATCCGACATTCCCGAAGGAGCGGAGGCGGTGTGCGCCGACCTCCCGGGCAGCGTCTGGAAGGTGCTGGTCGAGCCCGGCCAGCAGGTCCTGGAAGGAGAAACCCTCGTGGTGCTGGAAAGCATGAAGATGGAAGCTCCCGTGTGTTCTCCGCGTTCCGGCACCGTCCTCGACGTGCGGGCATCCGCGGGATCGGCCGCCGCCCCTGGCCAAGTCCTGATCGTGCTGGAGGCCCCATGAGACTCGATCCGACCAGCATCCGCCACCAGCTCGAATCCGGCGCCATCGACACCCGCTCCCTGCTGCTGGAGAGCCTGCGCCGTGCCCGCGCGTCGGGCGACCCTGCTGTCTGGATCCATCTGGCCACCGAAGCCGAGATCGCCTCGGAAGCCGACCGTATCGAAGCGGCCCGGTCGGCGGGACACCACCTGCCGCTCTTCGGGCTCCCCTTCGCGGTCAAGGACAACATCGACGTCGCGGGCTGGCCCACCACCGCGGCCTGTCCGGACTTCGCGCACACGCCGGTGGCCGATGCCGTGGTCGTGGCCCGCCTGCGCGAGGCCGGGGCCGTACCGATCGGCAAGACCAATCTCGACCAGTTTGCCACGGGCCTAGTGGGCACACGCACCCCCTACGGGGCGTGCCGCAGCGTCTTCGATCCCGATCGCATCTCCGGGGGCAGCTCTTCGGGCTCGGCGGTGGCGCTGGCCCTCGACCAGGTCGCGTTCGCCCTGGGCACCGACACCGCCGGATCCGGACGGATTCCGGCTGCCTTCGGGAACCTCGTGGGCCTTAAACCCACGCGCGGGGTCCTGCCCGCTTCCGGGGTGGTTCCCGCCTGCGCGAGCCTGGATTGCCTGAGCGTGTTCGCCCATTCCTGCCACGATGCCTACGCGGTCTGGGACATCGCACGCGGCCCCGATCCGCGCGATCCGCGCAGTCGCTCGTGGCCCTCGCTCCCGCCGGCGGGGCTCTCCGCGGGATTCGTGTTTGCCGTCCCCTACAACGTTCCCTACCTCACCCATGCCGCCTGGCACCCTCTTTGGGAACACGCCATACGTCGTCTCGAAGAGCTCGGCGGACGCCGCGTCCCCCTCGACTTCACCCTCTGGGCCGAGACGGCCGCCCTGCTCTACGAAGGCCCCTGGGTCGCCGAGCGCTGGGCCGCCGTGGGTGCCTTCGCCGATGCCTTTCCCGCATCCGTGCATCCTACCACGTTGCGCATCCTCCAAGGGGGGCGCGAACGCCTGGCCTCCGAATTGTTCCGAGCCCAGGACCGTCTGGAGGCCTTGCGAGCCGCTGTCGACCGCCAGATGCGCGGGATCGATGTCGTGATCCTCCCCACGGCGGGATCACACCCCACCTTGGCCGAGGTCGCGGCCGATCCGTTCGGCCCCAATGCGCATCTGGGGCGTGGCACGAACTTCTGCAACCTTCTCGACCTTTCCGCCCTGGCGCTTCCAGCCGGCTTCGACCCGTCGGGCCTGCCTTTCGGCATCACCCTCTTCGCCCCGGCCTTCCACGACCATGCGTTGCTGACCCTGGGATCACGTTTCCAGGCCCACCAGAATCTGGCATCCGGAGTGGATGGTCCCATGCCCCCGCGCGAGCCGCTGGCCGGTGCGCCCGAGGCACCCCGGGTCGTGATCGCCGTGGCCGGACTGCACATGGACGGGCTCCCGCTGAACCACGAACTGCGCGAGCGAGGTGGGCGACTGGAGCGAACCACACGCACATCATCGGTGTACCGGGCATTCCGGATCGTGCGCGGCGAACGCCGCTTCCCGGGACTTGTACGCTCCCCCGAGGGCTCCCCGTTCGAGGTCGAGCTCTGGAGTCTTCCCCCACAAGGGGCCGGTTCCTTCCTGGCCACCTGCGTTCGCCCGCCCCTGTGCCTGGGAACGCTGGAACTGGAAGATGGCTCGACGTGCATGGGCTTTCTCGCCGAGCCACACGGCGTGCAGGACATGGAAGACATCACCTCGTGCGGCGGGTGGCGGGCGGCCTGCGGGCGATAGCCCCGGTGCCGTCCACTCGGCCGGAATTCGTCACGGAGTCGATGCTTCCGGAGGCGGGGCACTCGGTGGTCTAGCCTGCCGAGACCGGAGCGGTGGGTCTCGACAGACTCGACCACCGAATATCGGCTCGACCACTCGATGCGTGGGAAGCACCCGGACGGGCGATCTGGACGTCCCCTCCGCCCTACCCGTCCCTCCTGAAATCCGTAGATTGGTCTTCACTCATGCCGTTCACTGCCATCCATCCCGCCGCGACCCTGCCATTCTTCCCCTTCAGTCGATCACGTGGCTGGAGGACCGCTCTGGTACTGGGCGCGCTGACCCCCGACCTGATCCGCGCGTTTCCCGGCGTGGGCCGCCAGTTCAGCCATTCCATCCCCGGCGTCGTCCTTCTGGCGGCCCCCTTCGCCATGCTTCTCACCCCGATTGTCTCCCGCTGGCTGGTACCTCGGTTCGCTCGACTTCCCGGATGCGAATCCCTTGCGCGCACCGCGCCATCATCGTTTCCCTGGCTCCTCACGATTCTGGGAGCCCTCATCGGCGGGGGAACCCACCTGATCTGGGATCTTTTCACCCACGACGGCCCCACCATCCTCCACTGGTCCTTCCTGGACACCAAACTGATGGATTCGAAAGCCGGCCCGATCCACCTGCGCCACATGGCTTGGCTTTTCCATTCGATCCTCGGATGCCTGCTCCTTGCCTGGGCGTTCGCGCGAATGATGGCGCGATCGGCCCAAGGATGGCGCGCCCTCCTCACCGGCCCCTGGATCCGAATGGCCCTGGTCGTCGTCACCCCTCTGGCCCTGTTGTTTCGTCTTCGTGCCGTGGACGGCGTTCCCATCGAACAGGATGTCATTTTGTTCGTGCGTAGCACTTCGCCTCTGACCATGCCCGTGCTCGGCGCCACCGCGATCGCCTGCCTCCTGGTGTTTCTGTGGGAGACACGTCCACGTCCGATCGCGGACTCCACGCCTCGCACCTGATCCTGTTCACGATCGGTCTGGCTTCTTCGGCCGCCAGGCAACGACTTGCACCCGGCGGTTGGCGCCGTCGCCTTGCGTGATTCCGACCTCGGAAGACACGACACACGCCAACCGGAATGATTTCCGTCCGGGAGCGACCCTTGCGACATCGACCGCCTAGCGGGTACCTTGCCTGCCCATGGAACAGCAATTCTCAGCCCTGCAGAAATTCGTCCACCATCCTCGCTTCCAGACCACGACGACCATCGTCATCCTGATCAATGCGTTGACCCTGGGCCTCGAGACCTCCCCTGCCGTGATGTCCGTCGCAGGGACGCTGCTCCACCTCCTCGACAAACTCGCTCTCGGCTACTTCACCATCGAAGTCGCGTTGCGGATGATCGCCTACCGCTTCCGTTTCTTCCGCTCGGGGTGGAACCTCTTCGACTTCGTCATCGTCGGCATCTCCCTTTTGCCCCACTCCGGCGGTCTATCGGTCCTCCGTGCCTTGCGCATCCTTCGTGCGTTGCGCCTGTTCTCCACCGTCCCTTCGCTCAAACGCGTCGTGAACGCGCTGACCGCGGCCATCCCCGGCATGGCCTCCATCGCCGTGGTGCTCCTGGTCCTGTTCTACGTCTCGGCGGTGCTGTCCACCAAATTGTTCGGCGCCGATTTCGACGCATGGTTCGGATCGCTTCCCCGTTCGTTCTTCACCCTTTTCCAGATCATGACCCTCGAAGGCTGGTCGGATGGACTGGTCCGTCCCATCATGGCCGTCCACCCCTGGGCTTGGCTGTTCTTCGTCCCGTTCATCGTGATCACCAGTTTCGCCGTGCTGAACCTGTTCATCGGCGTGATCGTCTCGGCCATCCAGGAGGTCGCCGAACCCACCAAGGCCGAGACCGGAATGGAAGCGGAAATCAAGGCCCTGCGCAGAGACATGGACGAACTGCTCCGGCGTCTTCCCGCCCCCCGGGATACCGGTCGCGAGGTCTGAATCGACGATCGTACAGGAGCCTTTGGCCACCGAATCAATTCATGAGAAAACAGGATCAACAAATCGGTAATTGACTCGAGAATCCACTTGCGCGGATTCCTGTGTACCCAGGCATGGAATTCATTCCGCAATTGTGCTAGCATGAAGCCTAACCCTCATTGGGGTCCCAACCGAATCCTCCGCCATCTCCCTGGAGATCCATCCATGCGCAAATCCAGTCTGGCCCTTCTGGCAGCCCTGACTCTCCCCCTCTTCACCGCCTGTGGCGACGACGAGGCCGAAGCCCCGACCCTGTCCGCGCAGGACAAGCAGTCCATCGCCCAGTCGACTGGCATGATGGGCATGTTCATCGGCGAAGACGGCATGATCGACGGCGTGACGGAGAGCATCACGGGAATCGCGACCGGCTTGGCCTCGTCCTTCGCGCCCCTCCCGGGCCGCATGCAGGCGACCACCTGCCCCTCCTTCGACACGTCCATCACCCAAGGAGAAATGTCCTACTCGATCAAGGTCACCAAGGCCGATGGATCGCCCTTCGCGTCGTGCGCCGATGCCGGAAACTCCTATGCCACGACCGGTCTGGGGATGAAGATCACCATGACCATGACGTCCAACGAAGACGGCATGGCCATGAACATGAAGATGAACTACGCGCTGGTCTTCAAGCCCGTGACCTCGTCCGGAGGCTACACCATCTCGATGCGCATGGACATGAGCATGACGATGGTCGGCCAGGGCCAGAGCATTTCCATGTCGATCTCTCCGATGACCGCCACGGTGTCGGCTGCATCGAAGGACGCCGAACCGACCCTGGTCGGATCGCTGAGCATGTCGGTCAACGGCATCACCATCTCGAACCTCAAGTTCACCGAATCGGGCGTCCCGCCCCAGACCGTGGATCTCCTGAAGGATGGCGCGAAGGTCGGGACGATGGTGATCGACGCCAACGGCCAGGCCACCGCCTACGACAACTCGGGCAACGTTATCCAGGGCTGATCGACCGCTGCGGCGGATCGACGTTCGACGGGATCGGCCACTCGGCCGGTCCCGTTTTTTGTGCCCTCCCCCCGTCGATGGGCAATGACCGTCGTCCAGAAAAAAGGCGCTCCCGGTTGGAAGCGCCTCGCAGAACTCGATCTTGGAAGGCGAATCAACCCGCGTTGGCGGAATCCCGGATGTTCTTCTGGATGGCCACCGACGAAAACAGGCACAGGATGTAGGCCATCCCGTAGAACCCCTTCTCGCTGAACGTCAACGTCGCGTTCCACAGTCCCACCGCCAGCAGCAACAATGCGGCGCCCGTGGACACCCAGGCCAGACCCATGTAGATGCCCGTCACAGGAATGCCGTCGATCTGGTCGCGCACCGACTTCTGCAGCGACACCGCGGCGAAAAGTCCGTACAGCAGCAACACGAAGTAATACCCCTTCTCGTTGAGCATCATCTGGGCATTCCACAGCCCCAGGCAATAACTTCCCATGCCCAGCGCGAGGGACACCCACGAGGCGGCGACGAAGGCCGATGACGGTTTCTGGATCTTGTCGGACATGGATCGGACTCTCCTGCAGGCGGATGAACACGACGGGTGAACGGCTTGAATCGTAGCCTTTCTGGTGTCGACCAGCACCGTCCAGCTTGCCGGAATCCTATTTAGCCTGGAGAGGGCGACTGGCCGGACGTGGCGGGCGCACGGGAAGGCGAATCATGCGGGTGCTGCTGACGGGCGCGAACGGGTACATCGGCAAGCGATTGCTCCCTCTGCTGATCGCGGCGGGCCACGAGGTGATCTGCTGCGTGCGCGACCGGCGACGATTCCCCACGGAAGGGATCTACGGCCACCCCCGGGTCAGCGTCCTGGAAATCGATTTCCTCAAACCCCCTTCGCTCCCCGAAGACACGCCTCCTGTGGACGCAGCCTACTACCTCATCCATTCGATGAGCGACGCCTCCCAGGACTTCGGAGCGCTGGAAGCGGCCTCGGCCTTGAACTTCCTCCAAGTCGCCAAGCGATACCAGGCACGTCAGATCCTCTACCTGGGAGGGATCGTCAACGAGGCGGAGTTGTCGCGCCATCTCGAATCGCGGCGCAACGTCGATGCCATCCTCCGCTCGGGAGACATCCCGGTCACCACGCTCAAAGCCGGGATCGTCGTGGGCTCGGGGAGTTCATCCTTCGAGATCATCCGCGACCTGGTGGAAAAGCTCCCCGTGATGGTCACGCCGAAATGGCTCAACACGCGCATCCAGCCCATCGCCATCCGCGACGTCCTGGAATTCCTGGTGCGCTGCCTGGGCGATGCGCGCACCTTCGACGGCTCGTACGACATCGCCGGCCCCGACGTGCTCACCTACAAGGGAATGCTTCTGCAGTTCGCCGAGGCGCGGGGCCTGAAGCGCCGAATCTGGACGATTCCTGTCATGACGCCGCGACTCTCGTCGTACTGGCTCTACTTCGTGACATCCACCTCGTACACGCTGGCCGTGCATCTCGTGAACAGCATGAAGGTCGAAGTGGTGGCCAGACCCAACGACCTCGCGGCGATGCTGGGGATCACCCCCACGCCGTATCGTCGCGCCGTGGAACTGGCCTTCGAGAAGATCGAGCAGAACAACGTGATTTCCAGTTGGAAGGATTCGCTGGTTTCCAGCGGCTTCCACGACTCCCTGCTCGAGCACGTGAACGTCCCCACCAACGGCTGCTACTTCGACCACCGCTCGAAGCCCATCGCAGGCGATCCCGGGCCCGTCGTGGAGGCCGTATGGAGCATCGGCGGCGCGACCGGATGGTACTACGGCGACTGGCTGTGGCGCCTGCGCGGCATCCTGGACAAGTTCGTCGGCGGTGTCGGTCTGCGCCGTGGTCGCACCGATCCGCACCGACTGCGCACCGGGGACACCCTGGATTTCTGGCGCGTGCTGGCGGCCGACCGCCCCAACCGCAGGCTCTTGTTGTACGCCGAAATGAAACTCCCCGGCGAGGCCTGGCTGGAATTCCGCGTAACCCAAGGTCCCGGCGGCGCGCGCCTCGAGCAGAAGGCCACGTTCCGCCCCAAGGGGCTGCTGGGGCGCGCCTACTGGTTCGCCGTGCTTCCGTTCCACCATTTCGTGTTCGAGGGCATGCTCCGCGGCATCCTCTCCGCAGCATGCCCGCTGCCGAATGCCCGGGATTCACGCGGCTAGGTCCTTCGGGGGGATCAGACCCCGAACTGCGCCAGATGGTGGTCCAGGTGCTTGTGGAAGAGGTTGTTCCACTCGTGCGCCGAAAGCTTGCCGAACGACAGGGACTCGCGCCCCTCGAACGCGGCTTCGCCCTCACCGAGTACGCGGCGCAGATACGCCTTGACCCGGGCCTTTTCGACTTCGAAATCCCGGGCGTCGGAAATCACGAACGCGGGCGCCGTCTGCCCGTTGTGGCCGAAGGGCTTGTCGCCAACAACACCGGACTTCACGAATGCCTTGAGGAGAAACCGGACCAGGGCGTTGGGGCGTATGTGTTTACCGGGCTCGTAGACCATCTCGTACGCGACATTCACGTGCGCCAGCATGCGCGCGGAATCCATCGTACCCCACAGGCGAACCGAATCGGGTTTGAGCCCGTCGATACGGGCCTCGAGGGCCTGAACATCGGCGGGAACGAAAACGCTGGACACGATGCGATCCTTCCGCGAGCGGTGAGCGATCCAAGGTAGACTCGCGGATGGCAGCCAATTGTTTCAGGTGTTTGGCGTCTCCGACACGAATGACATCCAGATCGAACTACGGCACCAGAATCGGCTTGCGGAGGATGGCACCATCTTGATGCGCGATCCACAAGGAAAGGCCCCGCGGCAGATCAAACCGTGCTCCAGGCTCGGCATTGCGATCCAGAAGAAGGCGTCCACCCGGATCGTAGGCCCGCAAACGAATCGATGCGGGGGAGGCTGAGGTCATCTCAAGAACTCTGCCACGGACCCGCATGCCCAGGCTTCCGCTTCCCGGATGGCGAACCCGTGTCGTCCCCTCGGATCCAGAACGGCAGGAGGCGACCCACATGGAACCCGACCCGACAAGCCAACTGGCGACAGGAACTCGCGCGGGGTTCCAACCCGAAAGGAGAATTTCGCCCTCCGGGCCAAGCTCCAGATCGACGGCTGCAGGAAGCCGCTCGGAAGAGTCGATCAATTCCAGCGAGTCACCGAAGTGATAGAGACGAGAAAACCCAACGAGACCCTTTTCATCCCACGACAGCCCCAACCATCCACCGCTTGGATGACGAAGCAGTTTCCATCCCCCACTGTTTTCCAACCCGTGAAGCTGCCGGAATTTTCGCACGGCTCCAGAAGAATCCAACAGGGCCAACCAACCTGCAGAGACCAAGCCACGACCACTGAACGCACCGACGCCGTGGAGCGTATCGTAGACCAACGGATACGCGCCGGTTGGGCCATGGAAGTCCGATGCTTGATCTCCCTGCACCAGGATGTTGCCTTCTTCGTCGCTGGCGATGGCTCGAGACAGGCCCTGCATGGTGCCGAACGGATGCAAGCTGTCGAGTACACGGCCGTTCGATGGATCGATCCGTGCCAATCCGGGACGCAATTCGCGATACCATGGATGGGCAGAAGGATTGATGCTCAAGGAGGACGTGTCGTTGAACGTCATCCACACGCCATGTCGTGTACGAGTGATTTCTGGGGGCATCATGATGGGGCAAGGCAGCGCCACCCACCAGGCGTCTCGTGGGGTT
The DNA here is from genome assembly GCA_035913415.1 of Fibrobacteria bacterium. Taxonomy (GTDB): domain Bacteria; phylum Fibrobacterota; class Fibrobacteria; order UBA5070; family UBA5070; genus UBA5070. Next base: position 26,060 of record JAMIIV010000199.1, on the reverse strand, counting down.
CCCCCGGAATGGTAGGCGAAGCAGGAATGGTACGCATCGATGGCGAACGAATCCAGATCGTCGAAGACCCAACCACCGGACGTCGAATGATAGCGCCCAGCGATGGTGAATCCCGTGGAATCGGACAAGATTTGCCATCCATATGCATCAAGTATCGAACCCTTGGCACGGAGGAGCCGCAAGCGCATTCCTGAATCACTCCACTCCCCCACACCGATGCCACCACCTCCTCCGGCGTCGAAGATCGCGTTCCAGTCCCCGCCCGCCGTCGAATCCGGCATCTGCCCACCGCGCCAGATCCTTCGCGTCCCAGTGAACAACAGGGTATCGGCAATCCTGCCGACCGTCAGGAATCCCCCACCCGCGCGAGGTTTGAGGTCGAACCAACTGGCTTTCCAGAACCCTTCCCCCCATTGCATCGCGGGATTCCAGTTCGATGACTGCGGAGTGGGAAATCCGATGAACGGCACGATATCGTATTCGGTTTTTGGCGCTCCGCCGAACACCCCCGCCGTATCCCAGCGACAACAGGTGGAATCGCCGCTTTGCCCCGCCACCACCAGACGGCCATCCTCGAGGCGGGCAACCGCCCAGGGAACATTCTTCGACACATCCGAATCCGCGCTTCCGAAACGAAAACCTCGCCAATCCCGAAACGCGGGGGCTGTGCTCGCGACAACAAGACAGATGGCAAGGAACCGGAGATGTGGGAATTCGAGCATGCGTGAACCCATGACATGGAGCAAAAACGCCCGAAGGCTGACGATTCGATCGAAAGCCCACGAATCAACCTCGCGAAACTTAGATCCCGAATTTGGATCTACCCTGCTGGCAGACCACTTGGAGACCGGTCAGGCCGATTCAGGATGCCATGCGTTTTCGACCACGTAGCGCGCGATGCGACCGCATTCCGCGGCGGCAATCCGGCCTGCGGAGGACGGGATCGTTTCGTGGCCGTAGATCATGGCTCGCCAAGGACGCCGGCCGAAGGGCCCGGCAGGCTATCCGATCCCTGGCGGACGGAATCCGTCTGCCAGGGAGACGCCCGTCCGAATGCTTGGAAAATGGCACCTGAGACGTGGATCAGGGATGCAGTCGAAGCGACAACGCCCCCGACCGCGTCCGCTTTGGGACGCCGAGGGGGATTGGAGCAAGAATGCGCCCTGAGACGCGGCTCAGGCCTGCGAGGCCTTCAATGCCTGGTCCAGATCCGCGATCAGGTCTTCCACGGCCTCCAGGCCCACGGACAGGCGGACAAAATCCGGCGTCACGCCGGTGGCGGGAAGCTCGGCGTCCGAGAGCTGGCTGTGGGTGGTGCTGGCGGGATGGATGATCAGGGACTTGGCGTCGCCGATGTTGGCCAGGTGGCTGAAGATCTTGACGGCGTCGATGACCTTCACGCCGGCGTCGCGTCCACCCTTGACTCCGAAGCCGAGGATGGCGCCGAAGCCGCCTTCCAGGTACTTCTTGGCGTTGGCGTGCTGCGGGTGGCTGGCCAGGCCCGGGTAGTTGACCCAGGTGACCAGGGGGTGCGACTCCAGGTACTGGGCCACCTTGAGCGCGTTCTCGTTGTGGCCCTTGATGCGCAGCGCCAGGGTCTCGACACCTTGCAGGATCTGCCAGGCGTTGAACGGCGAGATGCAGGCGCCCATGTCGCGCAGAAGCTGCAAGCGGATCTTGAAGATGTAGCCGGCACCGGGAACGATGGCCTTGTCATGCAGTCCGAAGGCGTCCCAGTAGACCAGTCCGTGGTAGGAGGGATCGGGCTCGACGAATTCCTTGTCGTAGCGACCGTTGTTCCAGGGGAACTTGCCGCCGTCGACGATGGCGCCGCCGATGGAGGTGCCGTGGCCGCCGATGAACTTGGTCAGCGAATAGACCACGATGTCGGCGCCGTGCTTCAGGGGCTTGAAGGTCAGCGGCGAAACGGTGTTGTCGACGATGAACGCGACGCCCTTGTCGTGGGCGGCCTTGGCCACGCCTTCGAAGTCGTCGACGTTGTTCTTGGGATTGCCGATCGACTCCATGTAGACCGCGCGGGTCTTGTCGTCGATCGCCGCGGCCACGGCGGCGGGATCGTTGGTGTCGACGAACTTCACCGTGATGCCGTACTTGGGCAACGTGTGGTGGAACAGGTTGTACGTGCCTCCGTAGAGGTACGAGGTGCTCACGATGTTGTCGCCGGCGCGGGCGATGTTCAGGATGCTGTAGGTGATCGCGGCCTGGCCCGAAGCCACCGCGAGCGCACCCACACCACCCTCGAGGGCCGCCAGGCGCTGCTCCAGCACGTCGGTGGTGGGATTCATCAGGCGCGTGTAGATGTTGCCGAATTCCTTCAGACCGAAGAGGTTCGCGGCATGTTCGGCGTTCTTGAACACGTACGAGGTGGTCTGGTAGAGCGGGACAGCACGAGCACCCGTGGTGGGGTCTGCCTGGGTGCCAGCGTGGAGGGCGAGGGTTGCGTCCTGAGCCATGTCTCAAATCTCCTTGGTGGAGGAATTCGTAAACCTATATGTTGAATAGGTTGCAATGAACCTACCCTAGCAAAAGCACGCTGTCAAGCCGCCTCTGCCAGTTTTTCATTCCGACTCATATTGTAGGAAATGAATCCGAAACCGACCAGCCCCTCGGCGCGTTTCCACCCTGGAAGCGACATCCAGGGGACGTCCATCCCCCTCGTGAGCAGAGCGGGACGATTCATTGGAGCCTCTGCTCGGCGGCCATCCTGGCATGGACTCACGCCCCCTGCGCACCGCAGATCCTCTCTGCCCGCAAGCTCCCCTCCTCCCTACGATTGCACCGCCCGCCCAGATCCATCCCGCGAGCACCGGAAACCCCCACGCAGGTTTGTCCTTCCCTGCCTCGAAGGGAAGAGGTATCCTCTGGTGGGTGCGACTTGCCCCCAAGGCGCACGCGCGACGACCATCACCAGCACGAGGACGAGAATCCATGCCGCACCTGCGTTCCATGCCGGAATCGGAACTCCCGCTGGGAGATCCGTTGCCGTGGAACCTCTACGACCGCTGGGGCGACCTTCTGTTGCGGGAAGGTGCCCACATCCGCGACCAGGACCAATTGCGCGACATTCTGCATCGCGGCCCCAGCGTGATGGCTCCCGATGAAATCAAAGACCCCTTCGCCGACGACCGTTCGCGCCTGCACATCGGCACGGCCTTCGACGTCAATCACAAGTGCATCCGCCACCTCGAACACGTCTCGCACAATCCCACAGAAGTTTCGACCTTCGCCGCCGAGATCCAGGCCATCGCCGCCGCCATCCAGCGAGCCGTCGAGCGCGATGAAGATGCGGCCCTGGCTTCGCTGCTGGTCATGGAAGACGGCCGCTACAGCATCCGCCACCAGGTCGAGACCGCCATCGTCAGCGCCGCGCTGCTGCGCCACCTGGAGATCGAACCGAAGACGGCGCTGGACATCGTGTGCGCCGCGCTGACCATGAACATCGCCGCCCTCGAGATGCACGAATCGCTGCACCGCGACAACGCCCCCATGAGCGACGGCACCCGCATCCTCATGAACCTGCACCCCACCCAGAGCGCCAATCTGCTGAAGGACATCGGCATCCGCAGCAAGGAGTGGTTGACGTCGGTGCACCACCACCACGAACTACTCGACGGTTCCGGCTACCCCAACGGCCTCATCGGCAGCCGCATCCCGATGGGCGCCCAGATCCTCCAGATCGCCGACACCTACACGGCCCGCACCTCGCAACGCTCGTGGAAAGCACGCGAGCACTCGGGCACCACCCTGGCCGACATCATCCGCAACGCCCAAGGCATCGTCAATCCCGACCTCGCCAAGATCCTGATCCGCATCCTGGGGGTCTTCACCCCCGGAACCTGGGTGAACCTCGAAAACGGCGAAGTCGCCCTGGTGGTCCGTCGCGGCAAGACCATGCGCACACCGATGGTCCTGAGTTTCATGTCGCGCGGACTGGCCTTGGGGGCGCCCCTGGCCCGCGACACCTCCGTGGAACGCTACGCCTGCAAGGGCGCCGCCGTCGCACCCAAGCTGGAATATCCGCTCAAACCCAGCGTGCTCTGGGGTCTGGTGCTCCCCACCCCCTAACCCTGACCCGGTGCGCGTCACTCGTAGTGCAACGCCTTGACCGGATCCAGCCGGGAAGCGCGGATGGCCGGCCAGAGCCCCGCCAGCACCCCCACCAGGACGGAAATCCCGAAGGCCTTCGAGGCCCCCGCCGCGTCGAAGATGGGTCGGATGGAGAACGCGCTCTGCAAGGCGTCGCCGAACAGGGGTGGCAACAATCCCAAGGAGAGCCCCAGGGCGCCCCCGAGCGAGGCCAGCACGGTGGACTCCACGAGAAACTGCACCAGGATCTGGGCCGGTCTGGCCCCCAGTGCCTTGCGCACGCCGATCTCGCGCACCTGGTCGTGGTATCCGGCGAGCATCGTGTTGAAGATCCCCAGCGCTCCCACGGAAAGCGACAGGATCGCCACGACACCCAGAAGCAACGAGATGTTGCCCACCATGCGGGTGATCTCCGACAAAAACTGGAACAGGTCGACGGAGATGTCTTCCACCCCGCGGTGGGACTGCTTCAGGAGCTCCTGCAGTCGCGGCAACAGGATCTGCGTGCTCTCGGGATTCTCCACGCGCATCTGGAGGTTCGACACCCTCCCGAAGGGCCTCTGGTGCCGGGCGGCGTGGGCCTCCCAGGGAATGGCCACGGTGATGCCGTTGCGCCCCCAGTTGTTGCGCTTGAAGCGGAATGCCCCCGTGATCCGGTACGACACCCCGTCCACCATCAGCACCGATCCGACAAGTTCCGCCCCCCGAGCCCTGGCGGTGGAATCCCAGCGCTCGGCCAGGGTCCAGCCCACCATGGCCACCTGCTCGCCGCGAGCCCAGGCCTGGGAGTCGGGCATGGCGCCCTGGTAGACGATGGCCGAGACGTCCTTCACCAGGTAGTCGCGATCGCAGCCCATCAGGAAGATGCGTTCGCCGGAACCCATGAACATCGCGGTACCGTGCGATCCGGTGGTGCGCAGCGGCACCACGCGCGCGGCCGTCGAGTCGGACAGCAGGTCGCCGTCCTGAACACGCAATCCCGGTGACCGGGAGAACGCCCGGGCCTGGAGCGGATCCTCGGGTTCCTCCACCCGCACCATCATCCGGCCCGCCCCTCCCATGTCGGCGACCGACTCGCGCACCATGGCGGTCAGCCCCCCGATGAAGGCCAGGATCGCCGACAACGCCCCCACCGCCATGGCGACCCCGGCGATGGAGAGCCCCGAGCGCAGCGGGTTCGCCCGGATCTCGCGGAAGGCCGCCTGGATCCCCAGCGCCACTGATGACAGAAAACGTCTCATGATCGCATGGCCTCCACGGGATCCAGTCGCGAGGCCTTCCAGGCGGGGAGGATGCCCGCCACCACCCCGACCCCCAGGGCCAGCCCCACGGCCACGAGAAGATCCACCAAGGCCAGTTGCGGCTGCCACGGCAGGGTGCCCGAGGGGATCAGGCTCGGCACGAGCCCGACCAGGCACCCCAGGAACCCTCCCGCCGCCGCCACCAGCAGGCTCTCCAGCAGCACCTGTCGGAACACCAGGGACGAAGGGGCGCCCAAGGCCCGGGCGGTGCCGAGGTCGCGGACGCGCGAGGCCAGCGACGACAACTGCACGTTGAGGATGCCGATGCCGCCCGACAGCAGCGACACCACGGCGATCATCCAGGTCACGACGGACATCGTCAGGATGGTCTTGCGGGAATTCTCCAGCAGGTCGCTGTTGTCGGAGACGTCCACGTCGGGGACGCCGCGATGCAGCGCCAGGAATTCCGTCTTCAGGTCCGACGCGGCCTGCGCCACCGCGCCGATGTCGGCCACCCGGGCGCGCAGGGTTCCCAGAGCGGGATCCGCCTCGCCTCGCACGCGCACATGCCAGTTCAGCGGAACCGCCACTTCGCGAGCGCGGCGATCGAACTTGCCCTCCGAACGGAACACCCCCGCCACGCGCACGGAACGATCGTGGATCAGGATTTCCTTGCCCAAGGCCCGGGCCCTGCCCCCCATGCGCTCGGCCACGACAGCCCCGACCACGGCCACCGCCTCTCCGCTCTCCCACCGCCCCTGCGAGAGGTCCACCGCGGTATCGATCGCCATGCCCAGGACCTCGAATCGTTCCCAGGTGGAGGCCGTACCCCGGGCGCGCAGGCGCACCCCGCGCAGGGCGATGGCCTCGCGATCGAGTTCGATCTCGGGCACCCAGGCGTCGAATTCCGGCATGCGGTCGCGCAGAGCATCCACGTCGGACAGACGCAACCCCCGCGAGCGCGCGAACTGGGCGTCCTGGAAGGCATCCAGCGCCTTGGCCGCGGTGGCTTGCAGGATCTGGGCGCCGCCCATGCGCAGGTACATCTCGCGATTCTGCGCTTCCATGCCCCGCGACAACGAGTTGAGCACCAGCAAGGCCCCCACCCCCAGGAACACGGCTCCGGCCGTCACCGCCGAGCGCAGCAGGTGGGCCCGCACCTCGCCTACGGCCAAAAGCACGGGAAGCGCCCAGCCTTTGGTGGCCCGCGCCGACGCGTTCACGCGATCTCGTCCATGCGACCGTCGAGGATCTTCCAGCGCCGCCCGGCGCGGTGGGCCACTTCGGCTTCGTGGGTGATCACCAAAATGGTGTTGCCCTCGGCGTGGAGCTGGTCGAACAGGTCCAGGACCTCGCCGGTGGTGGTGCTGTCCAGGTTGCCCGTGGGTTCGTCGGCCAGCAGGATGGAGGGATTCTTGACCAGCGCCCGCGCGATCGCCACGCGTTGCCGTTGCCCTCCCGAAACCTCCATGGGAAGGTGCCTGCCACGCCCCCCCAATCCCAGACGCTCGAGCATCTCGGTCACGCGGCGGCGACGCTCGGCGCGTGGCACCCCCAGGTACCGCAACGGCAAGTCGACGTTTTCCGCGATGGACATGCGCGGCAGAAGCTGGAAGCTCTGGAAGACGAAGCCGATGTGCTCGGAACGAAGATCGGCAAGCTGGTTCTCGCTGAGTCCCGAGACCTCGCGGTCCTGGATGCGATAGGTGCCGCTGGTGGGTCGATCGAGGCACCCCAGGATGTTCAGGAGGGTGCTCTTGCCCGATCCGGACGGTCCCATGATGGCGCCATACTCACCCCGGCCCAGGGTGAAGTCGATCCCGTGCAGTACAGGGACTTCCTCGCGCCCCAGCCAATAACTCTTGCGGAGCTGTTCGGTGACCAGCACCGCCTCGGCGCCACTCGTGCCGCTCATGGAGGTCCGCCAGGGCCGCGTTTGGCCGAAGCCTCGGTCTGGGCCACGAACACGGAATCACCCGCGGACAGCCCTTCCACGATCTCGATGCGCCGGTAGTCGGTGGAACCCGTCACGACCTTGCGCTCCTCCAGCGCCCCCTGGGCGGTGCGCACCTTCACGAACGAGGCCCCGCCCTTGCGGACCACCGCCGCCGGTGGGACGGCGACGGAGGCCTCCCGCTCCATGAAGACGAAATCCACGGCGACGGTCATTCCCGGCACCAGCACAAGAGCTTCCCCGGCCGTGTTGGCGCCTCCGGATTTGCGTCGTGAACCCGACTTGTTTCCGCCGGCCAGGACGGTGTCGCGCTGGCCGCGGGAAGTGGAATCCCCATGGCCTCGCACGGCCTCCGTCGTTGTACCCGCCCCCTCGGTGCGGGCGCGACGGACGCGGGCCCCCGGGGGGGCCGCGGAATCGGAGGAAAGCGTGACCTCCACCGGAAACACCTGGATTCCCGAACTGCCCGAAGACGCCCGTGCCGAACTGGAGATGAAACTCACCGTGCCCCGTCGGGAACCTCCTCCTTCGGCTCCGGAACCCACCTCGACGGGCATGCCCAGCCGCAGGCGCCCGTAGTCCAGCTCGCCCACCTCCACGGTGACTTTCATGCGCGAGGGATCGGCCACCACACCCAGTTCCGTGCCGCCGTTGGCGGAAACCGCCGCCGAGGCCATCTCGCCCTCCTCGACGTTGAGGGTGATGAGGCGACCCGCCATGGGGCTGCGCACCGACGCGTTCGCGAGATCCTTGCGCGCCTCGCGCAATTGCAGCAGGGCGTCGCGTTCGTCCAGCTCGACCTTCCGCGAAGCCGTCTCCAGATCTTCCAAGGCATCCGCCGACAAGGTTCCGGTGGCCACCAGCGCCTTACCGCGCGAAAGCTCCCGTTTGGCCGTGGCCACCGAGAGGCGCGCGCGATCGACGGCCAGTTGCGCCCGATCGACCTTCAGACGAAAGGGCTCCGGATCGAGCTGCACGAGCAGATCGCCTTTGGCGACCTGGGCCCCCTCCTCGCGCGGCAACGACACGATGCGCCCCGATACCTCGGCCTTGAGGTCCACCGAAACCACCGGCTCGACGGTTCCCGACAGCCGGACCGCGTCGCGCAGGGTGGCGCCCGAAGCGACCACCATCCGGCCCTCTTCCTTCGGCACGCCCCCCTTGCAGGAGGCCAGCGCGGCCCACAACGCCACCATGCCGAGATTGGTCAAATTCCGTCGTATCGTCATTCCGCGCTCCATCCGAGGCGCTCCGGGCCGGTGCCCGTGCGCGATTCCAGTTCCGCTTCCAGCATCTTCGCCGAGGCCAGCGCCTGCCAGGCGGCGGCCTCGGCATCGAGGGCATCCCGCCGCGAGGCGGAGAGATCGGTCCAGGGGATCTTCCCCAGGTTCCACCCCGCCTCGGAGGCGCCCAACCGGCGCGTCTGGGCGCGAGCCAGGCGGATCGCCATGTCCAGACGCGCCCGCGAGGCCGCGACGGACTCCACCAGGGCCCCGATCTGCCGCGACAATTCCTGCTTGGCGGCCTCGCGGCGCGTGCCGGCCGCGTGCAGGTCCAGCAGGGCCTGGCGGTACCGAGAACGCCCCGCACCGTCGGGGATGTCCCATTCCAGGCGGGCCCTGGCGCCCAGGACCCAGCCCCCGTCGAGCAGATCGTGGCGGGCCAGCGCCGTGGCGTCCATCTTCGGCAGACGGGCCTGTCCGCGCTGATCCCGCTCCGACTCGGCCTTCTCCAGCAGGGCCGCCGCCTGGGCGAGCTCCGGCGAACGTTCCATGGCCAGGGCCAGCAGGGCGAGACTGTCGGGCAGAGGACCTTCCAACGGCGGTGGCAAGGCTCCTCGCTGGGGCAGCGGAAGCTCCACCCCCGAGCTGTCCGAAAGCCCCAGGATCTCGCGCCAGCCGCCACGTTCGTCGGATCGGGCCGAAAGCAGGTCGGACATGGACTTCAGGTGCTCGGCACCTGCTTGCAGGGTGTCCAGTTCGGAGCCCGATCCGATGGCCAGGCGCGTGCGAGCCGCCTCGAGCAGCTTGGCGGTGCGTGCACTGTCTTCGACCCGGGCCGCCACGAGCTGGGCGCGCGCCAATTGTTTCCAGAAGGCCGAGCGCGCCTCCAGCAAGCGCGCATGCACCACGGCTCTCGACCCCTGCACCTTCACCTTCACGGCCAGCGCCGCCTGGCGGTGCGCGAAGGCCACCTCGGATCCGGCCCCCCGACCGCGCAACAACGGCTGGGTGAACGACACCTCCACACCAGCGGTGTCCACATCGCGGTCCCGGCCGTCCTCGCTCACACGGGTGGCGCCTCCCAGGAGTCCGCCTTCGAGCGTACCGCCGGTGGGAACCCACTGGCGAGCCACCGCCGATCCCTGGAGGTGCTCGACCACGCGATCGCCTTCCCCTCGGCTGGCCGCCACATCGCCGGTCAGACCGACCTGGGGGCGCAGGGCCGAAGCCGCCCCGACCACGCCTTCACGCACCCCTTCGCGTTCCAGGCTGTCGATGCGAAGGGAAAGATTCCGGCGCAGCACCGTGCGCAGATAGGCCTCCTCAGCCAGATCGAGAGGGCCGGACATCAAGCAGGACAAGGTGAGCAGGACTGGGATCAAGGCGGTGCTCCAAGGACGGATCGGGGAACGCATCCCCACGGTACAAACCCGAGACGCGCCAGGAAGCGGATCGATTCCCGAGAATCTCTCCTCTGCAATCAGAACCATAATGGTTCTATTTTGGTTGCCAGGATGATCCGCCTCACCAAACAAGCCGACTACGGCATCTTGCTGATGACCCAATTCGCGCGCGGCGGCGCCAACACGGTCTATTCCTCCTCCGATCTGGCCCACCGATCGGGGCTCAGTCTGCCCATGGTCAACAAGACGCTCAAGCTGTTGTGCCGTGCGGGACTGCTGCTCAGCCAGCGCGGCGTCAACGGCGGGTACCACATGAGCCGCGACGCCGGAGCCATCACCCTCGAAGAGGTGATCGCGGCCGTCGACGGCCCCATCGCTCTCACCGAATGCCACGAACACGGCGGCGGCCAGGATTGCGGCATCCACGCCCAATGTCCCACCCGGCTGAATTGGGGCATCATCAACCAGGCCCTGCGCGACTCCCTTTCGGGCATCACCCTCCTGCAGATGATCCGCCCCTTCCTGGGCTCGCGCACGCAGGGCGTCCGCGCACCCCAGACCTGACCCAGGGGCGCGGCCCCTATTGCACCGAGGCCGGGGGAGGGTACCTCATGTACCCCCATTGGAAGACCCGACCGTCGGGTCGCACCACGAGGTTGTCGTGGAGCCCGACGGCCATCGCCTGCGCCGGAACCGGCGCCGCTGACGGAACCTGACCGATCAGGAGATCGGCGGGATTGAAGCCCCAGGCCATCATGCCGCCGTCTTCCCGTTGCAGCAACCCCTGCCAGGTTCCCGACACCAGGCTGCGGATTCCCCTCGCGCCGTCGGGGCAAGGAATGGCCGGGGTGTTGGAGATCGGCGACCCGAAGCAGCGCAACACGCCGTCGGCGCGCACCACCTCCGCGTGTCCACCGCCGGCACCGAGCGACCGCACCTTGCCCAGATCGGCCGGGGGTTGGGTTCCGGGCATCGTACCCCACATCGCCACAGTGCTGTCGAGCCGGTGCACCAATCCGAAGGTGCTGCCCCAGACGATCGATAGAGCTTTGGAAGTGGGCGGAACATCGGCGGTGGTGGCGCCGTGGCGCCAGGTCACCAGCGTGGAATCCCGCAGGATCACGGCGCAGTTCTGCTCGGAGACGAACACCTGGGCGACGTTCCGCGCGGCAGCCGCGGGAAAGGACAACACGGCGCCCGAGGTATCCCATGCCACGAGCCGGTCGTCGAGGGTGATTCCCAGGGCCCCGACGCGTCCGGCCGCCACGGCCCGCAGCGGCTCTCCCACCGGCGGCGGCGACACGGTGCGCCCCCACGAAACCACTCCACCGTCCGAATCCAGGGCCACGAAGTGGTACCCTCCCGCGGACACCGACACCACGCGCCGCCCCACCACCAGCTCGATGGAATCACGGGCGCGGTTGCCGAAACTGTCGACGGCTTCGGCCACCACGAAATTGCGCCCGTTGTGCAAGGCCGCACTGGCCGATCCCAACCGCCCCAGGGCCGTCACGTCGGTGCCCGCGATCCGGAACGAGACCACCTTGTGGTTGTCGGTGGCCACCCACGACACGAAGGCGTTCGTGGTGCCCTCCGGAAGTTTGCCCGAGGCGGTCCCGGCCCACGCCTGCAGACCCGGTGGGGTCTGGTCGCGGCGCGACACGTCCAAGGTGTCCCGAGTGAGGTTGCCGGAGGCGTCGGTGGCCTCCAGGACGATGTTGTTGCGGCCGTACCCGAGGGGCCGGACGGACTTGTGCAAGCCGGCTGCCGGGACCACCACTTCGCCTCCCACGCGCACCACCACCTTCCCGGAATTGTCGGAAACCGTCCATGTGCACATGATGACTCCCGTCGCGTCGGGCACGGACGCCCCACGGTGGGGCGACACCAGCACGACGGTCGGGGCGGTCTGGTCGCGGCGCACCACCACGATGCTGTCGCGGGTGGTGTTGCCCGCGCTGTCCTGGGCCACGATCCGCGCGACGTTGGCCCCCAATGTCAATTTCCGTCGCACAGCGTAGACGCCTTCCCGGACCTGGACCTCGATGCCGTCGACCTTCACCCGGGCCACGCCGCGGTCGTCCAGAACCATCCAGACCAATCGGGCCTCCAGCGAATCCTCCGGAACGGATTCCGGGCCTTCCAGGAAGACCAGTTCGGGCGCGAGCGTGTCCGGGGGAACGGGATCGAGGGTGTCCACCGGCGAGGCGGTGTCGGGAGGCACAGTGGTGTCGGGAGGGGTGGTCGTATCGGGGGGCGCCACAGTGTCGGGGGGGACGGTAGTGTCTGGGGGAGCGGTGGTGTCGGGAGGGGTCACGGTGGGCGGTGGCAACAAGACCGCGAGCTCCTGCGGCTGCAGGATCCCGGCGGCCACCCGCTCCCGCAGGATGGGGCCCCAGGTGGCCGAATCGAATCGCGGAACCTGGGCGGCGATGTCGTGGAGCGACCGCCCCTCGCGTGCCAGGCTCCGGGCGATGGCGTCGATCAGCGCCACGGAATCCATGCCCACGGGGACGAAGGGGGGGATTCCCGCCACGGCGGAATCACCCGCCACCACCAACGCGGCGCAGGTCTGCACCAAACCCGCCGGCGAGGCGGGAAACCGGAGCGCATCGGAGCGCGCCAACACGGGCCGGCGCTGGAGGATCGCGCAGGCGGCCGAATCCACGGTCCAGGAGTCTTCCAGAAGGCGCAGCCTCGAACCTTCCTCGCGCACGGCCTGCCCCACTCCTGTCCGCAGTCCCAGGGTCCAACTGGACAGCGCGACGGTATCGAAGCCATCCAGCCCCGGCGACACGAACGAGACCTGGGTTCTCCGGGTGGCGGAATCGATGGAAACATCGGTTTTGCCGCCTGTCCAGGAGGTGCGCCAAAGCACCGAGTCGGGATCGGGAATTCCCGATGCGTCGGGCAATCCTACCGACAGGGTGCCGAAGAGGGCGCTGTTGCCGCCTCCCGTGGCTCCGCCGCCGTCATGGCACGACAACACCGCGCTTGTCAGCAGCGCAACAAAGCCGAATCCGGCAAGCGACCGATGGACGCGAGGGGTGAGTTGCATAGGGCCGGGCGAGCCTCCGATGCCCCAAATCATAGAACATCGCGATGCCGCGTTGGACATCGGATCTCCCGCTCGATTGATACCGAACCATTCCGGTACTATTTTAAACCCGTACACGACACCCTGGGAGGGGCCGATGCCCGAGACCGCCACCGACGACGTCCTGCAGAGCCATCTCGATGAGGGCTACAAACACGGGTTCGTGACCGACATCGAGACCGAGCAGCTTCCACCGGGCCTGTCCGAAGAGACCGTGCGCTTCATTTCGGCCAAGAAGAACGAGCCGGCATGGATGCTGGAATGGCGACTGAAGGCCTACCGCAAGTGGCTGACCATGGAAGAGCCCACTTGGGCCAACGTCGCCTATCCGGCCATCGACTACCAGGATGTCAGCTACTGGGCCGCGCCCAAGAAGGACGGACCCAAGTCGCTCGACGAGGTCGACCCCGAATTGCTGGCCACCTTCGAGAAGCTGGGCATCCCGCTGCAGGAGCGCGCCGCGCTGGCGGGCATCGCGGTGGATGCCGTCTTCGATTCCGTCTCGGTCGCCACCACCTTCCGCGAGAAACTCGGCGAAGTGGGCGTCATTTTCTGCTCCATCTCGGAGGCGCTGCAGGAGCATCCCGAACTGGTGCGCAAGTACATGGGATCGGTGGTGCCGGTGGCCGACAACTACTTCGCGGCCCTCAACAGCGCCGTCTTCTCCGACGGCTCGTTCGTGTTCATCCCCAAAGGCGTGAAGTGCCCCATGGAACTGTCCACCTACTTCCGCATCAACGCGGCCAAGACCGGGCAGTTCGAGCGCACCCTCATCATCGCCGAAGAAGGCGCGCAGGTCAGCTACCTCGAAGGTTGCACGGCCCCCATGCGCGACGAGAACCAGCTCCACGCCGCTGTGGTCGAACTGATCATCCACAAGGACGCGTTCATCAAGTACAGCACCGTCCAGAACTGGTACCCCGGCGACAAGGACGGCAAGGGCGGCATCTACAACTTCGTGACCAAACGCGCGTTGTGCGAAGGCGAAAACTCGCGCGTGAGCTGGACACAAGTGGAGACAGGTTCGGCCATCACCTGGAAATACCCCTCGTGTATCCTCAAGGGCGACCGCTCCGTGGGCGAGTTCTACTCGGTGGCCGTGACCAACAACCGCCAGCAGGCCGACACCGGCACCAAGATGATCCACATCGGCCGCGACACGAAGAGCACCATCGTGTCCAAGGGCATCTCGGCCGGGCACTCCAGCCAGACCTACCGCGGCCAGGTCAAGATCAACCGCGGCTCCGAAGGCTCGCGCAACCACAGCCAGTGCGACTCCCTGCTCATCGGCAAGACCTGCGGCGCGCACACCGTCCCCTACATCGACGTCCACAACGACACGGGCTCGGTGGAGCACGAAGCCTCCACCTCCAAGATCTCCGAAGACCAGCTCTTCTTCCTGCGCTCGCGCGGCCTGGCCCCGGAAGAAGCGGTCAACCTGATCGTCAACGGCTTCTGCAAGGAAGTCTTCCGCGAGCTGCCCATGGAATTCGCCGTCGAGGCCCAGAAGCTCCTGGCCGTGAGCCTGGAAGGCAGCGTGGGTTAGGCCCGCAGTAGGGGCGCCCCCCGGCATCGCGCCGGGGTCGGGCTGCCTCCGCTCGGGAACACATCCCTCGCTACCGGGCCTCCTCGCCGACGCGCCTTCCGGCGCCTTCGGCATGCGGGGTCCCGGCCCGAAGGGCGGCATCCCTGGCGCCATCGGCGCCGCTACGCGGCGCCGGAAACCAGACTCAGTAGTTGATCTGGACTGGAATGGACTTTCCGGATACCGTTCCGTCCCCGAGCTGGCCGTCGGAATTCAACCCCGCAGCCTGGAGCGAGCCGTCGGTCTTGAGGAACAGACTGTGGTTATAGCCCGCAGAAAGAGCCTTCACTCCGCCCCCCACCTGCACGGGAGTCAACACATCCACGCCGGTCCCATCGCCAAACAGGCCGTAGGAGTTCAATCCCGTAGCCCACACCGTCCCGTCGCTCTTCAGGAACAGACTGTGGGAATAGCCCGCAGAGATCGCCTTCACGCCGGTCAAGATCTGCACCGGAGCGAACTTGTTCTCGGTGGTCCCGTCACCCAACGGACCGTAGGCGTTCCATCCCGTCGCCAACGCCGTCCCGTCGCTCTTCAGGAACAGACTGTGGGAATAGCCCGCAGAGATCGCCTTCACGCCGGTCAAAATCCGCACCGCAGTCGGCCTGTCCTCGGAGGACCCGGCTCCCAGCTGGCCGAAAGGGCTCATCCCCGCCGCCCATGCCGTTCCGTCCGTCTTCAGGAACAGGCTGAAGAACATGCCGGCAGCAATGGACTCGACACCGCTCTGAACCTGCACCGGGGTTTGCTTGCCAACAGTGGTTCCGTCACCATACTGGCCACGACCGTTGGATCCCGTCGCCCACACCGTCCCGTCGGTCTTCAAGAACAGGCTGTGATAAACACCGGGCGCCATCGCCTTCACCCCGGTCAAAATCTGCACCGGAGTCGACTTGTTCGCCAGGGTTCCGTCACCCAGCTGGCCGCGTTCGTTGAATCCCGTCGCCCACACCGTTCCGTCGCTCTTCAAGAACAGGCTGTAGGATTTGCCCGCCGCAATCGCCTTCACCCCTGCCAAAATCTGCACCGGTTCGATGCGGTTGATCGTGGTTCCGTCGCCCAATTGACCGAACCCGTTGTTTCCCGTCGCCCACGCCGTCCCATCGTTCTTCAGGAACAGGCTGTGCGCCTCGCCCGCCGCGACCGCAATCGTCCCGGCGGGTGCCTGAGTTCCGCTTCCCTGCCCGACAAGAACGGTCAGTGCCGATATGGCCGCAGCCTGGCTGGCGAGACTCGTCTGCATCGCCGCGAGCTGCGCCTGCAACGCGGTGACATCGACGCTCCCGCCCGAAGTGCCTGCAGGTCCCTGCACACCTTGCGGACCCATCACACCGACCGGCCCTTGCAAACCCGTGGCCCCCGCAGGACCGGCCGGGCCCTGCGGCCCGACCTTGCCCGCTTCGGCCAGCAGCACCCAGCTCGCGCCGTCGTACACGAAGGAGGCGTCTTGCGCCTGGCTGCGCACCACGTCACCCGCCGTGGCCGCGGCGGGAAGACCTGGAACCAGACCTTTCCACACCATGCCGGTCCCGGTCGAGCCCGTTCCGCTGGAACCGATCGCCACGCGGGAATCGATGTTCCACTGACCGTTGGCCGACGTGAACGACCAGTCATCGGCCTCGTCGAACACGTGCTGGTACCCCTGCTCGTGGAGCCCCCACTCGATGGTCAATTTCTGACCTGCCGCGAGCGATCCCTTGGCGAAGCCGATGCGCGCGCGCAGGTTCGCCTTGCGGGTCCCGTCCTGCTGCAGCGGGATGGACGCGAACTCGGCGATGAGATCGGCGCATGCCCCGACCGAAGTCCACCAGCAGTCGGCGACCAGAGCCGTGGGCAGGAGGTTCTGCTCGTACATCAGGTAGTCGATCGTGATCTTCGAAAGATCGACCGCGGTGGATCCCTTGTTCTCGATCTGGAGGTAGGGCTTGATCTGGTTGGTCGGCGAAGCCGCGGAGGCCGACTGGTGACTGACCACCATCTGTGCCGAAGCGATGCTTGCCGTCGCGAGCATCGCGGCAAGTAGGCGAGGGATACGCATGGGAGAAACTCCTGGCGAGGGGAATTCTGGGGGGAATCGACAAACGCCCGGGTGATGGCGCTCGTCACGATCGCGGGAAATGTAGAAAGGAACCGGCATCGTCTTGCTTTCCCAGATCCCGCTCCCCATCGACCGCTCCCAGTCCAGGAGCGCTTTCCCTTCCCTCCCCCCAGCGTCAACAACGCAGGGGACCGATCTTCCTGATGTGCCCGGGGCCAACTCGTCCCGTCACCGTTCCACACCAGGAGAGACTCATGAAGAAGCTCGCGCTCGCGGCCGGGTTCGCCCTCGCCGCCACCCTTGCCGGATGCAACGACTCCACCTCTTCGGCACCCGCATCGGACGGCAACTCGCTCACCGGTGTCTCGGCGTTCCGTGCCGGTACCGCCGCGGCGCTCGGGGATGACTCCGCCCTCCTCGGCGAAGTCGTCGTCGACTCGAACGGTTCCTTCCGCATCCGCCTTCCCGATGGGGCGCGTCCCGCCTTCGTGCGGTGCGACTCGGCCGGCCACAGGTTGTTGGGTTTCGTGCCCCGCGGTCGTCGGCACGTCCACGTGGATTCGGCCACCCACGCCATCCTCGACTCCCTCCGCCAGGCCCATCGCCCGGTCCTCACCCTCGATTCCGCCACCTGGGACAGCCTGCGCACCCTGCGCGCTCCACGCTGGCCGGAAGGCCCCAAGGCCGGCCCCGGCTCGCTGGTCCGCCCCGACACATCCAAGGTCCGCCCTGTCGGCCCGGACACCACCAAAGTGCGCCCCGCCCTGCCCGACTCCCTCAAGCACCCCAGTCTTCCGGACTCCTTGAAGGTGCGCCCCATCCGTCCCGACAGCTCGGTGCGCCCCACCCTCCCCAAGATCCTGCCCGATACTCTGAAGGCGCGGCCGGTCCGCCCCGATTCGCTGCGCAAGCCCGCGGTCGACACCAACACCTGATTCCAGGCGGCACGTGGACGGAGCTTCTGGCGGGGTGGATTTCTACCCTGCACGGTATGAGCCGTCCGCGCCGCTTCCCGCGCGGTCACGGAAGGACGCACACCCTCCAAGGACCGCGACGATGGGCAACGGCAAGAAGGACGACAAGGAGAAGATCCACTGGCTTTCCGAGCCGGAGGACCACAATTATCCGGGCGCCCTGTCGTACCTGTCGCTGCACTACACCGAAGACGAGGCCAAGCGGGTCGTGAAGGACCTGCGCGAGGCCCCCATGACCGCCTTCAAGGCCAAGGACATCTTCCGGGCCTCGAGCCTGTCCCTGCTGGGCGTGTCCAACAGCCACGTGGAGCGCAACCACGAGAAGATCGAGGACGGCAAGGCGCTGTCACCGATCCTGCTGGCGCGCACGGGAAACGGCGGGCGCGTGCTGGTGGCCGACGGCTACCACCGCATGTGTTCGGTGTACCACTACGACGAAGACGCCCTGATCCCCTGCAAGATCGTCTCCATCCGCCCCGCCCGCGCCCCGGGCTGAGAGCGGGAGAAAAACCTCGGAACGGCCCAAACCACCGCGCGTCCCTTTGACAAGCTCGGGACATGCTTGAGAAGCGCCGAAGGCGCGTCTCGAACGGGCGGGCGGAGAGAATCGCTCCCAATCCGGGAGCGGATATACCGGGGCTCCTGATGCCCTCGGGGGGAACTGGAGACGATCTTCAGGGAGTGCGAAAGACGTCCTGTCCGAGGAGGTCCCGACACGGTCCCAACGCCTGACCTGGGACCGCACGGGCCCGAGCCGGACAGGAGGTCGCCGCCCGCGGCCGGCTAGCGAGGAAAGGCCACGGGCGGCACCGCACGCTCCTTCGGAGGAGACGCCACCGGGGAATTAGAGGTATCCTGTTACCCAGGACCATGGACGTGATCTCGATCTTCCACTACACCGACTACCGGGCTTTCCTGAAGGACGCACTTCAAGGGCTCAAGGAAAAGGACGCGAAGATCAGCCAGCGCTGGATCCAGTCGCGCTTGGGCGTCAAGACCTCCGGATGGCTCGCCGACCTGTTGGCCGGACGCCGCAAGCTGGGGCGTCCCCAGATGGAAGCGTTCTCGCGCATCCTGAACCTGTCGGCGCGCGAGGAGCTGTACTTCCAGACGTTGGTCGACTACGTCCACGCCCCCACGGTGCCCACCCGCAACCGCGCCTTCGAAAAGCTGGCCAGCTTCCACGAGGTCCCGCGCGACCTCATCGACCCCGACCGCTTCGAGTACTTCAGCAAGTGGTACTACGGAGCCATCCGGGAATGGCTTCTGATCGAACCGTACAAAGGCGATCCCGCCAAACTCGCGAAGTCCCTGAATCCCCCCATCACCGCGGCCCAGGCCAAGGAGGGCATCGCCGTCCTGGAGCGCCTGGGCATGGTCAAGCGCTTCGCCTCGGGCGAGTTGCGTCCGTCGGTGGAGCACGTCAAGAAGGTCCCGCATTTCGGGCCCGAACACTACTATCGCTACATTCGAGCCCAGATGGAACTCGGACTCGACGCGGTCGAGCGCATCCCCAAGGAGGAGCGCGACGTCTCCGCCCTCACCCTGGTGCTCTCCGAAGAGGGCTTCCGCACCTTCCGCCAGGAGCTGAAGGAGTTGCGCGCACGCATGGTCCAGTTGTCGGAAGCCGAGAACAAGAAGTTCTGGACCGGCGTCGCCGGCGACTCCCGGCGCGTCTACCAGTCGCTGCTGCAGGTCTTCCCGGTCTCGCAGGTCCGCAACTCGCGGGAAGAGCCATGAGTCTCGCACACCCCATCGGGGTGACCACCGCATGGGTGGCTCTCTCCCTTGCCGGTTGCGCCAGCGACCGTACCGCCAGCACCGAGGTCGAAAACGAACTCACCGCCGTGGTGATCGGCTCGGCCGAAGACACCACGGCTCTGATCGCCGCCCGCTGGACCCTTTCCGACTCCACCCGTGTCCTGGCCTCCGGCATCACGGACAGTTCCGGCGCCTTCGCGGCCTCCATCCCTTGGTCGGCCTCCGAACTGGTCTTTTCCCTGGTCTCTCCCAGCGACGTGCTCACCACCATCGTGCCCGCCGGCAGCTTCCAACCCGGCGACACCTTGCGCGCCGGCATCAATCTGTTCACCGACGCCGTGGGTCGCGCCTGGCTGACCCACCGTTCCCCAGGCTCCCTCCAGACCTTCGGCGATTCCCTCGCCCGGGGCATCACCGGATTCCCCCTCCCCTACACCACCCTGTCCAAGCCCCGGGACCAGCGCTCCCCGGAAGCCACCTCCGTCCTGGGAACCTTGTCCCGACGCGCCGGCGCGTCGCAGCGCCCCCCCGGCGCCTTCCTCGACTCCCTCGCCCGCGACCCCAACGGCTCCCTGGTGCGCGACCCCTCCTTCAGCCGCGACCTGGCCGACGTCCTGCGCCTCCAAGGCCTCCCGCCCGACTCGCAGACCAACCTGGTGCGGCACCTGGATTCCCTGGGTGGGCAAGACGGCTTCCTCGTGAGGTCCTTCGCCCACGAGGTCGCCCAGGCCGACACCGTCCTGCTCACCGAGCTGCTTCCCTGGCTGGGCGCCGCAAATTCCGTCAATTTCCGTCAAACCCTGCTGCGCCGCGCCGTGTCCAACGCCGTGGTGGTACTCGGCCAACCGCGTCCGTCCTTCGATCCGCGCCTGATGGACGAACTGGTCCGCAGGCTCACCCTGCGCACCACGGTCCGGGCGCTGCAGGACCTCGCGGCACCCCCCGACAGCGCCGGCATGGCCACCCTGTCGCGCCTGCTCGGCGAAACGGACTCCGTCATCCGCGAGATGTTCATGGTCTTGCGCATCGAGAAGTGGTTCGGCCGCGACGCGCAACTCGACGCCTTCTTGGCGCCCATCGTCCTGGAACGGCGCCGCGCCGATTGGTCCACATCGGCCTACCTGGCCTCCGGAGACCCCCGGGAATTCCTGGCCACCGGCTGGCCCATTCCCCACAGCTACCCGCTGCGGCAGGCCATCGAGAATCGGGCCGCCAGCGGCCTGTGGGGCCCCGCCAAGGATCTGCTGGTGCCGGTGTCGCTGTCCTCGGGTCCCTGACGCAAAAATCCGGGAATCGCCCCGGCGCCTCGTGCGTCCTCCTCTGGAACACCGCATCCCGCGGACACGGAGGAATCGCGCATGACGAGCCCCACACCGTTTCTGGTCGTCCTGGCCCCCGCCGTTGCGCCACCGACACCGTACGCCGACTGAGGCATGTCCACCGCCAGCGCCATCCTCTCACCTCCAGGCGTCGTGGGCACGCACATGCGGGCGTCGTGCCCTGCGGAAAGGCACCTTTGCCCCATGGATTCCGAGATCTCGGCACCGCAACGGCACGCTCCCTCGGCTCCGCCGAAGGGGGCTGACAGCGCAGCGAAGCCCCGCCCTTGGGTGCGCTGGGTGGCCCCCTCGCGGCGGGGAGACATGAACGCCTTCCGCGATCTCTACGAGCACACCCGCCCGGACCTGCACAACGTGATGGTTCGACTGGTGGACGACGAACACGACGCCCACGAGATCGTGCAACTGGCCTTCGTGAAGGCCTGGCAGGGCCTCCACGAACTGCGCGATGACGCCGCCTTCGCGGGATGGCTGCGCCGCATCGCGATGAACCTGCTGCGCGACCACTGGCGTCGCACCAACCGCTTCGACGACCTCCCCACCGACGACACTCTCGAGGCCCTCTCCGACCCCGAACCCGATGCGTCGGATCGCCTCGCCCAAGGCCAGGCACTGTCGGGCCTGGACCGGGCGGTGCAATCCCTGCCCGAACCGTTCCGGCTTCCGGTGGTGTTGCACTACCTGGACGAACGCTCGGTGGAGGAGGTCGCGGGAATCCTCGACCTACCCCGCGGCACCGTGCTCTCGCGCCTGTCCCGGGCCCGGACCCGCCTCAAGGAATACCTTCTTCGCGGAAGCCACGCACCATGAACGACCAAGACCTCGAACACGCCCTGCGGAACCTGCCGCGCCGCGAAGGCAGCTCCGACTGGACCGACCTGCAATCGCGCCTGTCCGCGTTGCGCCCGCCCCGCCCCCGCCGGCACCCGCTGGCGCGTTTCGTGGCGCGCAGACACATTCTGTCCGCCATGGCGGCCCTGGCCCTGGTCGTCGGTGGCATCGCGACCTGGATGTCGCGGACTGCCGCCCCCGAGACCGCCTGGCAGGAAGCCCACGTCGACGCCACCCTCACCGACCCTTGGGCCGACCCCTGGGTGGTCGCCGCCGTGGAGTCTTCACGATGATCGCCACCATCATCGCCATGCTCCTGTCGGCCTGGGAGCCTCCGGGACCACCGCCGGACGAGCCGCCTCCGGGAGCTCCACCCTCGCGCCATCGCGCGGTGCCTCCCCCCACCTGGATGGATTCGGCCATCACGGGGCGTTCGCGACTTCCGTGGTCGGGGCGCGTGGAACTCGAACGCCCCGATGGGAAGAAGGACACCGCGACCGCCTGCGGAGGTCCATCCGGGTCGCGCATCGACTTCCGCGACGGCCGTGCGATGTGGGAAGCCGGAGACTCGATGGTCCTGCTGGATCCCGCCACCCGCACCTGGAAGTCCCGCCGCGGCCGCGGAGGCCCGCCCCCGGGCATGCCTCGGCCGGTGGTCTACGGGCACGACACTCTCCTGGGTCGTTCCGTGATGGTCTACACCGTGCGCGGCCCTCGCGGTGGCGCGATGCGGCTTTGGATGGACACCACGCTCCCGTTGCTTCTGCGCGGCGAAGGCCCCGGCCCAGGCGCCCGCCACATGCTGCAACTGCAGCCCGGCCGGGGATGTCCCGAGACGTCCTTCTCGGTGCCCGCAGGCTGGACCCTCCACAGACGTCCGTCCGCCCCGGTGCCACACGAGGAACCGAACCTGCAAGCCGTCGCACAAGCCATCGGCTTCGCTCCCCCCATGCCCTCGTGGCTGCCTCCAGGATTCGAACCCGCAGGCCAAGGTTGGCTGCAGGGCCACCGTCGGCGTTTGTCCCACCTGCGTTGGAGCGACGGTTCCCGTCTGGTCTCGGTCTTCGCCAGCCGCGGCAAACGCGCCTTCCACGACTGCGAAGGCGACCGTCCCTGCCACCTGGGCGGTCCGGACCCCGTGGTCGTGCGCCGTCAAGGCGACCTGTCCCTGCTGGTCACCGGACCTCTGCCTCCCGCGGAGCTGCGCCGCATCGCCGACGGGCTGCGCTGAGATTCGACGGGAAGCTCTTATCGGTGGTCGAGCCTCTACCCGGTGATCGAGTCTGTCCACCCGGTGATCGAGCCTGTCGAGATCCACCGCGGCTGGTCTCGACAGGCTCGACCACCGCGATCCGATTGGCCACCGCGATCCGATCACCCAACGCTTGCCCTTCGGCCACAGCGGTGGAGTTCAGCGGCGGCGGAACACCGTCAACTTGCCATCGCGCTGGTCGATGACCAGGGTGTCCCCCGCCAGGTAGCGAATGGTGGGGTCATGGCTCTTGTCGGAATTGCACCAGCCGCCCATGTCCACTCCCGAATCGGACGGGAAACGGGAGATGTAGCCAATGGGATAACACGTGTCGTTCTGCCATCGGGCGTTTTTTGTCGTGTCCACGATCCTGTACCGGATCCCCTCGAAGAGCATTCCCTGTCGTGCGTTGTAGAAGTGCTGGTAGAACATCGGCTTCACCACCCGCTCCTCGTCCACCCGTTCGAAGATGAGCCGTGCCCCCAGTTGCCTCCAACCGGAACTCGGGAGTCGGCGGCGCAGATACCCGTCGGTGGAATGCAGGTACACCCAATCCCCCAGGATCTGGTCACGGAAGGCGGCGGAATCGATCCGGACAGGAAACACCACCACCTCGTGCCGCCGCAGGGTGGAAAACGTCTCCGCGGAATCGGGTCGGTTGGACGGCCAGAAGCGGGTGAGCTCCAAGGACGGGAGCAGGGCCAGGAACAAGGGGAGCAGGGTCATGTCCGGGGAGGTCGAAAATCCTGCCGACCTGGTCAAGTGTCGCCCACCCCGCAACCGAGCCGCTCTCGGTGGGCGGGCTCGGCTCCCCGGTGATCGAGCTTGTCGTTCGGTGGTCGGGCCTGTCGAGGCCCACCGCGGCTGGTCTCGAGAGGCTCAACCGCCGAGAAATGCTCGACCACGATTCCGTACGCCAGCCCACATTCCCCTGCGAATGGATTCCGGACCTCGGCATCGGTTGATACCGAACCATTTCGGTTCTATTTTAAGCGGAGACACTTCTTCCTGGTCCGCCGAGGCCCGCGAACGCGGGATCGGCCCAGGAGACGCCACGACGGGAGATCCACGATGAGCGACGTTCTTCTCGAGATCCGGGGCCTGCGGGCCCGGGCCGGAAACACGGAGATCCTGAAGGGTCTCGACCTCGTGGTCCGCCGCGGCGAAGTCCACGCCATCATGGGGCCCAACGGCGCCGGCAAGAGCACGCTGAGCCAGGTGCTGGCCGGCAACCCCGCCTACGAGATCCTCGAAGGGTCCATCACCTACAAGGGCCAGGATCTGCTGGCGCTGGCTCCGGAAATCCGCGCCCGCGAAGGGGTGTTCGTGGCCTTCCAGTACCCGGTGGAAATTCCCGGTGTGGCCAACAACTACTTCCTACGCACCGCCCTGAACGAACACCGCAAGCACAAGGGGCTTCCGGAACTCGACGGTGGAGCGTTCCTCAAACTTCTGCGCGAGAAGATGAAATCGGTGCACATGGATCCCTCGTTGGTTTCCCGCTCGCTGAACGAGGGCTTCTCGGGCGGCCAGAAGAAGCGCAACGAGGTGCTGCAGATGCTGGTGCTGGAGCCCGAACTGGCCCTGCTGGACGAAACCGACTCGGGTCTGGACATTGACGCCCTGCGCGATTGCGCCGAAGGCGTGAACACCCTGCGCGGCCCCGAACGCGGGTTCGTGGTGGTCACCCACTACCAGCGCCTACTGGACCACATCGTTCCGGATTTTGTGCACGTGCTGCACCAGGGCCGCATCGTGAAGTCGGGCACCAAGGAACTGGCCCTGGAACTCGAGGAACGCGGCTACGAGTGGCTCACGGCGGCCGCCTCATGAGCCCCGCCCAGGAACCGGGATGGCTTCTGGGCATGCGCCGCCGCGCCGAGAAGGAAGTGGCGCGCATCGGCCTGCCCACCCAGGACCACGAGGACTGGAAACACCTGGACGTGCGCGAACTCATGCCCGACACCACCGCCGTGCCCTTCCACGAACGCTCGGCGCTGGCCGCCGAGTTCGAGGCCCCCGAGGCCTGGGCCGTGGCGGTGTTTTCGGGTGGCATCTTCCAGCGCGAGCTGTCGCGCCTTCCCGAACCCACTCGCGAGTGGAGCATCGAGCCCCTCTCCAGCGCCATCGACGCCCGCACCGCCGACGTCAAGGCGCGTCTGGGCCATACGGATCCGACCGACCACGCCCTGATGCAACTGAACCTGGAACGCTGGACCGACGGCCTGTTCGTGCGCGTCGCCGAAGGCGTCGAGCTGCCCGGCCCCGTCCAGATCCTGGACATCGGTTCGGGGAGCTCGTGGCTGCGCCATGTTCTCATGCCCGCACCCGGAGCCAGGCTCTCGGTTCTGGAAACGCACGTGTCTTCCGAAGGCATCCCCACCGCCAGCCACACCGTGACGGAATCCGTCCTGCCTGTGGGCGCCCGCCTGGAGCACGTGCGCGTGCAGCGCGGATCGGCCCAGGCCCGGTCGTGGAACGCCCTGGCCGTGCGCCTGGAGCAGGATTCCCGGCTCGATGCGCGCCACTTCGCGCTGGGCTCGTCCTTGTCGCGTTGCGAGCTCCACGCCGACCTCGCCGCCGTCGGCGCGCACCTGGAGATCTCGGGGCTTTCGGCCGTCTCGGGCTCCGATTTCGCCGACGCCCTCACCTCGGTGCGCCATCTGGCACGCGACTGCGTCTCGAACCAGACCTGGAAGTCGCTGGCAAACCACCGTGCGCGCTCCAACTTCGTGGGCAACCTCCTGGTGGACCACGGTGCCGACGGCACCCAGGCCCACCAGCAGAGCCGCAACATCCTGCTGGCCCGCGAGGCCACCATCCATTCGCGCCCCCAGTTGAAGATCTGGGCCGACGACGTCAAATGCAGCCACGGTTCGGCCACGGGTCGCCTGGATGCCAAGGCGTTGTTCTTCCTGCGCAGCCGGGGCCTGTCCGAACAGGACGCCAAACGCGTGCTGGTGAAGGCCTTCGCCGAAGAGGTCGTGGGGTCAGTTCCCTGGGAGTCCGTGCGCGAAGACCTCGAGCGCCTGGTGGAAGGCCGCATCGGATGAGCGTCTTCACGGAAGCCGAGATCGCGGGCCTACGGGCGCGATTCCCCATCCTGTCGCGGACGGTCCACGGGAAGCCCCTGGCCTACCTCGACAACGCGGCTTCCAGCCAGGTCCCGGAATCCGTCATCTCCGCCATGGCGAATTTCGAACGGACCAAACGCGCCAACGTCCACCGCGGCGTACACGCCCTGTCGCAAGAGG